>DATABS010000112.1:0-38721 GCA_036259475.1 Acidimicrobiia bacterium | reverse complement strand
CCGCTCAGAGACGGCCAGGACGGTATCGGCGTAAGCCGTCCAACCGAACTCTCCCGCCGCCCGGTTATGCACCGCTTCGAGGGCACGGAGACAATCGGCGCCGTCCGGCTCCGAGTCGAACACCTTCCACAGCGCCCACAGCAGTTGAGCGCCGCGTGCCGAAACCTCCTTGACGGGCTGGTCTCCCTGGAGGGCATGAACTGGGTCTTGGGCTAACTCGCCTCAAACGTCACCGAACTTTTCGATGGCGTCTTGCCGACGCGCGGCGAAGACGCTTCGTCTTCGTCGGTCGGGACCTGGATGGCTGACGTATCACTCATCGCGATATCTCCTCGTCCCAAAAGCCGGCGCCGTCGACCGCCTCAAAAATGGCGTCGATGTCATCCAGCGTGGCGCGCAGGTTGTCGCGGATCCGACCGAGGAGCGCCGTCAGCGCCAAGTCGATAGACGCGGATTCCGCCGGTGTTTCGGTCCAATCCCGTCGGGTACAAGTCTTCCGACGAATGAAGGGAGCCCGCCGATGAAACCGATCTACCTCGTGAAGGGATTCCCCGGGCATCCTCTTCATCCGCCACTGACCGATGCCACCATCGGGATCTACACCGGGGCAACGATATTCGGGGTGCTCAGCGCCCTCGGAGTCAGTGAGCAGAACATGGCCGTTGCCTGGTGGCTGGCGCTCGTTGTCGGGCTGGTTCTGACGGTTTTCACCGCCGCCACGGGACTGATCGACTGGCTCGGCCTCGAGAAGGGCAGTCCGATGCGACGGACCGCCACTCTCCACCTGTTGGCAATGGTGACAGCGACGGTCTTCTTCCTCTTGGCTGCGATCTTCGGCCGAGACGACTATCTGGCCAGCGAGGTGACCTCCGGATCTCTGACGCTCACGCTCGCAGGCTTCGCCGCGCTCACCCTGGGCGGTTGGCTCGGAGGAACGATCGTCTTCGTTCACGGTGTGCGAGTCCTGGATCGGCCCGAAGAGCCTGCGAGCCAGGCCATTTCACCTTTGCCGAACGTCGAGGAGCAAAGGGCCGACCCGAGTACAGCCGGCGGAGCCGAACCGCGTGAGTGAACCGGCCGATGTGGCGGCATACCTGGCTCAGGTGTCCACCGACACGTCGGCCACCATCCCCTCCTCGAAGTGGTCGACCAGATTCCCGGAGTCGTCCTGGGAGACGATGCGGCAGGTGAAGCGGTAGTGCCCCGCCGCCAGATCCAGCTTCACGCTGACGGTGCCGGACGGTGGCACTATCTCACCGGCGGAGACCACCTCACCGGAGGCGTCAGTCACGACCAGAGTGTGGGGAAATTCACCCCGGTTGCTGACCTCGAGTTCGACCGTCCCCGCCGCCAGAGTGGGTGCTGAGACATCGATGCTGTACTCCTCGAGCGCCACATCGGCGCTCGAGGCAGGCGCCCCCTGGCAGGCGGCGATGAGAACCAGAGCCGTCAGAGAGAGCCGTTTCATGCGACGCCCACGGTGGCCGGCACGTCGACCAGTGGCACGGCGATAGCCACCGTCGTTCCCCGTGGGGAAGTCCAGACGTGAAGTGACGAACCGATCGCTTCACTCATCATCCTTGCCATGTAGAGACCGAGTCCGGTCCCGGAGCTGCGGCTGTCCTTTTCGAACTTCTCGAATGCCCGCGGGAGGAATTCGGGTCGGATGCCAGGTCCGTCGTCCCGAACCGCCACGTAGACGGCGTGGGAAGGCCTCTCACCCACCACCAGATCGGCCACCTGAGGAATTTCGTCACGGCACTCGATCGCGACGTTCGAGGCGCCATGGGTGTAGGCGTTGTCGACCAACGAACTGACCAACTGGGCGAGGGTCTGCAGGTCGGTCGTCACGATTGACTCGAGCGCCGGATGACCGGCCTCTCCGATACCGGAATGGAAGACCTTGGAGTGAGCGTTCGCCGCCGTCCGACAGACAGCCCCGAACTCCATTCTCTGCGGTGTTAACGAGAGTCCCCGGTTCTCCACCCGTGCCAGGGCGAGCAGCTGGTCGATCATCGTTTGCAGCCGTCGACCGTCGTGGCTCATCGAATCGAGGATCGTGTCCTCTTCGATGCCCCAGCTTCCAGTCGCCCGTAGTAGCTCGGCGCCGGTCACGACGCTCGTCAGGGGAGTTCGGAGCTCGTGGTTGATCATGAGGACGAACTCCGATCGAATCCGGTTCTTCTCCTCGGCGAGCGCCAGGGCCTTCTCGGCCTGGTTACGGGCCACCACCAGTTCTGCGTTGAGGGCCTGAAGCGCTTCCGATTCCTTCCGCAGGTAAGAGGCTTCCAGCTGTATCTCGCGATAACGACGCAAGGCCCGAGAACGCCCAACCAGCACGGCGACGGTGCTGGCGGCGAACAGCAGAGCAATGCCCAGCAGTTGGAGTGTTCCGGATTGAATCCCTTCTCCGCGGCTGCGGCGCCGCAGCAGGTCCGAGGTGTCGTACAAGAGGAGGAGACTGTGAGGATCGCCCGGCAAGAGCGCCTGGTACAGGGCCTCTCCCGAATTCCACTCGGTCACGCCGTCGACCTGGAGGCTCCGATCGAGGGAGGCGACAGCCGCCCCGAATCGTCCGGTCTGGAGGGCGTAGCCCAAGACGGGGTTGTCCAGGGTGGACCCCACCAGCGACTCGGACGTCGACGCGGTGATCCTGGCATCAGAGTCCACCAGTGCCACACCTTCGATCCGGAGAGCGTTTCTGAGGTGGCGCACGGCCTCGTCGGGCCTCTGACCGGTCGCCAGCAGGGCCGTTATCTGTGCCTGGCCCGCCCGAGCGTCTCCCAGGAACAGCTGCCCCTCGCCGATCGGTCGGCTGGTGGTGCGCTGATAGAACAGGGCACTCAGCGAGGCAGCGACGGCCAAGGCGGCCGTAGCGACGGCGACGGCAGTCCACCATCGGGACGGCTTGGTGTGAGCGGGCCGCGGAGCCATGACAAGGAATCGGCGTGGTTGGCCCGGGCCTTGAGGAGCCGACTACCCGTCGGGTCGCGTCGTTCCTAGCGTTTGTCGGATGCTGACCTCCGACGCGATCGGCGTTTTGCTAGTCCAGTTGGGCACCCCCCGTTCTCCCGAGACGGGCGATGTGCGTTCCTACCTGCGGGAGTTCCTCTCCGACCCCCGGGTGTTGGACATGCCGGCGGCGGCCCGGGCGCTGCTGCTCTACGCCATCATTCTCCCGTTCCGCCCTCGCCGTTCGGCTCACGCCTACCAACAGATCTGGACCGACGAGGGGTCGCCGCTGACCATCCACACCCAGGCTCTGGCGGATGCCGTCCAGGACCGGCTCGGCGACACCTACCGGGTGGCGATCGGGATGCGCTACCAGGAGCCATCGCTCGCCGAAGGAGTCAGCCAACTGGTCGACGCCGGCTGCCGGCGCTTCGTGGTACTGCCGCTGTTCCCCCAGTACTCGTCGGCGGCGACGGGATCGGCACTCGAAGCGGCACTCTCGGAAATCGGCGGGCGGTGGAACGTGCCGGAGGTGGTGACCGTGAGCGACTTCTTCGACAACGAGGGATTCGTCGATGCCCTGGTCGAGACGAGCCGACCCCATCTCGACGACTTCCAACCCGACCATGTGGTCTTCAGCTATCACGGGCTGCCCGAGAAGCAGATTCGCAAGAGCGACCCCAGTGGCGAGTGGTGCCTGGCTTCGGCGTCTTGTTGCGACGCCGTGCTGAACGTCAATCGCTTCTGTTACCGCGCCCAGTCCTACGCCACCACCCGGGCGACTGCCGCCCGTCTCGGGTTGGCCGAAGGGAAATACTCGACGACCTTCCAGTCCCGCCTGGCAGGCCAAAAGTGGATCGAGCCGTATACCGACAAGGTGCTGCCGGAGGTGTATAGCTCAGGAGTCCGACGCCTGGCCGTGATGACCCCCTCCTTCACCGCCGACTGCCTGGAGACACTGGAGGAGATAGGGATCCGGGGCCGGTCCCAGTGGGAGCAGATCGGCGGCGAGGCGTTCCTCCTCGTTCCCTGTCTCAACTCCGAGCCGGCGTGGGCTGACGCCGTGGCGGCCATCGTTCGCCGGGCGTCATGAACCGCCGAGACATCGAGTCCGGGTACCGGGCCATCCAGGCTTCTTTGGCGGCCGCGCTGGAAGGGATCGACGGCAGCACCGTCTTCCGGCGCGATGCCTGGCGTAGACCAGACGGAGGCGGCGGCGAGAGCTGCACGCTGGGAGGGGATGGGCCTATCGAAAGGGCCGCCGTCAACTTTTCGGCGGTGTGGGGCCCGGCGCCGCCCACCTTGGCGGAGCGCATCGACGTCGAGGGCGAGTTCTACGCCACCGGCATCTCCACCATCGTCCATCCGCGGGATCCTCACGCGCCCACGTTTCACGCCAATCTCCGCTACTTCGAGACCAACGACCGACAATGGTTCGGCGGCGGCGCCGATCTCACTCCCTACTACCTCTTCGACGACGACGCCCGTCACTTCCATCGGGTTCTCCGACAGGTGGCCGAGAAGCACCCCGTCGCCGACTACCCGGCATGGAAGGCGGAATGCGATCGGTATTTCTATCTGCCTCATCGGCAGGAAGCCCGGGGAGTAGGCGGGCTGTTCTTCGATCACCTGACGCAAAACGTCGAAGAGGTGTGGGCGTTTCAGATCGATCTAGGTGCGGCGCTGTCCGAGGCGTATTGCCCGATCCTGGAACACCGGATCGGAACTCCCCATACCGAGCGAGAGATTCGCTGGCATGAGCTGCGCCGTGGCCGCTACGTAGAGTTCAATCTGGTCTGGGATCGCGGCACGCGCTTCGGGCTTGACACCGGGGGGCGGACCGAGTCGATCCTGGCGTCGCTTCCTCCCCGTGCCCGCTGGGACGAGTCGTTTCGGCCCGAGCCGGGATCGCCCGAGGCGGAGTTGCTCGAACTCGTACGGGGAGAGCCCCGCGCCTGGTGACCGATTCTTCCGACGGTGAGTCGGTATCGATTCGACTCGCTGTCAGCCCTTCTGCGCCATATCTTCGGCGACCTCGTGGAGATCAGTTCCGCCAGTTTCGCCTACCCGGAGCTCAGTGGAAACGAACGCGCCCGGGTGGCTCGTGCGGTCGCCGACGCCGCCGGCCGATCCGGGGCATTCGTGTTGTCGACGTGTCTGAGGGTCGAGGTGGCGGTCGCCGGCGATGAGGTAGCCCTCAAAGAATGGTTGGAGGAGGTCGTGGGGTCGGCGGGAGTCGCTTCTCGCGTTCGCCAGGGCCAGCAGGCAGTGGAGCATCTGTTTCGCGTGGCGGCCGGGCTGGAATCGCCCATCCTGGGAGAAGTCGAGGTGCTGGCGCAGTTCCGCCAGGCGACAGCCGCGATGAGGTCCGTCGGAAGCGTCGACGGTTGGTTCACGAAGCTGATGGAGTCGGCGGTGGCTGCCGGGCGGGCGGCACGCGACCTCATGCCGTCCTCGCCCCACGACACGATGGCGGCCCTGGCCGCCCAGATGGTAGGCGGAGCCCGGCAGGTGGCGGTTGTGGGCTCGGGAACGATGGCCAGATCGGTAATCGAGGCTCTCGCCGCTCTTCCCGCTCCCCCAGAACTCACCGTTGTCGCCCGGCGACCTGAGGCCGTCTCGATCGGAAACACCCGAGTGTTGCCGATCGAGGAATTGGGGGCGGTGTTGGCTCGCTTCCCGGTCGTAGTCTCGGCCACCGGGGCGTCGACACGCCTCTTCAGCGCCGACCGGCTCAGCGCCGCCCTCGAGGGTCGGTCCAGTTCCCTGCTTCTGGTCGACATGGCGATGCCACCCGACTTCGATGCACCCGAGGGCGTGGACGTCTCATACGTCGGCATCGACGACCTCGCCCGTCTAGCTCGGAGCCACCGAGCGGCGGAAGGAGCGGAGGAAATGGTGGCGGCATCGGCGGCCGAGGCTCATCACGTCTTCGTCAACCAGGGCCGGTCAGGGCCGCTGATCGCCGCCTTGCTCGCCTCAGGCGACGCAGTGGTGGAGGAGACCGTGGCTCGTTTCGCCGGACGCCTGACCGCTGATGCAGACAGGGATGTCCTGCGTCAGGCGGCCCACACCGTCGCCCGCACTCTGCTCAACCGGCCGGTGCAAGCCCTTCGATCCACCCGCGACCCCGATCTCGTGCAGGCCATCGCCGCCGCCTTCGACGATGGCTGACCTCCGGCTCGCCACCCGTCGCTCGCCGTTGGCGCTTGCCCAGGCGCGGATCGTCGCCGACGCGCTAGCAGTCGCCGGAGTGGGATCATCCATCGTCCACGTGGTGACTACCGGCGACACGGACAGAAAGACGTCGGTAACCACGCTCACCGAGGTCGGTGCATTCGTCCGGTCGGTGCAGCAGGCGGTGCTCGAAGGTCGGGCAGATGCTGCGGTCCACTCCGCCAAAGACCTCCCCGTCACGGGACCAGCCGAGCTCGTCGCCTTCTATCCGGACCGGGCCGCCCCCGGCGACGTCCTGTGCGGGACGGACCTCCAGTCTCTGTCGCGAGGCGCTCGTGTGGGGACGGGCAGTCCACGCCGCTCCAGCCAGCTGCGACTGCTTCGCCCGGACATCGAAGTCGTCGACATCCGGGGGAACGTCGAGAGCCGGCTGGCCATGATCGGCGACGCGGTCGATGCCGTCGTCCTTGCCGAGGCGGGCATCGCCCGCCTGGGACGCCAGAGCGACATCGCATACCGCTTCCGCACCTCGGAGATGGTTCCCGCCCCGGCGCAGGGAGCGATTGCAGTTGAAGCACCTGCCGGTTCATCGGCGGCACAACTGCTGGCCGCCATCGAGGACGGCCCGGCTCGCGTCGCGGTCGAAGCCGAGCGCCAGCTACTTTCTCTCACCGGAGCCGGCTGCCGTTCGGCGCTCGGCGCCTATGCCCGCTTTGACGGAGGGAAAAGGCTCGAGATGTGGGGTTTCGTCGAGGACGAGCGTGGCGCACGTCGTGGCCGGGTCTCGGCCACTGCTTCGGAGGCCGCCTCGCGTCTGAGAGAGGAGCTGGCTCTGTGATGCTGCGGGTCGGCGTAACGACCACCTCGGACGGTTTCCCCCGATGGGCGCGGGCGCTGTCGAACGCAGGATTCGAACCCGTCGCCCTTCCGTGCATCGAGATACGCCCCACCGACGAGTTGCCACGGGCCCGGTCGGGGGCCGCCAAAGCCGATTTGCTCCTGATCACGTCGGCCCGCACGGTCGCATTCTTGTGGCCGGACGGCGGCATGCCGCCCACTCCGGTAGCCGCAGTAGGCCCGGCGACGGCCCAGGCGGTCACTAACGCCGGCGGCTTGGTGTCGATCACCGGTCGGGGTGACAGCGATGCCCTCATCGACGGGCTGGCTGGTCACCTCACAGGTAGAACGATTCTCTTCCCCGGAGCGGCCGGCACCGACGCGGGCCGAGCGGTGCGCTTGACCGAGATGGGAGCCGAAGTCGACGTCGTACCGGTGTACGAAACGCTTCCTATCGCTCCGGCGGGCGACCCGGTGGACGGTACCTGCTTCGCATCACCCTCGGCGGTGCGGGGGTGGTTGCTTTCTCGCACGTTCGAAGAGTTGGGTGTCGTCGCGGCTATCGGTCCGGTGACCGCGGCCGAGTTGGAGCGCCACGGCGTCACTCCAATCGAGCCCACCGTTCCGTCCCTCGAGGCGCTCGCCTCGGCGTTGTCCGCCACTTTGGAGAGATCGTCATGACCCAGTACCCCATCGCCCGAGATCGCCGTCTTCGCCGCACGCCTTCGCTTCGTCGGATGGTGGCCGAGACCCGGCTTCATGCGGCTTCATTCGTGTGGCCCCTTTTCGTGGTCCCGGGCCGGGGCATCGAACGCCCCATCGAGTCGATGCCGGGTCAGTTCCAGCTGTCGGTCGATCGCCTCGTACCGCTCGTCAAGGAGGCGGCATCGTCAGGCATCGGCGGGGTGATGCTGTTCGGTATTCCCGAGGAGAAGGACCAACAGGGTTCGGGCGCCTGGGATCCCGACGGTCCTGTACCCACCGCCATTCGGGAGATCCGAGACATCGACATCACGGTGTGGGCCGACGTCTGTATGTGCGAGTACACGAGTCACGGCCACTGCGGAATCGTCACCGACCAGGGCCAGGTCGACAACGACGCCACCCTACCGCTGCTTTCGCGGGCTGCTGCTGTCTACGCCGAGGCCGGCGCCGACGTCATCGCTCCTTCCGACATGATGGACGGCCGGGTGGGAGCCATCCGGGTGGCGCTCGACGCGGCCGGGTTCGCCGAGTTGGCCATCTGCTCCTATGCCGCCAAGTACGCCTCGGCGTACTACGGGCCGTTCCGGGAAGCGGCCGAATCGGCCCCTGCCTTCGGAGACCGCCGGTCTCACCAGATGGATCCCACGACCGCCCGACAGGCGCTCACCGAGGTGCGACACGATCTGGCAGAAGGTGCCGACATGGTGATGGTGAAGCCGGCCGGTCCCTATCAGGATGTGATTGCCAGGGTGCGGGCGGCAGTGGACGTCCCGGTCGTCGCATATCAAGTGTCAGGTGAATACGCCCTCATCTCGGCCGCCGGTGCGGCCGGTTGGGTAGACCGCGACGCCGTGATGATGGAGTCGCTGGTGGGGATCGCCCGGGCCGGAGCCGATGTGATCCTGACCTACTTCGCCATGGACGCCGCCCGCGCCCTGACCGAATCATGATTTCGCCAAGAATCAACCCCGAGGTGGGGATGACGGCGGCTGAATGGTTCGATCGGGCGGTGGCGGTAATGCCTGGGGGGGTCAACTCACCGGTCCGCGCCTTCGGGGCGGTCGGAGCGGAGCCCGTCTTCGCCGCCTCTGCCTCGGGACCTCACATCACCTCGCTGGACGGCCGCTCGTTCGTCGACTTCATCGCCTCGTGGGGAGCCCTCATCCTCGGGCATGCTCATCCGGTGATCGTGGAGGCGGTGACCGGGACAGCCCGGAGAGGCACGTCGTTCGGTATCCCGACGATTGCCGAAGTCGAGCTGGCCGAGCTCATCCACCACCTGATGCCTTCGATGGAGGTCGTGCGGATGGTCAACTCCGGCACCGAGGCGACCGCCTCGGCGATCCGGGTGGCGCGAGCCGCCACTGGCCGATCGGGGATCATCAAGTTCGTGGGCAACTACCACGGCCACGCCGATCCGTTCCTGGTTCGGGCCGGTAGCGGCGCCGCCCACTTGGGATTACCAGACAGTCCCGGGGTGCCCCCGGCCACCGTGGCTGACACCCGACTCAGCCGGTACAACGATCTCGCCTCTGTGGACGACGCATTCGCCGCCGGGGACATCGGCGCCGTCATCGTGGAACCGGTCGCCGGCAACATGGGTGTCGTCCCTCCCGATCCGGGATTCCTCCAAGGCTTACGGGCGAGGTGCGATGCCCACGGATCCGTGCTGATCTTCGACGAGGTGATGACCGGTTTCCGGGTCGGTCCCGCCGGCGCTCAAGGCCTCTACGGAGTCGAAGCCGACCTCACGTGCCTGGGCAAGGTGGTGGCAGGGGGCACCCCGGCGGCGGCATATGGCGGGGCGGCCAGCCTCATGCGCCAGGTCGCTCCGGATGGTCCGGTGTATCAGGCAGGGACGCTGGCAGGCAATCCTCTGGCCGTCGCCGCGGGACTCGCCTGTCTGCGCCACCTGGCCGAGCACCCCGAGGTCTACGACACGCTCGAGAAGACCGGGTCTCGCCTCGAGTCGGCTCTGGCGGATGCCGTGGCGGATGAAGGATGTGTTCAGCGGGTGGGGGCCATGATGACTGTCTTTTTCGGCCCCATCGAGGTCCGCAATTTCGACGACGCCAATCGCCTTGACCGGGAACGGTTTGCCCGTTTCTTCCGCCTCGCTCTCGACCGTGGCGTGCTGCTGCCCCCGTCACCGTTCGAGGCGCTTTTCTTGATGGAAGCGCACGGCGAAGTCGTCGACGAGGCGCTGGAGACACTCGTGCAGGCGCTGCGGGAATCTCGTTGAGTCCCCCGTTGGTCGAAGCGGCCCGTGGGCTGGCGACCGAGCAGACCCCGGTGTGGGTGATGCGCCAGGCCGGCCGGTACCTGCCCGAATATCGGGAACTGCGGAAGAAGGTTCCCTTCCAGAAGGCGGTGGCCACGCCGGAAGTAGCGGCCGAGATAACACTCCAGCCCATCGAGCGGTTCGCGATGGACGGAGCCGTGATCTTCGCCGACATCATGACTCCGCTCGAAGCCATGGGGGTGGACATCGAGTTCGATCCCGGACCCAAGCTCCGACCTCATACGTTGAGAGAAGTCGTCGATCTTCCGGAATTGAAGACCGAGCGGGTTTCCTTCGTCGCCGAGACGATCCGGCTGGTCCGGCAGGCAGTACCCCCCGGCATTGCGGTGATCGGGTTCGCCGGTGCGCCACTGACCCTTCTCGCCTATCTGGTGGAGGGTGGCGGCTCCAAGGACTACATGACGCTCCGGGCCGGTCTGAGGCGTGATCCCGATACGGCTGCCGCCGCCCTGCATCACCTCGCCCGATCGATGGGCGAATATCTCGCCATGCAGGTAGACGCCGGTGCCGACGTAGTGCAACTCTTCGACTCCTGGGCAGGCATCGTCGATCGCCTCACCTACGCCGACCTGGTCGCACCGGCGGCGTCGGTTGTGCTCTCCACCCAGCAGGTCCCCACGATCTACTTCGCCCCGCATTCCCCCCACACGATCGACCTTCAAGCCGCCGTCGGGGCGGACGTCTATGGAGTCGACTGGCGACTTCCTCTCGATCAGGCGTGGGATCGGATCGGCGCCGGCGCCATCCAGGGCAACCTCGACCCGGCCGTTCTGCTCTCCGACCCGGACAAGATCGCCACCGCTGTCGAAGATGTAATGAGCCGGGCCAGGGGCCGGTCAGGTCACATCTTCAATCTGGGCCACGGCATCCATGCCGACACCCCTCCCGAGAACCTCGCCGCCATGGTCGACGCCGTTCGCGGATGACGACCGTCGTGATCGGCGGGGGGTTGGGCGGCGCCCTGGTCGCCCGGGCGATCCAACTCGCCGGTGGCGACGTGATAGTGGCGGAAGCCGACGCCGAGCCGGGCGGAATTGCAATGTCCATACAAAGGGACGGGTTCCTGCTGGAGCCGGCCGTCGGCACCCTCCAGTTGCCTCATCCTGCCCTCAGCCCTCTCCTCGCCGGCCTCGACGTCGCCGTTCGCCCAGCCGGTGCGGCGGCTAGACGACGCTTTGTGCGTCATCGCGGCAGCACCGTAGAGGTGGGGCCCGGGCCGGCTGTCCTGGCCACGTCGCTGGTGTCAGCCCGGGGGAAAGTCAGGTTGGCGGCGGAGCCGCTGATCGGAGTAGGCGCCGAGGGCGAGTCGCTCCAAGATTTCATGGTGAGGCGCCTCGGGCCGGAGGTCGGCGACCTGGTCGCCTGGCTCATGGCGGTCGGTGTCCACGCCGGTGATCCGGACGAGTTGTCAGCCAGTCATGCTTTCCCCGGACTCGCCGCGCTGGAGCGGTCCCACGGCTCGCTCCTGCGCGGTGGCTTGGCGCGGCGTCGAGCGTCCCGAGCCGCCGCGCCGTCGACCCAAGTCGTGGAGGGAGGCACGGCCCGTGTGGCCGCCGCTGTCGCCGAGTCGCTCGGTGAGGCCTGGCTGAACCACTGGCGGGTGGAACACGTTGAAGCCCGGCCGGGGGGCTGGCGGGTCCACGGACCGGATCAGATCGAGGCGGAGCGGGTGGTCGCGGCAGTCCCGCCGGGCGTGCTGGCCGAGATCTACCCGCCGGTCACCGAGCACACCCTTGGCTGGGAATGGGCTCCGGTGGCCGTCGTTTGGCTCGGCTTGAGGTCTCCCCGTCTACCGGCTGGGCTCGGCGCTCTGATGGGACCTGACGAGAGTCTCCTCACCCTCGGTTTCCTGTTTGAGTCGTCCTATGCCCCCGAGCGGGCTCCCGCCGGCCGGGAACTGGTCAAAGCGGTCGTCGGCGGAGCGCCCCGACCCCACGCCCTCGACCTGTCCGACGCCGATCTGGTCGATCGGGTCACCGCCGAACTCGTCCGGGTACTCGACGCCGACGTGGAGGTGGACATGTCACACGTTGTGCGACATCGTCCAGGCATCCCCCAGTACACCGCCGCCCACCTCGCCAGGGTGGATGGCCTCCGTCGGGCGCTCCCTCGTGGCCTGTCGGTGGCGGGGTGGTGCTACGACGGAGTCGGCGTCGGTCGGTTGGCGGCGGCCGCCTACGGACATGCTGAATAGCGAGAAACCCTCAACGGAAGTCGCGGCCGAGACAACCGTGGACCGGCGACCTGGCGCAAATGTAGCCGGAGCTTCGGCCACTGCCGTAGAGTGACACCGTGCCAAGTCTCAAGTTGAGACCTGATCCGGCAAGCCCGGGGCAAGCGAGGGGGTTTGTACGCAGGCTCATGGCCGACTGGGGAGTCGAGGCCGAGGTCGCCGACGACGCCGAGTTGTTGGTCACCGAACTGGTGACCAATGCGGTCATCCACGCCCGAACCGCCGTCACTCTCGACATAACACCCCAAGATGGACGGATCGAGTTCTCCGTGTCGGACAAGAGCACCCGCCAGGTGCAACTCCGGTTGCCGACGGCGGACGCAGTAACGGGCCGGGGGATTTTCCTCCTCGATCAGCTGGCTCCGGAATGGGACGTCCTTCCGATCGCCGGCGGTAAGACGGTCCGATTCAAGCTCGTCACGGCGGCCTTGTCCGGAGTCAGCTGATGACGACTGGAACACGACTCCACCGGGTTCACCTGCGTGCCATCCCGGTCAGCGTCTGGCATGAGACGCGATTGTGGTTTGAGGGCCTCATGCGAGAGTTCGACATCATCGCGGCCGAAAGCCAAGCCAGCACCCCTAGGGAACTCCTGGATTTCGTTGTCGCAGCCAGCGAGAAGTTCGAGCGCTTCTCCAACGATCCCAACGCCATTCTGGAAGAGGCTTGGCAGCAGGGTCGACCCAATCTTGATTTGGATCTCGAACTCCCGCCAGAAGCGGCTCAGGCCGCCCGCGATATGTGGAGCCATATCGTCGCCGCCGACGAGTTCTGCCGGGATGGGAACCTGCTCACGATGGCCATCAAGGACGAGCCGCGCCGGTTCGTCGAGTGGTACCTGGGCGAGGTCGCTGACCAGATCGAAGGGGCGCAACCCCGCCCCTGGACCGGTTAGTCGTCGCCCAGGTAGTCGGACAGGCCGGCGAGTCTCAGTACGCGGATCACCCGCGGTTGCGGGTCGATAATCGACATCTGTCGGCCCGATTCTGCCAGTCGCTGTTTTGCCTGGACGAGCACGCTCAAGGCAGTGGAATCGACGAAGGTGACTCCAGCCATGTCCACGACGACCTCGGTGGCGGAGCCCTGAGACAATCCGAGTAACGACGAGCGAAGTTGGGCTACGTTTCCGTAGTCAATCTCCCCTCTGAGCGCGGCTACGGCCCGGGATCCCTCCTCGCTCACGTCTATTCCCAGATCGGACGTCGTCATGGTTCAGTGTCTGCTTCCGAAGGCGATGGGAGGCAGCGTATCAACAGAACCGCCGTGTCATCGCGATTGTGTGCCCGTTGGTACCTGGTCCGCAGAACGTCATCCAGCAACGTTACCGCCTCCGGGGCACTGCGCCGGGTCGATCTTTCCACTATCTCCAGGAGCTCCTCCTCGGTTATTGCGTCGGCCGTCGGCACATCGGTCACCCCGTCTGTGTAGACCACGAGCCAATCGCCCGGGCGCAGCGACACCTGCGACTCCGTGAAGTCGACGTCATCGACAAGCCCGAGCACGGTGCCGGGACGGCCGATCGAGCGGCATCCGCCTCCGTCGGGACGGAAGATCGGCAGGGGATGTCCACCGACGGAGAACCGGAATGAAAATCCGTCCGGCTCCGCCTCGAGAATCCCGAAGACTGCGGTGCAGAAGGCGCCCGACGTCTCCGCCTGGGTCAGGAAGGCATCATGGACCCACTTGAGAACGCCACTCGGGTCGACCCCGTGTCGGGCGGCGGCCCGGGCGGTATGGCGGGCGATACCGGTCATGGCCGCGGCGGCCACTCCCTTTCCGGACACGTCGCCGACCGTGATACCCCATCGCCCCTCGCCCAGGTCGATCACATCGTAGAAGTCGCCTCCTACCTCGAACCGCTCCGATGCCGGCCAGTAGCGGGCGGCGATCTCCAGCCCGTCGATCTCGGGAAGGCGGGACGGAAGCAGGCTTCGTTGGAGGGTGATCGCCGTGTTGCGGTGTTGCTCGAAAAGCAGGCGGCTGTCGACGGCCGCTCCGATGCGGATCGCCAGGTCTTCCGCCAGCTCACGGTCCTGCGATACCGGCGCCTCGTCTTCGCTCATGTCCCAGAGCAGGTGGATCACCCCCACCGGTCCACCCAAGCCCAGCAAGGTGACGCTCATAACCGAAACCGCCGACACCTCGACCATCATCGCGCTCACCAATGGATCGTCGACGACCTGATCGACGTCACCGGCTCGCGCCAGGGTGAGTGCGGCTTTCCGAGCAGTCGGATCGTAGGGATGAGCCGAGGCGAGACGCTCCATCACGGGAATCACGTGGGGGTCCCGGTGAGCGCACGCCATGAAGGGCTTGCCCGATTCGGAGAGGACTGTGAGCAGACAGCCATGCGAAAGCGTGCGGACCGTGTGCTCGGCGATCGCCTCGGTCATCTCTTCCAGGGAACCGGCCTGGTTGATGATCTCGCCCAGCCGCACCAGCGACTCCGAGCGGAGACGGGCACGCCGCTCGAGCTCATAGGCCCGGCTGCGGTCGATGGCGGCGGCGATTCGATCGGCGGCGATCTCCAGTAGTTCGATGTCGTCTTCGGTCAAGGGGCGACTCGGCCCCGAACCGACGTCCAGGACGCCGATCACCTTGCCTTCGGATAACAGAGGCACACCGGCCTCGGATACCACGTGAGGCGGAAAGGCGGGACGCACGACCTCGTGACGGCTGATGTCCTCGATCAGGCGGGGCTCGGCTGTTGCGGCGATCGTGCCCGCCAACCCCCGGCCGATCGGTACCCGAGCCAACTCTTCCTCCGTCGCTCCAAACTGGCCGCGTACCTCCAGCTGGGTCCCCGACTCGTCCGTGAGGAAAATTCGCACGGCGTCGCACTCGATCGCGGCGGCGATACGCTCGGGCAGCGTGGCGAGTAATTCAGCCAAGGAGAGCCGTGAAAGGGCTGCCCCGGAGATCTGATCCAGGCTGGCCAGGCGGGTGTGGGCTTGCTCGGCCGCCTCGAAGGCCAACGCCCGTCCCACTGCCTGGGCGCAGATGCCGGCGACGATCGCGAGGTGTCGCCGTTCGTCTAGGTCGAAGGGATGGCGTTTCCCGTAGGCGAGCCCCATGCTTCCGATGGGCTGCAGGTCGACTATCAGAGGCAGGTGGACCACAGCGGCGATGCCCTGGCCGACGATGGAAGAGGCAAGGCCGGGGTATCGCTCTCTGTACTCGTCAGGCGATTCGATGAAGACCGGCGCTCGAGTGTTGAAGGCGTCGATGGGAGGTGCCGCGGCGTCGAGAGGAAGCTCCCTGAGAGCATCCTCGGCCCCCTCCGGGTAACCATGGACGACAAGGCTCCGCAGCGCCTTCCCTTCGTCGTCGACGAGGAAGAGTGAGCCGGCCTGAGCCCCGACGGCAGGTATCAGGCTGTCCACCACGATGTCGGCTACCGCCTTTCGACTGGTGGCACCGGCAAGACGCCCCGTAACGGATTCAAGTTGCTCCGCCAGGCGGGCGGCTCGCTCCGTGGCATCGTGCAGGCGCGCCCTCTGCAGCGCCTGGGTGCTCATGCCCGCCATCGTGCTGACCAGTTCCTTCTCGTCAAAGGTGAACTCGTGAGCCTCTACGAACCCGTAAGCCACCACGGCCTCGATCTCGCCGCGCACCCGGACCGGGTGGATCACGAACGCGGCGGCACCCTGATCGGGCAGGTCGGGGAACCGGGCCTCACGGTCCTCGTGTGATTCGATGTAGATGGTTTGACCGGTGCGGGCGACCTCCGACGCCGGGTTGTCTGCCTGGATGGGTAGACGCTCGTAGAAGTCGGTCACCGGCTGGGCGGCTCCCTTGGTGGCCTGCAGGACGAGTAGGTGCTGTTCTCGGTCCACCACCGAAAAGAACCCGCCGTCGGCCTTGAGCGCTTGCGCTCCCTGCTCCACCATCACCCGACCGACCTCACGGACTCCGACCGCCCCCGCTAGATGGACGGCCAGCAACTGCAGCTGCGCCAGTCGCTGCCAGGACTCCTCCAGAGAAGTACGGGCCGCTCGCTCTGACTCGAAAAGCCGGTTGCGCTCTTCTTGGGTGAGGCGGCGAGAGTCGACATCGAGGGCGACACCCGCCGCTCCGACCACTTCACCCTTGTCATCGACGAGGATTCCGCCCCGCGATTCGATCCAATGGACGCTGCCGTCGGGCCAGACGCATCGGTGGTCGAACTTGAGCGGTGCCCGATTTTCGACTGCCGCCTCGACGGCTTGCAGAACGTGCTCACGGTCGTTGGGATGTATCAGCTCGGACCAGGCCTCGAACGTGCCCTCGAAAGCACCCGAACGCAGACCGAACAAGCGCTCCAGGCCCTCGTCCCAGACGACCTCTCCGGTGGTCCGGTCCCAGTGCCAGGTGCCCGCTCCGGCTTCGGCCAGGGCGGGAATGAAGGCAGCTTCGAACGGACTCAACCGTCCCCCATCGTGAATTTGCGCCTCAGTGCCATGTCGATCGGTCGATCCCTTCGGATGCGGACCCGGCGATGCTCTTTCGCCCCCGAGCAACGGCTTCTCCTCTAACGAACCAGCGATCGACGAGTGTCACAAGCATACGCCATCGAATAGGACCTGGTGACAGAGTGGTCAGGCCCCGCGCGGGGTCTCGGGCTGACATGCCGGACACCAATATGTTATCCGGGGCGGATCGCCAATCCATCCCTCTACGATCGCCGTTCGACAGCGCCGGCATGGGCGCTCGGCACGTCCGTAGACCCAGAGCTCCCCGCCGGGCCTTCCGGTGGTCGATCGGCCCGGCCTGCGGGCGTTGGGCTGCATCAGCCGTCGAGCCCTCTGGGCGAGGGCGAGGCGCGAGTCACGGTCGATCGTGGCCATGAGCCGCCCGGGTCGGGTGCTTTCCAGGAAGAGCACCTCGGACTTGTACACGTTGCCGATGCCGGTCATCACGCGTTGGTCGAGCAGAAAGTCGGAGACGGTCCGCTCGCCCGCGAACCGGGATGCGAGCAACTCGAATCGATCTTGGTCGAACTCGGCTGCCAGCAGGTCGGGACCGAGATGTTTCAGTCCTCTTGCCAGGACGCTCCGCCGGTCCACCTCGACGGTGGGCGCCGACATGACCTCTACCGTGCCGCGTTCGGTGGAGAGCGAGAGACGCAACCCCCCGCGCCCTGCCGGACGCGCCCCGGCAGCGCAGACCCGGACGGCGCCGGTCATACCGAGGTGAATGTGAATCGAAAGGCCCGAGTCGAGATCGATCAGCAGGTGCTTGCCCGCCGTTCGGATATCGGTGATCTCGGCTCCGATCATCTGGCCCGACCTGCGACGCACCGCGGGAGAGGAGCCGTCCACCGATTCGATTCGGCTCCCCACCAGCACGGGCCGCATTCGGTGGGCCGCATATGTGTACGAATCACCTTCGGGCACGCACGCCCCTCCAGGTGAGTCCACGGGTGGCAGTGACGAAACCCTGCTCGATCAGGTGGGTCGAAAGGTGGGACGACGACACCGGGGTCCCGTTCACTGTTTCGAGGGTGAAGCGGGTGTGACGGGCGGCGACGTCGGCCAAGGCCGCTGCCACCTCGCTCGGTTCCGCCTTCTCGTCCCACGCGGCAACGTTGCGGCCGCCTTTGTCCACGTATCCGGCGAGTTTCCCGTCGGACAGGAATACGTAGGCTCCGGCTACCCGCGCGAGCCGTATGTCGGAGTCGGGCCAAGGAAGCACCGAGCCGTAGGGGTTGGCCGGGTCCGTAGCGGCCAGGGCGAGGACTTCCTTGCCGGATGTATTGCGCAGTCGGTCGACCGCGCCTGGGCTGGCGAACTGAGCCCCACCCTGGCCCTCGACGAAGTATCCGCGGCGAACTCGACCGGTTTCTTCGAGACGGGTGAACACCGGATAAAGGGCGCTGAAGCCTCCTGGAAACCCTTCGGAGAGGACGGTCGATCGAGTGACCACACCATGACGATCGAGGAGCTGATTGGCCCAGGCCGTGGCCCTTTCGGTGTCATTGGCATCCCCCTCGACCATCGGCGCCAGCAATGACCACCTTCCAGCGGAGTGGGGAGGAAACGAAGAGGGAAGCCGGCGAGCCGACCGCCGTCCGCGGCGGCCGAGGAACGCCCGGACGGGCGCCAGGCTGTCATTGGTGACTTCACCTGCCCACACGAGATCCCAGATGGCGGTGATCGCCTCTTCGGGGTCGCCTCCGCCTGCCACGGTGTAGATATCGGCGAAGAAGCTGGCGCCCCTCTCGGAGAGATGGCCCCGAATGACGTCGTGGATCTGGCCCTCTGGCCGCTCCACCACGGGCGGTGTGTGGAGCTGTCGAATCCGCGAGCGGTGGTAGAGGGCGATCCTGCCGTCACGGGACCCGAGGGAACCCCGCCCGGACCACACTATCTCACCCTCCACCATGAGCTGGTCGAGCAGCGGGACGGCCTCCCCGACTCTCGGTTCGAGGATGTCGCGCTCCAGGACGGAAGCGGGAATCTCGGCCGCCTGGAGGCGGTGGATGACCTCGAGAAGAGCGGCCCGGCCCCGTGCCCCGCTCCCTACTCCGTGCCAGACCGGGAGGAACCGGCCCAGCGCCGCCTCCTCGACCGGTTCGATCTCCCCGCGCAGTTCGGACAGGGACCTTCGCTTGATCCGGCGCAATACCTCTGAGTCGACCCACTCTGAGCCGGCCCGGCCCGGACTGAACGCTCCCCGCGCCACGCGTCCCGCCGACTCCAGTCGATGCAGCACGCCCTCCACCACCGAGGGGGCCAGCTGCAGTCCCCGGGCCGCTTCCTCGAGATGGAAAGGTGAATGGGTCCGGGCGAAACGTCCCACCACGTCGCCTAGTGGATCTTCGACGGGTTCCAGGAACACGTGAGGGACTCCCGGAGGCGGTTGAACCCCGAGGGCATCCCGCAGTCGGGCGGCATCTTCGACGGCCGCCCAACGGGGCTCCCCTCCGACGTGGACCTGAATCACCCGGCGTTTCTCGCTCAGCTCTCCGAGCGTGGCGGCGACATCGACTCCCTCGGTTCGCAGGTCGATCTCTTCGATCGACAGCGGCCCGAGATCGCGCAGCAGATCGGTGATGGCGTCAGCTGTTCGGGCGGCCCGCTCGGGGGTGAGCCGTTGGAGTTCGAGCTCCATCGCGGCGATGACGTCGGCCGACAGCAGCTGGCGGAGTTCGCCCTCTCCCAGCAGTTCGGCCAGGAGCTCGCGGTCGAGGGTGAGAGCGGCCGCCCGGCGTTCTGCCAGCGGGGTGTCGGCCTCGTAGAGATAGGCCGCCACGAAGGCGAACAGCAACGACGACGCGAAAGGGGATGGCGAGGGCACTTCGACTTCCACCATGCGGATCTGACGTGACCGGATCTCACCGAGGACCGAGGTGAGTGCCGGAACGTCGAAGTCGTCCTGGAGGATCTCCCGATAGGTCTCGAGAACGATCGGGAAGGAGCCGAACTCCTTCGCCACCGACAGGAGGCCGGCCGCTCGGCGCCTCTGCAGCCAGAGCGGAGTGCGTGAGCCGGGTCGCCGGCGGGGAAGGAGAAGTGAACGCCCGGCCGCCTCGCGGAAGCGTGCCGCGAAGAGCGCCGAGTCGGCCAGGTGGTCGACCAGAAGCGGCTCGATCTCCTCGGGGTCGACCGTCAGCTCATCTACGGTGGGAAGTTCGTCGGCATCAGGGAAACGGAGCGCGATGCCATCATCGGACCAGATCACGTCGACGTCCGTCCCATAACGGCCGCGCAGTTTCTGCGTGAGAGCCATGGCCCAAGGGGCATGCACCCGGGCGCCCAGCGGAGAGAGGATGACGACACGCCAGTCCCCGATCTCGTCGCGAAATCGCTCGACCACGATCGTCCGATCGTCGGGCAGCATCCCGGTCGCCTCTCGCTCCTCCTCCAGATAGGCGATCAGGTTGGCGGCGGCCCAGTCGTCGAGACCATGGTCTGTCATCAGCCGCGTCCGGGCCTCCGACGGGTCGAGGGCGCCGGTCTCTCGCACGAACCGGCCGACGGCCCGGCCGGTCTCTAGGGGCCGGCCAGCCATGTCACCATGCCAGAACGGGACCTTGGCAGCGGGTTCCCCAGGCGCGGGAAGCACTTCCACCCGGTCCACGCCGATGTCGGCGATGCGCCAGGTCGACGCACCGAGGACGAACACGTCACCCTGACGCGACTCATAGACCATCTCCTCGTCCAGCTCGCCGACGCGGGAGCCGTCCGGCAGGACGACCCGGTACAGTCCCCGATCCGGGATCGTCCCGGGGTTGGTGACGGCCAGCTGCCGCGCCCCCGGACGGGCGGTCACGGAACCATCCAGCCGGTCCCAGTTCAGGCGCGGTCGTAGCTCGGCGAACAAGTCCGAGGGATAGCGGCCCGCCAGCATGTCGAGCGTGGCTTCGAAGGCGGAGCGAGGCAGATCCGCATAGGGCGCCGCCCGCCGCACCATCGAGTACAGGCCGTCGGCGGTGCTGTCGCCGGCCACGACGGTCGCCACCAGCTGCTGGGCCAGAACATCCAGCGGGTTGCGGGGAATTGCCGTCTGCTCCACCCGACCGCGGCGCATTTCCGAGGCGACGACGGTGGCCACGAGCAGGTCACCTCGATACTTGGGAAAGAGCTTGGCCCGGCTGGTCTCGCCGACGTGGTGGCCGGCGCGGCCCACGCGTTGCAGGCCCGAGGCGACGGAGATCGGGGCCTCGACCTGGATCACCAGGTCTACCGCTCCCATGTCGATGCCCAGTTCCAGGGAAGACGTGGCGACGACCGCCTTGAGATCTCCCCGTTTGAGTGCCTCCTCGATCGCCACCCGCTGCTCGCGTGATACAGACCCATGGTGGGACCTGGCGATCTCTTTGCCCGCCAGCTCGTTGACCTCGGCACAAATGCGCTCGGCGAGGCGTCGTGAGTTGGCGAACACGATCGTGGAGGTGTTCTCCTCGATGAGCTGCAGGAGTCGGGGGTGGACTGCCGGCCAGATCGACTGCTGGCGGACGGTGTCGGGGTCGAGTGGGTCGGGTGGGGCGGGGGCGGCCATGTCCTCCACCGGGACGATGATCTCCAGGTCGATGTCCCGTTGCTGATCCACATCCACGATGGCGACGGGGCGATCTGCTCTCTCGCCATCTTCGAACGTGCCGCCGCCCAAGAAGGCTGCGATCCTGTCGAGCGGTCGCTGAGTGGCCGACAGGCCGATGCGCTGAGCGCCGGGCGCCATCTCCTCGAGGCGCTCGAGCGAGACGGCGAGATGCGCCCCGCGCTTGGTCCCCGCCACGGCGTGGACTTCGTCGACGATCACCCATCGGACGGAGCGGAGCGCCTCACCCGCCTGGGACGTGAGCAACAAGTAGAGCGACTCCGGAGTGGTGATGAGGATGTCGGGTGGTTGGCGCTGCATCCGGCGCCGATCCTCAGGGGGAGTATCGCCGGTGCGGAGGAACGTCGTCAGCTGCGGAAGCCGGTCACCGCCGATGCGCTCGCCCGCCTGGCGGATGCCGACGAGGGGTGCCCGCAAGTTGCGCTCTATGTCGTAGGCGAGCGCCTTGAGGGGAGAAACGTAGAGAACCCGGCATCTTGCGTCGTCAGACGGGACCGGCTCGTGGAGCAGGCGGTCGATCGTCCACAGGAACGCGGCCAGCGTCTTGCCCGATCCCGTGGGGGCGTGGATGAGCGTGTGGGCCCCCTCACCGATCGCCTCCCACCCCCGTTCCTGAGCCGGCGTAGGGTGGGGGAAGCTGGCCTCGAACCAGGCCCGGGTGGCGGGTGTGAACCGATCGAGGACGCTCATTCACCAGAGCGTATCGGCCACCCCCGTCAAACCGTCAGGCCAAACCCGTTTTCGCGCACCGATTGCACGCTATAGCGTGCAAGACGTGCGCGAAAACGGGATCAGTCGGCGCAGGCGTCGTCGCCGGCGGGCAGGCCGCCGAGGACCTTTTCGGTGATCTCGGCCAGGGCCTCCAGCTGAGACGGGTTCAGCTGATCGATGATGTAGCGACGGACGTCTGACACGTGCACTGGGGCGGCCTCTTCGATCGCCTGGCGCCCCCGCGCGGTCAGAACGATCCATAGCCCGCGCCCGTCGGTCTCACAGGTCTGACGTGTGATCAAACCCCGCTTCTCCATGCGCCGGAGGTGGTGGGAGAGCCGGCTCTTCTCCCAGCGGAGGGCCGCTCCCAGTTCGTAGGCACGCAGACGGTCCTCCGACTCGGAGAGATAGACGAGCACCGCATAGTCGGATAGGGAGAGCCCGCTCTGGCGCATCATGCTCTGCTGGAGAAGGGCGGTGACTTGGTCGGTCATCGCCTGATACCCCCGCCAGGCGCGGGATTCCGTCTCGTCGAGCCAGCGGACTTCGGACATGTGAGAAGCATAGCATAATATAGTTGACACGTCATCTAGGTTGCCGTATAGTCAGGTTGACACATCAACTGGCGGGGTAGATCTATACCCTGCGACACAAGGAGACACAATGACTACTGAGGCTCTCACCTCATCGCGGATCTCACTGGACGAGTTGACCGGCACCTACAACATCGATCCGAGTCACAGCCGGTTTGGGTTCGTGGCCCGGCACGCCATGGTCACGAAAGTACGCGGATCCTTCACCGACTTCGAGGGAACCCTGACAGTCGACGCCGAAGATCCCGCTCGCTCGTCGGGGCAGCTGACCATTCAGGCCAAGTCGATCAACACGCGCAACGAAGACCGCGATGGCCACCTGCGCAGCAATGACTTCTTCGCCATGGACGAGTATCCCCAGATCACCTTCCAGTCGACTCGAGTCGAAAGCACCGATGACGATTCCGTGTATCGGGTCACCGGAGAACTCGACATTCGCGGGGTGAGCAAGCCCGTGACGTTCGACGTCGAATTCACCGGCGCCGCCATCGACCCTTGGGGCAGCACGCGGATCGGCCTGGAGGGCTCTACCACGGTCAACCGCAAGGAGTGGGGCATCAACTGGAACGCGGCACTCGAGGCCGGGGGCGTCCTGGTCTCCGAGAAGGTCACGATCGAATTCGAGATCGCAGCCGTCAAGGCCAACTGAGTCGTCTCTGCGCCTCCTCCAGCCCAGGGCCGCTCGAAAGGGCGGCCCTCGGCGCGTCCTAGCCCCTGCTTGCCGATCGCTTCCCGGTACGCTGCCTCTCCATGGAATGGCTCACCAATCCAGACATCTGGATCGCGCTCCTCACGTTGACGGTGCTGGAGATCGTTCTCGGCATCGACAACATCGTCTTCATCTCGATTCTCAGCGGCAAGCTCCCCGAATCCGAGCAAGACAAGGCACGTAACATCGGCCTGGGACTTGCCATGGTCATGCGCATCCTTCTGCTGCTGGCCATCTCCTGGGTCATCGGTCTCACCGACCCGCTGTTCGAGATCATCGGGCAAGAGATTTCCGGTCGCGACATCATCCTGATCCTCGGGGGCCTTTTCCTCCTCGCCAAGGCGACGTTCGAGATCCACGAGAAGCTGGAGGGCGAGGAGACTCGCGAAACCGCCGGCCTGGCGAGGGTCAGCTTCATGAGTGTGATCATCCAGATCCTCCTCCTCGACCTGGTGTTCAGCCTCGACTCGGTGATCACTGCCGTCGGGATGGCAGACGAGATCGGTGTGATGATCGCCGCCGTCATCATCGCCATCGGCGTGATGTTGCTCTCGGCCGGCAAGATCAGTGACTTCGTCAACGACCATCCCACGGTGAAGATGCTCGCCTTGAGCTTCCTGCTCCTCATCGGCATGTCGCTGGTGGCGGAAGGATGGGAACTGCACATTCCCAAGGGATACATCTATTTCGCCATGGGCTTCTCGATCTTCGTCGAAGCACTCAACCTCCGGCTGCGCAAGCCCAAGGTCGAGGCGGCGCCCGTCGAGCTGCGTCCCACCTATGTGAAGGGCCCCGACGCCTCCGGAGCGGTCGGACACATCCAGCGACCCACCCGAAAGACCAGCTGACCCCGAGGGGGCACAGGGCATCGGACACCGACGCCGGAACCCGGTTCAGGTGCCGGTGAAGTCGGGCTGGCGTTTTTCTGCGAACGCTGCCAGCGCCTCGGCCAGGTCGTTGGAGTGCAAAAAGGCGGCGTTCCAGAGTGCCACGTGCTCCAGCGCCTGTTCCGTCGACATGTCCCTTCCGGCTCGCAGCACCGACTTGGATCCCTGTACGGCGAGCGGCGAGTTGGCGGCGACCTCCTCGGCGAGCGACTGGGCGGCGTCATGGAGGGAGGCGACGTCGGGATAGACCTCGTTGACCAGCCCGATCTTTTCGGCGCGGCGGGCGTCGATGTCCCGTCCGGTGTAGACGAGTTCGGCGACGTGGCCCGGCGCCACGAGGGTCGGGAGACGCTGGAGAGTCCCTACGTCGGCCACCAGAGCCAGCCGGGTCTCGCGGACCGAGAAGATGGCGTCGGCGGCGGCCAGCCGAATATCGCAGGCTGTTACCAGGTCGATCCCCGCTCCCAGGCAGAAGCCATGGACGGCGGCGATCACCGGTTTGGGGCAGTCGGCCAAGGCGCTCACCGTCGCCTGGAGACGTTGGATCTCGTGGAGCAGCGACATCCGGGACTCCGTCCCAGATCGGCCGGCGGGCCGGAGTGAACCCAGCATCGCCAGGTCGATTCCCACCGAGAACGACTCACCTCTGCCGGCTACCACGACAGCCCGGACACCCGGATCGGCCGCGAGGTCCGACATCGCCGCCGGGATGTCCTCCCACATGTCTGCCGAGAGGGCGTTGCGCTTCTCGGGTCGGTCGAGCCACAGCCAGCCGACCAGGTCTCGATACTCCACCGTCACATGCTGGAATCCCATCGCGGGGAGCCTATCGCGCCCGTCGGTCACTCCGCCGAGCGGAAGGCCTCGCCCCACTTGATCCGTCCACCGTAGCGAAGCAGGCCACCCGCATAGACCCGACCCGCCAACCGCACGAGCACCACGATCGTGGCGACGGTGATCGCCACGGCCACTGCCATCTCCCAGGCGCTGATGTCGCCGATGGCGAGACGGATTGGAGCCACGTAGGGTGCGCTGAACGGGATATAGGTGCCGATGACGGCGACGGCCCCTTCGGGATCGTTGAGAGCGGCGAAGCTGAACAGGTATCCGACCAGAGCCACGATCGTCAAAGGTGCGGCGGCATTCTGGGCATCCTCCATCCTCGACACCAGCGACCCGGCGGCTCCGTAGAGGATGGCGTAGAGCAGGAAACCGAGGATGAACCATCCGATCAGTGCCGCCACCGAATCGAACGGGAGAGCCGGAATCTCAAACGCGCCGGAGAGGATGATTCCTAGGAGTCCGGCGATGATGAGCACCAGCATCTGTCCCAGACCGAGGATTCCGATCCCGATCAGCTTCCCACCCAGGATGTGCCACGGCCTGAGCGTCGACATCAGGACCTCCACCACCCGGTTGGTCTTCTCCTCGGTGACCCCCGACAGCATCCATGACCCGTAGGACAGGATCGCGATGTACATGAGGATCAAGCCGGCGAAGGCGACCATTCCTCGCAGATTGTCCTCTTCCTCGTCGGTTCCGCCGAGGCGGCGGAATTCGAGCGGCTCCGAGGCGAGGATCTGGACCACTTCGGCCGCTTCCTCGCTCCCCGTGACGAGTTCCTGGACTCGATGTGTCCCCGCTGCCTCTTGCAGACTGCGCTCGGCTGTGGAGCCTCCGAAAGCGCCCGCCGAACCGGCTACCAGCTCCTCGCCATCGACGATGACCGCCTCGATCTCACCTTCGTCGAGGGCCGCTTCGGCGGATTCGGTGTCCTCGAAGACCATCGCCTCGTAGCGGTTCGACTCTTCGTCGTCGTCGGCTTCCTGTCGGGCGATGGCGTCGGCGGTGGCGACGATATCTGCGCCTTCGCCGACTACCCCGATGGTGTACGTGGAGGGGCCCCCTCCGATCAGAGTCGGCAGGGCGATCGCACCCCCGAGGAGGAGGACCGTGAGGATCGTCGAGATGATGTATGCACGGGAGCGGCCCCGCTCCTTCAGTTCTCGCGATGCCACGAGCCGGATCGCCTGGAAGGCGTTCACGCCACTGCCTCGCGGAACAGGTCGGTCAGTGAGGGGGTCGTGTAGACGAAGTGGTGGACGATTCCGCCCCGCTCCGCCTCGGCCAGAAGCTTTCTGACGTCGGTGGCGGCCTCCACGATCAGGACGTGGCGTCCGTCCACGACATCGGCCGATCGGACACCCTCCAGCGAAGCGAGGACCGACTCGACGGGGCCCTCAATCTCCAGCTCGAGGTGGCGGATAGAGGCGGCGTTCTTCAGCTGGTTGACGTTGCCGGCCGCCACGATCCTGCCCCGGTTGATGATGGCCACGTCGTCGCACAGGTCCTCGACCAGGTCGAGCTGATGCGACGAAAACATCACGGCCTTGCCGGCATCCGCCTGCGCCTGGAGCACTTCGGCCATCGTGTCGACCCCGAGCGGGTCGAGGCCCGACAGCGGCTCATCGAGGACCATCAGATCCGGATCGTGGACCAGGGCAGCCGCCAACTGGACTCGCTGCTGATTTCCGTGTGAGAGGGCCTCGGTGGGGGTATCGCGACGGTCGGCCAGCCCGAGCAGCTCGAGCCAGGTGTCAGCCGCCGCGGCCGCCGCCTTCTTCTCCATCCCGTGCAAGCGGCCCATATAGGTGAGCTGGTCGTGGGCCTTCATCTTGGGGTACAGGCCGCGCTGCTCGGGAATGTAGCCGAAGCGCATCCGCATCTCATGGGTGACGGGCTCGCCCTTCCAGCGGATCTCTCCACGATCAGGTTGTACCAGCCCGAATATGGAGCGCATGGCGGTGGTCTTGCCGGCGCCGTTGGGACCGAGAAACCCCAACATGCGACCCGGCTGCACTTCAAAGGTGCAGCCATCGAGGGCGACGACGTCGTCGTAGCGCTTGTGGAGGTCGGTGATCTCGAGCATCGGAAGGTGGAAGCGGACGGGTCATCCTATGTTCGGTGGCCGTCGGATCACGATTCCCTCCAAGTCTCGGAGGGCCATAAGGTTCTCGGGTGTGAGTGCAGCCCGGCACCTCCGCCGAACCGTATTCCTGGCATTCCTGACGGTCGTCGTCTCCTGCAATGGTTCGAACCCGGGCACCACAACGGCGACCACGTCGTCGTCCACGACAGTGACACCGTCCAGTTCCCCCCCGGTCACCGACTCCGGGGAGGATTCACCCCTCGACACCCGACTCGACTGGTTGGCCGACGCCTTCACTGCCGGGGAGATCAGCGAAAGCGACTACCAGGCTGCCTTCACCGCCGACTTCATCCAGGCGGTGACCTACGAGGAGTTCGTTGCCGTGCTCGCGCAGTTGGGAGCCGCTCAGGAGTGGAGCGTGGGCGAGTTCGAGAACCGCGATGGCTTGTCGGGTACTGCCCTTCTCTTGTCCGACAGCGGCGAGTCACTCCGGGCGATCATGACGCTCGAGACCGTCGCTCCTTACCGTATCGCTGGGCTACTGGTCCAGCCGGGGGAACCGCCCACCCTGGATGAACCGCCCGCGGACTTCGGCGAAGCCGCCGCTCGGCTGGATGAGCTGGGTGAACTCGAACTGGCGGTGATGGAGGTGAAGGAAGGCGAGTGCGTTCCTGTGTTCGAGTTCGGTGATGGCGAGCCGATGCCAGTGGGGTCGGCCATCAAGCTCTATGTGCTCGGTGCGGTGGCCGACGAGTCCACTCGCGGCGATCTTCCCTGGGACTCCGAGATCCCGATCACGGATGAGCACCGCTCCATTCCCACCGGTGTGCTCCAGGACGAGGAAGTAGGAGCGACGTTCACCCTTCGCGAGATGGCCGAAACCATGATCGCCTTCTCCGACAACACGGCCACCGACCATCTGATTGCCCTGGTCGGACGCGATCGAGTCGAAGACGCTTTGGCGGACTACGGCATGGAGAATCCTTCACTCAACGTGCCATTCATGGACACCATGGAGCTTTCCGCCTTGAAGATCGGCCCCGCTGCGGGGCTGGCGACCCAATGGCTGGAAGCGGACGAGGCCGGGCGCCGACAGATCCTCGCGCAGCTGTCGGACATCCGGCCATCCGACCTCCCGGTGGCTGAGTTCACCGAGCCCGTGTCGCCGGATCGGATCGAGTGGTTCGCCACGCCGGCCGACATGTGCCGCGCCCTGGCGCGCCTATACGACCAGGGTGAGCCCCTCACACAGATCCTCACCATCAACCCCGGGCTCCCCGACGAAGAAGGCGACTTCGCCGCGATCGCGTTCAAGGGTGGCTCGGAGCCGGGACTGGTGGCGATGAATTGGCTAGTCGAGTTGCCCGACGGCCGCCGTTTCGTCATCTCGGGATCAGTGGTGAACCCCGAAGAGAATTTCGACCAACTCGAGGCGACGCTGCTGTTCGGTGCGGTCCGCGACCTGGTGGCCGATCAGTAGGGCTGGGTAGCCTGGCTGCCATGGACCTCTTCGAAGCGCTCTACACGACCCGCGCCATGCGCCGGGTCTCATCCGATCCTGTGCCGCCTGAAGTGGCGGCGGCCATGCTGGACGCGGCGGTGCGGGCGCCGTCTGGAGGAAACGCCCAGAACTGGCGGTTCCTGGTCATCCGCGATCCCGGCATCCGTCGGGAATTGGCTCCCATCTACCAGCGGGCCTTCCAGACCCTGCAGTCCACCATCTACAAGGGGCGATGGGACCGCGCCCGCCAGTCCGGTGACGAAGCAACGCTGCGGGTGATGCGGTCCTCCGCCTGGCTGGCCGACAATTTCGAACAGGTGCCGATGTGGCTGTTGGCCTTCAGCCGCAATGATGCCAGCGGGGCCTCCATCTACCCGGCCGTGTGGAGCGCCATGCTGGCTGCCCGGGCCCATGGAGTGGGCACGTGCCTGACGACCGTCCTCGGGCTGTTCGAGTCGGAGGCGACGAGCAAGGTGCTGGGTGTGCCGGCCGACAAGGGTTGGCAGCTGAACGCCGCCGTGTCATGCGGTTATCCCCTGGGCCGATGGGATGTCGCCCGGCGGGCACCGGTGGAAGACGTGTCGTTCTCCGACCGTTGGGGAGACCCGCTCGACTTCGATGTCAACGGCCCCCCGCTGAAGTGACTGATTCCGCTCGGGCCCGCCATGGGGTGGAGGGGCGGCCGCAGATGATGGGCGAAAGACGTCAGAAGAGCGTTGGGCGGAACAGCTTGTCGTGAGTTCGCAAGGCGTATCGGTCGGTCATCCCCGCCACGTAGTCGACCGCCCGACTCAACGGGTCGGCGTTCGGGACCGTGTACGAATCGGGTACCTCCACGGAGTGCGCCGAGAAGTATTCCACCAGGTCGGAGATCACCTTGATCGCTCGGTTCTTCTCGGCGTCCATCTGTTGATCCAAGTACACCCGCTCGAACATGAACTCTCGCAGCTCGTTCATGACCTCCATGTCGTCGGGGTCCATCGTCACGTCGCCGGCCGACGCAGACGCCTCGACGACGGAGGTGATCATGGCGCCGATCCATTCCCGGGCGGTCGCGCCGAAGTGCGTGAGGACACGGGTGGGGATGTCGTGGTACTGCAGCACTCCGGCGCGCAGGGCGTCCGCCACGTCGTGGGTGAGGTAGGCGATGCGGTCGGCGAAGCGGCACAGGCGACCCTCCGGCGTGCCCGGAGGCGGGTCGATCCGCCAGGAGTGGGCCCGAACTCCGTCGAGTACCTCCCATGAGAGATTCTGTGGCTCGAGGATCGAGAGGGTTCGCACCCCATGGTGAGCATGGAGCCAATCCCCTTCGACGAAGGGGCTGAGGGCGTCTTCGCCGGTGTGGCCGAACGGCGAGTGCCCCACGTCGTGGGCCAAGCAGATCGCCTCGGTGAGCGTCTCGTTCAGCCCCAGGGCGACGGCCATCGCCCGACCCACCTGAGTGACCTGGAGGGTATGCGTCAACCGGGTGACGTAGTGGTCGCCCTCGGGATTGAGGAAGACCTGGGTCTTGTGCTTGAGCCGACGGAATGCCTTCGAGTGGACGACGCGGTCCCGATCCCGTTCGAACGCCGTCCGGTACTCGTCCGGCTCCTCGTCCTCGGCCCGGCCCCGGCTCTCATCGGACTTGGAGGCCGTCGGAGCCAGGTGCTCGTGCTCATGACTCTCCCTCTCCTGGCGCCGCCTGAGAAGGAGATGGCTCTCGGAGTTCATCTCCGGATGTGATCGGAGAGCGATGACTTCCGACTTCCGACTTCCGACTTCCGACTACTCAAACGTAGTGCTCCCGCATTCGGGAGGAGGCCCAGTCCATCGTCGCCACGACGATGGCAATCGCCAGCATCTGCACCGCCGCCGCCCGGTATTGCAGCAGGTTGATGTTCTGCTGGAGGATCGACCCGATGCCGCCGCCGCCGACGAAGCCGAGGATGGTCGACATGCGGACGTTGATGTCCCATCGATACATCGTGAACGAGATGTAGGGCGGGATGATCTGGGGAACCACGGCGTAGACGATCGTCTGGAGTCGGTTGGCGCCTGTGGCCCGCACCGCCTCGATCGGCCCGGCAGAGATCGATTCGACCTGCTCTGAATAGAGCTTGGCCAGGGCGGCCGCCGTGTGGAGGGCAAGTGCGAGTGAACCGGCAAAAGGTCCGGCTCCGACCCACACCACGAAGACGATGGCCATGATCAGCGGCTCGATCGAGCGCAGCGTGTTGAACACGGTGCGGGCCCCGTAGTAGATCGACAGGCCGATATCGACCTCGCCCTTGGCCATACCGCGGATGGCAACGACCACTCCTAGCAGTGCCCCGATGACGGCCGGGATCACGACGACCGTGGTCACATTGCCGATCTGATAGAACCAGTCGATGATCTGGCCGACGATCACGGCCCAGAGCGCGCCCGCCACTGCGGCCAGCGCGACGTTGAGTGTCCGCTCCGCCGGCCGGGGCATTAGTTTGCGCAGGCCGTAACCCAGCTTCGAGGCGAGATGGGTGAAAACGGCCGCCACGGCCAGGGCCGCAATCACGGTGAATCCGACATCGAGGATCTCGCCCAGGGCGTCGAAGAACGAGCCGAGGAACCCGAACCAGCCGAGGGCCGACACCACGGCCGACCCGATGACCTGCAGCCACAGGGCCGTGAGGAGAAGCGCCACCAGTCCGGCCGCTCCCGCGACCATGAGCAAGCTGACGCGCCTTATCCGCTCGCTTCGGGCGGGGACGCCGGCATCGACGGTGGGCAGAGCGGCCCGTGCCAAGAACCAGGCCAGCCCTCCGACAACGGCGACTCCGGCGAGCAAAGCCCACCCGCTTCCCGTGATGGGCGCGACCATGGATCTCGCGAGCCTCGCCGCCAGCACTCCGATCGTCGCTCCAACCGGGATGGCCACCAAGATCAAGACCAGGTTGGTGACCGTGACGGAGATGTCACGCATGATGTTTCGAGCGGCGACGAAGCTGAGGGGCACGGCGAGGAGAAGACCTGCAGTGGTGGCGACCAGCGCGAGGAACACCGTCTCGAGGATCTTGTCGAGCGTGATCCGCGCCGTCTCCGAGACACGAGGGGACAGCCGGATCGTGTCCGAGATGTAGTTGCTGGCGCCAGGTTCGCCGGTGGTGCCGTCGTAGACGGCAGCCCGCCAGTTCGACATGTCGAAACCGGCGGGCCCTTCGACGGTGACCTCAACATCGCCACCGGCGGTGGCGATGTCCTCGATCGCAAGGCCGGCTGCCGTGGCGGATTCGTCTTCTCCCAGCGGGATGGCGACTTGGCCTCTCGAGAGTCCGGTGGCGGCCTCGAACGACTCGCCGGTGGTGACGAAGTCGGTGGTTTCCCCGGCGGGGTTGACGAGGGCGACGGCGGGGATGTCGGGATTCCCGGCGAGGGTGAAGGTGTAGGTGCCCGAATCGGGCATGACCGGGTTGTCCTCGATCTCATTCTCGTTGGCGTCCGTGTATACCTCGACACGGTTGCCCCAGGTTCCGATCGGTTCCTGGGTGATCGCGGTCAGCCCCTGAGGCTCGTCGGAGGTGCGATCCGGGAGGATGAGCTCGGTGGAGAAGCGCCCCTCCTGGTCGGCGTTGACCGTGGCCAGTCGCAGCGTGATGTCGAAGTCCGAGTCTGGGACGAAGTGGAGCTCGACTGGCTCCCCGCCGTCGTATCCGCTCCCGGTGACGGTGATTCTGTCTCCGGGCTCGCCGCACGAGGGGTTGGCCGTGAGTCGAGGGCTGGTCGCCACCGAAGGCCCGCATGGCACCGCCACCTCGATGTCGGTGCGCTCGCTCACCGTGTCGTAGGTGATCAGGTCCGGCTGGGCCAGTGCCCGCAGGATGTTCTGAAGCGAGTTCTGGCGTGTCTCCGACGTGATTTCGGACAAATCCACTTGGGTCTGCTGGAACGCGAGGGCATAGACGACCACTCCGACGACGACCGCCAGTATCACGAACAGGGGCCGGCGGCGGCGCCTCCCGCTGTCGGTTTTGTCAGGCGGCAGCGTCGAACCGATACGCGCCTCTTCCTGGCCCAGCTCCTCCAGGTCCGTGTCGGTGCGGTCACGGATGTCAGCCAACTCGCTCTGCCTCCTGGCCGTAGATCTCCTTGAACTTGTCGTCGTCGATCGCCGACGGAAGGCCGTCGAAGACCAGTTTCCCCTCATTGAGGGCGATAGCCCGGTCGGAGTAGCGGTGGACGAGGTCCAGGAAGTGGAGGGAGCACAAGACGGTGACCTTGTCCTCCTGGTTGATCAGTTCCAGATAGCGCATTATCGAGTGAGCCAGGACCGGGTCGAGCGATGCCACCGGCTCGTCGGCCAGGATCATCTCCGGGTCCTGCATCAGGGCGCGGGCGATTCCCACCCGCTGCTGCTGGCCCCCCGACAGCTCGTCGGCGCGGGAATGGGCCTTCTCTCGGAGGCCGACACGGTCGAGTTGGGCGAGGGCACTGGTCGTGTCGGCCTTCGAGAACCGATTGACGAGCGCCATGGCCGGATTGGTGTAGCCCAGACGCCCGGCGAGGACGTTGGTGATGACCCGCGACCGGTGGACGAGGTTGAAATGCTGGAACACCATCCCCACGCGGCGGCGAAACCGGCGCAGATCCTCCTGGGAGGCATGGGTGACGTCCTCGCCGTTCCACAGGATCCGCCCGTCGGTCGGCTCGATGAGACGGTTGATGCAGCGCAGCAGGGTCGACTTGCCCGAGCCGGACAGGCCGATCACCGCCAGGAACTGGCCGTCGGGAACCTCGAAGCTCACGTCCTCCAGCGCGACGGTCCCGTTCTCATAGACCTTGGTGAGGTGTTCGACCTGAAGCATCAGCTAGCCGAACGGTAGCCCACCGCGAAACGCGGGAGGCAGTACGGGTACTAAGTGGTGAGTGGTAGGTGGTAGGTCGCTCAACTCGTCTTGCACTGACCGGTCTTCAGATCGGTTTCCCAAGTCGGCGGTTGAGGATCTACCTACCACTTACTACTGGCGGATGATGGGGCCGCCGAACCGACGGCCCCATCATTTTTCGCTTAGAGGTCGTCGATTGTGATGCCCAGCGTTTGAACGATCTCGCGCACCGAGTCGTAATCGGCGTCGGAGGTCCCGGCCAGGTTGTCCCAGCTGTAGGCCTCGAAGGCGGTGGCGAAGCCTTCCGGATCGTTGGCGGCGAACTCGGTGAGAGCCGTCACGATCTGCTCCTGGACCTCATCGGGGAAGTCCGGGCCGAACACCACGCCGTCGTTGGGGATCGGATCCGAGACCGTCAGGATGCGCACCTGCTGCACGACGTCGGGGAGTTCCTCGCGCAAGTTGCGCCGGGCGTCCTGGACGATGAACTCTCCGCACTGGATCTCGCCGTCGGCATTGATGGCGCACGAGTCGGGATCGGGCACGTCGGCGTTGGCCGGATCTCCGTCCCAGGCACCGTTGCCTTCGAGATCGGTGTACGGCGAGTAGAACGAGGTGCCGAAGTCTGTTTCACCGTTGTAGACCGCGCGGACGGCGCCGTCGTGGCTGCCGGCCTCGAGCTCCTCACCCCATTCGACCCCGAGGGCCTGGAGCTCACCGGAGGGGAAGAGGAAGCCGGACGTCGATCCCGGGTCGGGATACGCCCATGAAGCTCCGTTCAGGTCCTCGAGCGTCTGGAAGTCGGAGTCGCGGGCGACCAGGTACTGGGCCCAGTACTCGGTGTAACCGAAGCGCTCGGCCTTCAGGGCGGCTTCCATGCCACACAACTCGTTGCCGAGGATGTAGGCCTGGGCGGGGATGAAACCGATGCTGGCGCCCGGGTTGGCGCAAATCTCCTCCACCGTGGCGGCGTAGGAGGCCGGTACCTGCACCTCGAACTCGAGGCCGGTGGCGGCGCCGAGGGCGTCGGACAGAAGCTCTCCTCCGGCAACGATCTCATCGGCCGACACGGAAGGAACGAACAACACCTGGATCGGGTCGTCGGCCGTTCCCACCGAAGGCTCGGCCATCGTGGTCTGGGTGGTTTCGGGGGCGGCCGTGGTGTCAGGCGCCATTGTCTCTGTCGGTGCCGTCGTCGTATCGGGCGCGGCCCCGACGGTCGTCTCGGTCGTCTCGCCGCCACCGCAGGCAGCGAGGACCATGGCGAGTAGGGCAACCAGGGTCACCCATCTCAGGTGCTTCACGTGTGTGTCTCCTTGGTGTGGTTGACCTCGAGGCAGAAGCCTCTGCCCAGAGGCGGCATCAGAGTAGGAGCGCCGACGCCCTAGCTGCCAACCGAATCGACCAGTTTCATGAATTGGTCCCAGTCCTCGATGTCGACCGCGCCGGCGACCGGCTCGTTCCACGGCCGGACATAGCGAGCCACTACCCGATCCCCTCTACGGGCGACCAGTTCCTCGAGGTTGTGCGGGGCGTCTTCGAGGTACACGTCGCAATCGACTTCCCATTTGTCGGCGACGATGTGCACCTCTCGGGTAGGGATGCGGTGCTCGGCAATCCACTCGAACGTGTCGTGGATCGCCCAGTGCGGCTTGGTGGTCACGATGACGATCCGGTGACGCTTCTTGACGAGCCTCCACAGCGCCTCGACCGCTCCGGGATAGGTCTCGAGATGCCGGAAGAGACTGTGGCCGTCGTGGTCCTGGGCCCACTTCCAGAATTCGCCCATATGCCGGAAGTGGGTGAGGGAGGGGATGGCGTTCCACGCCTGGACGGCGTCGAAGGCGACATCAGCCCCGAAGTCGGAGTTGTAGCGGGTGATCCAGCCGGTGTTGAAGTCGGCCACCACCCCATCGAGATCGATCCCCAGGCGCATACGGGATGAATCTAGGGCGATCGCGCCTTTCAACCACCGGTACTAGGTAGTAGGTGGTGAGTAATAGGTCCGCCAACGCGGCTCTCGCAGTTCCTCTGGGACCCCGAACCGATAGCGTCCGATCCGTTGTGAAATCGGTTAGAGGAGCAAAGGTAAGCGACCTACCACCTACGACCTACCACTCAGTACCCGATGGCGACGGGCGGTCAGTAGACCTGCACCCAGCCCACCACCTCCGGGACTCTCCTCTTCAGGAGCCAGCCTGAGATTCCCAGCGACACCGAGTACCAGACCAGTCCCCAACCAAGGGCGAAGGCGCCGGCGAACCAGGGCGAGAGCATCTGGCCGAAATCGACAGTCAACACAGCGACCGAGGCGGGTAAGACCAGCAGGAGCCCGATGCTGAAGAACGCCACCACCTGGCTGACCAGGGCGAGCAAGCCTTGCTCCGTCGCCTGGGCGAACATGTCCGTTCCCTCTCTCGGTAGCCTGAGAGGTGCCAGCACCGAGACCACGTTCCCCACCGCCAGAAGACAGCAGATGGCTCCCACCGCCACCGGGATCACCAGGCCGAACCAGCGCCAGCTGGAAGAGAACCACGCCAGGAGCAGGCCGAGGAAAACCGACTCGGTGAGCAGGCCAGCCATGGCGGCCAGATTCTTTCCGAGGATCAGCGACCTGGGTTTCGCCGGGAGGGCGAAGACATACGAGGCGGCGTTCCGCTCCCAACCGAACTGGTTCAACGCGATGGGCAGACCGACCATCAGGACCAGGACGGGCGCCAGCATGGGAAGCCATTCCTTGGTTCGGAACCGAGCCATTCCCTCGGAGCCGACGACGATGGCGGCGACCGCCAGGCCGACGAAGATCACGGTGCCGGTCCACACGAGCCGCTGGCGGGGATCCCGCATGTAAAAGCGCAGTTCCTTGCGGGCGACGATGAACGGAACCTCCCAGCGGCCCCTCGCCAGGCCGTCCTTCCGTCGTTCGGAAGAAGGGGCCGATTCCTGTTTGGGCGTGACGAGCAGCCAGCGCAGCACCCGTTCCCAGGTGACGACGATCACGCCGGTCCAGGCGACGGCCACGACCAACGCCACCAGGGCGTCGAACCACCGCCCGGTCCAGGCTGCCGTCACGGCGTGGGCGGGTGCGACTGGTGGCACCAGCCACCACCATCCATCGATGGGATGGGTTGTGGCAGCAGTGGCCAGTCCCAGTTCGCTCACCGTCGTCCTCACCATCTGGTAGCCGGCGAAGCTGGCCAGGCCGATCCCCATGACGAGGAACACCGCCACGTCGCGTCCTCGACGGGAGTGGAGGACGGCGGAGATCATGGTGGTGAACGCCTGAGAGGCAGTCACGAGCATCACGACGAAAATCAGGCCCGCCGGCAGGGTGAACAGCAGCAGGGCGGGCCGGTGACTCAGGGTGGTGGCCGCTACCGAGATCACCGCGATGACCGGCACGGAGACGAAGGAGGCGGCGGTGAGGCCGGCGATCAACTTCGGCCGCGACACGGGCAGAGTGGCGAGCTGCTGTGGATCCAGGTTGTCGTCCAAGGGGAAGACGATGACGGGCAGGGCGATCCAAGCGATGAACATGAGGAGGGCCGCCCACGCCAGGTACTGGGTCCGGGACGCCGCGTCCAAAGTGGCGAGTGTGGAGTGGTGTCCGCTCGAGAGGGACCAGGCGATCCAACCGACGACGGCGGCGATGAGCGGAAGGCCGATCTGGCGCTGCCGGTCCGAGCGCAGGCCGTTCCAGAACAGCCGGGCCTTCAGACCGGCGAGGACTCGAACCATGCCATCCTTTTTTCCTCGTCCGATCCGCCGACGGCGGCGATGAAGGCGTCTTCCACATTTGAGACCCCCATCCGGTGGCACAAGCCGCCGGGGGTGTCCTCCAGCATCAGCTTTCCATGGCTCATGATGCCGATGCGGGTGCAGAGCTTCTCCACCAGATGCATCTCGTGGGAAGAGAAGACGATCGTCGCGCCCAGCTCGGTGTAGCGAGAGAGGAGGCGCCGGATGAGCCGGGCAGAGACGGCGTCGACGCCCTCGAAGGGCTCATCGAGAAAGAGAACCGGCGGCCGGGCGATGATGGCGGCGGCGAGGGCGACCTTCTTTCGCATCCCCCGGGAGTAGTCGCCGACGAGCTTGCCGGCGTCGGACTCGAGGTCGAGCATCCCCAGGAGGTCATCGCGACGGGCGACGGCGTCCTGGCGGGGAACGGAGTGCATGGCGGCGGTGAAGTCCAGCAGTTCCGCACCGGTCAAACGCTCATACAGGTTGAACTCCTCCGGCAGGACGCCGATGCGCCGCTTGATCTCGAGCGGTGACTTCCACGTGTCGAATTCGCCAATGCCCGCCGAGCCCGAGGTCGGACGGAGCAGGCCGACGATCATGCGGATCGTCGTCGTCTTGCCGGCCCCGTTCTGGCCCAGGAGGCCGAAGAACTCCCCGGGGCGAATCGCCAGATCGAGATCGTCGACCGCGTTGGTCTTACCGAAGCGACGTACGAGGTTGCGGGTCCACACGGCCGGAGCCGCGTCGTCGAAGGGATGGTCGACCGAGGTGATCACTGGCCCAGTATCGACCAATTGCTCGACGAACGTGAGTGGGTGTATTTACTTTGTGGGGGGTCTCATCCGCGAACAGAGCGGTTCACGTCGAACGTGCATCCGCCTGGCCCACAGCATGCTGATTGCACGCTCGTCGCCCGGAGGCGCCATTCGGATGCCTTCGCTGAAGGGGCCGCGAGTCCGGGAGGGGCCGGGTGAACCGCAGGTGGCAAGAATGTCGGCCACTTCCGACTTCCGACTTCCGAGTTCCAACTTCCTACTTCCTACTTCCAAAGGCCGCCTTCCGACTGCCGGCCAAGGGCTGTAGCGTCGGGGCGGCATGGAATACCAGGCTCTATATCGCAAGTACCGGCCGCAGTCCTTCGACGACGTCGTGGGCCAGGGCCACGTCACCGCCACCCTCGCCCGGGAGGTGGCCGAGGGCCGGGTGGCCCACGCCTACCTGTTCGCCGGGCCTCGGGGGACGGGGAAAACCACCTCTGCGCGGATCCTCGCCAAAGCCCTCAACTGCCGGAACCGCAACCCCGACGGCTCGCCCTGCAATGAATGCGAGTCCTGTGTCGCCATCACCGACGGCTCCTCGCTCGATGTGATGGAGCTCGACGCGGCCAGTCACAACTCGGTGGAGGACATTCGCGACATCCGAGTGTCGGTGATGGCGACGCAGGACTCGCATTCATTGCAGGGCGAGCCGTCGGGGTTGCGGTTCCGGCAGTTGAGGGCTTTGGCGAGGATGCGCGCAGAGGTGGTTTTCCCCGTCCCCCGAGGCCCGGCGAACAGGTAGG
>DATABS010000111.1:0-51279 GCA_036259475.1 Acidimicrobiia bacterium | reverse complement strand
ACGATTCGGATCGACGCCAATCTATGCGAGGTCCTCACCCGTTTTCATGCGCGAAAACGGTTTGGGGGAGGGGTCTCAGGCCGTGCCGAAGCGGGCTTCGAACCGCTCGGCTTTGCGCATGACCTCGCCGGGCAACGCCATCAGCTTGTCCTGCAACTCGCTTGCCTTAGCGTCGAGTCCGGTCAGCTCCCCGATGGCCCATTGACGGAGGAGAGGGGTGACGACGTGATCATGATGGATCCGGAGGTTGTAGACGCCCGCCCGGGCGATCTCCACCGATCGGCGCAGGAAACCCGGGATGCCAATCCCCGGCATCTGAAAGTTCTTCAGCGCTCGCAGGATCCCCTCGAGCGCAATGGTGGGATGGAGGTCGAGCATCCCCTGCATGACGCCTCGATAGAACATGAAGTGGTGGTTCTCGTCCGTGGCGATGTTGCGCATGAGTTCGAAGGCGGTCTCGTCCTCGGTGATCTTGCCGGCGTTGCGATGCGACACCCGGGTGGCGAGCTCCTGGGCCGACGTGTAGGCAAACAACTCCGCCAGGTGGCCGAAGTCGGGCTGGTAGCCGGCCTGCATCGTCGCCATACGGTCGTCTTCCAGTTCGACCGGATCACAGTTGCGGCTGGTCAGCAGGTAGGAGCGGATGGCGATCGAGTGCTGCCCCTCCTCGGCGGTCCACAGCCCGTTCCATTCCTTCCACACCGACCCTTGGGGAAGATGACGTTCGAGTATCTGGTGGTAGTAGGGCAGATTGTCCTCGGTGAGCAGGTTGAGGACCAATGATGTCCGGGCTCGCTCGTTGATGGTGGCCTGAGACTCCTCCCACGGCTCCTTCACGAAGTTGCGTCCCTCTTCCCAGGGGATGAAATCGTGGAAATACCAGATGCGGCGGCGCTCCCGGTGCTCGGCGAGCAGGCGGGCGACGGTCGGCTCCAGCGCCTCCACTATTTCGAAGTGTTCGTTGTGGGCCATGGGAATACCTCAGGGTGCGGTGAACCAACGGTAGGACGCGGTTCGGGACTAGTTGGGTTGGACTATCGGTGGGGGCAATTGGTTACATCCCGGCTCACGCTGCCTCATATTCGGATACGGTATCGGGATGGATCTCTACGCCAGGGTCAACATCCTCGACGGCCGAGCGGTGCGTCTGCCCCGCGGAGACGTCCACGACGCCATCGCCCTGCATAACGATCCGCTGGGCCGCATCAACAACTGGTTCCAGCAGGGCGTCGACCATGTCCACGTGGTCGACCTCGACGCCGCCGCCTTCGGGGATTTCAAGAACCGGTATCTGATGGACCGGATCCTCGAGGAGTCGAATGGTGACGTGCAGATCGCCGGAGGCATCCGCTCCCATGTCGAGGCCGGCCGCCTGATCGAGCGGGGCGCCTGGCGCATCGTCATGGGGACGGCCGCCATCGAGGATCAGAACATGGTGTGGGACCTGTGCCGCGAGTTCCCCGGAAAGGTGGCGGTGTCGCTCGATGTGCGGTCCGACGAGGAGATCGCCACCCGCGGCTGGACGAAGAACTCGGGGAGGTACCTGGAGGAGGTGCTGATCGAGATGTCGGCCGCCGGCGCCGCCGCCTTCCTCGTCAGCGAAGTCGGCCGCGACATCCTCACCGAGTCGACCAACGTCCAGATCCTCGCCGAGGCCCTTGCCACTGTCGAGGAGCCGGTGGTGGCGGCCGGGGGTGTGCGCGACCTGGAGGACCTCCAGCGTCTGCTCTCTCTGTCGATCCACGGAAGGACCGTGGCCGGCGTCGTGGTGGGTCGGGAAGTCACCCAGGGCCGGTTCACAGTGGCCGAGGCCAAGGACATCATCGCCGAAGGCCCCACGCAGATCGTTTCCGAGGCTCCTCCCCCCGAGCCGGCGGCCCGGTCCTCGGTTCCCCCGTTGCTGGCGGATGCGGCGTCGGCCTATCTGCGGGCGGCGGAGTCGGCCGAGCAGGCGGCGGTTCATGCCCGCAAGGCGGCGCATCTGATGCAGGACGGCGACGGGGGCCAGGGCGCCGCCCAGGCCTTCGCCGCCCAGGGGCATCTGGCGACCGCGCTGGAGCAGATCGACAAGCTGGCGCGGATCCACGCCCAGCAGGCCAAGCCCTGAACCCGAGGTCTCAGTGGATGCGGGTGCGGGATTGCTCGCGGAGATAGCTGCGCAGGTACCACGGGCCGCCCCCGCCCGCACCCGACGTCCCGGATCCCTTCCAGCCTCCGAAGCTCTGGATATCGGGCCATGCCCCGGTGGTGGCTCCGGCCTGGCGGTTGACGTAGGTCGTGCCGGCCTCGATCCGGTTGAAGAACTCCTCTACCTCCTCCTCGGCGCGGGCGAAAAGCCCGGCGGTGAGTCCGAAAGGCGTGTTGTTGGACTTCTCGATCGCCTCGTCGAGCGAGTCGACCGGGCCGACCGTGACGAAGGGAACGAACAGCTCCTGGGACCAGACGTACGACTCGTCGGGGGCGACGACGATGGTGGGAGCCACATAGGTGCCGCGAGCGAAGTCCCCGTCGACGATTCGGTTGCCTCCCACCAACACTTTGCCGCCCTTGGCCTCGACGTCGGCCACTGCGTCTTCGAATCGCTTGACGGCCGCTTCGTCGATGACCGGTCCGCTGAAGGCCTCCCGATCGAGGGGGTTGCCGAGCTTCAACTCCTTCGCCCGTTCGGTGAGCTTGTCCACGAACTCGTCGTACACGCGGCGGTCGACGTAGACCCGTGACGTCGCCGAGCACTTCTGGCCCGAAAAGCCGAACGCTCCCCTCAGGATCCCCTCGGCGGCCTCGTCGAGATCCGCCGAAGCCGTCACGATCGCCGGGTTCTTGCCGCCCATCTCCGCCACGACTGGCTTGGGTCGGTTCTCACGCACCGTCCGGTAGAGGTACATGCCGACGTCGTAGGAACCGGTGAAGGTGAGTCCGTCGATCAGGTCGTGGTGAGCCAGCGTGTCCCCGACGTCGTCTCCGCCGGTCACGACATGGAAAGCCCCGGCCGGAAGGCCCGCCTCACGCATCAGACGGTAGAACTCGAGTGCCATCAGGGCGCCCTGGTTGGACGGTTTGAGCACCACCGTGTTTCCGGTGAGCAGCGCCCCGATCGAAGGCCCCGCCGCCAGGGCGAGGGGGAAATTGAACGGTGAGATCACCGCCCAGGTTCCGTACGGCCGGAGCACCGAGACGTTCTGCTCGTTATCGGAGAGCGACGAGAGCGGAGTCTCGAACCCGTCGTGCTCGGTTATCTGACGGGAGTAGTACCGGTAGAACTCGACGGTTTCGGCGACGTCGCCCAGCGCTTCGAGCCGGCTCTTGCCGACCTCGTAGGCCATGAGCGCCGACAGGTCGAACATCTGCTGTTCCATCCTGTCAGCCGCCGCCAGCATGAGATCGCGCCGTTCCTGCCAGGGCGTCGCACCCCACTCGGATTCGAACGCCGTCGCCGCCCGGACCGCGTCGTCTACATCGCTCGTCCGGGCCTGCGAATAGCGCCCCACGACGATGTCGCGGTCGATGGGAGAGCGCTCCTCGTACCAATCGCCCGTCTTTCGCTCCTCGCCGTTGACGAACAGGGGATGTTCCTGTCCCAATCTCGACTGGACCCGCTCGACGGCGTCGTCGTAGGCGGACTGGAGCTCTTCGTTGTCGGCTGACATGGTGGCGTAGGTGATCTTGAAGGTCATCTGCCGCTCCTCCCTAACGTCTGATTGCTCCTCCACCACAGTAACCCAACCGGCGTCGGCGGATCTGCCGGCCACCTCTGGACGAAGAGGGTCGGCTGCGGGACTCGTTGGGCCGTCCGCGGATCTTCGATGGGGACCGTCCCCAGACACGGGGGTCTAGCCTTCCCTCCATCATGGTCGAACCGGATCGCCTCGGTTTCGAGACCCTGGCCGTGCAAGCCGGCGTCGAGCGGGATCCCCGTACGGGCGCCTCCAACGTCCCCATCTATCTCTCGTCGTCGTTCATCTTCGAGGACACCGACGAGGCGGCCTCGCTGTTCAACCTCGAGATTCCCGGCCACATCTACAGCCGAATCTCCAATCCCACCGTGGCCGCCTTCGAAGAGCGGATCGCCGCCCTCGAGGACGGGGTGGCGGGCGTGGCCGCGGCGTCGGGTCAGGCCGCCCTGGCCCTGATCGCCACGACTCTCACCGCCGCCGGATCCCACATCGTCGCCACTTCGGCCCTGTACGGGGGCACCGTCAACTTCTTGCTCAACACCCTTCCCCGATTCGGCGTCACGACCACTTTCGTCGACGTGGATGATCTGGACGCGCTCGCGGCCGCCATCACCGCCGAGACCCGCTTCCTCCTCACCGAGACGATCGGGAACCCCGCCATGGCTGTCGCCGATCTGCCCGCCATGGCGTCGATCGCTCACGACGCCGGCGTCCCGCTGGTCGTCGACAACACCTTTGCCACCCCGTATCTATGCCGTCCCGCCCAGTGGGGTGCGGACATCGTCTTCCACTCGGCGACGAAATACATCTCCGGCCACGGCTCGGTGATCGGAGGGGTGGTCGTGGACGCCGGGACCTTCGACTGGGAGAGCTCGGGGCGCTTCCCCATGCTGACGGAACCGTATCCGCCGTATCGGGGGGTGGTCTTCACCGACCACTTCGGGAGGTCGGCCTTCGCCGCTCTTGCCCGAGCGGAGGGGATTCGTGACTTCGGAGCCTGTATGGCGCCGGAGGTGGCTTACCGGCTGCTCGAGGGGCTGGAGACGCTGGCGGTGAGGATGGAGCGCCACACCGCCAACGCCGAACGCATCGCGTCCTATCTCGAGTCAGCAGACGGAGTGAGGTCCGTCTCGTACCCTGGCTTGGAGACTCACTCCGACCACGACCTGGCCGTCAAGTTGCTGCCGGGCGGCTCGGGAGGGATTTTGGCCTTCGTCCTGGAAGGAGGACGGGAGGCAGGCCGCCGGTTCATCGAGTCCGTGAGGATCTTCGCCCACCTGGCCAACGTCGGCGACAGCCGCTCTCTGGTCATCCACCCCGCTTCCACCACCCACGCTCAACTCGATTCCCAAGGCCTCGCCCAGGCGGGAATCGACGAGGGTCTGGTGCGCATGTCCGTGGGTCTCGAGGACTCCGATGACCTCATCTCCGACCTGGAACGCGCCCTGCGAGTCGCCACCCGGTGACCCTCAACGTCCACACCGGCGGGAGGAAAGACGGAGAGGACGTCGTCGTATTCCTCCACGGCGCGGGCGCCGATCACACCGTCTGGAGATTCCAGACGCGCTGGCTCGCCCATCGCGGGTGGAAGATACGCGCCCCTGACCTCCCGGGTCACGGAGCCAGCGACGGGCCGTCTCCGGACTCGATTGCCGAGGCGGCCGAGTGGCTGGGCGGATTCCTCGCCGAGCTGGGCCGAGCAGCCGTTGTCGGGCACTCCATGGGAGCCCTCATCGCACTCGAAACGGCGAGTGGGGATCCCGCCTGCGTCGAACGGATGATGCTGGTGGGGGCGGGTCCCAGGATCCCGGTGCATCCCACCCTGCTCGCCGCGGCCCGCGACGATCGCCCGCTGGCGGCGGCGTACATAGCCGGCTGGTCTGTCCCGGCCGCCAACCGGGGCGGTCATCCGTATCCGGGTACCTGGCATCAAGGTGGCATATCCCGGCTGGTCGAGCGCTCCCGCCCTGGCGTGCTGGCCGCCGATCTCACCGCCTGCGCCTCCTACGAGGCCTCCGAGCTGGAGCACGTGGCAGTGCCCGTATGGGTCGTGGCCGGCGATCAGGATCGGATGATCCCGAAGGGGGGACCGCAGCAGCTCGCCGAAGCCATTCCCGGCGCCCGTCTGGTCACCCTTCCCGGGGCCGGTCACGAGCCGATGCTTCAACAGCCCCGGGAGTTCAACCGGGTGTTGGCTCGGTTCCTCGCAGAAGGCCGACTGTGACACCTCGGTTGCAACCAGGACACGAATTTTCCCTCGGTGACGGGAAGGCGGTCGCCCGGTAGCCTGTTCGTTCACCATATGAGCTACACAACAGAGGGCGTCGGAAAAGTCGAGACCCGCTTTCATACGCTGCAGGGCCCGTTCCATCTCCAGCACGGCGGCACGCTCCCCGAAGTGACCCTCGCCTATGAGCAGTACGGCGAGGTCAGCACCGACGCCGACAACGTCATCCTGATCTTCCACGCCCTGACCGGGAGCCAGCACGCCGCCGGCTGGAACGAGGCCGTCCCCGACCTCAGCGTGGACTGGACCGACGAGTGCCAGCTCGGCTGGTGGGACGGCTTCATCGGCTCGGGACGGGCGGTCGACACCGACCGGTTCGCCGTCATCTGCGTCAACTACCTAGGGGGTTGCTACGGCTCGACCGGTCCCTCGTCGATCGACCCCACGACGGGAGATCACTACGGGTCTCGCTTTCCCGAGCTCACTCTGACAGACCTCGTCGACGCACAAATGCAGTTCCTCTCGGAGATCGGGGTGGAGAAGCTCCACTCCGTGATCGGCGGTTCGGTGGGCGGGATGATGTGCGTCATCGTCGCCACCCGTTACCCCGACCGGGTCTCCAAGGTGGTTCCCATCGCCGCCAGCCTGACCACGAGCTCCCTTCAGATCATCCACAACTTCGAGCAGATGTTCGCCATCGTGTCTGATCCCGAGTTCAAGGGCGGCGACTACTACGGCGGGCCGGGCCCCGAAGTGGGTCTCGCCCACGCCCGGATGATCGGCCACAAGACGTTCGTCTCTCTCGATGCGATGCGCCGCCGAGCGCGCTCCGAGGTGGTCCAGCATCACGACCTTGGTGGGTACGAGGTCGGTCACCCGCTCGAGTCCTACATGCTCCACCAGGGCCAGAAGTTCGTCCAGCGGTTCGACGCCAACACGTATCTCCGGGTGATGGAGGTGTGGCAACGGTTCGACCTCGAAGCCGAGGTCGGGGCTCCGACCGAAGAGTTGCTGGAGCGGTGCCGGGACCAGGATTGGCTGATCTTCACCATCGATAGCGACGTCTGCTACTACCCGGAGGATCAGCAGAGGATGGCCACGGCCCTCGATCGCGCCGGGGTCCGCGTTCGTTGGTTCACCGTCCACTCCGACAAGGGCCACGACTCCTTCCTCATCGAGCCCTGGCTCTATCAGGCATTGCTCCGAGAGATCCTGGGATGAGTCGGTCGGCCCGGGGCGAATGTCAGGGAGATAACCGATAGACAGGATGCAATAGCTCCTGCCATTCTTCCCATCATGCCGGATCCGTTCTCCGCCTTCGCCGCCGTCTCATTGAGCTATCTGCTTGGAGCGGTGCCGTTCGCCCTCCTGCTCGGTGGGGCGGCCGGCGTCGACCTGCGGTCGGTCGGCAGCCGCAATGTGGGTGCCGGCAACCTGACCCGCACGGTGGGACTTCGCTACGGGGCGGCGGCTGCCATCCTCGACGGTCTCAAGGGCCTCGCCCCGGTGCTCGTCGCCCGTCGCTTCGGCCTGGCCGACGGGGTGGTGGCGGCGAGCGGCATCGCCGCCGTGATCGGTCACAATTGGTCGGTCTACCTGCGGTCCCGGTCGGGCCGGGGACTGGCGACTGCGGTGGGTGTCCTCACAGGGTTGGCGCCGTCGCTGCTGATCTGGACGGGTCTATGGGCGGTGGCGGGATGGTGGATCGGCGGCGGGATCGCCGGGTTCATCGGCTGGGGCCTGTTGGTCCCAGCGGCGGCTTTCACCGGGCAGACCGGCGCGGTCGTGGCTGCAACCGTCGTCCTCTCGGCGGTCGTCATCGGGCGCCGGATGCAGGGCAACATCGGAGCTCCGGCCGCGTTGACAGCCCGCATGTACCGAGCGGTGTGGGACACGGATCGCCCGGGCTCGAACTACGACGACCGGTCACCCCAGTCGCGGGCCGTGTCATGAGCCAGGTCGCCAGGAAGCGCTGGATACTCGTCATGGCTGCGGTGACATTCGTCATCTATGCCGTCGCCTTCGCCCTCTTCTACGACGACGCCGGCTGGGCTGATCTCGGTTGGCGGGCGGCGTTCGTGCTCGTCGCCGCAGTGGCCGCCCAGGCGGTCGCCGTGTGGCTGTTCGGCGAGCTCTTCCGGCAAGGCGTGGCCACGGCAGGCGGCGTCATCTCCCCGGCCGAGAGCTTCCGGGCCGCCCTCGTGGGCGGCAGCGTCGCCCGCCTCCTCCCGGCGGGCGGGGCGGTGACTCCGGTGGCGATGGCGTGGACGGTGCGTCACAAGGCGTCGGGAACCGGCGGGGCGGCTGTTCGGGCGACCGCTCTCAACTACGGCGGATTGACATTCGCCACGGGAGTCGGTGCCTTCGTTCACTCATTGGGAGAGGCCCGCACCGAGCTGGTGGATGGGATGCGGATCTTCGCCGGGGTGGCCGTCGTCGCCGGACTGGCAGTGATCGTCGTGGCGTCCCGGCTGGGCGCACTACGGCGGTGGCTGCCCCACTGGGCGCGGCAACGGATCGGCTCGGCGATGGTCGACCTCCCCACCGACCGGCTCTCGCACCTCTATCTGTGGGGACGGATCGCCGCCGAGGTGATGGCCCTCGCCCTGGTGCTCGCTGCCTTCGGTCTCGATCTGGGGCTGGTCGAAATAGTCACCGTCTTCGGCGTGTCGCAGTTGGCCGCCGGCATCCCGGGAACCCCGGGAGGGTTGGGTTTCGCCGAAGCAGGGCTTCTCGGGTCCCTCGCCTTCTTCGGGGTCGGAGCGGCCGCCGCAGTGGCTCCAGTCGTCGTTTTCCGCATCGTCCACTACTGGCTGCCGGCGGGTGCCGGCCTGGTGGCGGGCACGTCGTCTTTCCTGAAGAGCGCAGAAGCGACCGTGTGAGGACGATTGGGCACGTCTCGCATGGGCCTCTCGGATTGGTACCGTCAGCGCCATGAGCGTCGAGTTCAATCTTCCCGATCAGGACGGCAACCCGGTTTCGGCCGACGACTACGCCGGCAAGCGGCTCGTCATGTTCTTCTATCCCAAGGCGATGACGACGGGCTGCACCACTGAAGCCTGCGACTTCCGGGACTCCTACGGCGATCTCCTGGACGCCGGCTATGAGGTCGTGGGCATCAGTCCCGACGCCCCGGAGCGAAATGCCAGATTTCGGGAAAAGGAGGGTCTGCCCTTCCCGCTCCTCTCCGACGAGGACCACTCCCTCGCCGAGGAGCTGGGGGCCTGGGGCACCAAGAAGAACTACGGCAAGGAGTATGAGGGGATCATCCGGTCGACGTTCGTGCTGGATCCCGAGGGGAATGTCGAGCACGAGTATCGCAACGTCAAGGCGACCGGTCACGTCGCCCGCCTCAAAGAGGACCTGTTGGGCTGAGGCGGGTGGGCTTCACCCGCGCCGAGCTCGAGCGATACCGCAACCGGACGGTCGATGACCTCATCGGTCCCGGCTGTCGCCTCCTCTTCGTCGGTATCAATCCCGGTCTGTGGACCGCCGCCACCAACACCCACTTCTGTCATCCCTCCAACCGCTTCTATCCCGCGCTTCGTGCCGCCGGGCTGATCGACTGGGTCATCGACCCTCAGACGGGTATGACCGACGAGCAGCGAGTCGACTTCCTCACCCGGGGGATGGGCATCACCAACCTGGTCGCCCGCGCCACCGCCCGCGCTTCCGAGCTGAGCCGCTGCGAGCTGTCCGAGGGCGCTCGCCGAGTGGCGCGAGTGGTCGCCGAAGTGCGGCCGGCGGTCGTGGCGGTTGCCGGGGTGACCGCCTATCGCACCGCCTTCGGCCTCCCCAAAGCGGCGCCAGGTCCCCAAGCCGAGCCTCTGGCTGGGGCGTCCGTTTGGGTCGTCCCCAATCCGAGTGGCCTCAACGCTCACGAGACGCTCACCACCCTGGCCGGGTGGTACAGCCAGGCCGCCGAGGCGGCCGGCCTGGTCTGACCCAGGCCGTGAAGCCCGTCAGGAGGTCGGAGAACGGCCTGTTCCCGGCGGGCCGGCGAAGACCTGGGCGATTTCCATCCAGCGGGCGGCCACCGTCCCGTTGACCGCCAATTCGGTGTCGGCGACGTGGCGTCGCTGGGAGACGACCAGGCAGAAGTCCTCCGCCGGTCCGCTGACCGACTGTTCCGACTCCTCGTTCCAGACTCGGCTGAGGCCCGATGGCGAGCTGAGTGCCACCCGCACGCGTTCGGCGGGCACGTCGAGCTGGCGGTTGGCGAACGACCACGAGAACGTACGGACGCCGAGGTCGGCGATCCAAAAGAGCCGGTCAGTGGCCGGCAGGGTGGTTCCGAGTGTCTGGGCGACGTCGGTGCCGTGAGCCCATGTCTCCATGAGCCGAGCGACCATGAACGAACGCGGCCGCATCGGCGGTCCGTACCACGGAATTCGGCTGTCCGGATCGACGTCCCCGGCGGCCGACAGGAGATCGTCGCGGGCCTGGCGGAACCAGTCCAGAACCGCCGGGCCGCCCAGGCCGCGGGCTCGGTGGAAGTCGCCCACATCCTCGACCAGCGTGGGAAGAGTCTCGTTCAGCCGATCGGCGAAGGCAGCGGGGTCGGAAGCGGCCAGTGTGGCCTGCTCGTCGAAGTAGGCCAGATGGCCGATCTGATCGCTGATCGTCCACGGTTCGGCGGGAGTCACGCGCTCCCAATCCTTCGGCTCGAGCGGTTGCAGCAGTCCGACCAACTCGCGAGTCTCCGCCTCCAGGTCGTTCGTGATGTCGTTCAGCTCACTCATTCGAATTCCCCTTCCACTACTGCCATCGTGGCGTGGAAGAGCCCCACGTCGACGTCGTCGCAGCGGATACTTGCCTGGGTCACGACTAGGCTCCGGCCCGGTTTGACGACCTCGGCTCGGCACTCGAGGGCCGTTCCGCGGGCCGGACGCAGGAAATGCATCGAGAGCTGGGCGGTGAGGATGGAGTAGCCCGGCGCGATGACGGTGGTGGCGGCGGCCCCTGAGGTGTGGTCTGCCATGGTGGTCATCACCCCGGCGTGGACGTAGCCGTGTTGCTGGAGGTGTTTGTCCTGGACCTCGAGCACCGTCTCCATCCACCCGTCTCCCGAACCTGCCAGCCGGTAGCCGAGAAGCCGGATGAACGGGGCCCGGTCGAAGACGTCGGTCTCCCGGCCCCCGTTCATGGCGTCGTCACGGGCCAGACGATCTGGGTACGGGGCTGGTCGGCGTCGCCGGAGGTCCAGTACCACTCCCAGGGGTCGCCGGCCGGCGTCGCATTCGATTCGACCCACCGGCGCAGTTCGTCGAACACGAACCTCAGCTCCTCGTAGGTGCCGAGGTGCCACACGCTGGCGGCGGTGCCGCCTGGGAGGATGGTCGTCCGGAAGCCGGGGACGATGTGGGGACCATCGAGCGGAAGACCGATCTCGATGTCGAACTCGTCGGAGTAGGACAGATAGCGGACGAACGGAGCGCCGCTGGTGGGGACGTGGCCGGCGGTCACCGCGCGGCGAATCCGCTGGATGCCGGATTCGATCGCCTTTCGCAAGGAGGCCTGATCGACCGTACGGGCCGTGACCGCGGCCGGAGTCGGCGTCAGTCCGATGAGGTCGACGTGCAGTTGGGCGCTCATGCCTCTCCCACCACCACCAGCACCTCCTCGGCCGTCACCTGGTCGCCGGTTGAGGCCTGGAGGGCGGTGATGACTCCGTCGTGGGGAGCTCGTAGGGAGTGCTCCATCTTCATGGCCTCCATGACCATCAGAACCTGACCCGCCTTGACGCTCTCACCCTCGGCGACCTCCACCCGGATCACGGTTCCGGGCATGGGAGCGTGGAGCGATCCGGGTTGTTCTTCCCGCTCCGATTCGGGGAAACGGGATACCTCTTCCAGGCGGACCGTCCCTCCTGGGCCGTCGACGTACACCGCTGACTCGTGATGGTGGATGTCGTACCAGCGCAGGAGGCCGTCGAGCTCCAGACCGATACGGTCGGGCCGGACCTCCACGAGGCGGGCCGTTCCGACGCCGTCTACCTCGAGGACGTGATCCCGGCGGAAGCGGTACGCCACCCGGATGTCACCGTGCTCGCTGCGGTATGCGACCTGCTGCATCGCCGATGGGACGTTGCGCCATCCGGAAGGAATCGTCGACAGCACCTCCGCGCGCTGACGCCGGGCGGACTGAGAGGCGAGCGCCGCTGCCACCGCCGCTCGACGGGCATCGTCCGCCGACGGGAGAGAAGCAGACAGCTCGGTGGGGTCGTGGCGTTCGAGAAAGTGGGTGTCGATGTCACCGGAGAGGAACGCGGGATGCCGGAGGATCCGCACCAGGAGATTGCGGTTGGTGGTCGACCCATGCAGGGACGCGCCTTCCAACCCCCGGGCGAGAAGCCGCGCCGCTTCATCGCGCGATGGAGCCCAGGCGATCACCTTGGCGAGCAACGGGTCGTAATGGGCGGTGACGACTGAACCGTCCTCCACTCCGCTGTCGACCCGCAGCCCCTCCAAATCGGGAAACGACACCTTGTGCAGCGTCCCGGTAACGGGCAGATAGCCCGCCGCCGGGTCCTCGGCGTAGAGCCGGGCTTCGATGGCATGTCCCCGCAGAGTGGGCTCGGTCGCTTCGCTCGGCAACTGCTCACCCATGGTCACTTGCAGCTGGAGTCGGACGAGGTCGAGCCCGGTGATCATCTCTGTCACCGGATGCTCGACCTGCAGGCGCGTGTTCATCTCCAGAAAGAAGAACTGGCCGTCGTCGTAGAGGAACTCCACCGTCCCGGCGCCCACATAACCCACCGCCTGGGAGGCGGTGACCGCCGCTCGACTCATCTGTCTGCGGATGGACTCGTCGAGAGCCGGCGACGGCGCCTCCTCGATGATCTTCTGGTGCCGCCGCTGGATGGAGCATTCGCGCTCGAACAAGGAAACCGTCGTGCCGTGGGTGTCGGCGAACACCTGGATCTCGATGTGACGCGCTCGCTCGAGGTAGCGCTCCAGGAAGATCGTGTCGTCACCGAAGGCGCCTGCCGCCTGCCGGCGGGCGCCCGTGACGGCCTCCGGCAAATCCGCCGCTTTGCCAACGATTCGCATGCCTTTGCCGCCCCCGCCGGCGGAAGCCTTCACCAGCACGGGATATCCCACCTCGTCCGCCGCCTTGAGCATCTGATCCGCGTCGAGACCGGTGAGATCGACACTGGGAAGGGTGGGGACGCCCGAGCGGTCCATGAGCTCCTTGGAGGCGAGCTTGGATCCCATCGTCTCGATGCTGGAAGGGGGAGGGCCAATCCATGCCAGACCCGCCGCCTCCACTGCTCGGGCGAAGTCGGCATTCTCTGCCAGGAAGCCATACCCCGGATGGACCGCCTCGGCGCCGGTCCGCCGGGCGGCGTCGATGATGGCCTCCATCGATAAGTAGGACTCGGCCGGGGTTTCCCCGCCCAGCGCCACCGCCTCGTCGGCTTCGGCCACGAAAGGGGCTGACCGATCCGGCTCGGAGTAGACGGCCACCGTAGAGATGCCCATTCGTCGGCAGGTGGCGAAGATGCGGCGGGCGATTTCACCCCGGTTGGCCACCAAGAGCTTTCGGATCGAGGTTTGGCTGCTCATTTCTGAAAAAGGGACGGTAGTGGCCCCTTTTCCGTCCTTAGGTGCTCTCGTCCGATAGGTTAGGAGGGAAGAGAGGAGCGAAACATGACCTTGCAGCTTCGACCGATAGAGACCCGGGTTCTGGCGATGCGCCAACAGGGCCTCAGCGACGAGGAGATCGGGCGCCGAATTCGTAAGACGCCGGAAATGGTCGCCAACATCGCCGATTGGGCCACCCATCCCGGTCGCGGCACCACCGAGACGCGCGACGGTTCCGTCCTCAGCCCCATGCAGAGCCGTGTGCTGGCGCTCAGAGCCCAGGGCGAGTCACATGCCCAGATCGGGCAGCGCTTCCGGCGCAGCCCCCGTTTCATCCGCCAGGTGGAGGGCCTGGCCCATTTCCGCAAGTATCGGGACCTGCTCGGTTGACCGATCAGCCCGCCGACCGGCCCCGACGCGGGCCGGGCATCGGCACGGTCCTCCTGGTTGGGATCGTCGTGGCGATCCTCGTGCTGGCCGGGCTCCTCGTCTGGGGAATCCGCACCGTCGTCGACGCCGTCCCCACCCCAGGCGACCTGAGCGCCGCCCTGGAACCGGAGCCCTACCAGGAGATCGGGCCAACGGTCGTGCGGTCGATCCGCGATCTGGCGAACCTGACGACGGTGGAGCTGGTCGAGTACACCATCGTCGAGAAGGGGACGGACGAGGGGTTTCTCGCCTGGGCCCGCGGTGACAGTCTCCAACTCTTCGCAGTGGCGCGAATCGGGGCCGGAGTCGACCTGGGCGAGGTGACGGTGCGCTCGTTCGAGCTGTCTCCGGACGGTGTCGTCGAGTTGGTCGTGCCAGGGCCGGAGATCCAGTACGTGGCGGTGGACAACGATGCCACCCAGATCCTCGACCGGGAAACCGGTCTGTTCACTCGGGGTGACCCGCGTCTCGAGACCGATGCCCGCCGGGTGGCGGAGGACGTATTGCAACAGGCCGCCTTGGACGCGGGCATCCTCCAGACGGCCGAGGACAACGCCCGCGAGGTGATAACGAACTTCCTGCTCAGCCTGGGATATCGGGACGTGATCCTCGAGTTCGAATGACGCAATCGCGCGATGTTCCCGTCATATGCGCCGGAAATGTCGCGCGAGAAGGGGTCAGGCCCGCTTCAGGTGTACGAAGTCCGTGACGCCGATGATCCGCAGAACGATCCGCACTGGCAAGGGCATGTGACTCATGCCTTCCTCGGTGCCGATGAATCGAGGTCGCGTGAGCGGTATCTCCCGGCCTAGGTAAGTCATGGAACACTCGCCGGCTGCCATGATGTTTTTGAGCCAGTCGACGTCGGCGCCGTAGGTCAGGGCGATGACGAAACCGTCGTCGCACTGGAAGATGTTGAGGGGAGTGCGATAGAGCCGCCCTGACCGCCGGCCAACGTGGCGCAGGATGCAGAACCCGGGGAGCCAACCGGTAAACAATCTCGTCACGCGGTTCGTGACGTAGCGGTTGAAACGGGCGACCGCCATGGGAATCGGCACGTGAATTCCCATTGTGGCGGTTGTCGCTCACATGCGGAAGACGCCGAACTCGGCTGTCCCCTTCACCGGTCCGGAATGGACGGCGGAGAGGGCGATCCCGAGCACGGTGCGCGTGTCGCGGGGGTCGATCAGCCCGTCGTCACGGACCAAAGCCGTGGAGAAATACGCCTGTTCTTCATGGCCGATCTGCGCCTCGATCAACGCCGTTCTCTGGGCGTCGGCTTCCTCATCGAACTCGGTGCCCCTCGACTCGGCTGCCGTCCGGGAGATGATCGACATCACCCCGGCGAGCTGTTTGGGTCCCATCACAGCCACCTTGTGGGTGGGATAACCAAAGACGAATCGGGGGTCGTAGCTGCGGCCCGACATCCCGTAGTTGCCGGCGCCATACGAGACGCCGGTCATGAGCGAGATGTGAGGCACCGACGAGTTGGCGACGGCGTTGACCATCTTGGCGCCGTCCTTGATGATTCCTCGCTGCTCGTACTCCCGACCGACCATGTACCCGGTCGTGTTGTGACTGAAGATGATGGGTAGGTCGTAGCGGTTGCACAGTTGGATGAACTCCGTCGTCTTCTGGGCCTCCTCGGAGAAGATCACCCCCTGCTGGTTTGCGACGATGCCGATCGGAAATCCATGCACCGACCCCCATCCGGTGAGAATCGATGGGCCATAGAGCGCTTTGTACTCCTCGAAGCGGGATCCGTCGAGGACGCGAGCCAAGATCTCACGCTGATCGAACGGAACCCGGAGATCTTCCGGCAGGACCCCCAGCAGCTCGTCCGGATCGTGGATCGGCTCGTCCGCCGGCCGGGTCGGACCGTATCCGAGCTTGCGCCAGTTGAGGTGGCCGACGATGTCGCGGCCCATCCGGATCGCCTCGTGCTCGTCGCGGGCGAAGTAGTCCGAGAGGCCCGAGACGCGGGAGTGCATTTCGGCTCCGCCCAGCTCCTCGTCGGTCGACTCCTCTCCGGTAGCCATCTTCACCAGCGGCGGCCCACCGAGGAAGACCTTGGCCTGCTGATCGACCATGACGGCGTAGTCGCACATCCCCGGGACGTAGGCTCCGCCGGCGGTGGAGCTGCCGAAGACGAGGGCGATGGTAGGAATCCCGGCGGCCGACATGCGGGTCAGATTGCGGAACCACTTGCCGCCGGTGAGAAAGACTTCGGCCTGGTCGGGAAGATCGGCGCCACCCGATTCGACCAGGTTGATGAGCGGCATCCGGTTCTGGAGGGCGATGTCCTGAGCCCGGAGGCTCTTGCGGAGCGAGTAGCGGTTGGACGAACCGGCCTGGGAGGTCGGGTCGTGGGCCGAAATCACGCATTCCACGCCGTCGACCACGCCGATCCCCGTGACGGCATTGGCTCCCAGCGGTTTGTCAGTCCCCCAGGCGGCAAGAGTGGACAGCTCCAGGAAGGGCGAGTCCCGATCGACGAGCAGCTCGATTCGCTCGCGAGCCAGCAGCTTGCCCCGCTGCCGGTGACGCTCGATGTACTTCTCGCCGCCACCCTGACGCGCCTCGTCCACCAGCTCCTCGAACTCGTCCAGTTTGGCCAGCATGGCCGTTCGGTTGTCCCGATACTCTGCCGACCGGACGTCGACGTTCGTGGGGAGGACCCGCATGAAACCCGAGCGTAGCCCCGATCGTCCCGCCAATCGGCGAGGCGCGAGCCGACCGGACGCGTAGTCGACATTCGTGACTTCCGACTTAGAGTTCGGTCGATGCAGGACATCCTCGCGCGGCTCCAGCCGCTCATCGGGACCGAGATCGGCGTCAGCGACTGGCTTGTCGTCGACCAGGACCGGATCGACGCCTTCGCCGATGCCACCGATGACCACCAGTGGATCCATGTCGACCCCGAGCGGGCCGCGGAGGGTCCGTTCGGAACCACGATCGCCCACGGCTTCCTCACCCTGTCGCTCACCGTCGCCCTGACCTCGCGGATCGAGCTCGACATGGGAAATCCGCGCATGGGGATCAATTACGGGCTCGACCGAGTCCGATTCACGGGTCCGGTGCCTTCGGGTAGCCGGATTCGGGCCCGGGTCGTGCTCGACTCGGTCTCCGAGCAGGGCGGCGGCATCCAGGTCAAGCGGGCCGTCACGATCGAACGGGAGGATGACGAGCGCCCCGCCATGGTGGCCGAGACCCTCAGCCGCTACTACTACTGAGCCGCTTCTTCCAGACCCACGCCCCGAGCGAAGGCCACCAGGCTCTTCTTGTCGTCAGGAGGAAGCTCGGAGCGTTCGATCATCGCCATCGTCTCCTCGGCCTCGGCGTGGAGGGCTGCCGCCCGGCCTTCGTGGCCGGCCGCCTCTACGACCGAGATGAGGCTGGCCAGGGTCTCGACCAAGGCATGGAGCACGTAGGGCTCCTTGTCCGCCGCCAGACGGATCTCGCGAAACGTGCCGTGGACGTAGTCGGAGTGGGTCGGAGCGCGGGGCAGATACACCCTCCGTCCGCCTTCGGCGTCGATCACCCGACCCGGCATCTCTCGGAGGAGGAGTGCCTGCAGCGGCTGGCCCAGGTGACGGATCACATCCGACCCCGTGGTCGGGTCCTTGATCGCCGGAGAAAGCGACCTGAGGGCGATGTCAACCATCTGACGCAGGCCATAGGCGGGGTCCGAATCGATCGAGCGATTGCGAGCCGCCTTGATCGTCCGGGCGATGTCCTCCTGGGTCGTGTCCGAGACTCCCGGCCAGGTACGCGCCGCCACCTCGCCCCGGACGACGAAGTCGCCCACTCTCAGGTCGAGTCGGACGGACGTGTCGGGGGGCAGCACGGCGAGGATTCGGTCGACGTCGATTTCGGTGACCCATCCGGTCCTGGCGATGGGGACCGTCGAGTCGCCGGCACCTTCCGGCAAACCCTGGTTTTCGCTACTCGACGGCGGTTGACGCTCGGGAAGCGACTCCACCGCCGCCTCCGTCTCGTCGGCCAGCGAGCGGATCACCGTGTCGATACGCAGGTTGCGCATCGTGGAGTCGATGAACAACACGATGAGGATCATCGAAATCACTGCCATGAGGACGTCCAGGCTCACGGAAAAGTCGTGTCGGGTGAACGGGATCTCTTCCGTCCCGTGCACGTCGGAGAGGATGAGCAGTGAGTAGACGAAGGTACCGATCGTCACGCCGATCGTCACCTGGTGGAACGGGTCGCGCAGGAACCCCTGGGTCACCCGGGGCGAGAGCTGGGTGGTCGCCAGTTGCACCACCACCGCCGTCACCGAGAACACGATGCCGGCCACGGTGATCGTCGCCAGCGCGGCCGTCGAGAGGATGGCGCGGCTGGAGTCGACGGTTGTGGGGAGCAGCCAGGGCGTGTCGGGCGGCAACCAGCCGTCGACCCGTCGGGCCAGCCAGGCCATGGCCCCGAGGGCCAAGATCAGTGTCGCCGGGAGGGCAAATAGGCTGTCGCGGAGCCGCTCGTATATCGACTGGAGCACGGCCCGAGGGTAGGAGATCAGGCCAGACTGCGTCCGCCGCCTATCACAAAGACGTGACCGGTGATGTATCCCGGTTCCAGCAGCCAGGCGACCAGGTCCGCCACCTCCGACGGCTCCCCCATCCGGCCGAGGGGAATGTTGTCCACCATCTTCTTCCGAATCTCCTCGGGAATGGCCAGCGACATCTCGGTGGCGATCAAGCCGGGAGCGATGGCGTTCACTCGGACGGAAGGGGCGAGCTGCAACGCCAGGGCACGGGTCAGACCGACGACGCCCCCTTTGGACATCGAGTAGTTGAACTGGCCGAAGTTCCCCAGATACGCCCGGGAGGCCAGGTTCACGATCGATCCGCCGTCGGCGAGGCGACCGGCGAGCGCCTCGCTGAGGTGGAACGCCGCTCCCAAATTCACTTCCAGCACCGCCGCCACGTCCGCCTCGGTCAGATTGACCAGCCGGGCGTCGCGGGTGATCCCGGCGTTGTTCACGAGTGCCACAGGCGGTTCCCCCAGACCCACGACCGTGTCGACCACCGCCTCGATCCCCGCCGGGTCGGTTATGTCGACCTGGACGGGCTCGAAAGAGGTCTCGGCCAGTCCATCACCGACGTCGACTCCGACGACGGTGAAGCCGGCGTCCTGCAGCCGCTCCCCGATGGCGCGTCCGATGCCTCGCGCCGCCCCGGTGACCACGACCGTCCCACTCATGGCAGGGCCTTGCCCAGGTGGGATGGGTCGAGGCGAACCAGCTGTCCCGTAGGTCCGTCCGCGGCGGAGAGATGACCGATCCACCGCTCCACCACGACGGAATCGGTCTCATCACCGACGGCAATCACGTTCACCGGAGTGCCCTGGCGGGTCAGCTCGATGGCGGCGGTGCGGGCGGCGGACAGCAAGCCGGTAGCGACCATCGCCGACGGGGCACCCCGTCGACCGAGGAGGTCGTCGCCGTGCACCACGTACACGATTGGCCTGGCTTCCCGGGCTGCCCGCTGGCTCACGGCGAAAGCCTCCATCAGTGCCTGCTTGGCGCCGGACCAGTCACCGACGACGCGGGCGGCTCGAAAGACGGCCGGGTCCATCGGGATCACGATACGACCAAGCTGCCTGACTCCACCAGACGATCGATCTCCTCCTCTTCGGCCCCCAACTCGGCGAGGATCGCCCGGCCGTCTTGGCCTAGCGTGGGGGGTAGGCGGTCGGCCCGGGCGGGGCGTCCATCGACTCGCAATGGCGAGCCGAGGGCTCGCACCGAGCCTGCCACGGGATGATCCAGCTCGATCACCATCTCGTTGTGGCGGATCTGGGGGTCGGCTGCCACCCCATCGAAGTCGAGGAGCCGGCCGACGGGAAGCCCCGCCCCACCCAATCGTTCCAACCAAACCTCGGTGATGTCGCCGGCGAAGATCCCCGCCAGCTCTCCGGTCAGCTCGGTGCGGCTCTTCATCCGTGACTCATTGGTCGGAAACCGCTGCACCAGGTCGGGGCGAACCAGCGCCTCGCACATGATCTCGAAGTGCCGGTCCGAGACGATGGCGAGCGCCAGGTGGCCATCTGAGGTCTCGAACACCTGGTTGGGAGCCAGGAAGGGAGACGCCGTCCCGGTGCGATGCGGCTGCTCGCCCGAGGAGAAGTACAGTGCCCACCATCCGGACTGGACGGCGAGGAGGCCGTCCCGGAGGCTGACGTCCACCCGGCTTCCCTCTCCCGTTCGGGCACGGTCGACGAGCGCCGCGCAGATGGTCAGAGCAGCGTTGGTTCCGGCGACGTAGTCTCCGATGGTGGTGGCCGTCTTCTGCGGTGGATCGTCAGGATGGCCGGTGACCGAGATCATTCCGGACTCCGCCTGGAAGATGACGTCGATTCCCGCCCGATCGGCGGAAGGTCCGTCAGAACCGAAGGCCGATACCACCGCGTAGACCACCGCCGGATTGAGCTGGCGCAGCGATTCCTCGTCGTAACCCATCCGTTCCATCGCTCCGTGCCGCAGATTGTTGACCACCACGTCCGCCCCCGCGACCAGGCGGTCGAGCCATGGGCGGATCTCGTCGTTCTTGGGATCGACGGCGAGGGATCGTTTCCCCCGGTTGACCGCCATGAAGAAGACCGACTCGCCGTTGAGGTAGGGCCCGAAGCCCCGCCCCAGCTCTCCTCTTGTCGGCTCGATCTTGATCACTTCCGCCCCGAGGTCGGCCAGCAGCATTCCGGCGTAGGGGCCGGCGATGAGGTTTCCGAACTCGACGACCCGGATCCCTCCCAGGAGGCGGGCGGTCATGCCGCTTCGACGACGGCGGCGATGCCCTGCCCGACCCCGATGCACATCGTCACGAGGCCATACCTTCCTTCGCGACGGCGTAGCTCATGGACCAGCGTCGTCAGGATCTTGGCGCCGGATGCCCCCAGCGGGTGGCCCAGGGCGATGGCTCCTCCGTTGACGTTGACCGTTTCAGGATTGAGGCCGAGTTCGTCGATCACGGCGAGCGACTGGGCGGCGAACGCCTCATTGAGCTCTACGAGGTCGAGGTCGTCGACGGTCAGTCCGGCCCGCTCGAGGGCGAGGCGGCTCGCCGGGACGGGACCGATGCCCATGATGTCGGGATGGACGCCGGCCGCCGCCGAGGACACGATCCGGGCCATGGGGGTCAGGTCGTGAGTCTTGAGGCCTTGCCTGGTGGCGAGCAGCAGTGCGGCGGCCCCGTCGTTCATCTGAGACGAGTTCCCTGCTGTGACGCTGCCTCCCTCACGGAACACCGGGCGCAGGCCCGCCAGCGCCTCGAGCGAGGTGTCCGGCCGAGGGCCTTCGTCGACCTCCACCGTTGTCGTACTGCGGTGGCGGTGGTCGGTGGCGGCCTCGATCGGCACCAGCTCATCCTTGAAACGCCCCTCCTCTCCGGCGGCGACTGCCCTTCGATGGGATTCGAGGGCGAACTCGTCCTGGGCCTGCCGTGAGATCTTCCAGCGGTCAGCCACCTCTTCGGCCGTCTCGCCCATCGCCAGGCACCCGTGGAGCCTGGCCATACGTGGGTTGACGAGTCGCCACCCGAGAGTCGTGTCGGCCACCTGGGGAGGCCCGACGGGAAACGCTCGGTCTGGTTTGGCGACCACGAACGGCGCGCGGCTCATCGACTCGGAGCCCCCTCCGACCATCACTTCTCCCCATCCCTGCGAGAGGGCATGGCCGGCGGTAACCACCGCCTGGAGGCCGGAGCCGCACAGCCGGTTGACGGTAACTCCCGGCACCGACTCCGGTAGTCCCGCGAGTAATCCCGCCATTCGACCCACGTTGCGGTTGTCCTCCCCCGCCTGATTGGCCGCTCCCCAGACCACGTCGGAGATGGCGGAGGGGTCGAGTCCCGGATTGCGGCCCACGAGAGAAGAGATGGCGTGGGCGGCCAGATCGTCGGGCCGGACATGGGCGAGGACACCACCGAGCTTCCCTACCGGTGTCCGACAGCCGTCGACGATGTAGATGTCGGTCATCGGTCAATCTTTGCACGGATCGTCGATATGTGGCTTCAGCCGTACGGTGCGTTCGGTGAGTGAGTTGCACTCCTTGCGCTCATGCTCCCGTGCGATATCTCACGATCTCGCCTCGAGCCTCAAGTTTGTCCCGATCGCGCTCAACCCGAGCGCCCGAACATCCGATAGGCACTTGATAGGCGCGAGGTGAGAATGAATCTTTCGGGGACACTTTCAGATTGGACTGTCGGCGACCTGCTCAACGTGATGAAGGTCACTGGCAAGACGGCCAGCCTGCACATCAACGGGTCACGTCGGGGGGCGATCCACTTCAGCCAGGGCCGCGTCGTCGGGGCGGCGCTGGAGGGTAACTCTGCGGTGTCGGGTGAGTTCGAGTCCCGCAATGCCGCCGCCGATGCGCTCTTCGTCCTCTCCGGTCTCGAGGAGGGAGCCTTTCAGGTGGGCGCGTTCGAAGGCCCCGAGGCCGAAGGTTGGGAGGTCGAAAGCCTCCTCAGTGACATCGAGACCCTCAACGGGCTGGAGTCCGACCTCTCGGAGGCAGGCCTCCGTGGGTCGTTCCTCATGCTTCGTGAGGAGGTCGACAAGCCCGTTACCGTTCAGGTCGGCGACTGGTGGGCGATCGCCTCGCTGGTTTCGGTGCTCTCGTTCGACCAGCTCGAAGAGGTCTTCGGCCGGGGCCGTGCCATCCGTCTCCTCCACACACTGTGGCGAATGGACCTCATCGAAGCGGTCGAGGACGAAACTCCCGAAGAGGAGGAGAATCTGGACGAAAGCCCGGCCTTCGAGCAGGTCGTCGAGCACACGGAGGAGCCTGAGGTCCAGACTGTGGACGGCTTGGACGAGCCTGAGGACACCGCCGAGCGCGACGACGAGTCGTGGCTCGATGAGATCGCCGCCTCCGCCGAGTCAGCCCCGTCCGGCCGGCCGGTCGACGCGGGCATGATGCGCCGGGTCATGGGTGTGGCGGCTCCCGCCTCGACGGTGCTGACCGGATCGGTCCTCGACGAGATGCGCCGCCTCAGGGGAGCTCCCACCGACTGAGCCCTGACCCCCGCCAGTGGTGTCGCTGGCGGCCGAGGGGTGATGACGCCCCGAAGTCGGGCCTGGCACCTCTCTCCATATACTCGTGGGCCATGCCTGAGCATCCGCCGTCGACGCGTCCCTCCGTCGCCATCCTGGGCGCCGGGGCGATGGGGGAGGCGCTGTTGCGCGGGCTCATCGCGGCGGGCTGGCGCCACTCGGAGATAGGTGTGGCCTCCCGCCGGAAGGAGCGGGCGGAGGCCGTATCGGAGGCGACGGGCGCCAGGGTTTCGCTCGACCCGCTCGAGGCGATCACGGGGCGCCGGGTGGTCGTTGCCGCCACGAAACCGCGCGACGTGGTGGCGCTTCTCGACCAGGTGGCGGGGAAGCTGGCGCCGCCTCAGGTCGTCGTGTCGGTGGCGGCCGGGGTGCCGATCCGGCTGTTCGAGGCGCGCCTTCCTGGGGTGGCGGTGGTGAGGGCGATGCCCAACACCCCTGCCCTGGTCGGCGAAGGCGTCACGGGCATTGCCGCCGGGACCCATGCCGATAAGGAGGCGATCGAAGCTGCCACGACCGTTCTCGAGGCGGTGTCGGTCGTGCGGCAGATGGACGAGTCGCTCATGGACGCCGTGACGGCGGTGTCGGGTACCGGCCCGGCCTACGTCTTCCTGCTGGCCGAGGCCCTGACGGAGGCGGCGATCCGGGAAGGCCTCCCCCGGGACATCGCCGAGATCCTGGTCCACCAGACGGTTCGCGGTGCCGGCCACCTCCTGACGGAGACGGGGCGGAGCCCCGGGGAGCTGCGGGGCCAGGTGACATCACCGGGCGGGACCACGGCGGCTGCGGTGCACATCCTCGAAGAGAGCGGGTTCCGGGCGCTCGTCGAAGACGCCGTTCGGGCGGCGGCCGAGCGGGCGCGCCAGCTGGGTGAGTCGGCTCGGTGAGCATCTTCACCCGGGCGGTGGCGGCGGCGACCGAGGCTGCCGTCGTGGAGCGGACGATCACCCGGACCCGGGCGGGCCGGGCGCTGGCCCGTCGTTTCGTCGCCGGTGACAGCCTGGAGGCCGGTTCCCGAGTGGCGGCAGAACTCAATCGCCAGGGTCTGAGTGTCTCCCTCGACCACCTCGGCGAGGGGGTGACCGATCGGGAGGGAGCGGAACGGGCAACCGACGAGTACATCGAAACGCTCGCTCGCATCCCGGCAGACGGGCTTCGAGCCAACATCTCGGTGAAACTGACCCAGTTGGGCCTCAGCATCGATGCCGGGATCGCCGCCAAGGCCGTCGATCGGCTGGCAATGGCCGCGGCGGAGGCCTCCGCCACGGTCACCATCGACATGGAGGACTCTTCCTACACCCAGGACACGATCGACATCTACGCCGAGGCCCAGAAGCGGCACGGCAATCTGGGCGTGTGCCTGCAGGCGTATCTGCATCGGACGCCCGAGGATCTGGAACGCCTGATACCCCTCGGCGGTCACATCCGACTGTGCAAGGGGGCGTACGTCGAACCCGCCCAGATCGCCTTCCAGTCCTCGGATGATGTAGATGCCGCCTTCGCCCGCCTGCTGATCGTCCTGATGCAGGCGCCGGAGGTTCGGCCGGCGGTGGCTACCCACGACCCCAGGCTGATCAGTCTGACTCTCGACCTGGCCGCGGATCGAGGCGAGAAGTTCGAGTTTCAGATGCTGTACGGCGTGCGCCAGAACGAACAACTCCGTCTCGCCGCCCTGGGCGAGGACGTGCGGGTGTACGTGCCGTTCGGCTCGGCCTGGTATCCCTATCTCACCCGACGGCTAGGCGAACGTCCCGCCAACATGTGGTTCTTCCTCCGGGCGCTCGTGGGCCACTGACCGCCCGGTCGGTGTCGACCGGGTGGAACTATGCTGCGTCCGACGCACAGAAAGCGGGAGACGTCAATGTTCAAGAGAATCTGGGGCTACCTGAAGCAGCTTTTCCGGGGGTTCGCAGAATCGGCGATGGACCCTGAGGTCGAGATCGAGCAGGCGATCAGCGAGGCACGGACCGCAGACCAGCGGCTGCGCAATCAGGCCGCCAAGGTGATCGCCCACCGCACTCAACTGGAGTCGAGGATCGAGAAGTCGGCCGGCGAGCTTGGCGAGGCCCGCGAGATGGCCAAGCAGGCGCTATTGCGAGCCGAAGAAGCCAAGAACAACGGGGATGCCGCGGGCGTTGACAAATGGACCCGGGCGGCACAGTCACTGGCGATGAAGATCCAGGCGGCCGAGTCGAACGTCAACGGGCTGAAAGAGCAATACGAGGTCGCCATCCAGCAGAGTGAGGATGCCAAGGCAGCCGTGCAGCAGAACGCCATGCGGGTCCAGGAGCTGGCCGCCAAGCGGATGCAGCTCCTCGGCAAGCTGGAGCAGGCCCGGATGCAGGAGGCGGTGAACTCGGCGGTCGAGACGATGTCCGCTTCGATGGAGCGGGACGTGCCGTCGCTCGACGAGGTAGAGCGGAAGATCGAGGGCCGGCTATCGACTGCCCAGGCCCACACCGAGCTGCGTGAGGTGACGCCGGAGGGTGCCGAGCAGGAACTGCGGGAGGCAGTGTCGCTCTCCCAGGCCGACGCCAAACTGGAAGAGCTGCGCCAGGAGCTCGGCCTCAACTAACCCTTTTTTGGGCGCCGACCCTCGGAAACCGAGCGCTGACGTCGGCAGCCGTTCGCTGTCGTCCAAAAAACGATCGCCATGGCCGGCCGTGACGGTCCCCTACACTGCCCGCCCAGATGGCCCTGACAGACACCGAGGACCGGCTGGAGACCGCCGAAAAGCCCCGGCGCCGCCTCCCCGGCGCCGCTCAGCTGATGGGGGCCCTCGGCATCTTCGTCGCGGTGAGCGTCCTCGTCCTGTGGGTGCTCGGGACGATTCCGGAGCATCCCGTCTTCGATGTGGGACGAGAGGTGTTCGGCAACGTGCCGGGCCCGCTCATCGCCCTGTTCTATGTCGGCGTGGCAGCGGCGTTGTGGCTCGCCATCCACCTGTTCAAGCTGCGAGCCCACAACTGGGAACGCGGGAAGCCCGACCGGCGTACCGGTCGATGGGGGCAGAGACTGAAGCGCCTCGACGCCGGTCTACGCATGAAGACCCTCATGCGCGACCGCTCTGCCGGACTGATGCACTCGATGGTCTATTACGGCTTCCTCGTCCTCTTCGCCGGAACCGTCACCCTGGAGATAGACCACCTCCTGCCCTCCAATCTCAAGTTCCTCCACGGCGGCGTCTACCAGGGTTACTCGGCGACACTCGACCTCGCTGGCCTCGTCTTCCTCGGCGGCCTCGCCTGGGCGGCGTGGCGGCGCTACGTGCGGCCGCCCTGGAGAATCCGGTCGAAGACGAAGCCGGAGGACGGCTGGACCCTCGCCACCCTTGGCCTGATCGGGATCACCGGTTTCACGACGGAGGCCGCTCGAATCGCCCTGGTGGGGCGGCCCTCCTTCGAGGTGTTCTCTTTCGTCGGCCTTCCTCTCTCCAATCTCGTGCCCGACGGGGCGGCCGGGATCGTCCATCAGGTTTCCTGGGTCGTCCACGCCGCCGCCTTCGTGGCGTTCCTGGTCATCCTTCCCACCACCAAGCTCCGCCACATGTTCACCTCTCCCGCCAACCTCTTCCTGCAGCCTCGGGAGCGTCCCAAGGGAGCAATGCGTCAGATGCCCAACCTCATGGAGGTGGAAGACATCGACACGATCGGCGCCTCGGTGGTGGAGGACCTCACCTGGAAGCAGATCTTCGACACCGACGCCTGCACCATCTGCGGACGATGCACGTCGGTGTGCCCCGCCAACATCACGGGGAAGCCGCTCGACCCCCGGGAGATGGTGCTCAAGACCGGTGAGGTCGCCGCGGTGACCGCCGGTGTCTCCCCTCCCGTCGCGCTCGATGAGCGCATCACTATCGAAGGCCCGGAGCTGTTCTCCCGGGTCGAACCGGTCGAAGCCTGGTCGTGCACGACGTGCAAGGCCTGTGATGAGATCTGCCCCGTCGGGATCGAGATCCTCGACCGGATCCTCGACATGCGCCGCTACCTGACGCTGATGGAGTCGGAGTTCCCCAGCGAGCTGGGCAAGGCATTCGTGGCGATGGAGAACCAGGGCAACCCTTGGGGCATCGGCCAGGAGCAACGGGCCGATTGGACCAAGGAACTCGACTTCCAGGTTCCGGTCCTCGGCGAGGAGGGTGTCACCGAGGTGGAATACCTGTGGTTCGTCGGTTGTGCCGGCTCCTTCGACGATCGCAACACAGCCGTCTCCGTGTCTCTTGCCCGTCTCCTCGAACGGGCCGGGATCTCTTTCGCCATTCTCGGACGGCGTGAAGTCTGCAATGGCGATCCTGCCCGCCGCGCAGGCAACGAGTACGTGTGGCAGCAGCTCGCCCTCCAGAACATAGAGACGTTCGAGGACCTCGGTGTGAAAAAGGTCATCACCCAGTGTCCCCACTGCTTCAACACCCTGGCCAACGAGTACCCGCAGATGGGTGGCAACTACGAGGTGGTGCACCACACCCAGCTGTTGGCTGAGCTGTTGCGCCAGGGCCGGCTCGATCCGGGAGATGGTGCCACCGGACGACGCCGCGTCACGTACCACGACCCCTGCTATCTGGGGCGCCACAACGACATCTACCTCGCCCCGAGAGAAGTGGTCGCCGCCACCGGACAGGTCGAGATGGTGGAGATGCGCCGGCATGGCACCCGGGCACTGTGCTGTGGAGCCGGGGGAGCCCGGTTCTGGATGGAGGAGCACATCGGTAAGAAGGTCAACATCGAGCGCGCCGAGGAGGCGCTGGCCACCGGGGCGGCGGAAGTGGCGGTGTCCTGTCCTTATTGCTACGTCATGATCGACGATGGAGTGAAGGAGTTGGGGCGCGATGACGTCGTGGTCCGGGACCTGGCGATGATGCTCGATGAGGTCCAGACGCCCTAGGTCGATCGACCTACTTATCACCACTCAACGTAACATCGGACCCCAATTCCGCTACTCTCAGTGATCGGAGTGACTAGGCTGGGAGTCTGGAAGTGGGACAAGGATGCACGGGTGATCACGATTTCGTGATCACCGATGTCGGGGCCGGGATGGCACGGATGGCGTGCCGGCAATGCGGCACCGTTGTGATCGATCTGGATGCGGCAAAGGATGGCTCGGCTCCGGTGACGACGCCGGGATTGTTCGGACCGGCGAGGCCGACGATCTTTTCGGCACTGGCCGAAGCGCGTCGCGCCGGAGCCGCAGCCGAGGCGGAGGCTCTGGCCAAGAGCCGACCGGGACGCGGACCTCGATACGCCTTCCGCGGCTCGGCTCCTCGGAGTCGATAGCTCCCGCGGCGACGCGTCGCTCGCCCGGGAGGGCCGTTACCGTTGCCGTGATGAGGATCGGCTATCAGGGTGAGGCCTACTCGTACTCGGATCGCGCCTCCCGGGACTTGTTTCCCGAGGAGGACCGGATCGGGTTCGCCAGCTTCGTAGCTGCCTTCGAAGCTCTGGCGGCCAAGGAGGTGGACCGCCTCGTGGTACCGATCGAGAACTCGACCACCGGAAGCGTGCTCCCCGTACTGGATCGGCTGCTGCCCGGAGACAATCGCATCGTGGCCGAACACCTCATCGAGGTGCGTCATGCCCTCCTCGGTGTTCCGGGCACGGCAATGGAACAGATCGAGAGGGTGCTGTCCCATCCCGAGGCGCTCAGTCAGGCGGAGGCGATCATCACCCACTGGGGGTGGGAGCCGGTACCCGTGCACGACACTGCCGGCGCCGTGCGCCAGGTGGCCGAGGCGCGCCGGGTGTCGGACGCCGCCCTGGCTCCGGCGGTGGCGGCCGCCCCGCACGACCTCGCCGTCCTGATGGCCGACGTGATCGACCGGGACCACAACACGACACGTTTCGTCGTCCTTGCTTCGGGAGAACAGCCCGTAGCCCCCACCGCCAACAAGTCGACGGTCGCTTTCACCACCTCGCACACCCCGGGCGCCCTCGCCCTCGCTTTGACCGAGCTGGGACTGAGGGGGGCCAACCTGACGCGGATCGAGTCGCGGCCGTCCGATGAAGCGTGGTCTTACCGGTTTTTCGTGGACCTGTCCCATCCCCCCGGCGCCGACGGGCTGGCTTCGGTATTCGAACCCAGACCGGCCACTCTGTCCGACTTGCGATTCTTGGGGACCTACCGTTCGGCCTGATGGAGCTATGACCACCGAAGCGCCGGTCAGGGACCCCGACACCGATCGCGGCGAGCGGCTGGACGACACCTGGAAGGTCGTGGTGTGGGACGACCCGGTCAACACGATGGAGTATGTGGTGTACGTGTTTCGCAAGCTGTTCGGATACGACGAAACGAAGGCCACGCGGCTGATGCTCCAGGTGCACAACGAGGGGCGCTCGGTCGTGACCGACGGGCCGAGGGAGCGGATGGAGCACGACTGTTACCGGCTGCACCACCACGGCCTGTGGGCGACGATCGAGCAGTAGGCCGGGTGACGCACTACTTCAGTCTCGATCCCGATGGGGTCATGGTCCACTTCCAGCCCCAGGAGGTGGCTTTCCTCGGAGACATCCTCGGGGTTCTCGGGCGCCTCGGCCACCCGGATGAGGATCCGGGGGCGGCTCGCCTCGACCCACCGGCCTATCTGGAAGACCCCGAGGCCGACGCCGAGTGGCGCCGGTTCGCCGGCAGCGAGTTGAGCTCGGCGCGGAGGGCCGATCGGTCGGCGTTCGAGATGGTCATCGAGGCCGTCGAGTCCTCGGAGGACAACGAGGTGGTCATCTCGAACGCCGAGGCGGAGGCGGTGATGCGAGTGGTCAACGAGGCACGCCTCGTCTTGGCGGCCCGCTGGGGAATCGACTCCCCGGAGGCCTACGACGACATCCGCCCGGAGGCCTCCGACGCGCTCTCCTTTCTCGGTTGGATCGTCTCAGAACTGGCGATGGTCCTCGGCGGTTCGCTCGACCGGCCCTGAGATCTGCCCCCGGGAGCGCCATCGGCGGGAAAGAGGCGATTCCCTTCGACGTTGAGGGGACGCGCCTGATAGGTTCGGTCTCGGACACAACACGAGGAGGAGGTCGCCTTTGAAGGTCTCGATGACGATCAACGGGCGCGAGGTCTCGGCAGACGTCGAACCACGCACCCTGCTCGTGCACTTCCTGCGCGAGGACCAGCGCCTCACCGGGACCCATGTCGGCTGCGAAACCAGCTACTGCGGGGCGTGCACGGTGCTGGTCGATGACCAGCCGACGAAGTCCTGCACGATGCTGGCCGTCCAGGCCGAGGGCACCTCGATCCGGACCATCGAGGGTCTGGCCGACAACGGGACGCTTCATCCGGTCCAGGAAGGGTTCTGGGAGCGCCATGGTCTTCAGTGCGGCTTTTGCACCCCTGGCATGATCATGGCAGCGGTGGGTCTCTTGGAGCAGAACCAGTCGCCCAGTGAGACCGAGATCCGTCATGCCATCGAGGGAAACTTGTGTCGCTGCACCGGCTATCACAACATCGTCCGCTCGGTGGAGTACGCCGCCGCCAAGACCCGGGGGGAAGAGCCACCGGCTCCCGATTGGAACCACGAGGAGGTGTCGGCGTGACGACCACCACGAGCGTGCTGGGCGGGGCGATCCGCCGTCGCGAGGACCCAGCCCTCATCCAGGGCGAAGGCCGCTACGTGGACGACATCAAGCTGAGCGGCACCGTCCATGCCGCTTTCGTGCGCAGCCCCTACGCCCACGCCCGGATCGCGTCGATCGACACGTTGCGAGCCGAGGAGATGGAAGGCGTCCACGCCGTGTACGTGGCCGAGGACGTCCGTCATCTGGGACCGGTCCTCGCGCAGGTTCCTGTCGGGAAGCTCCGTCCGCTTCTCGCCGACGGGATGGCGAGCCATGTAGGAGAGTCGGTGGCGATGGTCGTGGCCGACTCACGGGCACTGGCCGACGACGCCGCCGAGGCCGTCGACGTCGACTACGAGCCGCTCCCCGCCGTGGTCGACCTCAAGCAGGCTGCCTCGGACAAGGTGAAGGTCCACGACGAACTGGACTCCAACATCATCCTCACCTGGGAGTGTGGGCCTTGGGGGAACGAAGAGGGCATCGCCCAGACCAAGGAGGAAATCGCTCAGGCCAAGCAACGGGACGATGTAGTCGTCGTCAGTCAGGAGATGATCAATCAGCGCCTCATACCGACGGCTATCGAGCCGCGGGCAGTGCTGGCGGATTGGAACCGGGGCTATCAGCGCTTCGAGGTCTACTCGTCCACGCAGGTGCCCCATGCCCTCGCCGGGGCGATCGCCAAGACGTTCGGGCTGGCGTCAAACTCCGTGCGCGTCCTCGCCCCGGAGGTAGGGGGTGGGTTCGGGGCGAAGCTCAACATCTACAACGACGAGGTGCTCGTCGCCTTCGCCGCCCAGCAATTGGGCCGTCCCGTCAAGTACACCGAGGAGCGCCGGGAGTCGCCCAACAGCACCATCCAGGGCCGCGGCTGGGTCGGGACCGCCACCGTGACCGGGACGAGAGACGGCGAGGTGCTCGGTTATGAGCTCCATGCCCTATGCGACATGGGCGCTTACACCCAGAACTTCACCGTGGCGATCCCGTTCCTCGGCGTGTTCGTGGGGTCGGGCCAGTACAAGTTCCCGATCCACATGAAGCTCGACTGTGTCACCACCCACACCATGACCACCGACGCCTATCGCGGCGCCGGCCGGCCCGAGGCGATCTACTACCTCGAGCGGATCCTCGACGAATACGCCGCCGCCATAGGGATGGACCCGGCAGACGTGCGCCGCAGGAATTACATCCCGGCGAGCGAGTTCCCCGGGGCAACGGCACCCGTGGGCTTCGCGGTGGATACCGGAGACTACGAAAAGAACCTCGACGCAGCGTTGAAGCACTTCGGCTGGGACGCTCTGCTGCAAGAGCGAGACCTTGCTCGAGAGGAGGGACGCAACGTCGGGGTGGGGCTCACCTCCTATGTCGAGGTGTGCGGATTCGGGCCGTCGGCACTGGCCGACCTCGGTTTCTCGTGGAGCGAGTACGGGCTGCCGTCGTCGTTCAATGGCTCGGGTCTGGTCCGGGTCAATCCCGACGGCAGTGTCACCACGATCATCGGCACCGGGCCGACCGGCCAAGGGCATGAGACGACGTGGGCCCAGATCGTGTCCCGCCAGCTCGGAATCGACGAGGAGAAGATCCGGGTGCGGCACGGGGACACGGCCGAGTCGCCGATGGGGATCGGGACCTTCGGGTCCCGATCCGCCGCGGTGGATGGACCTGCCACCCACCAGGCTGCCCTGGAGGTCAAGGCCAAGGCGGCCAAGATCGCCGCTCATCTCCTGGAGGCGGCCGAAGAGGACATCCGGTTCGAGAACGGCCAGGCCCACGTGGCAGGCTCGCCCGACCGATCGCTGTCTTGGGAGGAGTTGGCCAAGGCGGCGTACCAGCCGCATCTCCTGCCGGAGGGTCTGGCGGGTGGCCTGGAGGCGCACTCGGTTTTCAGCCCGGCAAACGCCACGTGGCCGTTCGGGACCCATATCGCAATGGTGGAGGTCGACACCGACACCGGCGACGTGGACCTGCTGCGTTACCTGGCGATGGACGACTGTGGGACGGTCATCAACCCGATGATCGTCGACGGCCAGATCCACGGCGGCCTCGCCCAGGGAATCGGTCAGGCCCTGTTCGAAGATGCGATCTACGACGGTGACGGCAACCTCCTCACCGGGTCGCTGGTCGACTATCCCTTGCCCACGGCGACGGATCTCCCCACCTTCGAACTGGCCCGCACGGTCACGCCCACCGACATAAACCCGCTGGGTGTGAAGGGAATCGGCGAAGCGGGGACGATCGGGTCGGCGCAGACGATCGTGAACGCCGTGGTCGACGCCTTGCGAGCCCTCGGGGTGAAACACATCGACATGCCGCTGCGCCCCAAACGGGTGTGGCAGGCGATCCAGGCCGCCCAGAACGGGAGTGATAGCTGATGTTTCCCAGGAAATTCGACTACGTCGCCCCTTCCAGCATCGACGAGGCGGTAGCCGCGCTATCCGATTCGGAGTTCGCCAAGGTGATGGCGGGAGGCATGAGCCTCATTCCCATGATGAAGCTGCGCCTCCTGTCGCCCGAGACGGTCGTGGACATCGGCCGGATCCCCGGTCTCGACGAGATCCGCGACGAGGGCGACTACGTGTCGATCGGAGCGCTGGTGCGCCACGCCCAGACGGCCGCTTCCAACCTGCCCCAGGCGCTGGTCGACGCCGCCTCGTGGACGGGTGACGTCCAGGTGAGAAACCGGGGGACCACATGCGGGGCGGCGGCGCATTCCGACATCGCCGCCGACCAGACGGCCGCCGTCCTGGCGCTGGGCGCCACCATGATCGCCCAAGGCCCCAACGGGACCCGGGAGATCCCATCGTCCGAGTTCTTCGTGGATGCGATGACGTCGGCGCTGGAGCCCGACGAGATCCTCACCGAGATCCGCATCCCCAAGATCGGCGGCGCCACCGCCTACGACAAGCTGGGAAGGAGAGGCGGCCACACCGACTACGCCGTCGCCGGAGCCGCAGCGTGGGTCCAGAAGGACAACGGCTCGATCTCGGGGTGTCGGGTGGCGCTCACGGGGGTTGGCACGAACGCCACCCTGGCCGAGGGGGTGGCGGAGGCGCTGGTCGGCACGGACGGCTCGGAGCAGGCCGTGAAAGAGGCGGCCGAACGCGCCACCGACGGCGTGACCGTCTTGGAGGACCTGTACGGGTCGGAGGAGTACAAGGCCCACCTGGCCAAGGTCTTCACCCGCCGCGCCCTCACCCAAGCCCTGAGCTTTTTATGACCAAAACGGGGCGCGAAACGCCCCGTTTTGGTCATTGAATCGCGGCGGATTGCGCCTGCAGTAGCCGGGCGCGCGCCTCACGGATACGGTCCACCACGACCTTGGGCTCGGTCCAGATCTCATAGTCCCAGACGACGACCACTGTGTAACCCGCGGCCTCCAACTTTGAGATTCGATCGGCGTCGGCCCGCCTTTGTGCCCACGAGGTGTGGTAACGCTCGCTGTGGATCTCCACGATCAGGGGCACCACGAGGTCGTCGTAGTCGACCCTCCCCACCCAAGCCGGGGCGTAGATGTCCACCTGGCGCCGCAGCGTCGTGATCCCACCCCGATCGGTGATGAACTCGAAGCGCCGCTCGTTGTTGCTCTGCGGCACCGGTACGCCGTCGTCGCGCGACTCGAGCAGCTGTCGGAAGCGAGTCAGCCCATTGCGACCCTGCTTGGAGACGCGCTGCTCGAATTGCCAGCCCTCTTCCACCGTCAGGTCGCGAGTGGCGAGGAAGTGGTCGAGCACCTGGCCGCCTTTGATCGTCCCTTCGCTCGCACAGACGAGGAGTGTGGTGAGGGCGGGACCCGTGACCGGAATGTCATAGAGGTATGCCCTCTGATCGTCGGGGATCAGTGTGAGGTGATGGATCGTGGCGGCAGCGGGCTCGCGGCGGCGTAGGATTCGGGTGACCACCACGTGGACCGGCTCGGCCGCGATGCCGGCAACACCCCAGAGGGCGGCGGCAGAGAGGTGCGACGCGGCGGCGTCGTAGCCGACGTCGAGAACGCCCGCCATCACCGATTCCCAGGGCGACATGCCGCTGCCGCCGATGCGCAGAACGCGAGGAGTGAGGTAGGAGAGGTAGCCACCTTTCACGAGCCGACCGAGGGCCTTGCGGTCATAGCCGGCGTCGCGGGCTTGTCGGCGGCTTACCAAGCCGTGCTGGCGAGAGGCGATGGCGCGGAGCTCGTCGAAGTGCGGCATGGTCGCACCGTGCCGGACTCCGAGGATGATTGGAAGGGGGTTGATCGGCGGTCCCCTTTTCGCAGTCGAACCGGGGCGTCAGATGCCCCGTTTTGGTCATAAAAAGCCATAATGGGCGGGTGCGGTCGGTGGATGAGGTCGTTGAGGCATTTCGAGACCGGGGGTATGTGGCCGACCGAGGGCTCGGCGTGGCGGTCCATCTCGCCCTGGAGCTCGAGCGACCGCTGTTCCTCGAGGGCGAGGCGGGTGTCGGTAAGACGGAGGTCGCCAAGGTGCTGGCCGACATCTTCGAGGAGCCGCTGATCCGCCTCCAGTGCTACGAAGGTCTCGACGTCAACCATGCCCTCTACGAATGGGATTACGCCCGCCAGATGCTGGCGATCCGGCTCATCGAGGCCAGCGGCGATCACACCCATCCCGACGTGGGCGACATCATGTCCCGCCAGTATCTGATCGCCCGTCCCCTCCTCCAGGCTGTCGAGACGGCGGCCGGCGGCAAGCGTCCGGTGCTGCTCATCGACGAGCTGGACCGGGCCGACGAGGAGTTCGAGGCGTTCCTCCTCGAGCTGCTGTCGGATTTTCAGGTGACGATCCCCGAAGTAGGGACGATCAGTGCCGAGCGGCCACCGATCGTCGTGATCACCTCCAACCGAACCCGGGAGATCCACGACGCCCTCAAGCGTCGCTGCATCTACCAGTGGATCGACTACCCCGACGAGGAGCGGGAGGTGGCGATAGTCCGGCGCCGCATCCCCGACCTGGACGAGGGCCTGGCCCGTCATCTGGCGGCCGCCATGACCGATCTGAGGGCACTCGATCTCTTCAAGCCTCCGGGTGTCGCCGAGACCCTCGACTGGGCTCGCGCCCTTCGGATCCTGGGTGCGGACGAGCTCACCGACGATGTGGTCGATGACACGCTCGGCGTGGTTCTCAAATATCGGGAGGACGTCGAAGCAGTGCGGGCTCACCGCGCCGCTACGTCTTCCTGAACACTGCCGACGGCGTTCATGTACGCTCGAAGCAGCGAATGACGACCGACGCCTGTCATCTCCGCAGTCCTCCCGGGTGGGTCGAATCACCTCGCCACCGCCAAGGAGGACAAACCCCGTGATCGATCCCATCGCCAAACTCCACAGCCCTACCGGCTCGCTGATCAGCCTCTACGTCAATCGACGTCCCCCGGCCACTCGGGCTGCGGTCGTGGACCTGCTGAGGCCGTTGCACGGCTCGAGAGCCGACAACGGGATGATCAAGTCGCTTCGAGTAGACGCCGACCGGATCATGGAACTCGTGCCGCGTATCGAGGCGGCAACTGCTCCTGCGGTGGCCGTCTTCGCCTCCCACCGCGACGGGATCTTCGAATTTCTCCCTCTGACCCATTCGGTCGAGGAAACTGCGACGGTGGGACCTCGTCCCTTCCTCAGGCCCCTGCGGGCCCAGCCACGGCCGATGCGGGCGGGGGTGATCGTCGCTGATTCTTCCCGGGCACGGACATATCTCATCGCCGGTGGCGGTTTCCACGAGATCGGCGAGGAGATGACCGTCGACCGCGGTAAGGACAATTACGGCGGTTTCGCCGGTTACGAGGAGCAGCGCAACCGCGCCCGGGCCGACGACGCCTCTACTCACCTGTGGCGCCAGGCCGGGAGACGTTTGCTAGAAGCACATCAGGATCAGCCTCTCGAACTGGTGGTGATCGCCGGACACGAAGAGGACTTCGATCCGATCGCGGCCGAGCTGCATACGTACCTTCGTCGCCTCCCGCAGAGTCGGATCACCGTCGACATCCGAACACTGAGCGGATCGGATCTGCCCAACCTCGTTTCCGACCAGATAGAGGCCGAGCGGACCCGACGCTCGATGGAATTGCTCACCCATCTACTGGCGGAGACCGACCGCGGCGGTGATGCCGTCGCCGGACTGGCGAGGGTCCTGGAGGCGTGCAACGCCCACGGCATCGAGCGGATGGTGGTCGCCGGGCCGTTCGCCAAACCCGGAGTCACATGCGACGGATGTGGCTGGCTGGGCAGGAGCGAGGCCAACTGCCCGATCTGCGGATCGTCCACCTTCGCCGTCGACGACGTAGTGGCGGCGGCCATGGACGCCACCGTCGAAGCCGGGGGCAAGGTGGACATCGTCACGGTGGCGAGTCGACTCGACGCCGACGGTGTCGGCGCCCTCTTGCGATTCAAGCTCGTTTGAGCCGGGAGGGTCGATGAGCGGCGGTCGAACCCTGGTCGAGTTCGGCCGTCGCCTGCGTTCCGAGGGTGTGCCCGTCGGCTCGACGATCGCCCGAGATCTGGCCACCGCCGTCGATGTCGTGGGACTCGGCTCGGCTGAGGACACCTACCACGCCTTTCGCGCCGTCTGTGTCACTGCGGCCGATCAGATCCCGACATTCGACCGGGTCTTTTTGGAAGTGTTCGGTAGAGGAGGCGCCCCACCGGGCCTCTCGCTGGTCGAGGAGCGGAACCGAACGTGGTCCATCGACCCCGCCAAGGACGAAGGAGGCGAAGGGGAGGGGGGCGAGGAGTCGGCTGCGGTCATCGGAGCGTCCTGGAACGAGAGGCTGGCGCACAAGGACTTCGCCGAGCTGACCCCCGCCGAGGAGGCTAGGGTCCGCACTCTGATTGCCGGCATGCTGTGGCGACCGGCCGACGCCCGTTCTCGACGTCGACGTCCCGCCGGCCTGGGAGACCGGCCCGACCCCCGGCGCACCCTCCGCCGGCTGGTGGGCACGGAAGGGGATCTGCTTCTGCCTGCCTTCAGCGAGCGTCGTCGCCGCCGCCGTCCGCTCATCTTCATCGCCGACGTGTCGGGCTCGATGGAGCGCTATTCCGAGATGCTGCTCTACTTCGCCCATGCCGCCCGTGGGCGGCTGGGCCGCCTGGAGGCGTTCGTCTTCTCGACCAGGCTCACTCGTATCACTCGCCAGCTCGAGCGACGCAGCCCCTCGGAGGCGATCGCCCTGGTGTCGGATGCCGTCGAAGATTGGTCGGGAGGCACTCGCATCGGCCAAGCCCTGGCGCTCTTCAATCGGCAGTGGGCTCGGCGGGTAGGGACGGGCGGGCCCATCGTGGTCATCGTTTCCGACGGCTGGGACCGGGGGGAACCGGAGCTGCTGGCGACCGAGATGGCGCGCCTCTCCCGATCAGTTCATCGGGTGGTGTGGCTCAATCCGCTGGCGTCCCGGCCGGGCTTCGCTCCTGAGACGAGGGGGATGAAGGCGGCGCTGCCCTATGTCGACGACTTCCTCGCAGCCGGGCGGCTCACCGATCTCGCATCCGTGGTGGAACTCCTAGAGTCGGTGCCTGAGAGGAGATCCAGATGAGAGACGAACTCGCCATCCGCAACGCGTGGAAAGACGCCGGCCACGACGTCGCTGTCGCCACGGTCGTGAAGGTGGCCGGTCCCGCCCCGCGTCCCCTCGGCTCGAAGATGCTGGTGTCGTCGGCCGGGGACATCGAGGGAAGCGTTTCGGGGGGCTGCGTGGAGAACGATGTCTTCCTGCACGCTCAGAAGGTGTTGGAGACGGACGAGCCGGTGCTCGTCACCTACGGAATCTCCGACGACGACGCCTTCGAGGTGGGCTTGGCGTGCGGAGGCACCATCCAGGTCTTCGTCGAGAGATGGTGAGCGAAGCGACCGACACATTCGATGCCGTCGAGCGGCTGATCGCCGACGAGCGTTTCGGTGCCCGCCTCACCGTGGTGGCCGGCGAGCCGGTCGGCGCCCGGGCCGTGACAGACGTCGAGAATGGTCTCGTGGCCGGCGATCTTCCCCCCTCGATCCGTGACTCCGTCCTCGCAGACGCCGCCGTCCTGGTCGACCGGGAGATGGCAGCCACACTCAGCTACGACGGAGTCGATGTGTTCATCGAACCGCTGATACCCCGCCCCCGGCTGATCATCTTCGGTGCCGTTCACATTGCCCAGGCGCTGTCCGATCATGCCGCCCTGCTTGGATTCCATGTCACGGTATCGGATGCCCGGGGGTCGTTCATCACCGCCGAGCGGTTCCCGTCGGCCGACGAGCTGGCAGTCGGCTGGCCTGACGAGGTGGTCGACCGACTCCCGCTCGACCGTCGAGCCTCAGTGGTCGTGCTGAGCCACGACGCCCGCTTCGAGGACCCGCTCTGGCCGCTGCTGTTGCCCACTTCCGTCCGCTACATCGGGGCGATGGGGAGCAAACGAACCGCAGACCGCCGAAGGGAGCGCCTCCTAGCTCAGGGCTTCGATGAGGACGCGGTGAACCGAATCCACGGGCCTGTCGGGCTCGATATCGGCGCCGACTCGCCGGGCGAAGTGGCGGTGGCGATCCTGGCGGAAATGATCTCCGCCCGTCGCCGTCCCCATGAGACGCCGGAGCTGGTGGGCGAGAGACGACCGCTCGTGCCGGCATGACGATCGCCGCGCTGGTGCTCGCCGCCGGTGGATCGTCGCGATTGGGTCGACCCAAGCAGCTGGAGGAATGGGGGTCTAACAGCCTGCTGGGGCATGTCGTGGATCAGACGCGGCGTTATCCGGTTGACGAGGTGTGGGTGGTCCTGGGCGCCGGCATCGAACAGGTCCTGGAGAAGGTCGATTTGGCCGATTGTGGAGTGATCGAGAACCCGGAGTGGGAGGAGGGAATCTCCTCTTCACTCAGGGTGGGGCTCGACGCCTTGATCCAGACCAGTCGCGCCGAGGCGGCGTTGATCATCATCGGCGACCAGCCCAACGTCGACCGGCGGGTAGTGGAAGAGATCGTCGCCACGTTCGCCCGCTCACCGTTGCCGGTCGTGATCCCGAAGTATCGTTATACGTGGGGCAATCCAGTGATGGTCGATCGCTCGTTGTGGCCGCGCCTGATGAGCCTGGAAGGCGACGAGGGAGCTCAGCGCCTCTTCAAGGCCCATCCCGAATGGGTCGAGGAGGTATGGACCGAGCAGCTGCCGCCGCGCGATGTGGACACCAATGCCGATGTGCACGAGCTCCGGCCGCGTCAGCTGGGTAGCCTGGCGGATGGGGCCGAGTCGCCCCGGTAGAGTTCGAATTTGGATCGGGAAGAGGAGAGTCCCCGCAGTCATGGCCCGAATCGATGACATTCGATCGCTGTCTCACAAGGAGGCGACCCGCCTCCGCAAAGCGGGAGTCCGGACTACCGACTCTCTTCTCAGGCGGGCGGCAACGCGGTCGGGTCGGGCGGAGCTATCAGACCAAACCGATCTATCCACCGCCGATCTGCTCAAGTGGGTCAACGTCGCCGATCTGATGCGCATCAAGGGAGTCGGTGGAGAGTATGCCGAGCTCCTCGCTCTGTGCGGGGTGAACACCGTCAAGGAGCTGCGGCGGCGCAACAGCGTTGCCCTCACCGCCAAGATCCTCTCGGTCAACGGACGCAAGGATTTGGTCCGGCGCCTCCCGACGGAGGCGATGGTGGAGTCGTGGGTACAGCGGGCCGGAGAGCTCAAACAGGTGGTCAAACACTGATCGCCCGGCAGCGCCGATGAATGGAAAGGGCCCAGTCCGAGACTGGGCCCTTTCGTCGCTTGCTGGCCGAAACGCTTCAGGAAGCCTTGGCGGAGTCCTTGTTCGCCGTGGTCTTGTTGGCTGTGGAGCTCTTGGCGGCGGACTTCTTGGCCGGTGTCTTAGTCGGGGTCTTCTTGGCGGGGGTCTTCTTGGCCGCCGCCCTCTTGGCCGGGGCCTTCTTGGCAGTCGTCGCCGTCGTGTTGGCGCGGACAGCCTTGGCGGCTTCGTCCGTGGCCTCCTCGATTTCGTCGGCTGCCTTCTCGGCGGCCTCGGCGACGCTCCGGGCGGTCTTGGCGGCCGCCTCCTCCACCGGACGGAACGAGGTCCGCCACGTGGCGAGCATGTCCTCGAGCTGGTCACGCAGCTTGTGGACCTGCTCCCTGGCCTGGTCGAAGTCGACCTTGGCGGTCAGCTCGTCGACCATCTTGCCGTCTGAAACCTTGTCCATCACCTGTCGTCCCTCGATGGCCCACTCGTCGACCTTCTTCTGGGCGAGGTCGGAGAGACCGTCGGTGCGAGACTCCATCTCGTTGCGTAGCGACTCAAGCCGCGCATTGAGTGCCTTGGCGGCGGCGACGGGAGCGCCTACCGCTGCGTACAGAACGTCCTTTGTCATCATTTCGACTCCATCTCGGATGTGTTGTCGATCAATGTTCGATACAGATCGAGCAGAACTTGCTTGTGACGAGGCGTGAGCAGCTCATCCGATTCGACGGCCTCGACCACCGTGGGCGGAGATCCACCGTCCTCGATGAGCCCGGCCCTCGAGTACATCGTCTCCGCCGAAATCGACAGTGCTCGCGACAGCTGCTTGAGGATCTGGGCCGACGGCTTGCGGATCCCCCGCTCGATCTGGCTCAAGTAGGGATTGGAGATCCCCGCCCGATCGGCCAGCCTGCGCAATGACAGGTTGGCGCGCTGTCTCTGCTGGCGGATGTAGTCGCCGAGGTCAGATGGTGGCTGCTCTTGGCTCACACATGCAGCATACAGCACGTCGCTAGCTATTGCAAGCATCAGAGTCGGAAGGCGGAAGTCGGAATCCGGAAGTGGCCGACGTCCTCCCACCTACGGTTCTCTCGGCCCTACTGCACTCGCGTCTGAGTTCTCCTTCAGCGAACGCATCCGAAATCGCGCCTCCGCGCTACGAGCGTGCCGTCAGCATGCTGTCAGCCACAAATCTGCACTCTCGATGCGGCAACTGCTGCTTTCGCTGAATGGACAGACGGTGCACGAGATAACCGTTGGCGGATGGCCCCGACCACGAGACCACCCCTCGACGAGGAGCCGTGGGGGTGTGGGGGGACTACCCCCCACAAGTAGAAACCGAGATTGGATCTGATCGGGGGTGACGCCAAACTGAATCCAGCGAGAGGTTTCCACAGTGATCATCGTCATGTACAGCACCGCCACCGACGCCGACATCAAAGCCGTCGTCGACCGGCTCCAATCGGTGGGGTCGGAGGCGCATGTCTCGGTGGGTCAGTTCCGGACCGTGATCGGTGCGCTGGGTGACCGGGAGGCGATCCGTCAGCTGCCCTGGGAAGCGATGTCGGGTGTGGAGCGGGCCGTCCCGGTGATGAAGCCCTTCAAGTTCGTCTCACGCGACTTTCAGACCGAGGACACGACGATCGAGGTGAGAGGGGCGACCATCGGAGGAGGTGGGTTCACCGCCATTGCCGGGCCGTGTGCCGTGGAGAGTCGGGATCAACTGTTCCGAACCGCCGAAGCGGTCAAGGCGGCCGGCGCCACCGTCATGCGGGGCGACGCATTCAAGCCCCGGACCTCTCCGTACGCCTTTCAGGGTCTCGGTGAGGCCGGACTGGAATTGCTCGCCGAAGCTAGGGAGACGTTCGATCTTCCCTTCGTGGCGGAGGTCCTCGATCCCCGGGATGTGGGCCTCGTCTCGTCGTATGCCGACATCCTGCGCATCGGCACTCGCAACATGGCCAACTTCACTCTCCTCACCGAAGTGGGGCGCCAGCCGAAGCCGGTCCTCCTCAAGCGGGGGTTCACCGCCACGATCGAGGAATGGCTGAATGCCGCCGAGTACGTGTACAAGGAAGGCAACCACCAGATCATCATGGCCGAGCGTGGCATCCGCACCTTCGAAACCGCCTCCCGCAACACGCTCGACATCACCGCCGTCCCGATCGTCAAGGGAATGTCTCATCTGCCGGTCCTCGTGGATCCGTCCCACTCCGGAGGAAAGCGCGAGCTGGTGGCGCCGCTCGCCCGGGCGGCGGTGGCGGTGGGAGCCGACGCAATCATGGTCGACGTGCACCCCACTCCCGACACCGCCCAGGTAGACGGTGCCCAGGCGCTGCTCCCCTCCGAGTTCAAGGAGATGATGGAGAGCCTGCGGGCGATCGCCCGGGCACTCGACATCCCGGTGTGAGCCGCGTCCTGATCCTCGGCACCGGCCTGATCGGAGCTTCGATCGGCGCCGGCCTGCGGGACACCGGTTGGACCGTGGTGGGATGGGACCCCGTCCCCGCCGCCCTGGATGAGGCCGAGCGGATGGGTGCCCTGAACGAGATCACCGACGACGTGCCCGGCACCGCCGACACGAGTGATCTGGTGGTCCTGGCCGGTCCGGTGGGGGCGATCATCGACACGCTGAACGGACTGCGCACCGAGACCCTGGTCACCGATGTGGCCGGGGTCAAAGGTCCGATCGTCGAGGCTGGGCGACATCTCAGTCATTTCGTAGGCGGACACCCCATGGCGGGGCGGGAGAGCTCGGGGCCGGGAGCAGCCAGCTCTTCCATGTTTCGGGGGGCGAGCTGGGTCCTCACCACCGATCACGCCACCGACGCCGACCTGGCGATGATGGAGGAGGTAGTCGCTGCATTGGGGGCGGTGCCGGTGCGGATGACGTCGGCCGAGCATGACACGGCGGTGGCAGCCGTGAGCCACGTTCCTCAGGTGCTCGCCTCGGCCCTGGTGAACATGGTGGCCGAGGACGGGGGTGCCCTCTCTTTGGCCGCAGGTGGTTTCCGTGACGTGACACGCATCGCGCTCTCCGAGCCGGCATGGTGGACGGAGATCCTCACCCAGAATCGGGGCGAGATATCACGTCTTGTCCGCAGCCTGAGCAGCGACCTGGTCAAGTGGGCCGACCAGATCGAAGCAGGCGACCGCCAGACGGTCGCCGACGGCTTGGAGTCGGCCCGTCAGACTCGGCGGCGTCTCACCGCGCCGGTGGCGGCCGTCCAGGTCCTGTTGGAGGACCGCCCCGGCGAGGTCGCCCGTGTGGGCCACGCCCTCGCCGAGTCGGCCGTCGATGTTCGAGATCTGCAGCTGCGCCATGCCACCAGAGGCGGAGGCGGTGTGCTCACCCTCTCGGTGCTTCCAGGCCAGGAGGCGAGCCTGCGCTCTGCCCTGGAGGCGGAGGGCTTCCGCCTGGTGGGCTGAGGCTCTTCAGGCGATTGATGGTCGGACGCCAGCGGGTCGATTTCCCGGCGCCCGGGCTCCAAAGAAGTGGTCAGGAGCGGTGGGGGGAGAGGAGACGCAGCAGTGTGGCGGCCCCGGCGATGAGCCCCGTCTCCAGGGCGTCCTCGTCGAACACGAACCCGGCGGAGTGAAGGTCGCCTCCTCCATGGGACGAAGCCGATCCGAGCCGAAGGAGTGCTCCCGGGACCACCTCGAGGTAGCGGGAGAAGTCTTCGGCGCCCATGCTGGTGTCGGTAGAAGTGATGCTGCGGGGTCCGAGGGCTTCGGCGATCGCGAGGCGGGCAGTATCGACGACACCCGGGTCGTTGACCACCGGTGGGATGCCGCGTTGATACGAGAGAGACGCCTTGGCCCCCGTCGGGGCGACGATCTGAGCGGCGAGGCTCTCGAGAAGCAGCGGCACTTCCTCCCACAGGGCATGGTCCAGCGTCCGGATGGTGCCCCCCAGTTCCACCACGGTGGGTATCACGTTCTCGGCAGTCCCGCCGGAAACCCGACCGAAGACGATGGCCAAGGGTCGACGGGGATCGATGAGGCGGTCGAGCAACGCCGGTAGCTCCGTGACGAGCCGTCCTGTGGCATAGATGAGGTCGGTGGTGCGATGGGGCCGCGCCGTGTGACCGCCCGGCCCTTCCAGCCGGATCACGAACCGGTCGGCCGATCCGGTGACGGAGCCGGTTCGAAGGCCGACCTGGGCCGGGTCGAGGGTGGGGTCGACGTGGAACGCGACGATGGAACCCAGGCCATCCGCCACGCCCTCCCGGACGAGAGTGAGCGCGCCACCGGGGAACGATTCCTCCCCGGGCTGGAAGATGAAACGAACCTTGCCGGGCAGGTCCACCCGAGCGAGGGCGAGGGCGATCCCCGCCGCCATGGCGGTATGGGCGTCGTGGCCGCAGGCGTGCATCACCCCCGGGACCTGGGAGGCGAAGGGATTGTCGGCCGGCTCGTCTATCGGCAAGGCATCCAGGTCGGCCCGGAAGCCCACGGTGCGACCTCCCTCTCCAACCTCGACCACCAGGCCGGTCCCGTCGGCCCGAATGCGCGGCCGGAGGCCCCTGTCGGTCAGCAAAGAGGCCACGCGTTGTGTGGTGGCAGTCTCCTGGAAGGACAACTCGGGATTGCGGTGGATCGCACGCCTCAGTTCGGTGACAGAGGGAAGCACTTCGGCGACCAGTCCCCGCATTTGATCAGGGGGGATCATCGGGCGTTGAGGATAGTTGGAGGTGCTGTCCTTGCCATGGCCCTCCTGTCGACGAGGGTGACTCGCCTCAGGGATAGAACCGGTCTTCCACGATCCGGCGGGCGCGCCGCGTCAGCCGTCGATAATCCTCTCGCAGGTCGCCCCGCCGGGAATAGCCGAGCGAGAGGGCGAGACGCCACTCGTCGGCCGGATCCCTGGGCAGGGAGTCGATGGGCCGTCCCGCCTGGAGATAGAGGCGGTTGCGGACGTGGCTGCAGAATCGGTAGGCCGCCGCTAGGTCGGCGGCCTCGCCGGCCTCCAACCAGCCCAGATCTGCCAGGCGGTTCAGCGCCCCCAACGTCGAAGTCACCCGCAGCTGTGGTTGCTCGCCTCCATGCATCATCTGGAGCAACTGGACCAAGAACTCGACGTCGACCAGGCCGCCCGGTCCTAGCTTGAGATGAAAGTCCGGATCCTCGCCGAGCGGCACCCGCTGTTTCTCCACGCGGGCCTTCATCTGGCGGACCTCGGTGGCGGCTGACGCCGGGAAGGAGTCTCGCCAGACGAAAGGCCCGATCATCTCGATGAAAGCCTCACCCAGCGCCTCCTCACCGGCGGCAAGACGCGCCTTGATGAGGGATTGGAATTCCCAGGTCTCCGCCCATCGCTCGTAGTAGGCCTGATACGACGCCAGTGATCTGACCAGCGGACCCGATCGGCCCTCCGGCCGAAGGTCGGCATCCAGTTCCCAGGCGAGGCCGTCGGCGGCCGGCCGGGAGAGCAAATCCCGTAAGCGGCCCGCGATGGCGAAGGCGGCGTCGGCGTCCAGTCGAGCGTCGTCGAACACGTAGAGCAGGTCGAGATCCGAGGCGTATGACAGTTCCCCGCCACCCCAGCGGCCCATGGCGATGATCGACATCGCCTCATCGGCTCCCGCCAGGGAGGCGGCCGCCGACACGGCGGCGTCAGCGGCGGTGGTCAGATCCTCCATCGCCGCGTCGACATCGGCCAGATCCAGCAGGTCACGGGCCGCGACCCGGAGAAGCTGGCGACGGGCAAAACGGCGCAGAGTGCCGACGCCTTCCTCGACCGGTCGGGCCTCGAGGCGACGGCGGAGGCGTGACTCGAGCTCCCGGCGATCCTGCAGGTCGACGAGGGCCTGCTCGTCGTCGAGGCGGGGGACGAACTCCGGGATGCGGTCGAGGTAGCGACCGAGCAGGCGACTCGATCCGAGGAGGTAGGTCAGACGGCGGCCGACCACGGGGCGGTCGTGGAGCGTGGTGATGAGTTCGGCGTGGTCCGGCATGTTGGCCGCCAGAAGACGCAGCTGATCCAGCCCTAGGTCGGGGTCGGGCGAGTCGGCCAGCCAATCGAGGATGAGAGGGAGCATCTGCTGCATCAGCCGGCTCCGTCGGGAAAGCCCCGACGTCAACTGCTGGAACGTCCGCACGGCGCGCGTCACGTCGCGAAAGCCGAGGGCCGTGAGGCGTAGCTCGGCGCCCTCCCGGCTGAGACCCGTTACGGGGCTGGCGGCGAACGCCTCAAGCAAGGGACGAAAGTACAGGTCTTCGTGAATGCGGCGCACGGTCGACCGATTCTTGAGCAGGTCCGCTTCGAAGGCGCCGAGAGCCGTGGCGGCGGCGGTATCGCGATAGCCCATCGCCCGGGCCAGACGTTCCCTTCCGTCGGGGTCGGGGGGCAGGAGATGAGTGGGTCGCAGATCCCACAGCTGGATCCGGTGTTCGGCCGATCGCAGCCACCGGTAGGCGCCGGCGAGCGTCGAGGCGTCGTCGGCGTGGACATACCCGCCGTCCGCCAGGGCCTGCAGCAGGGCGAGGGTGGAGGTCTGGCGCAGATCCGGGTCGAACCGGCCGTGGACCAGTTGCAGCATCTGCACTGCGAACTCGATGTCCCTGATCCCCCCCGGCGCCCGCTTCAGGTCACCGGGGGCGGCGTCATCTTCGACCCGCGCCTTGAGCGTCCGAAGGGAGCGAATCGAGTCCGGGTTGATCGTCTCAGGCCACAGGACGTCGCTCACCAGTGACAGGAAGCGCTGTCCGACTTCGTCGTCACCGGCGGCGTGGCGAACCTTCAGCAGCGCCTGGAACTCCCAGGGCTCCGCCCACCGCTCGTAGTAGGTTCGGTAGGCGTTGAGCGACCGGGCGAGAGGTCCCCGCGTTCCCTCCGGACGCAAGTCGGCGTCGGCACGCAGCACCGGCCCGTCGGGTCCCCGCTCCGTCAGACGACGCATCACCGCGCCGGCAGCCCGGTTGGCGGCTGCGGCGTCGCCCGACTCACCATCGAAGACGAAGACCAGGTCGATGTCCGACCAGTAGTTGAGCTCACGCCCGCCCCATTTGCCCATGGCCATGACGGCCAGCGCCGGGTCGGTCGGCCGGGACGCCTCCGCGACGAGGGCCGCCACCACTTCGTCTGCCATGCCGCTGAGGATCGCCCCGCCCGTATCGACATCGATGAAACCGGCCAGGTCGTCGCCCGCCACTCGAGCCAGGGTCGCCCGCACCCGACCGACCGCATCGCCTACCGGCTCCTCGAACAACCAGGCGGGGTGGCGGGTGAGCTGACGCATCAGCTCACGGCTCGCCCCGCTGAGATGCGTGAGCCGGCGAAGGGCGTCCTGGTCGTCGAGCAGGGGAAAATCCTTCCCGGCCGCTTCGATGAACGCCGTGAGCCGCTCCACAGCACCCGTCGGATCCGGACCGGCCCATACAGCCTTGATCGCTGCCAGGCCCCGGTCGTCGTTCAGCCAACCGGCCTCATCCAGCCGGCGGCGGACATCGTCGGGGAGCGGCGGTACCCGGGTCACCCGGCCACTGTATTGACCGCGTCCCCCGCCGGCCTCCGCACGACGCTCGGCGTGGGTCGACGGCGGGATGATCTCTATCCTGATTCAACATGCCGATACGGGTTGCCGGAGCGCAGATCAATCTCGTGGTTGGCGACATCGTCGGCAACGAAAGGCGCATCGGCGAGGCGATGGAGTGGGCCGAGCAGGAGAACGCCGATGTCCTGCTGCTGCCTGAACTGGCCGTGACCGGTTATCCGCCGGAGGATCTCGTGCTGCGCAGCTCGTTCATTGAGTCGGGAATCGACGCCGTCCGCCGTCTGGCGCGCCGATCCGGCACGGTGACCACCGTGGTGGGGTTCGTCGACCACGGCTCTCCCGCAGCGCCGGGCGATCTCGACGCCGGCCACCGCCGGGTCGCCAATGCCGTGGCCGTCCTCGAGGACGGGCGGCTGGTTGGGACGTATCACAAGGTTCTTCTCCCCAACTACGGCGTCTTCGACGAGGACCGATACTTCGTCGCCGGCTCGGATCCCGATCGGATCTGGGAAGTCGGCGGTGTTCCGGTGGGCGTGTCCATTTGCGAGGACATCTGGCTCCCTGATGGCCCACCTCGCCGACAGGCGCAGGCCGGGGCCCGGGTGCTCCTCAACGTGAACGCGTCGCCGTTCCATCGAGGGAAGGCGGGAGAACGTGAGGACATGCTGGCATCCCGGGCGCGCGCCTCCGGCGTGCCGGTCGTGTATCTCAACCTCGTCGGCGGCCAGGACGAACTGGTCTTCGATGGCGCGAGCGTGGTTGTGGCGGCCGACGGAACGGTCATCCATCGCTCCCCCCAGTTTGCCGAGGACCGGTTCGTGGTGGACGTCCCCTTCGCCGGCGAGCATGTCCGAGTCGACCGCGATTCGCTGGCGCCCCTCCTCGATCCCATCCCCGAGATATACGCCGCCGTGACCACCGGGCTGGGGGACTACGTACGCAAGAACGGGTTCGATTCGGTCCTGGTCTCCTTGTCCGGGGGTATCGACTCCGCAATGGTGGCCACCCTGGCGGTGGATGCGCTGGGACCGGAGAAGGTCTGGGGAGTGTCGCTGCCGTCGCGTTACAGCTCGCAGGGTTCCATCGACGACGCCCGGTCGCTGGCGGAGAATCTGGGGATCCGATTCGACATCATCCCGATGGACGACGTGTTCCAGGCCTACCTCGACACGCTCTCGCGTCTTTTCGCAGGGACGGAGTCCGACTCGGCGGAGGAGAACCTTCAGGCGAGGGTGCGGGGCGTCATCGTGATGGCCCTCTCCAACAAATTCGGTCCCCTGGTTCTGGCCACCGGGAACAAGTCCGAGATGGCGGTGGGGTACTCGACGATCTACGGGGACATGGTGGGGGGGTTCGCCCCGATCAAAGACGTGTTCAAGACCCTCCTGTACCGGCTGGCGGAGTGGCGCAACAGCCAGGGCAAAGCTATTCCCCAGGACACGATCGACAAGCCGCCATCCGCCGAGCTGCGCCCCGATCAAACCGACCAGGACACCCTTCCGCCCTACAGCCTCCTCGACCAGATACTCGACGCCTACATCGAGGACGACCTCGGGGTGGACGAGATCATCGCCGACGGCTTCGACCCCGAGGTGGTGCACCGGGTGCTCCAGATGGTCGATCGCAGCGAGTACAAACGGCGTCAGGCCGCTCCGGGCGTGAAGATAACCGTCAAGGCTTTCGGAAAGGATCGACGCCTGCCCATCACCAACCGATTCAGGGAGCCGTCGTGAGGGATTCCGATCTCGTCGTCCTGGTCGACGGTGAGGAGAGTGCAGCCGTTCCGGCCACCGACTCGTCGGTGCTGAGAGGCGATGGCTGTTTCGAGGCTCTGCGTTCCTACGACGGCCGGCTCTTTCGGCCCGAGCAGCATCTCGACCGCCTGGGCCGTAGTGCGGCCGCCCTGGATCTGGAGATGCCATCCCGTGAGCGCCTCATGGCGTGGATGGAGCGGGTCGCCGCCAAAGGCGGGGATTGCATCGTTCGGGTCGTGTTGAGCCGGGGATCGGCGGTGCCCGGAGTCGAAGGCGAGGGCATTTGCATCGTCATGGCGCATCGGAGGCCGGCGCGCCAGCAGTCTGTCGCTCTGTGGCCGGTCGCTGCTCCGTGGCACCCGGCGGGTAGGGACTGGGAGCTGGCGGGAGCCAAGACGATCTCGTACGCCCCCAACCTGGCCGCCGGTCGACGAGCCGTCAAGCGTGGAGCCGACGATGCCCTGCTCCTGTCGGACGGGCACGTGGTGCTCGAGGGCCCCACGTTCTCGGTCGGCTGGTGCCGGGGAGGCACCGTATTCACACCGGCCCTCCGACTCGGCATCCTGGACTCGATCACCCGGCGGGCCGTCCTGGAGATCTGGCCCGGCATCGATGAGGTGGAGGAGACACTCGACGGGATGCTGGCGGCCGACGAGGTCTTCGCCATGTCGACCATGAAGGAGGTGGTGCCCGTGCGGTCGGTCGGAGACACCATCTTCCCCGAGGGACCGATCACCCGGTCGCTGGCTCAGCGATTCGCCGAGTTGGTCGCGCAGTAGGACGGGCCGGGGCTCCAGCCCAGGTACAGGGCGATCTTCTCGGCTGCCTCTTCGCGGGTGAGATGCCGCCCGTCGTCGGGTATGGGAAGGCACCGGCTCGGTCCGCCGAGAATGGCGTAGGCCAGTTCCGGGGCGAGGTCGCGGGGGTCGGCCGGCGGCTCGGGTACCGGAGCCGACAACGAACCATCTGAGATGCCTTCGCCCAGCCACGCATCTTGCTCGGCGTACATCGCTTTCAGTCGGTTCCAGGCGATGAGGCGGGCGATATCGCCCTCGGTCACCTGGTCCGAGCCGCCGGTCGGCGGCTCGATCGGGCCAGTGAGCGCCTCGAGCCAGGAGGTGATCGCGGCGGAGGTCGCCGGATCGCCGGGACAGGTGAGGCTCGGTTCGTCGCACCACACAGGGACACCGCGTGAGAGAAGGACGGTCAGGAGGTGGATGTCAGCGTCCGTCGGGTCCAGGTCGAGGAACGGTCCGGAGAACGACGCCTCGGTGAGTCGGGGAGCAGACTCGAGGCTGGCCTGAGGGTCGATAGAGGTGCCCGAAGGGTCGCGTAGCTCGAAATGGACATGGGGCGACGTCGACTCGGCGTTGCCGGAGTCGCCGTTCCATCCAATGACCTCTCCCGCCTCCACTCGGTCGCCCTCTTGGAGATCAGGGCGAATGCCGATGCCGTTGCTGTCGTCGGTCCCGGCGGTGTCGTTGTTGAGGTGGATGTAGAGGCTCGACCAGCCGTCGTCGTGGTGGACGTGAACTCTGTAGCCCGAGATTCCCGTGTCTCCCGCGATGCGGGTGACAGTGCCGTCCGCCACTGCGGCCACCGGTTGGAGGACGGGGGCGAAGATGTCATTTCCGAGATGGTGTCGGCGGCCTCCATCGCGCGGCGCTCCGAAATGTGACCCGATGTCGCCGGCGCCCACGATCGGAAAGACCATGGGATAGACGAACGGGATGTTGCATTCCGGCTCGGGGGGTGACGTAGTCGTGGTGGTGGGCGACGCGGTGCTGGTGGTCATGGCGGGGGCGGTCGTCGTTGGGGCCG
>DATABS010000110.1:0-25850 GCA_036259475.1 Acidimicrobiia bacterium | reverse complement strand
CCACGCCGTGTTCGCCCCCCCAACACGCTCCGCCAACACCCGCGTAATCGCCGCCGTCAACGTCGTCTTCCCATGATCAATATGACCCATCGTCCCCACATTCACATGCGGCTTAGACCGATCAAACTTCTGCTTACCCATAGTGGATTTCCTCCTGAGTCAGGAAACTTCCAGCTTCCGATTTATCCGCCCCGGCGACTGGCGACGATGTCGTCGGCGATCGACTGGGGGACGTCCTGATATGAGTGGAACTGCATCGAGTACACGGCTCGTCCCTGGGTCTTCGACCGCAGATCGGTGGCGTAGCCGAACATCTCGGCCATCGGCACCTGGGCCCGGATCACCTGGGCATTGGCGCGCTGGGTCATGCCCTCGACCTTACCCCGCCGGGCGTTGAGGTCGCCGATCACATCACCCATGTATTCCTCGGGTGTCGTGACCTCTACCTCCATCACCGGCTCGAGGATCTTTACCCCGGCCCGCTTGGCTGCCTCCTGGAGGGCCATCGATCCGGCGATGCGGAACGCCATCTCCGACGAGTCGACGTCGTGGTAGGAACCATCGACGAGCGTGGCGCGCACATCCACCAGCGGATAGCCGGCCACGACTCCGCCCTCGAGGGCGTCTTCGATGCCCGAGTCGACCGAGGGAATGTATTCCCGGGGAACCCGGCCACCGGTGATCTTGTCGATGAACTCGTAGCCGCCTCCCGGGCCGGTGGGCTCCAGGTTGATGACGACATGGCCGTACTGGCCGCGGCCGCCCGACTGACGCACGTACTTGCCCTCGACCTTTTCGATCGGCTTGCGGATCGTTTCCCGGTAGGCGACCTGCGGATTGCCGACGTTGGCCTCGACCTTGAACTCCCGCATGAGACGGTCGACCAGGATCTCGAGGTGCAGCTCTCCCATGCCGGAAATGATCGTTTGACCGGTCTCGTCGTCGGTGCGGACCAGGAAGGTGGGATCCTCTTCGGCCAGGCGCTGCAAGGAGAGCGACAGCTTCTCCTCGTCCACCTTGGTCTTGGGCTCGATCGCCACTGAGATCACAGGCGCGGGGAACTCCATCGACTCGAGCTGGATCGGCTCGTGTTCGGCGCTCAGCGTGTCACCTGTGGTCGTGTTCTTGAGGCCGATGGCGGCGACGATGTCACCGGTGAACACGTCTTCGACGTCCTCTCGGTGATTGGCGTGCATCTTGAGGAGCCGGCCCAGCCGCTCCTTCTTGCCGGTCGAGGAGTTGAGGACGGCGTCGCCGGCCGAGGCGTGGCCCGAATAGACCCGGAAGTAGGTCAGTTTGCCGACGTGGGGGTCGGACATGATCTTGAAGGCCAGGGCGGAGAAGGGAGCGGTGTCGGAAGGCTCCCGTAGCATCCTCACTTCCTCGTCTCCGGGCTTGAACCCGTCGATGGCGGGCACGTCGCTCGGGGCCGGGAGGTATGAGACGATGGCGTCGAGGAGTGGCTGCACTCCCTTGTTCTTGAACGCCGAGCCACAGAAGACCGGGGTCAGCTCGCGGGTGAGAGTCGCCGCGCGAACCCCGTGCCTGATCTGGTCGAGGGTGAGGTCGCCGTTCTCCAGGAACGCCTCGAGAAGCTCCTCGGAGGTTTCGGCGATCGCCTCCAGCAGCGCCTCGCGGTACTCCTCGGACTGGACGCGCATGTCCTCGGGTATGTCGGTCGTGTCCCAGTGCTTGCCGTCGTCGCCCTTCCAGATGTGGGCTTTCATCTCGACGAGGTCGACGATCCCCAGGAAGTCGGCCTCCCGGCCGATCGGGAGCTGCATCACGAGAGGCGTCGCCCCCAGGCGCTGACGGATGGATTCGATGTCGGCGTAGAAATCGGCGCCAGTCCGGTCCAGCTTGTTGATGAAGCAGATGCGGGGAACGCGGTACCGGTCGGCCTGGCGCCACACGGTCTCGGACTGCGGTTCGACTCCGGCCACCCCGTCGAAGACCGCGACCGCGCCATCGAGGACGCGGAGGGCGCGCTCCACCTCGACGGTGAAGTCGACGTGGCCAGGCGTGTCGATGATATTGATCTGATGCTCGTGCCAGTTGCAGGTGGTGGCGGCCGAGGTGATCGTGATCCCCCGCTCCTGCTCTTGGGCCATCCAGTCCATCACCGCCGCCCCGTCGTGCACCTCACCGATCTTGTAGCTGCGGCCGGTGTAGAAGAGGATGCGCTCGGTCAGCGTGGTCTTGCCCGCGTCGATGTGGGCCATGATCCCGATATTTCGGGTCCGGCCGAGCGGTACCTGTCGCAGACGGGACAGTTCTTGAGTCATGGTGAATCAGCTTCTCCGAGTGGCGTTCGGGGCCTGAGCCGGCCCCTCGAGGCTCCGCCCGTCCTACCAGCGGTAGTGGGCGAATGCCTTGTTCGACTCCGCCATCTTGTGGACGTCTTCCTTCCGCTTGATGGCTGCCCCCGTGTTGTTGGAGGCGTCGAGGATCTCATTGGCGAGACGCTGGGCCATCATCGGCTCTTTGCGGCGACGGGCGTAGTCGACCAGCCAGCGGATCGCCAGGGTTCCCTGGCGACGGGCCGGAACCTCTATCGGGACCTGATAGGAGGACCCGCCGACGCGTCGGGACCGGACCTCGACCTGAGGCCGGAGATTGTCGACGGCTCGCTTGAGAACCGTCACCGGATCCTGGTTGGCGCGACGCTCGACCAGTTCCAGAGCGTCGTAGACGATGGAACGAGCAGTGTTCTTCTTTCCTCTCCACAGGACCTTGTTGATCACCTGGGAGACGAGGACGCTGCGGAATACCGGATCCGGTTCGATGGGCCGCTTTTGGGCTGGGGCGCGACGCATCAGCTGTCCCTCTTCGATCCGTAGCGGGAACGAGCCTGCTTGCGGTCCGCCACACCGGCGGCGTCGAGCGTTCCGCGGATGACCTTGTACCGAACGCCGGGAAGGTCGCGCACGCGGCCACCGCGGACGAGGACGATCGAGTGCTCCTGCAGATTGTGACCCTCTCCAGGGATGTATGCCGTGACCTCGACACCCGAAGAGAGACGAACACGACACACCTTGCGCAGAGCCGAGTTGGGCTTCTTGGGCGTCACGGTGTAGACACGCGTGCAGACGCCGCGCCGCTGTGGTGCTCCGGCGAGGCCGGCGGTCTTCGTCTTCTTCTTCTTTGGCTTCCTGCCCTCACGGACAAGCTGCTCGATGGTCGGCATGTCACTCCTAACGCGAAAAGGTATCCACCTCTCACCGATCACCTGATCGCAGCACATGGCTCCCGTCAGGGGAGGGGAGAGGTGGTGAGAACCACGAGATGAAAGTATATGGGCCACCCGGTTATAGCGCAAAGCCTGGCCCGGGCGGAGGAGGGGTGTCTCGTCGACCGCTCACGGGCAGTAGCAGGGGATGATCGGGAGCTGAACGACCACAGGGGTGGCGATGAGCCACCCCTGCAGCCGGCAAGCAGGCGACGGCGACTAGAGGCGTCGTCGCCCTTCTCCCACGGCACCGAGTCCAGGCCGCGGAGAAGTCTCTATCGGTGGAAGCGACACGGTGCTCGCACGACTACTGAACGAGGACACCTGCGTTGGCGGGCGATCCGACTGAGCTCCCAGCCCGTTGATCGTCATGAGTCCACTCCCACCGGCCCCTGAGCCACCGTCGTTCAAGGTATTCCACCGACCCGACGACGGGATGGGCCGCTGGCCCCATAAAGCCGCGACAACACGGTTGGCTCGGGCCGAATCGGGGTAGCTCGACACGCTCCACGAGGGAAGGAACGCACATGGCGACAGTTATCGCACTGTTCGAGGACCAGGCGAGGGCCGATCAGGCCGTGACCAGCTTCTACGAACGGGGTATCGCGCCCGAATCGATGGGCGTACTGGCGAGCCAGGAACGATACGGCCACCACTACGAGGGCGATGGATTCGACCCCGAGGAGTCTGAAGCCATCGACGAGGCCGGCAAGGGAATGGCTGGTGGTGCCGTCGGTGGCGCGGTGGCCGGAGGCACGGCCGGCCTGTTGGCCAGCGCCGGGCTGGTGGCCATCCCCGGAATCGGGCCGCTGCTGGCCGGTGGCGTTCTCGCCTCGACCCTGCTGGGGTCGGGTGCCGGAGCTGCGATCGGAGGGGCCACGGGCGGCATCCTGGGAGCCATCGTGGGTGCGACTGAAGATGACGAAGACGGCGAGGACCGCCAGATTCGGGCCGACAACGACCCGGACAACCTCTATCGCAACAGTATGGAGGAGGGAAGCCTCCTCGTCGCCGTCGAGACCACCGACGCCGAAGCCGAATCGGTGGCCCAGGAGATGCGAGAGCTCGGAGCGGATCAGGTGGAGGTCCATCTGCTCTGACGCAGTTGTCCCGCACCGAGTCGGTTCGCGGAACGGTCAGCGATCCACCGCCAGGACGCCCTCTTCGGTGGCAATCCAATCAACCCGGACATCGTGGGACTCGAGCGGCAGATCGGGACGAATGCGATCGGTCGTCGTGAGGGCGACCTTGTCGGCGTCGAGCCGGGCCAGGAACCGATCGTAGTAACCGGCGCCTCGCCCCAGCCGACGCCCATCAAGGCCAAAAGCCAGCCCCGGAACCAGCACCACATCGACGTCATCGGGCGGGATCTCAGCACTTCCGGCGGCCGGCTGCGCGAAGCCGAAACGGTGGATCTCCCGCGGGGCGTCGAAGTCGTGCACGGTCAGAGTCACCCCTGGAGCGGTACGCGTCAGGCCGAAGCGAACCTCTGGATGGGCCTCCACCAGCGGCGACATGTCGATCTCATCGCCCATGGCCAAGAACCCGACGACCATCCCGGGGCGCCGGCATCGCAGCCACTGGGAAACATGTGAGACGACCCGGGCTCGAACCTCCGGCCCAGGGTGGACCCGGGAGGCGAGTTCGGCCCGAAGACGGCGCTTTTTCTCGCTGGCGTCCATCGGCTCTCCCTGTTCCGTATCGCGGAACGATTCCACGCAGTAACGTATGGCGTCGAAGCCACCCGAAAGCGATAGATGGCGAGCGTACAGTCCGTAGCCCGCGCCTTCCGCATCCTGGAGGCCCTGACGACGGGGGACCTGGGGATCACGGAGCTGGCCGATCGAGCATCGCTGCCCAAGAGCACTGTCGCCCGGCTGACTCGCACCCTCGAGGAGATCGGAGCGGTGGAGAGGGTCGACGACGACGGCCGCTATCGCATCGGCCCGGAGATCGTGGCCCTCGCCGGAGTCGCCAGTCCCACCGCCAACCTGGTGTCCATCGTCCGACCTCACCTTCGACTTCTCGCCGAGATGACGGGCGAGGATGCGGGTCTCGCCGTGCCCGACGGGCATCGAGCCCACTACATCGACCAGGTCAGCTCCGACAACGACATCCAGGTGCGCGACTGGACCGGGGAGCGAATCTCGATGCACGCCACACCCTCCGGCCAGGTGATGCTCGCCTCTTGGCCCGAGAAGCGCCTCGAGCGATTTCTCGAGCGCCCCCTCAACGCGTACACCGACGCCACCCTCACCGAACCCGAGGAGCTGGAGAAGCGGCTTCAGCAGGTCAACGAGGACGGCTTTGTCTGGGCATTCGAGGAACTCACCGAGGGCTTGAACTCGGTTGCCACCGCCGTCCACGACTCCCGCGGACGCCTGGTCGGAGCGATCCACGTGCATGGTCCGGCCTACCGATTTCCCGTCCCCGGCACGACCGAGAAGATCGGCAAGCTCCTTCTCGAGGTGGCGCAACGCCTCAGTGGGCTCATTCCCCACCTGTGATGTCCGAGCCGATGGGGACCCTGAGAGGCTTCACCATCGACGTTGAAGACCTCGACCGGGCCGTCGCCTTCTGGGGTCGGCTGCTGCGGCTGCAGGTCCGTCGTCGCGAGGACCCTTACGTGTGGTTCGACGAGGTTTCCCCCGGCGTGGCTCTCATCCTCCAGCGAGTGGATGATTCGAAGTCGTCGAAGAACCGGATGCATCTGGAGGTGTCGTCGGACGACCCGGCCGCCCTGATTTCCGCCATCGAAAGCTGGGGCGGCCGCCGAGTCCAGGACGTGGACCAGCCTGCCTATGCGCTGACGGTGATGGCCGATCCCGACGGCAACGAGTTCTGCGTCGGAAGGCGCCTCTCGACGGTTCTCGCCTCGAGTGCGAGGATGTCATGATCGAATGGTGGAAGGAGGTGATGGAGATATGAGGATGCGCACCGGTCGTCGCCGGCCCCGGCTCACCACGCCCTTGATACGGCAGGGCGATGGGTTCCGGTCGGCATCGTGGAATGAAGCGCTGGCGGCAGCGGCGGAGGGACTCGGGCGGGTGAAGGAAACTCACGGTGGCTCGGCTTTGGGATTGTTCAGCTGCTCGAAAGCCACCAACGAGACCAACTTTCTGGCCCAGAAGTTCGCCCGCACGGTCCTCGGCACGAACAACATCGACTCGTGCAACCGCACCTGACACGCTCCCAGCGTCACCGGTCTGGTGACTGTGCTCGGAGCCGGAGGCGGGACGAGCTCCTACGAAGAGATCGAGAACACCGATCTGATCCTGCTGTGGGGCTCGAACGCCCGCAACGCCCATCCCATCTTCTTCCATCACCTGCTGAAGGGGTTGCGTAACGGGGCGCGCATGTACGCGGTCGATCCGCGCCGCAGCGAATCGGCCCAGTGGGCCGACGTCTGGTTGGGGATCGACGTCGGGTCCGACATCGCCCTGGCCAACGCCATGGCCAACGTCATCATCGGGGAGAACCTGCACAACACCCAGTTCATAGAGAGGGCGACGACCGGGTTCGATGAATACGCCGACACCGTCTCCGCCTACGACCTAGAGCGGACCAGCCAGATCACAGGTATTCCTGGGGATGTGATCCGCGAGATGGCCATCGCCTATGCCACCGCCCCCACCGCGCAACTGTGCTGGACGTTGGGCATCACCGAGCACCACACCGGGAGCGACAATGTTCTCGCCCTGATCAGCCTGGCTCTTCTCACCGGGCATGTGGGCCGGTATGGGTCTGGCCTAGTCCCGATCCGGGGACAGAACAACGTTCAGGGCGGGGGCGACATGGGCGCGCTACCTAACAAGCTGCCGGGCTTCCAGGACGTGGAGGATCCCGAGGACCGGGCCAAGTTCGAGTCCACATGGGGCACGGCCATCCCCGCGAAGCGGGGATGGCACCTGACACAGATGTTCGAGGCGATGGCAGCGGGCAAACTGCGCGGCCTGTACGTGATCGGCGAGAATCCGGCCCAATCGGAAGCCGATGCCGCCCACACCATCGAGGCTCTGCGCAGCCTCGACTTTCTCGTCGTTCAGGATCTGTTCGTTACCGCGACCGCCGAGTTGGCGGACATCGTCTTTCCCGCCGCCGCCGACTGGGCCGAGGGCGAAGGCACCGTCACCTCGTCGGAGCGTCGCGTGCAGCGAGTCCGAGCCGGTCTCACCCCGCCGGGAGAGGCCAAGACCGACATCGAGATCTTGAGGCTCCTCGCCGCCGAGCTGGGCACCGACTGGGGGACGCTCACCGCCGAGGCGGTGTGGGACGAGCTCCGCTCGCTGTCGCCGGCCCACGCCGGGATGAGCTACCGCCGCTTGGAGGAGATGGGCGGGCTGCAGTGGCCGTGCCCCGACGAGGATCATCCCGGCAGCAAGTTCCTCCACGCCCGACTGTGGGAGGAGGACGTCAAGGACCCGGCGCCGTTCATCCCTGTCGAATGGCTGGCGCCGGTCGACACTCTGACCGATGAATTCCCGATCCGCCTCACCACCGGCCGCCAGCTCGACGGATTCAACACCGGCGTCCAGTCGGGCGGGTACGACTCACCCCGTCGTATCGGCACCACCCTGGACATCTCTCCCGAGGACGCCGAGCGCCTCGCCATGCTCGACGGCGACCCGGTGCGTATCGTGTCCCGGCGCGGCTCGGTTGTCGCTCCCGCCAGGATCGACCCCGAACTGCGGTCGGGTCTCACCTTCATGGCGATCCATCACCCCGACGACGTGGACGTAAACCAGTTGACGATCGAGGCGTGGGATCCGAAGTCCGGCACGGCGGAGTTCAAGGCCACCGCGGTCCGACTGGAGAAGGCATGATGTCGGAAGTCTCTCTTCATTTGTCCCCCAACGCAGTTGGGGGAAGGGGTCCCTGCTGGCGGAGCGCTAGCGGAGCCAGGGGGGTAGGGGGCAATGGTGAAGCGTGCGAAAGCTTCAAGACGGGTTTCCCCGGCACCCTTCGGGGGCGCCCCCTACCCCACTTCGTGGGCGCCCCTTCCCGCCTCGCTTCGCTCCGGGGGACAAAGCTTCGCTTCGTCGTGCGGGACAAAGGCAGATCATCATGGATCTGAAACTCATCGGAGCCGAGGCGACCGAGGCGGAGAGGGCGGCCATCGCCGCTGCCGTCCCCGCTGCGCTCGACGCCGTCAGTCCCGGCCGGGTGGTGCGCCTCAGCCGGGGCCTGCGCCATCATCTGCTGCCTGCCATCGAGGCGGTCCAGTCGGAAGTGGGATGGGTGAGCCCGGGAGCCATCGACGAGATCGCTCGCCGCCTCCAGGTGCCACCGGCTGAGGTCTATTCCGTGGCCACTTTCTATGCCCTCATTTCTGTCGAACCCCGGCCCGCGACGGTGGCGCACGTCTGCGACGACGTTGCGTGCGGTGGCGCTCTACTGAAGTCCCTCGGCGACAGGGACGAAGTCGTGGCCAGTCCCTGCCTGGGACAGTGCGACCGCCGCCCGGCCGTCTTCATCCAGAATGCCGGGGCCGAGGATGTGGTGCTCACCGGGGCCACTCCGGCGGCAGTCGAGGCGGCCCTCGATGGAACTCCACCCCCCGCCCAGACACCATTCGTTTCTAGCGGCCCGCTTCTCTCCCGGGTCGGGCGGGTCGACCCTTCCTCTCTGGACGACTACCGGAACAGTGGCGGCTACCAGGCCTTGGAGCGTGCCCTCGCCTCCGGTCCGGAGGCCGTGATCACCGAGTTGACGGCTTCGAACCTCCGCGGCCGCGGCGGTGCGGCGTTCCCCACCGGCACCAAATGGAGGGGAGCGGCAGAGCAACCGGGACCCCGTTACGTCGTCTGCAACGCCGACGAGTCGGAGCCCGGCACGTTCAAGGATCGAGTGGTGATGGAGGGCGATCCATTCGCGGTGGTCGAGTCGCTCACCATCGCCGGGGTTACAGTGGGAGCCGAGCAGGGATACATCTACATCCGGGGCGAGTATCCCGACGCCACGCGGCTCCTCCGCCAAGCCATCGACGCTGCCCGGCAAGAGGGGCTCCTCGGTTCCAACGTCATGGGTTCAGGAATCGCCTTCGACATCGAAGTGCGCCGCGGTCAGGGGGCGTACATCTGCGGTGAGGAGACGGCACTCTTCAACTCCATCGAGGGATTTCGAGGCGAGCCCCGACAGAAGCCTCCCTTTCCCACGGTCGCCGGATTGTTCGGGCGGCCGACCGTGGTCAACAACGTAGAGACGTTGATCAACGTGCCCCGCATCGTCCTCGACGGCGGCGTGGCATACGCCGCTACGGGCACGCCCGACTCACCCGGCTCCAGGCTGTTCTGCCTGTCGGGAAATGTGGCTCGTCCGGGAACGTACGAGCTCGAATCGGGCACGACCCTCCGCCGGGCCGTGGAACAAGCAGGAGGAGTGGTCGACGACATCCCGTACCTGCTGCTGGGAGGAGCGGCCGGTTCGCTAGTCGGGAACGACCATTGGGACATGCCCCTCACCTTCGAGGACAGCAGGGAGGCGGGCCTCACCCTCGGGTCGGGTGTGATCATGGCCTTTGCTCCCGAAGACGACATGAGAGCCGTCGTCCGGCGCATCGCTCGCTTCTTCCGCGACGAGTCGTGCGGCCAATGTGTGCCGTGTCGCGTCGGCACCGTGCGGGTGGAGGAAGCAATCGCCCGGGCCAACGGGTCGGTAGAGGCAGGCCTGATCGACGACATCGACCGGGCGATGAAGGATGCTTCGATCTGCGGCCTAGGTCACACGGCCGCCTCCGTCATTCGCTCTGCGATCGCCCTGGGAGTGTTGTGATGTCGCCGAAGGCGCCCGGGCGTCTATCTCCCACTCTCTCCTCGTGGGGGACAACGAGAGGCAGGGCGCCGTGAGCGTCGCCGTGACCATCGATGGCCGCTCGGTCGACGTGCCGGAGGGCGCCACCATCCTCGAGGCGTGCCGCTCGGTGGGCGAGGATCAGCCGACGCTCTGCTGGGCGCCGACTCTGACGCCCGTCAACGTGTGCCGGGTCTGTGTCGTCGAAGTGGAGGGCAGCCGGACGCTGGTCCCTTCGTGCTCGCGTGAAGCGGAGGAAGGGATGGTGATCTCGACCGATTCGGATCGGGTCCGCCACTCCCGCAAGGTCGTGTTCGAGTTCCTCGCCTCCTCGGTCGACATGTCGTTGACCGACGAGTCGGTGAAGGCATGGATGAACCTCTACGGCTGTGAACCGGAACGGTTCGGACCGTCCGCTCCGCCGACGGAGGACCGGGATCGGCGCCACCCGGGGCACCATCGCCCTCCGGAGCCGGCTACCGCCGAGACCGTCCATCAGCCGGTCAAGGTCGACAATTCGCTCTACGTCCGCGACTACTCCCGGTGCATCCTCTGTTACAAGTGCGTCCAGGCTTGCGGAATCGAAGCCCAGAACACCTACGCCATCGCCGTGGCGGGGCGGGGATTCGACGCTCGCATCTCCACTGAGTTCGACACACCGCTCCCCGACTCGGCCTGCGTTTTCTGCGGAAACTGCATCGCCGTCTGCCCTACCGACGCCCTCATGTTTCGCTCCGAACACGAATTGCGCCAGGCCGACATGTGGGAAGAGGCGAGTCAGACCGTCACCCGAACGATCTGCTCCTATTGCGGAGTCGGATGCAACCTCGACCTGCACGTCCAGGAAGATCGGATCGTCAAGGTGACCTCGCCCGACGACCACTCCGTCACCCGGGGGAACCTCTGCATCAAGGGCCGCTTCGGGTACGACTACGTCCAGGAGCCGAAAGCCGATGCCTTCACGCCGATCGACGAAATCCTCGCCCGGGCTCGAGGCTCGCTATGAAGGCGGCCTGTCATGGCTCGTGACCGCTCGGCCCGAATAGAGCGGCGAGCAGCTCGCTCCGTGGGCATGGGACAGCTTCCGTGGCGGCAAGTCGTCAACCCGTATTCTCCGGTCGAGGTCCTCCGCCCCGAGCAAGTCGATTCGATACACGAGGCGTCGCTCCGCATCCTGGCCGAGACCGGGGTCGACTTCCTCCACCCCGAGGCGCTCGTCCACCTCACCAGAGCCGGAGCCCGGACAGACGGCGAAAGGGTGCGCTTCGATCGCGAGCTGATCGAGTCGGCGGTGGCGACCGTCCCGGCCGAGTTCACCCTTCGTTCTCGCAATCCGGCCCATGACCTCCGTATCGGCTCCAATCACGTGGTGTTCTGCGCGGTCGCGTCGGCTCCCAATGTCTCCGACCTGACGGGGGGACGGCGGCCGGGAAACTACAAGGACTACCAGGACCTGCTTCGTCTGGGCCAGGCGTTCAACATCGTCCACGCTTTCGGCGGCTATCCGACCGAGCCGGTGGATCTTCCCCCCAGCACCCGACACCTCGATGCCCTGGCGGATTTCGTGCGCCTCACCGACAAAGTGTTCCATGCGTACTCGCTCGGCCGCCAACGAATCCTCGACGCCCTCGAGATCGTGCGCATCGGGCGAGGAATAACCCGCGAACAGCTGGCCTCTGAACCTTCTCTGTTCACGATCGTCAACACCTCATCGCCGCTGCGACTCGACGGGCCGATGATCGAGGGGCTGATCGAGATGGCTCGCATGAACCAGCCCGTGGTCGTCACGCCGTTCACGCTCTCCGGGGCGATGGCTCCCGCCTCCCTGGCGGGTGCGCTGGCTCTGCAGCATGCGGAGGCGCTCGCCGGAGTGACGCTCACCCAGTTGGTCAATCCGGGTGCTCCCGTGATGTACGGGGGATTCACCTCGAACGTCGACATGCGCTCAGGCAGCCCGGCGTTCGGTACTCCCGAGTACACGCGGGCCGCCATGGCGGGCGGACAGCTCGCCCGGTATCTGGGGATTCCGTACCGGTCGTCCAACGCCACCGCCGCCAATGCCGTCGACGCCCAGGCCGCCTACGAATCGGAGATGTCGACCTGGGGAGCGGTGATGGGAGGGGCCCATCTCGTGATGCATGGCGCCGGTTGGATGGAAGCCGGACTGGTGGCTTCCTTCGAGAAGCTCGTGATCGATGTCGAGATTCTCCAGATGATGGCGGAGTTTCTGATTCCGCTTCGCGTCGACGATGCGGAATTGGCGATCGACGCCATCGCCCAGGTAGGTCCGGGCGGCCACTTCTTCGGCTCTCCCCACACCCTCGAGCGCTACGAAACGGCGTTCTACTCGCCGCTGGTGTCCAATTGGCAGAACAACGAAGCCTGGGCCCTGGCTGGGGCGGAGACCGCCGAGGAACGTGCCGCCGAGGTGGCTCGTCGGGTGCTGGCTGAGTTCGAGCCGCCTCCGGTCGACGACGCGGTGGCGGCCGAGCTGACGGACTTCGTGGAGCGCCGCCGTTCCGAGGGCGGTGTCACGGCGGCCTGACAAGCCCTCTCGTTCTTCCAGATCTCTGGACCTGGCTCAGCTGGCGCGGCGGCGATTGCGGCGGGCGGTTCCCACGATCGCGGTCGGGCTCGCCTCGAGACGGTGCTCGATCTCGGCATGGTCCGGGCGCGCACCGCCGACTCGGCCGTCCACTGCCTCGCGGATCGCGGCCACGTGGTCGGGCGTCGAGCCACAGCAGGCGCCGATGACTCGCGCCCCCGCGCGCACCGCCAACTCGACATAATCGAACATCTTCTCCGGGCCGACCGGATACACCAGCCTGTCGGTGTCGTAGAGGGGCATCCCGCAATTGGCCTTGGCGACGACAACCGCGTCGGGAGCAACCGAAATGACGTCCAGAGCGACCGCGACGGCGTCGCCCGGGCCGATACCGCAATTGGCACCGATGGCAGTCGTCGAGACGGAGTGACCTGCCCACCACTCGCCCAGTTCGCTACCGGTGATCCCCATCATCGTCCGACCCCTCGTGTCGAAGCTCATGGTGGCGCTGACCGGGATGCCAAACACTGAAGCCGCCTCCACGGCCGCCTCCAACTCCTCCCACGACGACAGGGTCTCTATCCATAGGACGTCGGCTCCTGCCTCGGCCAGAGCTCGGGCCTGTTCGGCGAAGACGGCAACGCCCTCTCGATGGGAGAGCGGGCCAAGTGGCTGAAAGAGGTCACCGGTTGGTCCGATGCTCCCGGCGATCGCCACCGGACGATCCGCCAGGGCAACCGCGGCACGGGCACGATCCACGGCGGCCCGGTTCAGCTCATCGACCCGATCTTCCAGGCCGTGCAGTGCCAGCCGTCGGGTGTTTCCTCCGAAAGTGTTCGTGAGGATGATGTCGGCGCCCGCCTCGATGAAGCTGCGGTGTACCTTCTCGACGAGGTCCGCCTGCTCCACGTTGAGCAGCTCGGGGCACCCACCCCCTTGGAGGCCCAAGGAGAAGAGCGTGGTTCCCATCGCCCCGTCTGCCACCAGAACGTCGCGTTCGGCGAGAAGGGTGTCGAAGGTCGTACATCGGTCTGTCATGGCGCCCACCTCCTCGGTCTACCGATCGCCGGTGCGGTGAGGTGGCCCCCAAACAGGAAGACCGCCCTCTCGAGGCGGTCTTGTGTGTCTCCAGACCGCCGCTTTAGCTGTATTTCTCGGTGCGCCCGCAAGCTGACGATCAAATCGGCGCAGTGATGACACTACCAGAGAAGGGGTTGCGTGTGAAGAACAAACCGCTTTCGCGCCAGAACGCGCGCTATAGCGTGCGTTCTGTGCGCGAAAATGGTTCGGGTCAGATGCCTTTGGGGCGGAGGTAGCGCTCGGCGAGCGCCGCGAGGAAGTCGACGAGCAGCGCCAGCGCTGCGACCAGTCCGCCGGCGATGAACACAGCGGTGGTCCGGTTGAGCTGGAGCGAGGCGTAGATGGGAACCCCGAGTCCGCCGGCTCCGATCAGGAAGGCCAGGGTGGCCATGCCCACATTGATCACCAGCGCCGTGCGGACGCCGGCCAGGATCACCGGCACGGCGAGGGGCAGTTCGATCCGCGTCAGCGCCTGCATCTTGGAGAGCCCCATTCCCCGGCCGGCCTCGATCACCGACTGGTCGACCTGTTGCAGGCCGACCATGGTGTTGCGCAGGACGGGGAGGAGCGCAAAGACGGTGAAGGCGGCGATGGCCGTAGTGACCTCGTTGGAGCCCAGCCACGCCGCGAAGAGAACCAGCAGGCCGAAAGCAGGCATGGCCTGGCCGCTATTGGCGAAGCCGAGGATGGGGCCGGCAAACTTCTTGAAGGCGGGGCGGGTGATGAAGATGCCGAGAGGAACTGCGATCGCCACCACCAGGACGGTCGACCAGAAGGTCAGGTTGATGTGCCGAACGATGTTGTCCTGGAGCGCGCTCCAGGCGAGTATTCGCTCCGAGGTCGAATCGAGGTCGGTGTAGATCCACACGGCGGCGACCGTGGCAGCCAAAAAGACGAAGAAGATCGGCGTGACGATGAGGTCGATGCGCTCTCGGAGCGACTCGGCCAAGGCCTCGCCCCGGCTAGGAACGCCTGTGACCGGGCTCTCGACGGGAGTAACGGTCTCAGTTGTCACACCGACGCCGCCTGTCGCTCACGTTCCTCCGTCTGCAGTCGCTCGATCAATTCCATGAGTGTCTCCACCCTGACGACACCGCGGTACGAACCCTCCGGATCAACGCAACAGGCCGTCCCGACCGACGACTGCAACATCTTCTCGAGGGCGTCCCGGAGCGTGTCTTCGGGCTCGACCGTCACCCTCACCGCCTTGCCTGCCTCGTCGAGCGCTTGCACTTGATCGATCGACTTGCGGTCCAACCAGCGCAGCGGACGGCCATTCGAGTCCAGGTACAGCACCCACGTGTCACCGGACGATTCCAGCGCCTGGATCACCTCTTCGCGCGAGGTCGGGGCGGTGACGGTGGTGACGTCATCCAGTTCGACGTCCTTGGCGCGCATCAGGTTGAGGCCCTTGAGCGTTGCCCCGGCTCCCAGGAAGTCCTCGACGAACTGGTCCGACGGACCGGCGAGGATCGCCTCGGGTGTGTCGTGCTGGGCGACGACCGACTGCTCCTTGAGGATGGCAATCCGGTCGCCCATCTTGATCGCCTCGTCGATGTCGTGGGTGACGAACACGATCGTCTTGTGCAGTTCGTCCTGCAGTCGGAGAAACTCGTTCTGCAGCTTGTCGCGGGCGATCGGATCCACCGCGCCGAAAGGCTCGTCCATCAGCAGCACTTCGGGGTCGGCGGCCAGCGCCCGAGCGACGCCCACACGCTGCGCCTGACCCCCGGAGAGTTCCTTGGGGTAGCGGCTGCGGTAGATCGACGGGTCCATCCCCACCATCGACAGCAGCTCGTCCACCCTTGCCTCGATGCGGGCACTGTCCCAACCCACCAGGCGGGGGACGGTGGCGATGTTCTCGGCGATGGTGCGGTGGGGGAATAGGCCGATCTGTTGGATGACGTAACCGATCTTGCGCCGCAACACGTCCGGATTGACGCTCGTGACGTCCTCACCCTCGAAGTAGATCCGTCCGCCGGTCGGCTCGATCATCCGGTTGATCAAGCGGAGTGTCGTGCTCTTCCCACAACCCGAGGGACCGACCAGCACCAGGATCTCTCCACGGTTGATTTCGAGGTTGAGGGCGGCGACGGCCGGGATTTCGGTTCCCGGATAGGTCTTGTAGACCTCGTCGAGCTTGATCAGTGCTTCCGTCATAGGGGCCTCCGTATCAACGTAGTCCACGAGAGGTCGTGGCCCGGGTGATGAGTATGAATAGAGCGTCGAACGCCAGTGCCAGCACGATGACAAGGAGAGTCCCCGTCCACATCGATTCGAAAGAGTTGGGAAGCGGCATGCGCCGAAGGCCGGCGAAGATGAAGTCGCCCAGCCCGCCGCCGCCGACCAGAACGGCGATGGCGGCGATGCCGGTCGTGAGGAGGGTGGCAACCCTCACTCCGGCCATGATGACCGGCCAGGCGAGAGGAAGCTCCACTCTCCACAGCCGCTGACGGCTGCTGAGGCCCATTCCCCGGGCCGACTCCAGGACGGCTGGGCTGACCCCGTTTAGACCTGCGACCGTGTTTCGCATGATGGGGAGTAACGCGTACATGGTGAGGGCGATGTACGCCGGCCCGAATCCGAGACCGACGAGGGGAATGAAGATCACAAAGAGGGCGAGAGAGGGGAGGGTGAGGAAGACGCTGGCAATCCCGAGGGCAATCTCCCGGGGCACGGGGCGGTGGCGCACCCAGATCCCCACGCCGACGGCGATGATGAGGGCGGTCAAGAGGACTGCCACGACGTACTGGATGTGGCGGAATGTCGCCGCCCACACCTGGTCGGTGCGGCTCAAAAAGAAGTCTATGAGACTCTGAACACCTTCCATATCACTCCTGGTGTGTCACTCCCGGTCTAGCAGTGGAGGGACCCGGCCGGATCCCTCCACTGCTTGTCCGTCTGTCAGCCTGAGATCAGTCCCTGGTCGACCAGGTACTGGCGGGCAACGTCCGAGGGAGCCTCGCCTTCGAAGGAGACCTGGGTGTTGAGCCCGTTCATCGTCTCCTGGGTGAGTCCGGACAGCATGGCTTCGGCCATCGCGTCGAACACATCCGGCGCCTCCTGATACAGATCGTCTCGCATGTTGACAGAGACGTTGTAGAGGATCATCACGCCTGGATCCTCGACGAGGGTCAAGCCCAGACCCTCGATACGGCCGTCCGAGGTGAACACCTCACCGAAGTCGCAGGTGTTGTTGGCTGTCTCGGTGTATATGAGGCCGCTGTCCAGGATCGAAATCTGGTCCTCCGGCACGGTGTACCCGGTGGCCTCCTCGAAGAGGATCAAGCCGTCGTCCCGGTTGGGGAACTCGGACTCGAGGCAGAGCAGTGTGTCAGGATTGGCCTCCATGTAGTCAGCCATGGCCTGCATGTCGAAGGCTCCACCGTTCTCCTCTGTGAGCGCCGGCGACGACACGAACCCGTAGGTGTTGTTGAACGGCGCCCGGCTGAGCCAGTGGATGTCGTTCTCCTCCAGATCCTGCTCCCGCACGGCTTCAGTCAGCTCGTCGGGGTCGTTGGGCACCTCGCCTTCGTTGGCGAGGTGGACGGCGTAGCCCGTCCCGTTGTACTCCATATACGTGTCGATGTCGCCGTTGAGGAGGGCGGCCCGGGCGAGGTTCGTCCCACCCAGGTTGATGTTGTCCTCCACGGTGGCGCCGGCCGCCTCGAAGGCGTGCAACAGGATGTAACCCAGGACCAACTGCTCGTCGAAGTCCTTCGACCCGACCGAGATGTTGATACCCGAGAGATCGTATTCCTCGAAGGAGGCCGCCTCTCCAGTCGGGGCCTCCGTGCCATCGGTGGTGTCCGTGTCCTCGGGCGGTTCGGTGGTCTCTGCCGTCGTATCGGCGGACGTATCGCCCGGAACGGCCGTGGTGTCACCGCCTTCTTCATCCCCGCCACAGGCGGCGAGGACCAAAAGGAGAGCGGAGAGGAGGGCGATGAGTCGCACCCATCGTCGTCCATGGATCATGTCTTCCTCCGTAGGTTTGCTTATCGATATGCCGCGCCGGAACCAGCGGGCCTTCAGGGACCCTACCGATCCGGCTCGGACCTGTCCCCGGAGACCGGGGATTTTTTCCACCATACGGTTGCGAGCCACATCGCGGAAATAGGCTGATATCAACCGCGGCTGCTATTCGCGCGCGCGGCATCAGCGAAGCCGGTCGCCTCCGGGATCCCACAGGGGGTCGGTAACCACTCTGGCCGGGTGCTCCGTTCCCTCGACCAGAACCCCCACCCCGGTGCCCGGCGTGGCAAGGGCCGGAGGTAGATACGTGTAGGCGATGGGCGCTCCGATCGAGTACCCGTGGGCCGCCGAGGTGACATAGCCGACGGCCTCGCCATCGGAGAGCACCGCCTCGTTTCCCAGGGGATCGCCGGCTTCGAGAAGAAGGCACGTGAGGCGCCGCGCCGGCTCTCTATCGGCGCGCTCCCTACAGGCGGCGGCTCCGATGAAATCGGCCTTGTCGCGGTGAACCGTCCAACCCAAGCCGGCTTCGTATGGGTCGTACTCAGTGTCGATGTCCGCTCCCCACAGGCGATAGCCCTTCTCGATCCGGAGCGAGTCCATGGCGGCCGAGCCGGCCATCACGAGACTGCCGGCAGCGCCCTCGTCCCAAAGGCGGTCGAAGACCGTCACGGCCTGATCCACCGGGAGATGAAGCTCGTAGCCGGCTTCGCCGACGTAGGAGATGCGCATGGCGTAGACCGGCACCGGACCGATTTCGATCCATGTCCCCCGAAAGTAGCCCAGCCCGGGATTCTGGCCGGCGGCCGCCTCCAGGATCCTGGGAGCGTTGGGGCCCCACAGGCCCAGGGCGGTGTACGCGTCGGAGATGTCCGTGATTCGGACATCGTGGCTCCCGGCGTGGCGGTTCGTCCAGGCGACATCCTGGGGGCGGGTTCCTTCTCCGACGAACATCCAGTACCGGTGGGGTCCGAGGCGGGCGACGGTGAGGTCGCGTTTGAGGCCACCCGCCGGCGTCAGCCAGGTGGTGTACACGACTCGTCCCGGCGGCACATCCATCCGGCTGGAACAGAGCCGGTTCACGTAGGCCATGGCCGCCGGGCCGGTCACCTCGATGATCGAGAGTCCGGTCAGGTCGAAAAGGGCGGCATTGTCTCGGCAGGCCAGATGCTCGGCGCCGGTGATGGGAGACCAGTGGCGCGAGGCCCATTCGCTCCGGGTGGGAAGGCGATCGGAGTGTGAATCTGCCAGGGCAGAGTTGGATTCGTACCAGGAGGCGAGTTCGATCCCTCCGAAAGGCGAATTGTGCGGTCGGTGGGCGGCGAGGACGGCCGCGAACGGGGAGCGCCGCAGATCTCGCGGTCGGCTGGGTGGTTCCTGGGGGTGGTGGATGTCGTACACCTCGGCGTAGTTCTTGGCAGTAACTACCTCGATGAAGGCCCTCGTCCTCTCGTGAGGGTGGAACCGGTCGATCGATGCCTTGCGCAGGTCCCACTCGGGGTCGTCGCCGTCGACCATCTCGGCCAGCGACTTGCCCACTCCTCCGGCGTGGGTGATCCACGATGCGACGGCCATCCACAGGCCGCTCACGTTGGTTTCGCCGATGATCGGCATGCCATCGACACTGAAAGCGAACATGCCGTTCAGGGTCCGGGAGAATTCGTTGCTGTTCTCGAGATCGGGCACCATCAGGCAGGCGGCTTTCCAGGCCGCCTCGAAGTGCTGGGGGGTGAAAGCGCGGTGGGCGGTTTCACCCACGTCGGAGGGGTGGACCGGTAGCGGAGCGTGGTGATAGCTGCCGACTCCGATCCGGTTCCAGTGGTGTCGGTAGTAGAGGCCGGCATCCAGGTCGCGGACTGTCGGCACGGTCACTTCGTGGTCGGGATTGTCGGGGTCGAACCCCTCCAGGACGTCGCTCGTCTCCACGTACTGATGCTCGAAGGCCATCAACGGCAGAGTCGGGAGCCGGCGCCGGAGGGGCAGGGACCAGATGTTGGTGCACAGCACGACCCGTTCCGTCTCGATCCGTTCCCCGTCGTCGGTCAGGACTGCGGTGAGACGGTCATCGGCGACTTCGATATCGATGACTGTGGTGTGAGCCTTGGTCGTCACTCGACCGGAGAGCTCGGCGTCACGGAGGAGGGCACCGGTGACGTTGGCCCCAGAGATGATGGCGCTGTCGGGGATGAAGAGCCCTCCAGCCATGGGCCCGGGGTCGAGATAGGGAACCTTTTCGGCGATGTCGTTTGGTGTCTGCAAGGCGGTGGCGGCTCCGAAGGCGAGGGCCTCACCGTGCTCGCGGACCAGGTCCGCCATCCGGTCGGCGGTGCGGGCGAGTTCGATGCTGCCGACCGGGTTGTAGGTGTGGCGGAAGTCGTCGTAGCGCTCCAGGCGGCGATACAGGTCCGTGGAGTAGAACGACATGCGGGCCAAGAGACGATCGTGTGACATGGCCACGACGCCGCCAGGGGCATGGGACGTCGATCCAGGGTTGTGGGGGATGTCGCCTTGGTCGACGACGAGGATGTCGTCGTGACCCAGTTGGGCGAGATGGTAAGCGACGGAGGCGCCGACGATTCCGGCACCGAGGACGACGGTGGTGGCCCGCTGGGTCATGGGCCGTCACCCTAGGTGGCGCGCCTGCGCCGGGGCCCGCTCGGAGGGCTCGCAAGGGCTCGCAGGGCTCGGGGAGTGGAACCGAGGGTTCTAGACACCGCATAGCGGGGACCACAGCCCACGGAACCACTCAGCCGCAGAGCGGAGCGGAAACCAGGGTTCCCAGCCGCCACGAACCTCCGGGCGGCGGTTAGGACCGGCGTCGGCGGATTTCGTCCACCAACGTGGGCACCACCTCACCCACATCGCCGATGAGGGCGTAGTCCGCCTTGGTGACCATCGGCGCTTCCGGATCGGTGTTGATGGCGATGACGTTCTTCGACGCCATCATCCCCACCCAGTGCTGGATCGCCCCCGAGATCCCACAAGCGATATACACGTCGGGAGCAACCCGCGTTCCCGTCTGGCCGACTTGGTCCGAATGCGGCCTCCAGCCGTTGTTCGTCACCACCCGGGAACAACCCACCGCCCCACCGAGCAGGCCGGCCAGCTCCTCCAGGGGCCCGAACCCATCGGGGCCTCCGACTCCCCGTCCACCACTCACCACGAGCGGGGCGGTTGCCAGCGTGATGCCTTCGTCGACCGTCGTGCGATCCACAACCCGAGTGACCGCATGGCTCTCGTCGAGCGACGGCTCGAACTCCTTCACCGTCGGCGGTTCCCCCTCGACACTCGCAGGAGGGAACGCATAGGGCGCGGCCGACAGGAGGCGAACGGCGGCCGACAGTTCGGCATGTTCGAGCAGGCTGCCACCCCATCGAAGACGGACGACGTGCCACACGTCCTCCGCCGTGTCTACCTCGGCGACGTTGGCCGCCATCGGAAGATCGGCCAGGGCCGCCAGGTGAGCGAGGACTTCATTCCCCCGGTCGGTGCCGGGAGCTACCACAGCGGCGGGCATCTCCTGGGCCACCAGCTGCACCAATGTCTCGCCCCAACCGCCCGGGGCGTAATCGGTGAGCAGAGGATGGCCCGCCCTCCACAACAGATCGATTACGGAGCCAACCTGGACGACCTTCCCTCCTTCACCGATCACGACTGCGCTCAGGGCAGTTCCCAGATCGTCGGCGAGCGAACGTCCGAGCGTTACGGCCTGCCGCGCCACCTCGGTGACCTCGCCCTTGTCATGGTCGATCAGAACCAGAACGCTCATAGAACCCCGAGCCTTTCCAGCACGTCGGCCATCGCACTGGCATCGGCCACGATCTCGGTCTTCACCTCCTGCTCGGGCGGCGACTCGAATCGAATCATCCCCATCCCGCCCGCGGCCAACGCCACTTCGTGGTGCCGGATCTCCAGCTTCTTCGACTTGAGCCGTCCCGACAGCGTGGGATAGCGGGGAAGGGTGATCCCTTCCTTGACTGCCACCACCGCCGGCAGCGGCAGCCGGTAGACCTCGAATCCGCCGGGAATCTCCCGCCGCGCCGTCACCATGTCGTCGCCGACGTCGATGCCTTTGATTCCTGAGACGACCGGCCGGCCCAACCCATGGGCCACCCGGATACCGACCTGAAAGCCACCGGAGTCGGCGGACTCGTTTCCGAACAGAATCAGGTCGAAGGGGCCATCCTCACCTTCCATTGCCTGGATCGCCGCCAGCAGTCCGGCGGCGGTGGCCTGCGGATCGATGTCTCCACCGTCGGTTGGCACCAGGGTCGCTTCGTCGACTCCGACAGAAGCGGCGTAGCGCAGCTGTTCCTCGGCCTCGGCGGGACCGAGGGTGAGGACCGTCACCGAGCCGCCATGGGCCTCTTTGAGCTGGATGGCCGCCTCGACGGCACACTCCTCATGCGGGCTCGTGGTGAACGAGAGATGCGCCGACTCGATCGACCGCCCGTCGGGCGTGAGAACGATCCGCGCCCCGGGAGCCGGGACCCTTTTCACACAGACCAGAACCTTCATCGCTCGCTCCTTTGGTCGCTCACGGATGCCCCGGTCGTTTCTCGGGCGCTGGGGCCCGGAAACCGACGGTGAGCATCCGAAGAAGCGGGGAGGCGTCCGCCCCGGCCCAAGGAAGCCATCAGCCCTTCATCCGTTCGTCGTCCGGGTCGAACAGCGGCCGCGAGCCCGACCTCGCCACGGTGATCGGATAGTCCTCGTTCATGTAGCGGACGAGGAACGACCCGCCCTCTGTCGCCATCTCCACCGGAAGGTAGCCCATCAGGAGGTAGGCGCCGACCGATGGACCGGCGCCGGCCGATGTCACATAAGAGGGCCGCCCGAGGGCATCGACGATCCTCTCCCCCGCCGCGGTGAGGATGGGCTCGCCTCCCGTCATGAAGCGTTTGATCCCATCCCGCGACGAGATGTGGTCGTCGACGGTGAAGGTGCACATCACCGCCGCCGGTCCGGCATCCCTGGCCTTGAGATACGCCTCCTTGCCGATGAAGTCGGCCGACTTGACCTTGGGCCGGTCGAGACCTGCCTCCACCGGGGAGTACTCCGACTCCAACTCGGCTCCCATCAGCCGGTAACCCTTCTCCATCCGACCGGTGGTCCCATAGACCCCGGCGCCGACCGGCACGACACCGTGGTCCTGGCCCGCCTCCCACAGCAGGTCCCACATCTGTGTTCCCCGCTCGATCGGCACATAGATCTCCCAGCCCGACTCGCCCACGTAAGAGATCCGGAAGAGGCGGGCCACGAGCGAGCCGAACACGACCTGGCGCGTCGTCCCGTAAGGGAATGCCGCGTCAGAGATGTCGTCGTCGGTCAGCGACGAAACGAGCGCCCGGGCGTTCGGGCCCCACACCCCGATCGTGGAGCAAGCCGAAGTCCGGTCCTGGAGATGTACCGACCCGTCGTCGGGCAGATGAGACCGGAACCAGTGCTCGTCTCGGGGGCCGTCGAACGCACCCGTTACGACGCGGTAGTGCTCTTCGCCGAGACGCATGATCGTGAGGTCCGAGCGAAAACCGCCCCCGGGTGTCAGGAGCGGGGTGTAGATGGCCGAGCCGACCGGCCGGTCGCATTGGTTGACCGCCATGCGCTGGATGTAGTCGACGACACCGGGGCCGGTGATGTCGAAGATGGCGAAGGCGGAGAGGTCGACCATTCCGACCCTCTCACGCATGGCCAGGTGCTCGGCGTTGGTGATGGGCGACCACCACCGGCGGTCCCACTCGTGTGGCCGGTCCTCGACGCCGTACTCGTCGACGAGAGAGGCGTTGAATTCATACCAATGGGGCCGTTCCCACCCTCCCGCCTGGAAGTACACGGCTCCCAGCGCCTCCGTTCGGGAATGGAAGGGTGCCAGCCGCAGGTTGCGCTCCGACTCCCACTGCTCGCGGGGATGGACGATGCCGTAGGTCTTGTTGAAATGCTCGGCGCATCGGGCCCGGATGTGATGGGTGGTGCGGGCGTAGTCGTAGAACCGGGCGATGTCGGACTGGTGCGGATCCAGTTCGGGATAGCCGTCGGTCATCCACTCGGCGAGCAGCTTGCCCACGCCGGGTCCTTCCTTGATCCACACCGCCGCCGCCGACCACAACCCGGCGACCTCGGCGCTTTCGCCCAGGAGAGGCATGCCGTCGGGAGTCAAGGAGAGAAGCCCGTTGATGGCGTACTTGATCTCCGCCCCTTCGAGAATGGATGGCATCAGCTCGAGGGCGTCTTCCAGTTGGGCATCGAAGTCGTCGGCGGTGAAGGGGAGCTCGGTGGGCGACAGCCGCGCCTCGTCGATCGACGGGATCTCGTCGGGGTAGTGAAAGATGGGACGGTGGGCGTAGGAGCCCACTTCCATCGAACCGCCCGTCTGGCGCTCGTACATGAATGTGTCCATGTCGCGCACGATCGGGTAGCCGATCTCGTTGCCGGTCTCGCCCAGGATCGGGATGGGTCCAACGTCGATCATCTGATGCACGGCGGGCGTGAGCGGGATCGTCGCCCCCGCCATCGCCGCGATACGGGGCGACCACACGCCGCATGCCACCACGACGTAGTCGGCCGCCACCCGGCCCCGGTCGGTGACCACGGCTCTGACCCGGCCGCGCTCGACCTCGATGTCTGAAACCTCGGTGTTGGGGAACACCGACAGCGCTCCGAGTTCCTGGGCCCGCTCCCGGAAGATCGTCCCGGCGCGCAAGGAATCCACGACCGAGACCGAGGGCGTATAGAACCCGCCCAGAATGACCGACTCGTCGATGAACGGGACCATCTCCTTCACTTCAGCCGGCGTGAGCAGTTCCGATTCGATCCCCCAGGCCGCGGCAGAGCTCATGCGCCGCCGAAGCTCCTCCATCCGCTCAGGGACCCGGGCGACCTCGATGCCGCCACAGGTCGTGTTGACGCCCATCTCGGTGTACTGCCGTTGTGACTCGAGTGTCAGCGCCGCCAATTCCTTGCCGTGGTCGACAGGGAAAATGAAGTTCGACGCGTGCCCTGTGGATCCCCCGGGATTCGGCAAAGGCCCCTTGTCGAGTTGGACGATGTCCCGCCAGCCCTTCTCCGCCAGGTGGGCCACGACGCTGTTACCCACGATGCCGGCGCCGATCACGACCACGCGGGCACTGGATGGCAGATCACTCACGTTGCTTCCTCCGGACCACGATACGGAACATTGCTACGAAGCGGCACGCAGACTACCGCCTCAGGCGAGGCGGTGTCCATCTCCCGATCCACGTTTGAGAGCTGGACAAACAGGTAAGGTGAAGATATCGTTCCATCATCCGACATCGTTCCGTATCGTGGAACCCTGTGGAAAGGGGATTTGCGGCGAATGAGCGAAGAAGAAATCGACCTGGCGGCCCTGGCCGACGACGAGCTCGTGGAGCAGATGCACGACGACCTCTACGACGGCCTGGCGGACGAAATCGCCCAAGGAACCCGTATTCTGCTCGACCGGGGATGGGATGCATCCCGCGTCCTCAATGATGCGCTGGTCGAGGGCATGCGCATCGTCGGCATCGACTTTCGCGACGGGATCCTTTTCGTGCCCGAGGTGCTGTTGGCCGCCAACGCAATGAAGGGCGGCATGGCGATCCTGCGCCCGCTGCTGGCCGAGACGGGCGCGCCAAAGCTCGGCTCGATGGTGATCGGCACCGTCAAGGGCGATATCCACGACATCGGCAAGAACCTCGTCGGCATGATGATGGAAGGCGCCGGCTTCGAAGTCGTCGATATCGGGATCAACAACCCGGTCGAGAAATACCTCGCCGCGCTGGAGGAGCACGAACCCGACATTCTCGGCATGTCGGCCCTGCTGACGACCACCATGCCCTACATGAAGGTCGTCATCGACACCCTGCGCGAAAAAGGCATCCGCAACGACTACATCGTGCTCGTCGGCGGCGCGCCGCTGAACGAGGCCTTCGCAGAGATGATCGGAGCCGATGCCTACTGCCGGGACGCCGCCATCGCGGTCGAGACAGCGAAGTCGCTCATGGCCCGGCGCCAGGGCTCGGTGCAGCAGCGGACCATGTCGTGAAGCCGTTTTCGGGCGAACCTCCCAAAACCATGGTCGTCGCCTGCGGCGCGCTCGCTCGCGAATTGGTTCAGCTGAAGGAGCTGAACCGGTGGGAGCACATGACGATCACGTGCCTTCCCGCGAACCTGCACAATTACACCCAAAAAATCGCCGAGGCCGTGCGGCGCCGGATCCGCTCGAAGCGCGCGGGCTTC
>DATABS010000109.1:0-20509 GCA_036259475.1 Acidimicrobiia bacterium | reverse complement strand
ACGCCGATGGACGCTTCAACCCTTTCGGTCGGGAACTCGGCGATGATATCGCACCAACTAATTGGCGGCTCCTATTAGCCCCATGACGTATAACGGGGAGAGCGCAAGGGGAATCGCCCGACCACGCGGCTCTAGCTAGGGCCGCGAGCGCGGGTGATGTGGGAGACGTGCAAGGGAAATGCCCCCGACCGCCCGGCTCGCGCTAGAGGGGCGACCGCGGGTGATGTCGGAGACGTGCAAGGGAAATGCCCCCGACCACGCGAGCCGAGCTAGGCCAGCAGGCGTGGGGGTGTGGGGGGAGTACCCCCCCACACAATCATCACTGCGCTTCTTCTCTTACATCGTCTTCGACCCGGCGGAGCACTTCAAGGAAGTTCTCGCGGTCCAGCTCGAAGCGGGTGACATCTTCCTCGACGTCGCGGGCGATCTCGTCGATGGCGACGAAGAAGGCCAGCTGCCCGTCGCGGAGGGCATCGAGGAGCTCGCCGTCGCTGCTGGCGACGCTGAAAATCGAGTGGCCGTCAGTGACCAGCTTCACGGAACCTAGGTGACCGTCGAAGTCGGCGTTGCGGCGGAGATACTCCCACGCTCGCCGGACCCGCTGGAGCGACATGCCGTTGTCGAGCAGACTGCGCACGACGCGCAGCGCCACCAGGTCGCGAAAGGAGTAGAGACGCCTCACGCCGGGACGTCCGCCGGTCGTCTGGACCGAGGGGCTCACCAACCCGACCCGATCCCAGTACCGCAACTGATGGGGCGTACAGCTGGTCAATCTGGATGCCTGATCGGCGGTGAAGGCCTGGTCGGACAATGCAACTCCCAATGTCTCTGCGCCGGTGAGAGGAGACCGGCGAATCTTCCTCACATAATGCTTCCGCCGCGGGAGGACGGAAGATCGGCCACTCTAGCGAATCGGATCAGCCGCGGCCGAACGGCCGTCGCGGCCAGATCGAGCGGTCGTCGGAGCCGGAGTCGGAATCGCCCAGCGACCATCCCCGGCGGCGAATTTCGTGCACCAGCGCGGTGGCGGACACGACCATCACCGTGAATCCGGCCAGAGCCACGATCGTCTGACTCGTGAAGAAGGCGACGACCACGGCCAGGCCACCGATCAGTCCCACCAAGGGCAGCCGGATCCCAAACCCACGCGATCGATCGATGTTCCTGACTGCCTCGACCAGCTCCGGGTCGTCCTCGTAGAACTGGCGCTCAATCTCAGCCAGGATCCGTTGCTCTCGATCGTCGAGCGGCATTCCTCAGTCCCTCGCGGCCGGGGGGCCTCACTGACCCCGTCTGGCGACCAGTATACGGAGCCACGCGACAATACGAGAGGGGACGGCGAACCGGTTTTGCGGGGCCCTGCAAGGCTTCCAGGTTCACCCTTCACGCGGGCTACGCTCGCTCCCGATGGCGGCCCGCGTCCACCTCGTTCGACATGGCGAGGTCCTCAATCCCGAACACCTCGTTTACGCCTCCCTGGACGGATTCGGGCTGTCCGCAGCCGGGGCGGAGCAGGCCCGAGCCGCCTCCCGTTACCTCGGACGCCAGCCGCTCGTCGGCGTGTGGTCCTCTCCCCTCGAACGAGCCCTCCGAACCGCTGAGCCGATCGCCCTCCGGGCGGGATTGCCGGTGAGGGTGGAACCAGGCCTGGCCGAGTGGCGGCTGATGGATCGCTGGGCCGGGATTTCGTGGGAGGACATCCCACAGAAGTTTCCCGGCGAGCTCGAGGCGTTCCTGGACGCGCCCGCCGACCTGCCCTTCTCGCCGGAGAGCCTGGCCGAGCTGGCGGAACGGGTGGCCGGGGCGATCCGATCGATCGAAGCTGCTCATCCCCACGGCGACATCGTTGTAGTGTCCCATTCGGCTTCCCTGCGCGCCGCCGCTGTCCAGCTCACCGGGAGCCGCATGGATGAGTTCTGGGCGGTGAAGCCGGGCCACGGGGCCGTAACCACCTTGCGCCCCGGCCCGGTGTGGGAGACAGAGACGGTCTGGTCACCGGAGACGGTGTGAGGAATTTGACCATCGCCGGCGCCGGGCTGGTCGCCGCCACCGGCGCCTGGACTGTGGTCATGGCCCTCGGCTTCGACGATCACCCGGCGAACGCCACGGTGTCGATGGCGATATCGCTGTGGACGGCGACGGTGGTCTCGCTCACGGGCCTGCTGGTGGCCAGGGCGCGCTGGGCCCGGCGATACGGAATCTCCGTGACCGCAGGTCACGGAGTCGTGGCGCTTCTGGCGCCGGTCGACGTTGGCTGGGTGGTGGCGGCCGTCCTCTCGGCGGCGACCGCGGTCGCCATAGCCGGGCCCTGGCTGGATGGCACGGTCCGGGGCCGCCCCGCCGCCTCGGGACCCCCGCCCCGTGCCGTCCTCATCCCTCTCGCGTTGATATGGGTCCCGTTCGGGGTTGGGGCGGCCTCGGGTGACGGGCTCCCCGCTCTGGTCGCCGGACTTCTGGCGCTCATCACGGCGTACTGGTTCATCCGGACCCTTCCCGGCGCCCTGGTCGCGGTCCGTATCGTATGGCCCCTCGCCGCGGTCGGAGTGGCGTTTGTGCTCGGGTGGGCGGCGGGCGCGGTGGTGGCCCTGGCAGGTGTGGCGGTAGCAGTCCTGGCCTGGGATGACTCGGTTCGCAACGCCGTGCATCCCTTGATCGAGAAGGGCTCCCGCATCTCCATCCCACCCGAGCTCGCCCCCCAGGAAATTCTCGACGCCGCCGACCTCGACGAACGGGGACGACCCCGTTGAGACGACGCCCCAACCCGTGGATCGCCATCCCCGCACTCGGCAGCGGGCTGGTGGCGGCCTGGCTGGGAGGCACCGTCACCGCAGTGTCGTGCCGGTACCAGGAACCCGACGGCACCATCATCACGTGTCCGGGTTGGACGGCGACCGTGGCGATCCTCTCCTTCGTCGTGATCGCCCTGGGGGTGGCGGTCGTCCTGGTGCTGGTCTACCGATCCCTGGCAGAGTGGCAGGAGCAGAAGCAGGCCGAAACGAAGTCAGGCCCGGGTGAGGACCAGTGAGACGTTGTGGCCGCCGAAGCCGAACGAGTTCGACACGGCATGGGCGACGTCGGCCTCGCGAGCCTCGTTGGGGACGTAGTCGAGGTCACACTCCGGGTCGGGCGTCTCGTAATTGATCGTCGGGGGGAGGACACCATGGCGGATCGCCTCGATACACGCGATTGCCTCCACCGCTCCCGCCCCTCCGAGCACATGACCGGTCATCGACTTGGTCGATGACACCGGCACGTGCCGGGCGGTCTCGCCGAACGACAGGTGGATGGCGGCGGTCTCGGTGGCGTCGTTGGCCTCCGTCGACGTTCCGTGGGCGTTGATGTAGCCGACGTCCTCCGGTCCGATTCCGGCGTCTTCGAGCGCCAGCGTCATCGCCCGGGCGGCGCCATGGCCGCCAGGACGAGGCAGCGTGATGTGGTAGGCGTCGGCCGACATTCCGTATCCCGTGACCTCGGCCAGCAACTCCGCCCCGCGGGCGATCGCCTGATCCCTCTCCTCCAGCACGAGGGCGGCCCCTCCCTCACCCATCAGGAATCCGTCCCGATCCCTGTCGAACGGCCGGGAGGCACGGGTCGGGTCATCGTTACGTGTGCTCAACGCCCGGGCCTGACCGAAGCTGGCGACGCCGAAGTCTGTGATCGCCGCCTCCGAGCCACCTGCCACCACCACGTCGGCTGCCCCCCGACGGATCAACTCGGCTCCGTCCCCGATGGCGTTGGCAGAGGCGGAGCAGGCGGTGACGACGCAAGTGACGGGACCGAGCAGATTGTGTTCGATCGAGGCCATCCCGGCGGCGATGTTGGGGATGATCTTCGGGACGCCGGTCGGGGTGACGCGCCCCGGCCCCCGCTCTCTGAGCAGGTCGATCTCGTCGATGAACGATTGCATCCCTCCGAACCCGGCACCGACGACCACGCCCGCCCGGTCGGCCGCGGGGTCTCCCTCCTCGTATTCCAGTGCGGCATGAGCCAGAGCCTCGCGCACCGCCACCAGGAAGAACTGCGTGTAACGATCGATGCGGCGCAGTTCCCGGGTCTCGAAGTGGTCCTCGGGGTCGTAATCGGAGACTTCCGCCGCGATCCGTGTCCGATGCTGGGAGGCATCGAACAGAGTGATGGGCCCGCCACCCGACTGCCCGGCCAAAAGACCCGACCAGAACGCCTCGACGCCGATGCCGACCGGTGTGATGGCACCCATCCCCGTGACTACGACACGACGTCTCATGTTCCTCCTCCCCGGGGAGCCGCCGGCGCGGGCCGGTCGGCGGTTGGCCGACTCAGAGCTTGCCGTGGACCATGTCGACGGCCTGACCGACGGTGTGGATGTTCTCGGCTTCCTCGTCGGGGATCTTCACGCCGAACTCGTCTTCCAGAGCCATGAGCAGTTCAACCACACCGAGCGAGTCGACTTCCAGGTCCTCCTCGAACGTGGCGTCCTCGGTGACCTTGTCGCCGTCGAGCCCCAGCTCGCTCACCAGTACTTCCTTGAGCCGATCGGCCACCTGGGCGCGGTCCATATCTGATTCCTTTCTCTCTTGATCTCACCCGTCCAGCGATGACCGTACGCCACCGCTCACAGATCGGGGCAATCTACCTAGATGGCCAGCCCTCCGTCGACCATCACCACCTGGCCAGTTATGTAGCTCGCCTCCTCCGAGCTGAGGAAGCCGGCCAAGGCGGCCACCTCCTCGGGGCGTCCGAAGCGGCCGAGGGAGACGGCCGCGAGTGACGCTTTCTTCAGGTCGTCGTCGAGGGCTTCGGTCATGTCCGTGTCGATGAAGCCAGGGGCGATCGTATTGACCGTGATCCCCCGGGAACCGACCTCCTTGGCCACCGTCTTGGCAAATCCGATCAGACCTGCCTTGGAGGCGGCATAGTTGGCCTGGCCCGGGTTGCCGGCCACGCCGGCGACCGATGCGATGCAGATGATCCGGCCCCATTTCTGGCGCAGCATTCCCCGGAGGGCAGTTCGGGTGCACAGGAAGGCGGACCGCAGATTGGTGGCGATGACGGCGTCGAAGTCCTCCGGGCTCATCCGGAGAACGAGGTTGTCTCGATTGATGCCGGCGTTGTTGACGAGAACCTCCACGTGGCCGAGGCTTTCCGTGACCTGGTCGAACATGCCGCTGACCTGGTCGGGGTCGGATACGTCGGCCCGGACCGCCAATGCCTTGCCGCCGAGCGACTCGATCTCACCCACGACTTCATCGGCGGCGTCGGAGCGGGCGGCGTAGTTGACGGCGACCGGATGACCACGGCCCGCCATCTCCAGGGCGATTGCCCGCCCGATCCCCCTAGAGGCGCCGGTGACGAGGGCTACCCGCCCGGAGGCGTCGGGATCGTCGGAGGTCATTCCTCTCCCGGCGGCAGGAAACGCCCGAAGAAGTCGATGTTCGGCTGGAGCAAGTCGAGCGTGTCCCGGTCGGGGGGCGGCAATTCGGCGTCACTCACCTCTATCGGTGTGACCCGCGGCCCCCACCGAACGGCGGCGGCCGCCCAGGAAAGGCCCGCACCGAAGGCGGCGAAGACCACCAGGTCGCCCGCCGAGATGCGACCTTCCTCCAACGCTTCGGTGAGAGCCACGGGGATCGTGGCGGCCGAGGTGTTGCCGTAGGAGGCGATGTTCACGAATACCTTCGATTCGGGCAGCCCCAGGCGCCGGGCGGCGGCGTCGATGATCCTGACGTTCGCCTGATGGGGGATGAACAGATCGACGTCGTCGAGATCCAACCCGGCCGCCTCGACGGTCCTGGCCGCGGCCTCGCCCATCGTCGTGACGGCGCGCCGGAAGACCTCGGGTCCGTTCATGCGGATCCCTCCGTCGGCGGGAGCGGGGGGACCGACGTCTCCGGCACTCCCATCCTTGGGGACCCGGAGGATGTCCCACACCCTCCCGTCCATTCCGAGCTCGGAAGACAGGAGCCCGATCGGCTCGTCGGTCGGCTCGAGCACCACCGCCCCGGCACCGTCGCCGAACAGAACGGCCGTGCTGCGGTCGGTGAAGTCGAGGTGGTAATGGAGTTTCTCGGCTCCGATGACGAGGACGGTGCGGTTGGTTCCGGCCCGAATCATGTTCGCACCGACGACCAGGGAGTAGAGAAACCCCGAGCAGGCGGCGTTGAGGTCGAGGGCGGCGGCGTTGTACGCCTCCAGCTTGTGCTGGAGGATGGAGGAAGCCGAAGGAATCAAGGAGTCGGCGGTACAGGTTCCGAGGATTATCAGATCGACGTCGGCCGGCGCCTTACCGGCGGCCGCCAGCGCCCGGCGAGCAGCCACTTCGGCCATGTCGGACACTTCGACGTGCGAGATGCGCCGCTCCTTGATGCCGGTGCGGGTGGTGATCCACTCGTCGCTGGTGTCGGTCAGCTTCTCGAGATCGTGGTTGGAGAGCACGGCCGGAGGTAGGCACTTGCCCCAACCGGTGATTTCGGCGTTCAGCACGGTCACCTCCTCGGGGTCATCCCATGCTACTCAGGGCTTCGGCCGCGTCAGCGACACCCGACAGGTCAGAGACGGTGAGCACGGTGGCGTCCTTCACCGTCCGTTTCACGAGCCCGGCAGTGACGTCGCCCGGGCCGACGTGGACGAACGTGTCGATTCCGGCCTCCGCCATCGCCTCCAGACAATCGGAGAAGCGTACGGGCGACACCACTTGAGCGGTCAACGCCTCGATCACCTCCGCTCCCCGAACCGACTCGGCTGAGACGTTGGAGTAGACGGGAAAACGGGGTGGGGCGGGGTCGACGCCCTGGAGCACCGCCTTGAGATGATCTGCGGCAGGCTCCATGTACGGGGAGTGGAAGGCCCCGGCCACGGCCAGCTCCATCACCCGGCGCAGGCCGAGGTCAGAGGCGGCGTCACCCAGCCAGGTAACGTCGTCGACGCCGCCTGCCACGACCACCTGGCCGGGAGCGTTGATGTTGGCGACCCACAACTTGCCTCCCTCGGCGCGGCGAGCGGCACACACCGCCTCCACCGCATCCAGGTCGGAGCCGATCACCGCCGCCATCGCCGAAGGCTCGGCGTCGGCCGCGGCCGCCATCGCCCGTCCCCTCGCCGCCACTATTCGCATCGCCACGTCGTAGGAGAAAACGCCGGCGGCCGCCAGGGCGGTGTACTCCCCCAGCGAGTGCCCGGCGGCCGCAGATGGAGCCGGCGCCTTGCGGGAGAATTCGTCCCACAGGGCATATGACAGGGCGAACAGGGCGGGCTGCGCGTGCTCCGTGCGAGTCAGCTCCTCCTCGGAACCCTCGAGGCTGAGGCGGCGGAGGGAGAAACCAGCGAAGGAGTCGGCCCTGTCGCCCACCAGATCGGGGCGAGCCTGGAACACGTCCGCTCCCATACCGACGAACTGACTTCCCTGACCGGGGAACAACACCGCGTAGGCCATGAGCCTCCTTCGACTCGGAAACGGTCGGTCAGGTTACGGCAGCTACTCCGGCGACCCCGGCAATCAGGCGGTCGACGTCCGCCCGGTCGACGTCCCGGTGAGTGACGAGGCGCCACGTGCCGGCGTAGGCGGGAGCGGTGACGACCCCGGACGACGCCAGAGCATCCCGCACGTCGGCGAAGGCCGCCGGCAGCGAAGCGACGGCCACCGGAACGATATTCGATTCCACTCGGGCGGGTTCGGCGGTTCCCGGCCACCGGTCCGCCAGTTCGGCGGCCAGGTAACGGGCGAGGTCGTGGTCCTCGGAGAGTCGCTCCCGGTCGCGGAGGGCGATACGGGCGGCGGCGGCGATGACACCGGCCTGGCGCATCCCCCCGCCGAGCCGCTTGCGTCGATACCTCACCTCGCCCATGAGATCGACGTCGCCGCACACGATCGACCCGACCGGCGCACCCAAACCCTTCGAGAAGCAGAACTGGATCGTGTCGGCGGCGGCGGCGAACTCGGCGGCTTTCGTCCCGGTGGCCGCCGCGGCGTTGAAGATTCGGGCCCCGTCGATGTGCACCCCCAAGCCATGGAGACGCGCCCGCCGGGACGTCTCGCTCACGACGTCGAGGGGGACGACCCGCCCGCCTGAGAGGTTGTGTGTGTTCTCCCAGGCGAGAAGTGTGACTCGCGGAAACATGGTCCCGGCCAGCTCCATCACCTGATCCACCTGAGAGGCGAGAATTCGTCCCCCGTCGGTGGGCACGGTCCGCCAGCCGATCCCCGCGTAGGCCGGACCCCACCCGCGTTCGACGTTGCGGATGTGGGCCCTTTCGTCGACCAGCACCTCGTCACCGGGAGCGGTCTGGACCATCACGGCCAGCTGGTTGCCCATGGTGCCGGACGGAACGAACACCGCCCCCTGCTTGCCGACGACAGCCGCCGATTCCTCCTCCAGAGAGTTGACCGTTGGGTCGTCGGAGTAGACGTCGTCGCCGACCGGCGCCTCCGCCATCGCCCGCCGCATCTCGTCGGTGGGACGCGTCACGGTGTCGGAGCGGAAATCGGCGGTGCCGTCAGGAAACGCCATCGGTATCTCTCATTGGACCGGGCCGCCGGGAGACGACCCGTCCGGAGAACGGATGGGCAGCCCCTCGTCGGGCAGAAAAAATCACTCTCCTGACACCTCGGTGGGTCGGAATCTTGTTCGAAGCTTCGTCGCTCGATCGGGCTCGGAGGTGAGGTCCGGTCGGATGCTGCGACGACAGCCGGATCCCGCTTCCTCGGACGCTGCCAGACGGCCTCATCGTTCTATGGATCTCAGCGCCCGGAAACCCACCACCGTCCAACAAACGTTTCACAGGCGGTCGAGGGCGCGGCGTAGCCCCCGAGCGGCCTGGGCGATCCGGTGCTCGTTCTCGACGAGGGCGAAACGGACGAAGCCTTCCCCGGTGGGTCCGAACCCCATTCCGGGAGACACGGCCACCCGGGCATTTTCGAGCAGATGGAACGAGAACTCGAGCGATCCCATGTCGGCGTAGGCATCGGGTATCGGCGCCCACACGAACATCGTGCCCTTGGGAACGTCGGTTTTCCATCCCATCCGGTCCAGCCCGTCCATCAGGGTGTCCCTCCGAGCCCGATAGATGTCGTTGACCTCCTCGACGTAGGCGTCCTCTTCGTTGAGGGCGATGATCGAGGCGATCTGGATCGGCTGGAAGGTTCCGTAGTCGAGGTACGACTTGAGCTTGGCCAGGGCCGCCACGGCCTGGGGGCTGCCGACAACGAACCCGACCCGCCAGCCGGCCATCGAGTGTCCCTTCGTCAGGGTGTACAGCTCGACACCTACTTCCTTCGCCCCGGGCACCTGGAGAAGCGACGGCGGGACGTAGCCGTCGAACGACACATCGGCATAGGCGAAGTCGTGGACGATGAAGACGCCGTGCTGGTGGGCGAATCGAACCAGCTGCTCGAAGAAGCCCAGGTCGACGCAGGTCGTGGTGGGGTTGTGGGGGAACGACACGATGATCACCCGGGGACGGGGCCAAGAGTTCACGAACATCCGCTCGAGGACCTCGAAGTAGTCGTCCTGGGACGTTATAGGGGCTCGCCGTACCTCGGCCCCGGCGAGAACTGGGGCGTAGATGTGGATCGGATAGGAAGGATCGGGCACGATGGCGGCATCTCCGGGTTGCACCAGAGTCCATAGGAGGTGGGACAGTCCCTCTTTCGCTCCGATCGTCGTTATGACCTCGGTCTCGGGGTCGAGTTCCACTCCGAACCGCCGGTGATAGCGGTCGGCGACCGCCTTCCGCAGGTTGGGTATGCCCCGGGACGAGGAGTACCGGTGGTTGCGCGGGTTGCGGGCCGCCTCCACCAGTTTGTCGACCACGGCCGGCGGGCTGGCGATGTCGGGATTACCGAAACCCAGGTCGACGATGTCCTCGCCGGCTCGCCGGGCGGCGATCTTGCGGTCGTTCACCTGCGCGAACACATACGGCGGGAGATGCTCGATCCGACGGAAATCCATGACGGCCCTCAGGTTAGGTCGAGGTGGCGTTCACGATGCGGAGCGTCACGAGAGCCGCTCGACCCACCGCCGCAGGGGCGGCGGGATGAGCTGGCCGACGGAGTCGAGGACCGTTCGCACCATCTCGAGCAGGTCACCGGGGCCGTCCCAGTGCTCCAGCACCACGTCCTCGCCGGCCCTTTCGATCAGATGATGGACGGCGTAGGCCGCCAACAGCACGTCGTCGGCCATCCCGAGCCCCGGGATGAAGTCGGGCACCACGTCGACCGGCGACGCCAGGTACGCCAACAGCGCCCCGATGAGGAGCTTGGAACGCCGAGGCACCCGCGGATCGCGCATCAGACGGGAAAGCAGCTTGAGGAGATTCGGAACGAGGAGGGCCAGGTCACGGACGAGGGCGCGCAACTGGAGCTTCGGACCGCCTTCCGGCGGGATCACCTCGTCGGGACGGATGGAGTCGCTCATCGATCTGTCTCCTCGGCGGCGGCAATGGCGGCGCCGATCGCACCGGCGTCCGATCCCAAGATACCGGCGACGACGGTGGTGGAAGCACGGTGCCCGGCGCCTTCCGTCTGGTCGAGCCGGCGGCGAACGGGTCGAAGCAGGAGGTCACCCGCCGCGGCCGCCGCCCCTCCGACCACCACCAGCTCCGGATCCAGGGTCAGTACCAAGGCCTCGACGCCCCGGGCCAGCCAGTCGGCCGCGTCACCCAGCCGTGATGCCGCCCGGCTGTCACCCCGGCGAGCCGCTTCGACCAACTCCACAGCACCATTCCCGGGTCCCAGGACCGCAACGGCATCCGCCGCGATGCGGCGCCCGGATACCTTCGTCTCCCAGCAGCCGCGCCGGCCACACGGGCACTCATCGCCCCCGGGATCAACCGTGATGTGACCCACCTCGCCGGCGTGACGGCGACCGCGGAGGACATGGCCGTCGACGACGATCCCCATGCCGATCCCCGTGCCGAGCGTCAGCATGATTAGAGAGTGTTTCCCTACCCCTGCCCCTTGGCGAGACTCGGCCAGGGCGGCGTAGTTGGCGTCGTTGTCCACCACCACCGGCACCCCCAGGCGTTGTTCGAGCCGGTGTCCTATCTCCACCTGCTCACCGGGGACGTGGGGACCCCAGACCAGTGTCCGGCGCCGATGGTCGACGAGTGCGGCCAATCCCACGCCGACCGGAAGTCCAAGACCCAGCCCGCTCGCCATGTCTTCCACCAGTTCGAGCAGCGGTTGGATCGACTGGGGAGTGGGTTGCTGCCTTCGTGCTTCGACGGCACCGGAGCCGGCCCGGCGGACGGCCTTGACGAAGCTGCCTCCGACGTCGATTCCTACCGCATCGGTCATGTCATTCGACGTCGATGTGGACCGGGCCCCGCTCTTTGTCTCCGCGCTTCCGGTCCGGAGCATCACCGACCTTGCCGAGCTCATCCACCACAGCTTCGAGCGCCTTGAGGCCTTCGACTCCGGCGCGCAAGAGGTGGAAAGCGACACGCCGGGCCGCCCGCCGCAAGGCTTCCGCCGTCTCCGAGTCGCTCATCCCGTCTCTCGGAAACGTACGGTCAGCACCCCTCCGTCGAGCCGGGCCCCCTTGATCTCCCGCCGGCGCAGGGTGTCGGGCAGGACGAACGACCGTCGGTAGGGACCGAGCTGGACATAGAGCTCGTCTCCCTGGCGGTAGACATCGAGGTCGCCCCGGTCGGCGAACGGCACGTCCATTTCCAACACGACGTCCGAGTCGTCTTCCCGAACCCGGAACGGGCTGTGAGCGTCGTATCCGCCGATGGGATCGGTTTCGCCGTACAACTCCCCTGCCATGTCGCGGAGCCGGTCGACGCCCACCATCTCGTCGTCGAAGAGGCGCAGGCGCAGCCGGGGCACGTCGGCGAAGCCGGCGTCCACCGCGTCGAGGTGGGCCTTCTGAATCGTGTGCCAGCGCGAGAAGTAGGGATCAGACACCTCATCGGGGAGAACCCGGTTGACGATCACGCCGTCTACTCCGTACCCGAAGAGGGAGAGATAGGTGAATGTGCGCCGCGCTTCGTCGATGACCATCTTCTCGGGATTGACCACCAGACGCGCCGAGGTGATGTCGGACCGGCCGAGCAGCTGCTTTACCTCTTCGATCCCGCCGAAGACGTTGTGGGCGGCCTCGAAGACCCGGTCCTCGGGGACGGGCAAGTCGGTGATGCGGGAGAGGAGCGGCCGGGCGGCACGCAGTATCCGCCGCTCGGTGGGAAGGATCCGTTCGAAGTACCAGGACAGCACCTCGGGCAACGAGAGGAGGCGCAGCGTCTCGGCGGTGGGGGCACAGTCGACGATGACGGCGTCGTAGTCACCGCTACGGGCATGACGGTTGACCTCGAGAAGGGCGAAAAGCTCGTCCATTCCCGGGAAGACGAGGAACTCTTCGGCCTCGATTCCCGACACTCCGCCCCAGTCGAGGACGTTCATGAGCTGGTCGCGGATCGATCCCCAATAGCGGTCGAGCTGGCGCTGGGTGTCGATCTGCTGGCCGGAAAGACGAGGAACGATCGGTACCGGTTCGTCCGTCAGGTCGACGGCAAAGGCGTCCGCCAAGGAGTGAGCCGGATCGGTAGAAGAGATGAGCGTGCGGTAGCCGGCGTCCGCCGAGGCCAGTGCGGTGGCGGCGGCGACTGTCGTCTTGCCCACCCCTCCCTTGCCCGTCACCAGGACGATGCGCATCTCGGCTGCCTTCAGCCGGACCGCTGCTGAACCCGCGACCGCAGCCCCCGCAGCGCAGTGGTGACGATCTGCTTCTGCGCCTGGCGCCGGACAAAACCGGGCATCTTGAACGTCGGCATCACCGACAAGGCGTACACCACCTCGGTGGCGCCGTCGTCCGTCTCGGTGAACGTGTAGGAGCCTTCCAGCATCTCGATGTCGGGACTGGGATCTGCCTTCCACGACATCCGGTACGGAGTGTCGTAGTCATAGACGAGTTCGTAGGAGATCTCTTTGACGAAACCTTCCAGCACGAAGGCGGCCCGATGCGCCCGGCCGTCGGCGTCCTTCTCCATGACCTCTACCTGCTTGATGCCGTTGGCCCATTCGGGATACGACTCGATGTCGGCGGCCACGTCGAAACAGGCGGAGGCCGGGGCGTCTATCTCGATGGACTGGACTGTGGTTTCGGTCATGTAAGGCTCGGCTCCTCTTGCTCAATCGTACCTTCTGCTTGCGCGTAGCTAGCAGCCGAATCCCGGCTACACCGACGCCGGGTCGAAGGCCACCGCCCGCCGCGTAGCCCGAAAGTAGCCAACGTTGCGGGACAGGGTGGCACCGATTCTCCACATCGTCGCCTGGGGTTGGTGGACGTCGCCGAAGAAGTGAAACCGCGGCTGATGCCGAACGATGTAGTCGAGGATGGGACGTGACGAGCGTTCGAGGCGTCCGGTGATGACATCCCGGTGGAGCGGCCCCACTGCCGGAGACAGATGGGAGCACAACACATCCACGGGTCCGATCCGTTCCAGCTTGTCGATCATCTCCTGGTCCGTGACCTCACCGGCAGCCGCCGCCGGGGTGGCGATCCCCCCGCCTACGAACCCGAAGGCGAGACCTTCCATCTCGATCACGTCGCCGTCGACGAACGTCATGTCGTCAGGCAGGGCCTGGCGGAGCATCTCGGGCCGGTCTACGTTCCCGTAGGTGACGTAACCCCGGGCGCCGTCCAGGGCGAGACGCAGGGCGGCGTACTGCTCGGCGACGCCGTCGGCCATCGCCGAGCGAATCTCATCGATACGGCCGGCGGCCTGCTGGTTCCACAACTCCCGCATGCCTCCGTAGTCGGAGTTGCCCCGCCGCTCCGAGACCCGACGGCCGAAGTCGCCGCCCATCACATCCGCGATGATCCCCTCTCCGGTCCGGTAGTCGAGCAGGTTGATCAGGTCGCCGAGGACGAGCAGCGTCTCACCCGAGGCGGCGAGACGGGCGAGCGCCTCGAACTCACCGTGTACATCGGAGAGAATGAGCACTCAAGTGGTCTCCGGTTCCGCCTCGCCTGCCTCGCCCCGATCGACCCATCCGGCATACCAGACTGCAGCCGCCGCTCCGAGGACAGCCAGCACCAGAGCCCAGGGCCAGAGTATGTCGCGGGGCGAAAACTCCGCTGACATGCCCGCCATGCCGAATCCAACCATGCCGGCGACGATCCTTCGCCCACCGAGACCGAAGCGAATCTCAGGATCGATCGAGGGCCGTTCGATGTTGACTGCGAACGCCCGGGCGATGATCCAGGCGAACAGGGCGACAACCCCCACGATGAGCACGATGGCGTAGACCTTGACCATTTGCTGAAGGATAGGTCACCAGGTCTCCTCGGCCTGCGGCAGAGTCAGCCGGTCACGGCGCCGCGTTCGGCGGAGCCCACCAGACGGGCGTATTTGGCGAGGGCGCCGGTGACGTAACGCGGATGGTGGGGTTTCCAGTTGGCCCGCCGCTCCAGCAGCGTCTCCTCATCGATCATCAGGTCCAGCGTTCGGTTGGCGAGATGAACGCGGACCGTATCCCCGTCCTGGACCAGCCCGATCGGGCCTCCCACCTCCGACTCGGGGGCGACGTGGCCGATGCAGAGTCCCGTCGTGCCACCGGAGAAGCGCCCATCGGTGACGAGCAAGACCTGATCGCCCAGCCCGGCGCCCTTTATGGCGCCGGTGATCTGGAGCATCTCGCGCATGCCGGGACCGCCTTTGGGGCCCTCCGTGCGGATGACGACCACATCACCGGGCCGGATCTGGTGGTGGAACAGAGCCTCGAGCGCTCCTTGCTCGCCATCGAACACCCGGGCAGGGCCTTCGAAGACATCGAGCTCGATGCCCGCCACCTTCACCACCGCCCCCTGCGGCGCCAGGGTCCCCCGCAGGACGGCGATGCCGCCTTCGGTCCCCAGCGGCCGCGCCGGCGGACGGATGACGTCCTGCTCATCCGGGAATCGGACCTCGGCGAGATTCTCGGCCAGCGTCCGCCCGGTGACAGTGAGAACGTCGCCATCGATGAGCCCCTCGTCGAGGAGGATCCGCAGCACCACCGGCACTCCCCCGATCCGGTCGAGATCGACCATGTGATAGCGGCCGAAGGGCTTTAGGTCCCCGACATGCGGAGTGCGTCGGCTGAGCCGGTCGAAGTCCTCGAGCTCCAGCTCGACGCCGGCCTCGTGGGCGATGGCGAGGAGGTGGAGGACGGCGTTGGTCGAGCCTCCCAGGGCCATGACAGTGGTGATGGCATTCTCGAACGCCGGCCGGGTCATGATCTGGCGGGGACGGATCCCCTCGTCGAGTAGGCGCATCGCCGCCTCACCGGACTGGCGGGCGTAGTCGTGGAGGCGCGGATCGATGGCCGGCACCGCGGCCGAACCGGGCAGCGCCATGCCGATCGCCTCACCGACGGAGGCCATGGTGTTGGCGGTGAACATTCCGGCGCAGGAGCCCTTGCCGGGGCAAGCGCTGCGTTCTAGCTCCAGGAGATCTTCCGCCTCGATGCGGCCCTCCGACAGGGCTCCGATGCCCTCGAAGACGTCAACGATCGAGATGTCCCGACCCCGGTAGCGCCCGGGCAGGCTCGATCCCCCATAGAGGAACACGGCCGGAAGGTTGAGGCGGGCGGCCGCCATCAGCATGCCGGGCAGCGACTTGTCGCAGCCGGCGATGGTCACCATCGCATCGAACCGCTCGGCGTGCATGACCAGTTCGACCGAATCGGCGATCACCTCCCGTGAGACGAGCGACGCCCGCATGCCCTCGTGACCCATGGAGATGCCGTCCGAGACGGCGATAGTGGCGAACGTCAACCCCACTCCCCCGGCGCCCCTCACCCCCTCTTTGGCGGCCGCCGCCAATTCCGGGCCGCTGAGATTGCACGGCGTGACTTCGTTGCCCGCCGACACCAGGCCGACCTGGGGCTTGGAGAAGTCGTCCTCCTCCAGACCGACCGCCCGAAGCATGGCGCGTGCCGCCGCCTTGGCCGGTCCCTCGGTGACGTCCTGGGAATGGATCTTGGAGGTCATGCCCTGATCATATGGCCGCCGAAGGCCGGGCCGATCCCGGCCGCAGCCGGACGCTATGCCCGTTCGAGCTCCCGCGTCAATGGATCATGGAGCTCAACTAACCTCGAGTGGTTCGCCGACAGGAACCTCATTGCTCTCTCAGATACCCATTGTCGATCATCTCGAGTTCCCCGTGCCCAAGTCGCTGCAACGGGTCGTCGACCTCAGCCACAACCTGTGGTGGTCGTGGAACGACGCCGGTCGGGCGCTGTGGGCGTCTCTGGCCCCGGATCAGTGGGAGGCCACCCACAATCCGGTCGACATCCTCAGTCACATCGAGTCCCACCGTTGGGTGGAGCTGGCGGAGCATGAGACCGTCCAGGAGCGCTATCGCGACGCGGTTCGCCTCTTCGATGAGTACCTGGCCGCCGAGGACACGTGGTTCTCCCATCAGGGCACTCCGCTGAGTGGTCCCGTCGCCTACCTGTGCACGGAGTACGGGGTGCACAACTCCCTTCCGATCTATTCCGGCGGGCTGGGCATACTGGCCGGTGACCACCTCAAGTCTTCTTCCGATCTGGGGATTCCACTGGTGGCCGTGGGCTTGTTCTACCGCCGGGGCTATTTCCGCCAGGAGGTCGACGCCGACGGCGACCAACAGCACATCTCGCCCGAGCTCTACTCCCATCGTTTGCCCATCGGCCCTGTGGCTGCACCGGGAGGTGGCCAGCTCAAGGTGACGCTGCCCCTCCCGGGAAGGACCCTCACGGTGGCCGCCTGGCGGCTGGCGGTGGGCCGGGTGCCGCTCATCCTCCTCGACACCGACATCCCCGAGAACGAACCCGTCGACCGCCCGATCACGCACACGCTCTATGTGAGAGGCCGGGAGATGCGCTTTCTCCAGGAACTGGTCCTCGGGGTCGGATCGGTGCGAACCCTGCACGCCCTCGGGATCGAGCCCGCCGTGTGGCATGCCAACGAAGGACACGCCGCCCTCTCGGTGCTGGAGAGGGCCGCCCGGGAGGTCGAGACAGGCAGCGACCTGGATACGGCCCGGGAGACTATCCGCCGGCACAGCGTCTTCACCCTCCACACACCGGTCCCGGCGGGCAACGAAACCTTCGTCCGGGCCATTCCAGACAAGTACATGGCGCCGTGGGCGGAGCGGCTCGGGCTCGACCTGGAAGGCGTGGCGGAACTGGCGCGGAGCCACGATCCTTCCGAGTTCGACATGGGAGCACTCGCCATCCGCTTCGCCTCCTTCGTCAACGGTGTTTCACAGCGCCACGGCGAGGTGGTGTCAAGGGATTGGTCGTGGCTCATCGGTCACGAAGCCGCCGCCATCACCAACGGGGTCCACACGCCGACATGGGTGGGTCGGGGCGCCGGCCGGGTGCTTCGAAGCCGATTCGGCCGGGACTGGGTCGGGACGCTGCTCGAGCATCCCGAGGAACTGGACAAGATCTACGAGCTGCCCAGCGAGGAAGTCTGGAGCATCCATCAGGCCCGCAAGGAGATGCTGGTTCGCTTTGCCCGGGGCCGCATACAGCGCCAGATCGCCCGCCACGGAGCCGCCCCCGACGACCTGCGGTCGATCGACCGACTGCTGGATCCCGAAGTCCTGACGCTGGGTTTTGCCCGCCGGTTCGCCACTTACAAGCGGGCAACGCTCATGTTCCGTGACGTCGACCGGCTGGCGTCGATCATCGCCGGCCAGACCCGGCCCATCCAGCTGATCTTCGCCGGCAAGGCGCACCCCGCCGACGAGCATGGTCAGGCACTCATCCGTCACCTGGTCGAGCTGTCGCGGGTCCCGGCCCTATCCGGTCACCTGTTCGTGCTCGAGGATTACGACGCTCGAATGGCCCGGTTCCTCGTACAAGGGTGCGACGTGTGGGTGAACAACCCGCGGCCTCCAATGGAGGCGTCGGGGACTTCGGGGATGAAGGCGGCGATGAACGGCGTGCCCAACCTGTCCGTGCTCGATGGCTGGTGGGCGGAAGGCTTCGAAGGAGACAACGGATGGGCCTTCGGGTCGACCGAACCGATGGGTGATCACGAGGCAGCTGACCGCCACGACGCCGATGACTTCTATCGGGTACTCGCCGACGAGGTCGCCCCGCTCTACTACACCCGCGACAACGCCGGAATCCCCCAGGAGTGGGTGGGATTGATGCGGCGCGCCATCACCTCCACCCTCGTCCGGTTCTCATCGCACCGGATGGTCGCCGAGTACGTCGACCAGGCCTACGCCCCGCTGGTCTGAGGCTGCAATTCGGCTTCGAGCTCTTGCCTGACCTCCGGCTGACGCTCCCGGCGTAGCCGATCCTCGAGCACCGCTTCCATCCGGGGACTGCCGAGACGGGCCAACGCCCACACGGCGTGGGCCCGCAGGAGCCAGTCGCGGTGTCCGACGTGGAGAGCCACGGTTTCGAAGAGCCCGGGATCGCCGTCATTGCCCATCGCCACGATGGCGTTGCGCCGCAGGAACCGGGCCGATCGCCCCGGCAGGTAGAAGTGGGGGAACCGGTCCAGCAGGGTCTCATCGGCGGCGGCGAGGACCCACTCGAGAGGGACGCTGCCTCGTTCATCGGTGGACCGGATCATCAGGCGAAGCCCGGGCGGGCAGGCGTCGAGGCAGTCGTCGCATCCGTATAGCCGGTCGCCCATCGCCGGGCGCCACTGGCGGGGGATCACACCGGGCGACTGAGCGATGGCCGCAAGACACTTGCGGGCGTCCAGTACGCCAGGAGCGACGAGGGCGCCCGTGGGGCACGCCGGCAGGCAGGCATCGCACGTACCGCAGCCGCGTCTCATTGGCGCGTCGACGTCGAGCTCGGCGTCGGTGACCACCGAGCCGATCACGAACCAAGGCCCTAGGCCGGGAGTGAGCGCCATGGTCGACTTTCCCCACCACGCCACCCCGGCCCGCACCGCCGCCGCCCGATCGACCAGGCGGTCGTCGTCGACCAGCACCTCGGCCCTGTGGCCGCGTCGTCTGAGTTCGTCGGCGATGGCCCTGAGTCCGTCGCTCAGAGGACCGTAGGGGTCCTCGACCGCAAACCTGGCTACCCGCCCATGGCCGGGCCGGGACGGTGCAGTGCCGGCCGCGGGCAGGTAGGAACGGATACCTACGACGAGGCGTCTGGCCCACGGGAAGCTGGTCGAGACGTCAGTCGCCCGCTCCGGATCCTTGAAGGTGAACCGTAGGCGAGCGGTCATTCCTGCCGCCGCCCGCTCCGCCATGTCGGTGCGGACGCGCCCGAAGGGGTCGGCGGCAGCCACCCCGACCCGGTCCAGGCCGGCGGTGAGGCCGGTCGCCACCAAATCGTCGCGCCGCACGCTGGTCGCCGTCACCCATCCCAGGGTACGGGCTCCGCCGAATCATCCCGCCTTGGGGACGAGACGCAGCGGTGGGCACAGTCCCTCCGCGGCCAGGTTGTCGAGCGCTTCCCGTTCGTCCTCATCCAGTTCGACCGGGGAAGATCCGAACAGGACCGACACGACGCAATCGTCGCACGCCCTGGTGTGCCGCATCCGGCATGTGTCGCAGTCGATGAGCATGTCCGCCAACCTACGGACCGCATGTGACAAGAACGGTGAGGCTCAGCGGACGTCGGGGCCCAGATCCGACGAAGGCAACGAGGCGACGTCGGGTGGGAAGAGAAGATCGAGCGTCCAGTCGAGCGCCACCCGGGTCTTGCGCAGCAGGGAAGGTAGCCGGAACAGGTAGTAGCTGCGCCACAGGAACCAGGCGAGGAAGCCGGACACCGGAACGCCGAGGACCTGACCGACAGCATTGCGATGACCGAGGGAGACGAGCTCTCCGATGTTTCGATAGCGGAAGGAGGCGACCCGGGAGCCGGCGAGGATCTTCGGCAGATGACGACCGAGATAGCGCCCCTGACGGAGGGCGAACTGGGCGGTAGGCGGCGACATGCCCCCGCGGCCGTCGGCGGAGAGTGCCGAGTCGCCGACGGCGAAGATACCGGGCGCGGCGACGAAGTTGCCGTCGACGATCAGACGGCCCCCGTCGGTGGGGAGGCCGATCTCGGCAATCAATGGGTGAGGTCGGACCCCGGCCGACCACACCACGGTCTCTGCCTCGATCCGTCTCCCCGATTCGAGCAGGATCCCGTGGCGGTCGACCCCAGTGACCTTCTCGCCCAGGACCAGGTCTACCCCCCGATGGGTCAGTGCCCGTTCGGCCGCCGCCGAAAGGCGTCGGGACAAGGTGGGCGCCACGCGGTCTACGGCGTCGATGAGCGTGACAGCCGGCCGGGGAGCCGACGTGAAGTATCGCCGCGCTGCCGAACCCAGCAGATCGGCCAGGGCCGCAGCCAACTCCGCCCCGGAATAGCCCGCCCCTACGATCGCCACGTGCGTCAGGCGCCGGTCCGACTCCTCGGTGGACACTTCCAGTAGAGCCAGGATCCGGTTGCGGATACGAAGCGCGTCACCGATGGTCTTGAAGGGGACCGCCCACTCCTCGACGCCCTCGATCCCGAAGGTGGCGGGGATGGAACCGAGGGCGACCACGATGGCGTCGGCCGTGAGCTCGATGGGTTCCAGACCGAAAGGCC
>DATABS010000108.1:0-14056 GCA_036259475.1 Acidimicrobiia bacterium | reverse complement strand
CCGGCCCCGGCCGAGAGAGCCGCCACAGTGATCACCGCGCCGGCGCCAGTGATGAAAGCCCGCCGCCCGGCGTCGGTACGCTGCTCCGTCTGAGCCGCGTCCGCCTCGATCCGACCGTAGAGCCAGGTGAGACACAGCAGCCCCGACAGGGCGGCGATTCCTGCCCCGATGACCGATCCCGACACGGATTCGCCTTCCACCACTGCCGCCGCCGCACCGAGTACCCCGAATCCGGCGAAGGCAACGACGGCCACCCAGAGGCGCCGCCGGGCAAGGACGCCAACGGCGGCTCCGATCAGCAGGGTCACGACGACGATACCGACGACGAGAGCCAGCTTGTCGTAGACGCCGAAGACCGAGATAGCCCAGTCCTTGACAGGCGTCGGCACGTTGTCGATCACTACGTCGCCCACCTCCTGGACCAGGGAAGGGACGGAAGCGGCGAAGCCGGCGGCCAACTCGGCGATGGCCAACGCGAGACCCGCGGCCAGGGCGCCGGCGGAGGCGGAGCGAGATCTTGGACGCATGTTCACTACTCCACCGTACGCAACCACCCCGGATTTCGGATCTATCGGCCGGGCCTTCCGCCATACTCGCCCCATGAATCTCGTCGTCCAGGGCGAGGACGGACACGCCCGTTGTTGGTGGGGAGCCGAGAGCGCCATCTACCGCGACTACCACGATGTCGAGTGGGGAATGGCGGTAACGGACGATCGGCGCCTGTTCGAGAAACTCACCCTCGAGGGGTTTCAGGCGGGGCTGTCGTGGCTGACCATCCTTCGCAAACGCCCGGCCTTCCGGGAGGCGTTCGCCGGATTCGACCCCGTCATCGTCGCCGCCTACACGGACGCCGACGTCTCCCGACTCTTGGCCGACGCCGGCATCGTCCGCCACGAAGGCAAGATCCGCTCGGCGATCAACAACGCCGGCCGGGCGCTGGAGTTGATCGAGGAGAGGGGGTCGTTGTCCCGCTACTTCTGGGACCACGCCGAAGCGCCCGCCGCCCCTCCAGTGGAGATTCCCGCCACCAGTCCGGCGGCTGCCGCTCTGGCCAAGGACCTCAAGCGGCGAGGCTGGAGCTTCGTCGGCCCCACAACCGCGTACGCCTTCATGCAGGCGATGGGCCTTGTGAACGACCATCTCGGCGGTTGCTGGGTCAGAGAGCAAGCCGAAGCGCTCCGCCGCCAAGCCCTCGACGACCGGTAGGGTGATCGGCGGCCTGGCCAAGGAGAGCACACGCCGGTGAAGCGGCCGCCGTTCACGATCGGGATAGAAGAGGAGTACCTGCTCGTCGATCGGCAGACCCGTGATCTGGTCACCGACCCGGACCCGGCGATGTGGCAAGGCTTGCGAGAGGTGCTCGGGCCACAGGTGGGCCCCGAGTTCCTGAAGGCCCAGATCGAGGTTGGCACCCAGAAGAGCCGCACCCTCCAGGAGGCTCATGAGGATCTGAGCAGGCTTAGGCGCGACCTGTCTCGGGTGGTTTCGGAATTCGGCGCCGCCATACTTGCTTCTTCCACCCACCCGTTCGCTCAGTGGTGGGACCAGCAGCACACCGACGACGAGCGCTACCGGAGTCTGGCCGTCGACTTCCAGCAAGTCGCCCGGCGTCTCGTCATCTGTGGAATGCATGTCCATGTCGGGATCGACGACCCGGACCTACGGATCGACCTCATGAACCAGGTCCGCTACTTCCTCCCCCACATCCTCGCCCTTTCGACCTCCTCACCGTTCTGGACCGGGCGTGAGACCGGTCTCAAGTGCTACCGGCTGTCGGTCTTCCAGACGATGCCCCGGACGGGAATCCCCGAGGAGTTCAATTCCTGGTCGGAGTACGAGCGCCACGTGGCGGTTCTGGTCAATGCGGGGATCATCGAGGACGGATCGAAGTTGTGGTGGGACATCCGTCCGTCGAACAAGTATCCGACACTCGAGATGCGAGCTGCCGACGTGTGCACCCGACTGGTGGATGCCATCGCCGTGGCCGCCCTCTACCTTGCCCTGCTCGAAATGCTGTTCCGGTTACGCACCGAGAACCAACGCTGGCGCACCTACGCCCCGATGTTGATCTCCGAGAACATGTGGCGAGCGCAGCGCTACGGGGTGCAGGGAAGCCTGATGGACTACGGCAGAGGAGAACTGGTCGAGTTCCGGGATCTGGTCGAGGAGTTGCTGGCCCTCACCGAGGTCGACTCCCGGCGGCTGGAGATAACCGAAGAGCTGTCACACATCCGCAACATCGCCAAGGAGGGGACCAGCGCCCAGCGGCAACTCGCCACTTACCGGGATGCGGTCGACGCCGGGGCGGATCACCGTCAAGCGCTGGAGAAGGTTGTGGACCATCTCATCGTCGACACGATGACCGGTCTCTGACGATCCGGCTCGTTCGGGCTGGCTCGGATCGTCTGGGCATACCGCAGAATAGCGTCAAGCCGTCGTCGGCTCCGTTGGCGTCAGCTGACGGACTCGTTCTTTGGGCGCTGACGGACGACCAAAAGGTTGTCCGTCACGTCAGCGGTCGGAAAACGAGCTTCACGTCCGGAGAGCGTTTCTTTCGTCGCGGAAGGCAAGCCAGTCGGGGAGCGGCCCGAGGTCGTATGAGGGGCCGCTGAAGGCGAGCGTGAACAGGCGCGTTCCGATGGAGTAGTAGTCCTCGGCGTCGTCGATGCGGGTGGCCCCCACTCCGGCCGACCGCTCGATCTCGGCAGAATCCCGGCCCACGGTGTCGCAATGGCCGTCGAGGACTCGATGCTTGTGCGCCATCTTCGACGGGGATCCGTAGCCATGCCAGATGTCGGCATGTTGCGCCGTTATGCGCAGCGTCTTCTTCTCGCCGCCGCCCCCGATCAGGATCGGAATCGGCCTGGTGGGAGACGGGTTGAGCTTGGACCATCTCTCTTCGATTCGCGGGATGGCGGCGGCCAGATCATCGAGGCGGCTTCCCTTGGTGCCGAAGTCGTAGCCGTACTCGTCGAAGTCCTTCTGGAACCAGCCCGAGCCGATGCCGAGGATCAAACGGCCCCCAGAGACGTGGTCAACCGTACGGGCCATGTCCGCCAGCAACTCGGGGTTGCGATAGGCGTTGCACGTCACCAGGGCGCCGATCTCCACGGCCTCGGTCTGCTCGGCCCACGCCCCCAACATCGTCCAGCACTCGAAGTGCTTTCCTTCGTGGTCTCCGGTGAGCGGAAAGAAGTGGTCCCAGTTGAAGATGATGTCGACGCCGAGTTCCTCGGCCCTATCCACGGTGGAACGGATGGTCGAGTAGTCCGCGTGCTGGGGCTGGATCTGGATTCCGATGCGAACGGAGCGGTCCATGGCTCCAGCCAAGCAGATCGTCCGGTGCTAGATCAGGAAACGGCGCTCGACTCCGCCGATCGCATCTCATGTTGAAGCCGGCGCGATTCGGCCAGAACGCCCTCGAACAGCGCCTGAATGTGGTTCACATCCAAGCCAAGATGCGTCGCCTCCTCGCAGACGATCTCCAGCAATTCGCCTTCCCTATCCGGGATATGCACGGGTAGGCCCCGAGCTTGTTTCACACGACCGATCTCGAGAGAAAGGTCCTGACGACGCGCCAGCAGGCGGACGATCTGGCGGTCGATCTGATCGATGTGGCGGCGGACTCTGGAGATTCCCAGGGCGGTCATCAACTCCTCGAGACCGCCGATGCCGAGCTGGGACAGGGAGCTGCGGGCAACCTCGGGGTTGGGATGCACCTCCACCATCAGACCATCGGCCCCCACTCCTTGAGCGGCGAGCGCCAGCGGGACGACACGACGTGGCCCACCCGCGCTGTGGGAGGGATCGACTATCACCGGCAGATGGGTCGTCTCTTTCAGCGTCGGAACGGCTCCGATGTCGAGCGTGTCGCTGCCCACCGTTCCGAATGTGCGGATGCCGCGCTCGACGAGGATCACCTGCTCGTTGCCTTCGGCCAGAAGGTACTCGGCCGCCCACAGCCACTCGTCGATGGTGGCTGAGGGTCCCCGCCGCAGCAGCACCGGCTTGCCACTCCGGCCGGCGAGGCGAAGCAACTCGAAGTCCTGCATGTTGCCGGAGGCGATTTCCAGCATGTCGACCGAGTCGGCGGCGATCTCCACATGGGCCGCCTCGAGCACTTGGGTCACGGTAGGAAGGCCGACGTCGTTGCCAGCGGCTGCCAACAGCTTCACCGCCTCCTCACCCAGGCCGCGGAAGTCGTACGGGGACGAGGTCGACTTCCAGGCGCCGCCCCGGAGAATCGAGGCGCCCGAGTCGACCACCGCCTCTGCGACGGACCGTAACTGAGATTCAGACTCGATGGCGCATGGCCCCGCGATGACGGGAAACGGGTCATGGCCGATCCGGACCGAACCGACGGTGACGATCGTCCTCGGCTTGCCGGGGGTCTTGTGGGCTTTGCGTTCCATGGTCTGCTCCTAGATGGAGGGACGCCCAGGCAAATGAAAAACCCGGAGCGTCCGGCTCCGGGTCGGTGGTGGTCGCTTCTCGGTCAGGCCATCACGTCAACCCGGGCTCGGACCCGGTAAAGACGAAATAGCCGTAGAAGCGGTGTTCGGACATGTGCCGGTGCACTCTACACCGCCCGGGATGAGCCCGCAACGGTCCTACCGATTGAGCGCAGCCGATACAGATGCCACTCACCGGGAACGCCCTTGAGTTGAACGACGCCACAGTCGGCGAAATCGATCCCGATCCGACTACCAGGTCTTTGACGGTTCCCGACACGATCACGCCTCGGCCGGCGCCACGATTCATCACTCGGACGCGATATGGACCCCAAGCCCCCCTATGTCGCCGTCCCGGATCTCGACCTCACCGGTGTGGATGCCGGCCCGGATGTCGAGTCAAATGGTGGTCAGGCGCTCGGAGATGGCGGCGGCACAGGTCACCGCCCCCGCCGGGCGGTCGAAAGTGGCGATCACTCCGTCACCGGTCAGCTTGACCTCCTGTCCCCGAAAGCGCGCCAACTCCGATCTGACGATCGCGCTGCCCCGGTGATGAAGAGGATGTCTCCTTCGCCCGAGCCGAACGACTGGTACGCAAGGTAACCCTGCTCGGTCTCCACGTGGTGTGTGGCGGGACGCCCGCCGACCGCTGTCATGCGGCGAACCGTACCGCAACGGGTAGGCCAGCCATCCAGGCGTGGATATCAGGCGTCGGCGGTGGCCGGCGACCGTCGGCCCACCCACCACATGAGGAATATCCCCGCCACCCCGGCGACCAGCCCGGAGACCTGGTTCCAGGTGAACGGCCCCACCGTGGCATCGCCCAGGCCGAAGCGAAGAGAGTCGAGAACGAATCGCTGCAGCCCGTACCACGCCACCCACAGGAAGAACAGCCGCCCCGAGGGCAAGGCGAAGCGGCGGCTCACGAGGTACAGGATGCCCAACAACACGGCCGCTCCCAGCAGGTCGTAGGCCGCGACGTGGTGATAGATCCCGGGAGCACCTGCCTCGACCGCTCCCGCGATCGACTCGACGGACGGAACAGGACAAAGGCCGTTCGAGAGTGCCTGGCCTGCGCTACATTCGAGGATGTCGTGTTGAGGAGCGACGTCGTAGCCCGGCTTGATGCCGTAGCCCCACGCCACGGTCGTGGGTTGTCCCAGGTGCTCCACGATCGCCAGGTCACCGATACGGCCGACCACCGTCCCGATGGCGAGCCCGAAGGTCGAGGCATCGAGCGTCGGCAGGACCGGAAGATTCAGTTTCCTCATCCGGATGAGCCCGGCGATGATCCCTCCGGCGAAGCCGCCCATGATGGAGAAGTTGCCCTGGATCGGGTTCAAAGCGTCCAGCAACGCGACACCTTCCATGAGGGCCGCCGGTGTCGTCAGATACCGCGCTCCCAGCAACGCCCCGATCAGGCCCCAAGTCAGGGCCGACTGATAAGCCTCGGCGTCGAGACCGAGACGCCGGACTTCGCGCGTCGCCAACACCGCTCCAACCATGAAACCCAGGGCGGCAAAGACGCCGTGCAACGACATCTGGAGCGGGCCGAGATCCCAAATCGGAATCGGTGGATAGGAGATGACGGCGATCACCGGCGGCTCCCGCTGCCCTTCATCGCCCGCCAGAAGATCGCCCCGACCACGAGGACGGGAAATACCCACACCAGCACGATGGTCATCAAGTCGACCATCGGAGCAACACGTCGACGACCACAGATGCAAACACCAACGCCAGATAGACCGTGGAATTCGTGAACAGCTTCATCGCCCGACTCGGGTCGACTCTCACCCGCCACGCCTCCCACATGAACCAGCCACCGGCCCCGACCGCGGTGAGAAGGTAGATCCAGCCCATCCCGGCCGCCGGCACCAGCAGAAGCGTGACGAGCACCATCATCGCCGAATAAAGGAGGATGGAGCGAGTGGTGGCGTCGATGCCCCGAACCACCGGCAGCATTGGAACTTTGGCGGCGGCGTAGTCATCCTCGTAACGGAGCGCCAGCGCCCAGAAATGCGGTGGTGTCCAGTAGAAGACGACGGTGAAGAGAATCCAGGCAGGAAGGCCGAGATCGCCTCGCACCGCGGCCCAACCCACCAGGGCGGGGACCGCCCCGGCCGCGCCACCGATGACGATGTTCTGCACCGAGCGGCGCTTGAGCCCCATCGTGTAGATGAAGACGTAGAAGAGGAGGGCCGCGGTGGAAAGGGCCGCCGACAGGAGATTGGTGAACGCCCACAGCCACGCGAAGCCAGCCACTCCGAGCGAAATTCCGAATGCCAGCGCAGCCGGCGGTTCGATGTAGTGGCGAGGAAGCGGGCGGCGCCGCGTCCGGCGCATGACCTCGTCGATGTCGCGGTCGAACCAGTTGTTGATGGCGTTGGCCCCGCCGGCCGAGAGGGAGCCACCCACCAGCGTGGCGATCAGCGGCCACCATCCGGGCCACCCACCGGCCGCCAGCACCATGGAAGGGACGGTAGTGATGAGGAGGAGTTCGATGATGCGCGGCTTGGTGAGCGCGAAGTAGGCCGACACCAGCCCGCGTCGAACCGCCGGTTGAGAGACGATGACTGCCGGGGAGTCCACGTTGCACCAAGCGTACCGGTCCAGCGGAATACAGCACATTTGCGGTGGTCCTTGGCATTCCGTGGCTGCTCACGGGCGGCGTGGCCGGTGGGAACGGGTGCCGAGCCTGCATTGCCGCCAGGGTGGAACCGAGGGTTCTAGACCCCGCATCGCGGGGACCACAGCCCACGCAACCACACAGCCCCCGAACGGAGCAGAACCCAGGGTTCCACACACCGCATACCGGGGACGTGGCGAGCCACCGGTTGGCTCAAATCGGCGGATGGGCCAGACTCCGGGCCATGCGTCGCATGTCGCTCGTCTTCGCCTTCCTCTTGATCTTGGTGACGGCATGCGGCGGCAGCCCTCAACCCATCGCCTTGGTGGCCTCTTCGCCCGGTTCGTTGGAGGTGGGCAACCAACGGGTGCTGCTGGGGCTCATCGACCCCGAGACCCAGGCCTTCCTGCCCGATCCCGCCGTCCCGGCGACCGCCAATTTCGTGGGGCCGAAGGACGAGACGATCGAGGTGCCGCTCGACTTCACGTGGGCGATACCAAACGTCCGGGGCCTCTACCGGGCCGAAGTGGATCTTCCCTCCGCCGGTCCCTGGTCGGTGTCCGTTGCTGCCGAGGGCTTCGAGCCGACCGAGTCGACTCCGTTCGTAGTCAGCGAAGAGACCGCCATGCCCCAGGTAGGTGATCCGGCGCCGGCCGTCGAGACGCGGACATCGGAGGGACACGAACTCGCCGAAATAACGAGCGACACCGACCCGGACCCGGATCTCTACCGACTCTCCCTCGACGATGCGCTGGCCGACGATCGACCAACGGTGATCGCCTTTGCCACCCCGGCCTTCTGCTCGTCCGAGACTTGCGGACCGGTCCTCGAACACGTCAAGCAGGTGGCGGCGGACCATCCGGACGTCGATTTCGTGCACGTCGAGATCTACGAGAACCTCGACGCCGAGAGCTTCGACGATCTAGTCCTGGTCGAGGCAGTCGAGACCTGGGCTCTTCCGTCGGAGCCGTGGGTCTTCGTCACGAACTCCGAGGGTATCATCACCGCCCGGTTCGAGGGTGCCGTCGACCCCCAGGAACTGGGAGAGTCGCTCTCCCAGCTCGGGGGTTGAGCCAGGTTGGGTCCCCATCGGAGCGAACCGTATGATGCGACCCGATGGGATCTCGGTTCCGTTCCCTGAGGCTCGCAGGACTGGCCGCGCTGGCGTTCGCCCTCTCGGCGTGCCAGTTCATCGATCCCTCGGTCGAGGATGCGCCGCTGAACTCCCTCGACCCCGAGGGTCCTTTCGCCCGGACGATCGACGGGCTCTTCTGGCCCGTCTTCTGGATCGCCACCGGCGTTTTCGTCTTCGTCAACCTGGCCATCATCTCGGCGATCGTCTTCTTTCGGGATCGTCCGGGACGTCCGGAGCCGAAACAGATCCACGGCAACGCCAAGCTGGAGGTCGCCTGGACCGTCATCCCCGCTCTCATCCTGGCCACCATCGCCGTCCCGACGGTTCAGACCGTGTTCGACCTGACGGAATGCGACCCCGAGGCGATGCGCGTCGAGGTGATCGGCCATCAATGGTGGTTCGAGTATCGCTACTCCAACATGGAGGGAATACCGGAGGGAGACGAGGTCGAGACGGCCAACGTCATGGTCGTACCAGCCGACGAAGAGGTGTGCGCCGTCCTCACATCGGAAGACGTGATCCACAACTTTTGGATCCCCAAGCTGAACGGCAAGCGCTACGCCATTCCTGGTCAGGAAACGATCCTGCGTCTCCAGGCCGACGAGGTCGGCACCTACTTCGGGCATTGCGCCGAATTCTGTGGTCTCTCCCACTCCCTGATGCGAGCGCACGTCCAGGCGGTGTCCGCCGCCGACTTCTCGGCGTGGCTCGAGGAGCAGCAACAGCCAGCCCCGGTCCCGGCCGCGGACGATCCCGCCGCCGAAGGTCTCCAGGTGTTCCAGAACGCCGGATGTGTCCAATGTCACACGGTCGACTTCGAAGACAACGACCAGAACATCGCCGACAACCTCATCGCGGAGGAGGCCTTCAACGGCCCCAGCCTGACTCACTTCTCCGACCAGTACCGGACCGTCTTCGCCGGAGCCGTGCTTCCGGAGGACACGGAAGATTACGCGGAAGCCCTGAAACGTTGGTTGGCGGACCCGCCTGCCGTGAAGCCGGGAAGCTTCATGCCGGATCTGGGCCTCACCGAAGCCGAGATCGACGCCCTGATCGTCTGGCTGGGAACACTCGAATGAGTGACCCTCGCTGCGCTCGGCGTTCTAGGTTCTACGTGGTAGGTGGTAGGTATGGCGGCGGAGCGAGGCCTCGTCTTCTTCCTGTAACGCCGAAGGCAACGTCCGTCCGTCAACCCCGATCCATAAAGAGTCCCGAGCCGTCGGAACCGAGAACCACCTCGAGGCTCGAGTACGTGACCTACCACCTACCACCCATAGCTGCGCCGGAGGAGCTTCATGACTGATGTGCTGGCCCGGCCCGCCACGACGATCTTCCGCAAGCCTCGCTCCGAGACGGGGTTGTGGTCGTGGATCACCACAGTCGATCACAAGCGGATCGGCATCCTGTACGGCTACGCCGCCTTCATCTTCTTCGTCCTCGGAGGCGTCGAAGCTCTCCTGCTGCGTCTCCACCTCGCCCAGGCAAACTCCGAATTCCTGACGGCCGGGGCCTACAACTCCCTCTTCACGATGCACGGCACGACGATGATCTTCCTCTTCGTCATGCCGGCCTCGTCGGCGTTCTTCAATTACCTCCTCCCCCTACAGATCGGCGCCCGTGACGTGGCCTTCCCCCGTCTCAACGCCTTGTCCTGGTGGGTCTTTTTCTTCGGCGCCATCTTCCTCTACTCGACGTTCATCTTCGGAGTCTCCCAGCCCCCCGTCAGCCCCATCGGGGTGGCCGGCAACTTACCGATCAACGGGGGTCCCGGCGGCCTCAACTTCCTGGCGGATGCCCCCAACGGGGGTTGGTTCGGCTACCAGCCCAACGCAGGGCCGTTCTACTCGTCAGGAACGGTGATGGACTACTGGGCAATCGGACTCCAGGTACTGGGTGTTGCCTCACTCGTCTCGGCGGTCAATTTCATCGTCACGGTCTTCAACATGCGGGCCAAGGGAATGCGCCTGCTCCGTATGCCGGTGTTCGCCTGGATGACCACCATCGTGGCCTTTCTGCTCCTTTTCTCGCTGCCGATCGTCGCCATCGCCCTTTTCATGGTCACGTTCGATCGCCAGTTCGGGACCGTGTTCTTCGAAGCCACATTCGGGGGTGACCCGATCCTCTGGCAGCACCTGTTCTGGCTCTTCGGGCATCCCGAGGTGTACATCCTCATCCTCCCGGCGATGGGCATCGTCTCCGAGGTCATCCCAACCTTCAGCCGTAAGCCGCTGTTCGGATACTCGGCGGTCATCTTCGCCGGAGCGGCGATCGCCTTCCTCGGCTTTGGCGTATGGGCCCATCACATGTTCGCTTCGGGCGTGAGTCCCATCGCCCAGGCGGCCTTCGGCCTCGCCACGATGACGATCGCAGTCCCAACCGGCATCAAGATCTTCAACTGGTTGGGCACGATGTGGCTGGGGAAGATTCGACTCACGACGCCGATGTTGTTTTCGATCGGCTTCGTCGCCATGTTCGTGATCGGAGGTCTCTCGGGCGTGACGCATGCGATCGTCCCCTCCGACTGGCAGCAGACAGACACGTACTACATCGTGGCGCACTTCCACTATGTGATCTTCGGTGGTTCGGTGTTCGGCCTCTTCTCGGGGCTCTACTACTGGTACCCGAAGCTGCGCGGACGGATCATGAGTGAACGCCTGGGCAAGCTGCATTTCTGGTTGATGCTCATCGGTTTCAACCTGACCTTCGCCCCGATGCATTGGCTCGGTTTGCAGGGCATGGTGCGACGAACGTGGAAGTACGCACCTGAGACCGGATTGGAGCCGTGGAACCAGGCGGCCACCGTCGGCGCCTTCATCATCGCCCTCTCCATCGCCGTGTTCATGTTCAACTGGTGGCGCTCCAAAGCGCACGGCGAGCCCTCCGGCCTCGACCCATGGGACGCCCGGACGATCGAGTGGACGATCCCCAACCCGACGCCCGTGTACAACTTCGGCGTCAACCCTGTCGTCGAGTCACTGGACGACTTCTGGCGCCAGAAGTACGCCGAGGATGACGAGGGACGGGCAGTCCGCCGCCCCGACGCCGAGGAGCGGATCGCTCAGCTGGAGGACCAGGGGCTCAATCCTCCCCAGCCGATCCACCTCCCCAACCCGTCATACTTCCCCTTCCTGATGGCGGCGGGCCTGCCCCTCATCGGATATGGCGTCATCTACCACGTGGCTGCGTGGGGCAAGGCGTTGATCGTCGTCGGTGTCCTCATCGTGATCGGGTCCTTGATCGGCTGGGGGATCGAGCCGCTCGAGGACGAGCACGGGCCGGAGCACGACGAGGTACCGCACGACGAGTTCTACGCCGACGCCACGGAAGGCGAACAGTGACCGACATCGCCCACGGCCCGGATCAGGACGTCGCCGACCACGGCCACGCCGCCCATGAGACGACCGGGGTCGACAACCGCAAGCTGGGAATGTGGCTGTTCCTGAGCTCCGAGTTCCTCTTCTTCGGCGCCCTGATCACCAACTATCTCCTCTATTCGAACCGCCCGGGGTTCGACATCTATCCCGCCGAGATCTACGACATCCCGTTCACGTCGGTCAGCTCCTTCGTGCTTCTCATGAGCTCGTTGACGATGGTGCTGGCTCACAACGCCCTCTCCCGGGATGACCAGTCGCAGGCGCGCACATGGCTGTTCGCCACCGCCGCGCTGGGCTCAGTCTTCCTGGCCGGCCAGGTGTTCGAATTCACCGAGTTCGTCGTGCATTACGGAATGAAACTGACGTCCAACCCGGTGGCATCGGCGTTCTACGTCCTGACAGGGTTCCACGGCACCCATGTGGCGATCGGCGTCATCATGCTGCTCAGCCTGTGGGGCATCTCCCGCTTCAAGGGCGGCCTGTCCGAAAAGCAAGGGCTGAACCTGGAAATGGTCGGTCTCTACTGGCACTTCGTCGACATCATCTGGATCGTGATCTTCACCGTCGTCTACCTGATCGACGCGGCGAGGGTGTCGTGAGCCACGCATCATCCACTCCCGAAGCGACCGAATCTTCGTCCCCCATGGCGTGGACAGAGGAGAGACAGTGACCGAGGAATCCCACCACTCATCTCATCCTTCGATCGCCCAGTACTGGAAGATCGCGGGATTGTTGGCGGCGCTCACCGCCATCGAGGTGGCCCTCTTCTACATAGACGACGCCCTGGAGCTGGGCGGCATCAACGTCGCCTTGCTGATCCTGCTTGCCCTGCTGAAGTTCGTGATCGTGGTCGGCTGGTACATGCACTTGCGATTCGAACGACCGCTTCTGAATCGCTTCTTCGCCGGGGGGTTCATCCTGGCGCTGTTCTGCTACGCCGTAGTGCTCGCCGCCCTCGGAGTGCTCGCCGTTCGCAGCGGCTGACGTGTCGTCCGTTGCGCGTTCTGCGCTGGCAGTCGTCCTGATTGTCGCCTGCTCATCCGCTCCGGAGAACGCCGTTCGTGGCATCGTGGTAGATGTTCAGGGGAGCCTCGACGAGATCTCGAGCTTCACCGTGTTGGTCGATGGTCAACAGATGGTCTTCGTACCGGCCGAAGAGGGCGACTATGCATTTCCACTCGGCCACCTACGGGACCACCTGCGAGGGGGGGAACCGGTACTGGTCGGCTTCGAGGAGCAGGACGACCGATTGGTCGCCACCTTCATTGACGACGGCTGAGGTCAGAACCGGATCACGTAGCGTCGGCCGGTGGCCTCGCCCGTGTCAGCCGTCTCGCCGGCCGTCGTGTCGGTCGTTTCCTCCGTGGCCGTCTCCTCCTCGCCGGCTTCCTCTTCTTCTGAGGGCCCGGCCCGGGTCTGGATCACGGCGAAGATGATGAGGACCACAGTGGCGATTCCTGCCGCAGCCACCATGAACTCGCCGAGCCCGATCCGCATTGTGGGGCGGCTGGCGGAGATGGCGGAAATCCCGAGGATGGCTGCGGCTGCGAAGATCGCCAGCACCGCGGCGCCTCCCGATGCCATCTCATTGGATCGGATGAACACGAGGCCCAGTGGGATGACCAGGAGAGCGAGCAGGAGGATCGCTGCCAACGGGATGCTGAATGCAGCGGCTAGACGGTCCCTGACATCGGCGACTTCAGCGGCGTCCTCCTCGTCGATGCCCGCCGGGACACCCACCACCTGCACCAGTGCCGCCGTGAGCCATCCGAGGAACGCTCCGCCGACGAGAACGACGAAGATGGCGGGGATCACCCGCATCAGCACCACGCCTTCCATCGCCTCGATCGGCTCGGCAAAGGCCGAGGTCATGATGGCTCCGGCGGCCAGCCCCAGAACCAGTCCGAGAACGGCTCCTAGCCCGATGGTGACCGACCACCGGCCGGCGATTCGGGCCCCGGAGTCGACCCAGGCGGAGGCCGCTCGGCTCGATGTGGCAACGACGACTCCGAAGAGGATCGAAATCAACGTGACGCCGATTACAAAGCGCGAGGTGGTGATCTCGACGGCCGGGCCGTAGGCGCCCTCCTCCCCGGCCACCGAGGCGACGCCCAGCAGCCAGGTCGAGGCGAACACGAACCCGATGAGGCCCAAAATGGCGCCTGTCCAGGCGCCTATCTTGCCCGCCAGTCCCATCCGCTCACCGAGCGCAAGCGGCTCAACTTCTTCTTCCAGCTCGCCGAGTCGGGCGGCGGGCAGGGGAAACTCGGGAACAGGTGCGGCCGGCTGGGCGGGGACCGCGGCGGCAGCCGGCTGGGAGGCCACCGGCTCGGGCTCCTCGGCGGCGGCCGGCTCTGGGGCCTCTTCCGTCTCGATGGGTGCGGCTTGGGTTGGTGGAGCCGAGGCGACGGCCTCTCCCCCTGCCCACGCCACGAGGATCTCTTCGTAGGTCGAACCGGCGGCGGCGGCC
>DATABS010000107.1:0-67103 GCA_036259475.1 Acidimicrobiia bacterium | reverse complement strand
GGCCGGGAGGGTGTCGAGCCTGTTCCTTCCGTTCGGCGGTGTATCGGGCTCTTGTGCGTCACCGGTTGATCGATCCCCAGCAGAGGAGGAGGCGCCGGTCGGATTACAAGCGGTGGGAGCGGGCCCGGGCGATGGCGTTGTGGCAGATGGACGTGATGGGCGGGGTGTTTCTGGTCGATGGCGCCGAGTTGAAGGTGGTGAGCGGGTTGGATGACGACTCTCGGTTCTGTGTGTCAGCGATGGTGGTCAGGCGAGCTACGGCCCGGCCGGCGTGTGAGGCGTTGGCCGAAGCGATGCGCCGTCATGGGGTTCCGGATCAGATCCTGACTGACAACGGGAAGGTGTTCACCGGCCGGTTCGGACCGGGGAAGGTGAGGTCTTGTTCGACCGGATCTGCCGGGAGAACGGCATCAGACATCTGCTGACTGCTCCCCGGTCGCCGACCACGACCGGGAAGGTGGAACGGTTCCACAAGACGCTGAAGAAGGACTTCCTGGCTGGCAAGACTTTCGAAAGCATCGAGGAGGCGCAGGAGGCGATCGACGGCTGGGTGGTCGAATACAACACCGAGCGGCCCCACCAGGGGATAGGCGGTGTGCCACCGATCCGACGTTTCGAGTTGGCTGTGACCGAATCCTTCGAGGTGGTCATCGGGCAAGACGAACGCGCTGAGTCGACAGTGGGCGAGGTCAGGGAACGTCGGGTGACGCGCCGGGTGGGCAAGGGTGGTCGGATTAGCCTGGCCACCTTCGGCTATCACGTGGGACGTTGGCTGGCCGGCGAGACCGTCGACGTGGTCGTCACTCCCGATGGACTGGTCGAGATCTCACACCGGGGAGTGCTGGTCGCCACCCACGCCGTCCGTCACCCTCCCGAAGCCGAACCCGAGGCGTGGCGACGTCAGCCTCGAGCTCGGCCGGTGAAGCCACCGACAGTCGGCCATCCGGTGGTACGCAAGGTGGACTCGTCGGGCAACATCAGCTTCGCCCCGGCCACCTACCGGGTCGGCAATGCACATCGCCGTCAGCAGGTCGTCGTACGTGTCGTCGGGGACACCGTCGAAATCTCACAGGGCGGTCGGCTGCTCAGAGTCCATCCGGTTAAACACGACCCAATCAAGGCCCACGGGGCCTTCGCCAACCCCGGAAGCAAACCAGACCGGGTCAACGCCGCCTCCTAACCCACGGAGAAGTGTCGTGTAGGTCGCCCGGGTACCGAGACTTGACACCCCTCAGCACGCGCGTATGCGGAGGTGTACGTTGGGTAGTGACTGAACCCTGCTGTGGGGTTCTTGGGGACTGGGAGGTCCTGATGTTGCGGCGACTTGGCAGGACAGTATTGGCTGTGCTTGTGCTTCTGGCAGTGGCTGCTCCGGCGGCCTTGGCGGCGGGAGGTGGCAAGCCTCTTGTCCGGGAGCGCTTCAACGAGCGGTTCGTAGAGGAACCCGAGCAATTCGTGCTGGATGTGTGCGGAGTGGAGGTGAGGACCGAGTTTCATTTCCGTGGACATTTCACTCTGTATCCGGACATGACCGCCCGGGTCCACTTCAATGATCACATCGTGTCGACCGACCCCGATACGGGAAAGGTGCTGTTGGTTGAGCGCAACAGCGCAAATGTGTTCTCCCAACCTGTGGTAGAAGTCATCGACGAGGAGGCAGGGACGTTGACGGTGATGTTCGAAGACACCGTCCGTGGGGTACCGCTCAAGTGGAGGATCCCAGGAGAAGGAGTGATTCTCCTCGATGCCGGAACTGTCACTATCACCGGCACTGTGGTGTTCGACCTTGCCACCGACGAGGTCATCTCCTTCGAGGAGACGTTCTCCGACCTGCATGGACCTCATCCTTCTCTCACTGAGCCGGAGAGCGAGATCGGTGCGCTGTTCTGTGGAGCGATGGAGGGCTGAGGCCTCGTCCTAGATGACCCCAAGTCAGCGACGAGCTAGAGGAAGAACGGTGTTGGATCGATCGTAAGGAAGGAATCGAGGCGGATCGCCGCCTGACCCACCAGAGTTCCGTTTAGCGACGGGCTGGTGCCCGACAGACGGCGTGATCGCACGGAGGTTGGAGTGATTAGCAAGACAATATCGGTGGCGACGTTCGCGGTAGTGATGCTTGCCGCTGCGCCGGTCTTGGCTGACCCGGTGGCCGGCTGCGGAGCAGGCTTCACGCTGGGTACGGTCGAGGAAGGCTTCGATTCGATCGACAAGAGGATCTATTCGGCAGAAGACCTTCTGATCATCCAGGATGAACTGGAGACTCTGGTGGACCGCAACGATGACGGATATCTCTGTTGGAAGCAGTTCAAGCCAAACCAGGGACAGGACAAGTTCTGGGGCGCTGAGGATTACGTGATCACGCTCCTAGACGACAACAAAGCCGTGGGTCGCACCGATTAGACGGCAGGAGGAGCACCACCGTCGCGAGCTAGAGCGAGAAAACGAACTAGGCCTGGCCGTGTGGGGTCAGATGGCTAGAACGGTTACTCGCTGGTACCGCCTGGTACCGGCTGGGAATTGCCGACGATGGACTGGGGCCAGTGCTCGTGGGTTCAAATCCCGCCGGCCCGACGAGGGAAAACCGCCTGGAGTGGGCGGTTTTCCCTCATTTCGTCCCGGATCCTGAGCACCCCGACACCCTCGCGATTCCTTGCACCCAAGTAGGCCCAAGCGAGAAAGAGCCCGGGGTCGGTCTCGTGCCACCGACCCCGGGATCTCTCTTCCAGTCCCCTCCCCGACTCGGCACCGTCTACCCGAGACTCGTGGGCTCAAACGCCCCCATGTAGATCCACAGGCCCACATCCCAGCCTGGCGTTCGCCGAACCGGTGATCGTGATACTCGCCGGTGCCGTCTCACGGAGGAACAAGGCTCTACAGTCTTCGCGGGTGTGGCGCCGAGCGCTGATCGGGATGGGACTGGTGGCCTGCCTGGCGTGCGCTCCGGGCGGCGCCGAGCGCGACGATCCGCCGACAACGCCGACCGTCACATCTTCTTCGGCGGCGGCTCCGACGACCGAGCCAGCGACGGTGCCTTCGTCGACCATCCCGCCCCCCACATCGACCACCCAACCGGAACCCCGGACCCTGGAAATTCTCGTGTTCCACAAGACGGCCGGCTTCGCCCATGAATCGATCGGGGCCGGAATCGAGGCGTTCCACCACCTGGGCGAAGAACAGAGTTGGAAGGTGACGGCCACCGATGACGCCGCCGTATTCAGCGACACCGGCTTGGAGCCGTTCCGGGTCATCGTGTTCCTCAACACCACCGGTGATGTCCTCGACGAGTCCCAAGAGGCTGCCATGGAGAGGTTCGTCGGCGACGGGGGCGGCTACGTCGGTATCCACTCGGCGGCCGACACGGAGTACGAGTGGCCCTGGTACGGCGGACTGATAGGAGCCTACTTCACAGATCACCCGGCGCCCCAGCAGGCGTCTGTCGCGGTCCAGGCGCCGGATCATCCCGTTGCGGCCGGGTTGCCCGCGAGGTTGGAGCGGTTCGATGAGTGGTACAACTTCCGGCGGCTCCCCGAGGCGGAGATCATCGCCACCCTGGACGAAGAGAGCTACGACGGCGGGACCATGGGTGACCCCCATCCGATCATCTGGGCACACGAGTACGACGGCGGCCGGTCGGTCTACACCGGCTTCGGTCATACCAGCGAATCGTTCTCAGAATCAGAGGTGTTGGATCACCTCGTCGCCGCCATTCGTTGGGCGGCCGGCGACGGCGCAGGTTCCTGACCAAGAAGAACACCCCCGCCGAGGCGGGGGTGTTCTTGGTATTCCGTGAGGAGGGATCAGCCGCCCTCGCCCTCGTTGACGTCGACCGTCACGTTGACGTCATCCGGTACCACGTCGGCGCCCTCTCCGCCTTCTCCGTCCAGACCGAAGATGAGCCAGACGACGAGCAGGATGGCTGCGATCGCAAGGATCACACCGAGAATCATCCCGGCACCGCTGCTTCGATCGGTTACGACGACCTCACGGTCGGTGTCATGTGAATGTTGATGCGTCACCCGTTCCTCCATTCGAAGGGGTCTTCGAACAGGCCTACCCCCTCGACCGGATCCGAAACGGTCCCACAAAGACAACCGCCCAGTGACCACGAGGGCCGCTGGGCGGTATCTCGGAAGCGACGAATCACTTCCTGTATTGAAAGGTAACACCTCCGAGTGCGATACACCAGCTGAATGGGGGATTCTTTTCGCGTTCTCGAAAATGGCGGTAGCTCACCTTCGGGGGGATACTGTCCGCCATGTCCCAGGTCGCTGCCCGTCTGCTCGTGTTCTTCACGTCGGCGGCGGTCCTGGTGATCGAGATCCTCGCCCAGCGTCTCCTGGCCCCTTATCTGGGTGTGAGCCTGGAAGTGTTCACCGGCGTCATAGGAGTCATCCTCGCCGGTATTGCCGTCGGTGCATGGGCGGGAGGACGTGCCGCCGACCGCGCCGATCCGGGAGGTCTGCTCGGACCCATTCTCGTGTTGGGCGGTATCTCGGCGTTGGCGGCGCCGCTCATCGTCGACCTGGTAGGCCCGGCCACTCCGACCTCCGGTCCTGTCTCGATCGTGCTCCTCAGCTCAATCGGATTCTTCGCCCCGGCGGCCGTCCTATCCGCCGTGCCGCCGGTGGTGGTGAAGTTGCGCCTCGCCACGCTGGCCGAGACGGGCACCGTCGTCGGCTCCTACTCGGCGGTGAGCACCGCCGGCGGCCTCTTCGGCACCTTCCTCACCGGCTTCGTGTTGATCGCCGCTTTCCCTACCCGCCCCATCGTCGCCGCCGTCGGGATCGCCTTGGTGGTGGCAGGCGGCGTCATGTGGAGGCGCCGAGGCCCAACGCGGTTCAACGCCGCTCTGGCCGGGGCGGTGCTGGCCGGTGGACTTTTCCTCTTCGATGGGCCGTGCCAGTACGAAACCACCTATCACTGCGCCGATGTCGTGGTCGACCCTGACCGACCCGGCGGCCGGACCCTCCTACTCGACCGAGTATCGAACAGCTACGTTGACCTGGACGATCCCACGCATCTCGAGTTTCGATATGCCAAGGTCATGCAGGATGTGATCGCTGCCACGCTGCCCGGCGGTCCCCTCAACGTCGTCTCGATCGGCGGGGGCGGGTTCACCTTCAACGGATACCTGGCGGCGGTCCGTCCCGGAACAAGCCATATCACGCTCGAGATCGACCGGCCTCTGGTTGAAATCGGTCACCGCCACCTCGGATTGGCAGAGGACTCCGACGTGATCGTGGACGACGCCCGGCGCTCGATCGACCAGATCGAGGAAGCCTGGGCCGATTTGGTCATCGGCGATGCCTTCAGCGGGCTGTCGGTTCCGTGGCACCTGACCACGGAAGAATTCGTCGAGGAGATCGCCGAACGCTTGGCGCCGGGCGGCATATACACCATGAACGTCATCGACTACCGCGACCTGGACTTCGTCCGCTCGGAACTCGCCACACTTCGCGAGGTGTTCGAGCACACCGCGGTGGTCGCTCCGCCGTCCTACCTCGCCGCCGAGGCGGGCGGAAACTTCGTCCTTGTGGCGTCGGACACGACCTTGCCGATAGATGGCATCGAGAGTGCGATCGCAGCACGGGACGGTCGGGAGGTAGGACTCACGGACCTCGACTTGACGGAGTTCATCGATGGGGCAGAGAAGCTGACCGACGACTACGCCCCCGTGGACCAGATGATCGATCGCCCCGGTCTCAGGTGATCCGCTCGATCACCCATACCAAGCCCTCGATCAGCCTCCAGGCCAGGTAGAGCACCGCCAGGCCCACCATGATCTTGAAGCTCCAGGGTGCCGGCGGCATCTCCTCGTCGGGTTCGCCCCCGGTGGGCATGTCGTTGTTCTCCCGCCGGTGATCATTTGTCACGACGAGTCCTCAGCCGAGGAACTACGCGAATCGGGGTGCCGGTGAAATCGGCCTCCTCACGCAGGCGGTTCTCGACGAAACGTAGGTAGTCCTCACCCAACTCCCCGCCCGAGACGAACAGGATGATCGTGGGCGGGGCCACTGCGGCTTGAACGGCGTAGTGGATCTTGGGGCGGCGCCCCTTCCGAACAGGAGGGGGATGGGCGGCCGTCCAGGCCCGCACCATGCGGTTGAGCACTCCCGTCGAGATACGCCGGTAACGCGAGTCGAGCGCCGCCTGGACGGCCGGTCCGAGGCGGCCGAGCCGGGTGCCACGTAGGGCCGACACCCGCAGCATCGGCGCCCACCCGAGGAAGCCCAAGCGGTCGGCGATGTCGCGCTCCAGCATCCATTGATCCTCAGCGTCAACGGTGTCCCACTTGTTCACCAACACGACGAGAGCGGCACCGGCTTCGATCGCCTCATCGGCGATCCGCTGATCCTGGCGAGTGACACCCTCGGCAGCGTCGACGAGCAGGAGGGCGACATCTGCCTCGGCCAGGGCCTCCCGCGCCCGGAGGACGGCGTAGAAGTCGGCGTCCTCGGTGATCTGAGGCTTGCGGCGGATCCCGGCGGTGTCCACGAGCACGTACGGCTGGTCGTCGATCTCGACCTCCACATCCACCGGATCACGCGTCGTACCCGGTCGCGCTGACACGATCACCCTGTCCTCGCCGACGAGCCGGTTGAGCAACGTCGACTTGCCGACGTTCGGCCGCCCTACGATCGCCAGACGGGGAATCCCTTCATCTTGCTGGTCGACGACGTGTTCCGGGAAATGTTCGACGATCCGATCCAGCAGATCACCCACTCCCCGCCCGTGGAAGGCGGAAACGGGCACCGGTTCCCCGAGGCCCAGATTCCAGAGCTCCGCCGCGTCCGCCTCCCGCGCCGCCGAGTCGACCTTGTTTGCCGCCACAACCACCGGCAGCCCCGACCGGCGCAACATCTCCACCACTTCGTGGTCCTCGTCCACCGCCGGCGTGGTCGCATCGACGACCAGCACCACCACGTCGGCCGAGCCCAGCGCCGCCTCGACCTGGTGGCGAATCGATTCCTCGATGGAGTCGCGGGGGCTCACCTCCCAACCGCCGGTGTCGACCAACAGGAAGCGTCGACCGGCCCAGTCGGCATCGAACTGTCGGCGATCCCTTGTCACCCCCGGCTGCTCCTCGACGACTGCCAGACGGCGCCCGAGGATTCGGTTCACCAGCGTCGACTTGCCGACGTTGGGACGTCCCACCACCGCCACGATGGGCAGACGCGAAGTCGGCGCGGGGTGATCCATGGCCATGACGCTAGCGACGGGCCGTCAGGTGGCGATCAGGTTGAGCGCCTCGGTGGCCGTCCACTCGCGATCACGCTCGAGCCATCCGTTCTCGGCCGGGCGCCGGGCGGTGACCCCTGCCTCGACCAACGAGCTGAGGGTGTTGACGAAGTTACGCAGCTGAGGCGGAAGGGGAAAGTACTCGGCCTCCTCCGTTGTCTGCCACAGTTCGAAACCAAGCTGGGGCGATACCCGCTCGATCACCTCTTGAACCAGATGGTCGGGCGCCGAGGCGCCCGCCGTCACGCCCACCACCCCGGCGGTTTCCAGCCAGGCGGGATCGACCTTGTCGGCCGAGTCGATGCGATGCGCTGGAGTCCCGTTCTCGACGCTGTAGCGGACGAGGGCCTGGGTATTGGAGGAGTTTTCCGAGCCCACCACGAGGATCACGTCACATTCCTTGGCCAGCTGAGCCACCGCCTCCTGGCGGTTGGTTGTGGCGTAACACAGATCGGAGCGGCGGGCCGTCTGGAGGGCGGGGAACTGGTCCTGGGCGTCCTCCAGGACCTGGCCCCATTCATGCATCCCCAACGTCGTCTGGGCCAAGAGCGCCACCTTCTCAGGGTCCTTGGGTCGGAAGGCGTCCATACCAGTCTCGGGATCGATGAGCGTGATCGCCTCGGGCGCTTCAGCCACCGTCCCGACCGCCTCATCGTGGCCCTCGTGGCCGATATAGAGGATGTCGAAGCCCTTGGCCGCCATTCGCTTGACCTCGTGGTGCACCTTGGTGACGAGGGGGCACACCGCATCGATCACGACCGCCGCCCGGTCCTCGGCTCCTTCGACGACCTGAGGCGACGAGCCATGGGCGGACAGCATGACGGGAGCACCCCGAGGCACCTGGGAGATGTCGTCGACAAACACCACGCCCACCCGCTCGAACGCCTTCACGACCCACTCGTTGTGGACGATCTCGTGGTAGCAGTAGACGGGCGGCTCGAAGATCCTCACCATCCAGGTGAGGGCCTTGATCGCCATCTCCACGCCGGCGCAGAAACCGCGCGGTTCGGCCAGCAGCACTCTTTGGACCATTGAGCTCAATGGTAGGGACGGTCCCCTGGAATGAGAATGTCACAATCTGGTGGCGAGGCGCCCGGCAAGGCGACTCGGAGGTACGGGGCAGCGGCAAACCCTGGATGAGCGTCATACGGGTTCGCCCGGCACCCTTCGGGGCCTGCTCCCTACCCCGCTTCGCGGGGACCCCTTCCCCCCTCGCTCCGCTCCAGGGACAAAGGTTCCTGTCCTCGCTGCACTCGGACTGGAGGGCTCAGGGGAGGAGGCCGATGATGCGGTCCACCACTTGATCGATCGTCAGATCGGACGTGTCGATCACGACCGCGTCGTCGGCGGGCCGGAGGGGCGATACCGTGCGGCGAGAGTCGAAGTCGTCGCGCCGGCGTAGAGCCTCAGCCACCCGGTCCACCACTCCCCCGCTTTCGCCGGACCGCCGGGCCGCCCGCACCGCCGGATCGGCGTCCAGGAACACTTTGAGGTGAGCGTCGGGGAAGACCACCGTGCCGATGTCCCGGCCTTCGACGACGGCCCGACCTCCCTCCCGTTCTACCCAGCGCTGTTGCGCCGCGACCATCTGCCGGCGCAACGGGGGATGGGCGGCGACCGCCGACACGACGGCGGTGACGGCGTCGCTCCTTATCTCCGCGGATACGTCGCGGCCGTCGAGGTAGGTGCGGCCGCCGACCTGGTCTACCTCGCGGCCTTCGATCGCCGCCATCACCGCGTCGGAGTCGAACGGGTCGGCTCCGACATCCAGAACCACCAGCGTGGCCGCCCGGTAGAAGGCGCCGGTATCGAGATGACGGGCCTGCAATCGCTCCGCCACCTTTCTGCTCACTGTCGACTTGCCCGCTCCCCCGGGGCCATCGATTGCCACGAGAAGCGTCATAGCCCGCCGAGCATGTCGAAGAAGCCGGGCCAGGTCTTCGTCACGACTCCCGGATCGGCGATAGTCACCCCATCGACGACCAGGCCCACGAGGGACAGGGCCATGGCCATGCGGTGGTCGCCGTAGCTCTGAATCTCCGCCCCGTGCAGGCGTCCCGGGCGGATGTGCAGCGAGTTCCCGGTCACCGCGGTCCCGGCACCGACCCGCCGCAACTCGGTCTCCAGGGCGGCAAGCCGGTCCGTCTCCTTGAGTCGCAGCGTCGACAGTCCGTGGATCACCGACGGCCCGTCGGCGAACAGCGCGGCCACCGCCACCGCCATCGCCCCATCCGGCGCCCGCGTCAGATCCACATCGACCGGCTGAAGGTCTCCGGAGGGGCCCTCCACCCGAAGCCGGACATCGTCCCAGCTCACCGAACACCCCATCTCGGTCAGGACGTGGAAGATTGCCGTATCCGGTTGCGAAGAGTCGACCGGGAGGCCGGGTATCTCGACCGCTCCTCCGGTGATCGCGGCGGCCACCGCCGGATAGACCGCGGCCGAGGCGTCGGGTTCGACGTCAACGTGGGCCTTGCGATAGCCGGTCGGGGCGACGGTGAACCGGTCTCCGTCCACGGTTATCTCCGCCCCGAACGCTCGCATCAACTCCACGGTGCCGTCCAGGTAAGGACGGGAGACCACCGGTCCGCCCAGTTCGATCTCGACGGTCCCGTCCGCCATCGGGGCGATGAGCAACAGGGCGGAGGCGAACTGGGAAGACATGGTGGAGTCGACCCTGATCCGGCCGCCGGCAATCCGTCCCTGGCCGCGGATCTCTACCGGTGGATATCCGTTGTCGTCGACCGCCGCAACCCCCAACTCCACCAACGCTTCGACGAGGGGCCCTATGGGGCGCTGCCGCATCCGGGCCGTCCCATCCACGACGTTGCGACCGGGGGCGAGCGCGGCCACGGCCGTTATGAACCGGGCCGTGGTACCCGACGCTCCCACATCGACCACGGCAGCGGACGTCGCCAACTCACCTCCCGTGCCCAACACGAGCCATGGGTCGTCATTGTCGTCAATGAGCACACCCAGGCGCCGTAGCGAGGCCCTCATGGCAGCCGTGTCATCCGCCTCCAGAGGGCGGTGCAGCCTGCTGACGCCCTCCCGAGCGAGCGAGGCTGCCACCAACGCTCGATTGGTCATGGACTTCGAGCCGGGGACTTGCACGACTGAGGCAACGGGCCGCCCCAAGGGGTGGACGGTGAACACGGCTGCAAGCTACCCGCTGGAGGGCGGGCCGCTCAAACCCGGCCCAGCGGCGGCGTAGAGCCGGGCGAGCTCCTCCGGTCTCAGCTGTCGCCATGCGCCCGGGGTGAGCGCCGAGTCCACGATCGGTCCGATCGCCGTCCGAACCAGGCGCAGGACCCGTCGGTCCAAGGCCGCGCACATGCGGCGGACCTCCCGATTGCGTCCCTCACCCATCACCAACTCCACCATCGTCCGACCGCCCGCCCTGTCCACCACCCGGGCCGAGCGGGCGGCGGCCTGCCCATCGTCGAGGTCGACGCCCTTCACCAACTGCTGGACCCAGGGCCCGGGGTCGCCCTCGACCATCACCAAGTAGGTCTTGTCGATGCCGTAGCGGGGATGCATGACCAGATCGGCAAGCGTCCCGTCGTTCGTCAGGAGCATCAAGCCCTCCGAGTCGGCGTCAAGGCGGCCGACCGGATACACCCGGGGATCTTGGGGAACCATCCCGACGACGGTCGGGCGCCCGTGAGGATCGTTGGCGGTGGAAATGACGCCGGGGGGCTTGTTGAGGAGGTAGGCCACGAGGCCGGGTCGGATGGGGATCGCATGCCCGTCGATCTCGACTCGCTGGCGGTCAGGGTCGACCCGATCACCTATCCGGGCGGGGCGGCCGTCGATCGTCACTCGACCGCGGGCGATGAGATCCTCGGCCGCACGGCGTGACATCAGGCCGCTGTGGGCGATCGCCTTCTGCAGCTTGGGTCGGTCCGACGACTGAGAGTTCAGATCTCTTCCTCGAGGGCGGGGCGGAACGTCTCCTCCAGAGCACCCACTACCTCGGCCGGCGGCACGTGATCGGCCAGCGGGGGCAGCTCATCGAGTGAGTTGACGCCCAGCTTCTCGAGGAAGAGCGAAGTGGTCCGATAGACGGCCGGATTCCCCGGCAAGGAGAGCCGGCCGGCTTCCTCGATCAAACCCAGACGGACCAGCGTCCGGAGCGAGGAATCCGAGTCGACGCCCCTGATCTCGGTCAGTTGGCCCCGCGACACCGGTTGGCGGTAGGCGACGACTGCCAGAACCTCCAGGGCGGCGGAGGACAGCTTGCGAGCAGTGGCCGAAGCCGAGAACCGTTCCAGATACGGGTATGCCTCGGGCCGGGAGTAGAGGCGCCATCCGGCGGACACCGCCCGGACGGTGAGTCCGGAGTCCCGCTCCTCCAACGTTTGGCTCAGCTCTTCGAGCAACGCCTCGACCTGTTGCGGTGTGACTTCGAGGACCTCGGCCAACTCGTGGGCCGGCACGGGCGCCTCCGTCACGAACAGTATCGCCTCCAGGGCGGCGCGTGGCTCCATCAACCGGCCCACTCGGATACGAGCTCCGGACCGCCGTCACCCATGTGGCGGACCCGGATCTCACCGAGCCAGTCCTCCTGGCTCACCTGCACCATGCCCCAACGGGCGAGCTCGAGCAGCGCCAGGAAGTAGGCGGCGATCTCGACGGGACGGCGGCAGTGGGCCACCAGTGAATCGAATCCGGTCGTGACCTCGCTGGCGATGCGAACCCGGAGCTCCTCGACGGCCGCCTGGACGGAAGGCAGGTCGAGATCCAGGTGGTCGAGGTCAGGCTCGGAGCTTGCGCCGTAAAGCGCCGAAGCGGCGATCCGGGCCAGTCCCAGGGGATCGGTCGGGACCAGGACTTCGGGCGGAGTCGCCGATATCTCCTGATCGATGCCCGAGACACGAGGAACGAACCGGTTCGCCTCCTGGAGACGGTGGCGGATGACCACGGCCACATCTTTGAAGGTCACGCACGCCAGGAGCCGGGCGAGAAGACGGTCGCGCTCCTCCATCAGGACGAGCTCCTCATCGAGATCCAACTCGTGATCGGCCGGGAGGAGGGCGTGAGCCTTCAGCTGGATGAGGGTGGCGGCGATCAGCAAGAACTCCGACGTGACGTCGAGGTCGAGAAGGCGCATCTCCTCGAGGTGCGCCAGATACTCGCCGACGAGATCCGTCAACCGGACTGCCGTCACGTCGACCTGGTGACGGGTGATGAGCTGGAGCAGCAGGTCGAGGGGTCCCTCGAAGACGGCGGTAGAGACGTGATAGGTCATTCGCTAGAGGTCATCCGTGAACATTGCAGGCAATGCTGGTCGAACGCCGCTCCCCATTCAACGACCCTGGCCGCCGCGGTCGGCGCCGAAGGGTGAGCGGGCCCGATCGGAGGCGAGCAGCAGATCCCATTCTCCGGGGTCGACGTCGGGCGGTCGGGAGCCATGATGATGTCGGGCGAACTCGACGACGACCTTGTCATCCCCGGCGAGCTCAGCCGCGGCCAAGCGGCCATGATCCCGATAGAGAGCGAAGCGCGGGCCGAGTGGGAAGTGCAGCCGGATGAGGATGGACGCGATGACCCGCCCGAGGGGGCCGAGTCCGGCGTGACGCTTTCCTACGTCATGGAGCAGGGCGGCGCGGATCAGGTCCCTCCTGTCCGGCGCCCTGGCGGCGACATACGATGCCGAGTCGAACCCGTGGCGCTGATCGAGCGGCGGTTGGGCGAGGAACGCGGAGAGCATCGGACCTTCGCCCGACCACTTCTGCACGATCCGCACCTCTGCTGGTGTGAGGCCTCTGGCGGTGACGGCGTCGACGAACCGGGCGGCCAGGTGACCCCAGGAGCCGGGCATCAATCGCTCAGCGTGTCTGCGACTTGCATGCGACGCACAGCGTCGACTCGGGACGTGCCTCGAGGCGGGCAGCCGGTATCGGCTCTCCGCACCGAGAACATATTCCGTAGGTTCCGTCCTCGATCTTGTCCAGCGCCTTCTCCACCTCGTCTAGCTGACCCTTGAGGGTGTCGACCAATCCGAGCCGCTCGGTGCGCTCGGCTGTGGCAGCCCCGGCGTCGGCGAAGCTCTCCCCGTAATCCAGATCGGAGCGAAGATCGCCCGAGCGTGTCGCGCCCAACTCGTCGAGTTGATCGACGAGGCGGTCACGCTGCTCTTCGAGGTGCTTTCGGATGGCGTCGATGTCCAAGGTGTTCATGGGAAGGGGTCCTGAGGGATCTGGCGAAATCCGGGTACGGCGACGCAGGCCTCTGCCCGGGATCGCTTCTCATCATAGCCGCCGATCCGGCTTATCCGGGTGGGTTATCGGTCCCTGTGCTCGATCGTCGGGCCCCGTCCGGACGATCACGCCCAACGGTCAGGTCTCGGCCGACAGGCGGTAGAGCAGTGCGGGACCCCCGCAGGCGGATTCAAGGCGGGTGCCGTGACGAAGGTAGCCGGCGGCCTCTGCCACTCTGACGGATGCCTCGTTGGCCGGGTCGATCTCCAATTCCGCATTGTCGACGTCCCATTCCTCGAAGGCCCAGGCCGTGGCCGCCCGCAAGGCGGTGGAGGCCCATCCCCTTCCCCGGGCCGGCGCGGAGAGCCAGTAGGAGATCTCCGCCGTGGCGCCGCGACGGACCACGGCGACGTTTCCGACCGGGTCCCCTCGGGAGTCACAGATGGCGAATGCGAGCTGACCAGGTCCGTGGCGGGCGGCGAGTATTTCCGAGGCGCAGGATTCGCCGTCGACCGACGGATCTTCGGTTGTGAAGCGGTAGACGAGTTCGTCTCGTAGGCCGGCGTAGACGTGTCCCTCCTCCAAGCGCCACGGCCGTAGAGTGATCTCGCCGGCGAGGAGCTTGTCCCGAGTCACATCGCGGCCAGGGCTTCGACAGGCGCGGAGTATTCGGCGCCCAGACTCTCGGCAACGGCCGGATGGCACACCGAGTCGCCTACGACATTCACCCCCAGCGCCAACTCGGGATGGGCGGAAACGGCGTGGCGGGGGCCTTCGTCGGCCAGAGTGGTGACGTAACGCAGGGTGGCGTTGGTGAGGGCGTAGGTGGACGTATGCGGCACCGCCCCGGGAATGTTGCCCACCGCATAGTGGACCACGTCATGCACTTCGTAGACCGGGTTCTCGTGGGTGGTCTCGTGGCTGGTCTCGAAGCAGCCTCCCTGATCGATGGCGACGTCGACCATGACGGCGCCCTTTTTCATCGCCCGCACCATGTCCTCGGTGACGAGCTTGGGCGCTGAAGCCCCGGGAACGAGCACCGTCCCGATGACGAGGTCGGCGCTCATCACCTCGTTCTCCACGTGCAGCTTGTTGGAGGACAATGTGACGATTCGGCCGCCGTTGCCGGAGTCGATCCGACGTAGCTTGTTGATGTCGACGTCGAGCACCACGACCTCGGCCTGCATCCCGGCGGCGATGACGGTGGCATTCGACCCTGCCATCCCCGCTCCCAGCACCATCACCTTGGCCGGCCGCACGCCCGCCACTCCTCCGAGGAGGATCCCGCGTCCGCCCTGGGTCGCCTCGAGGAAGTAGGCGCCGACCTGAGTGGCCATCCGCCCAGCGATCTCGGACATCGGCGCAAGCAGAGGCAGGCTGCGGTCGGCAAGCTGCACGGTCTCATAGGCGATGGCCACGATGCCCGCCGCTCGCAGCTTCTCCGCCAGGTCGGGATAGGCGGCGAGGTGCAGATAGGTGAACAGCACCTGGCCGGGACGGAACAGGCCCACTTCCCACGGCTGCGGCTCCTTGACCTTGAGGATCATGTCTGCCTGGCCGAACACCTCCTCGGCCGTGGGCAGGATCGTGGCTCCCTGGGTCTCGAATTCGGCGTCGTGGATGCTCGATCCCTCGCCGGCCGTCTTCTCGATCACGACGGTATGACCCCGATCGACCAGCTCCCTCACTCCAACCGGCGTGATCGCCACCCGGTGCTCTGCCGTCTTGATCTCTTTGGGTACGCCGACGATCACCGGGTTCTCCTGTTCCACTCGAGCAGCGCGACCAGCGTCTTGGCGTCGGTGAGGCCGCCGTTACTGATGCTATCCAGTGCGTCGGCGATCGGAAGGGAGTGGATGCTCGAGTCGGCTTCCTCCGCTCCCTGCGGCGACCGGTCACCAAAGTCGAGTCCTTCGGCGACGTAGATCTCGATGACCTCGTCGGTGTATCCGGGTGACGGGGCCATGGTGGCGAGGTGCGAAAGGCGTCGGGGGGTGGCGCCCAACTCCTCGATGAGCTCGCGCCGGGCCGCATCGGCCGTCGCTTCTCCGTCCACATCGAGTTTCCCCGCAGGGATCTCGTCGATGTACCGGCCGAGGGCAACCCGGTGCTGGCGGATGAGCCAGACGTGGTCGCCGTCGACGGGCAGCACGGCCACCCCGCCCGGATGGCGGACGACGTCGCGAACCACTTCCTCGCCGGAGCTGGAGCGCAGGCGAATTTCTTCCAAGCGGATGAAAACCCCCTCTCCGAGCGAGCGGGTCGAGGCGACCTCGAATACCGGTTCGGTCACTTGGCCCCGAGCTGCTCCGCTGTCGGGACCGGCTCGTCCGGACCGAGGTCGTCGCGCCGACGGGCAGCTGCCCCCACGAGCCCGGCGAACAGGGGGTGAGGCTCGTCGGGGCGGCTCCGGAACTCGGGATGAGCCTGCGTGGCGAGGAAGTAGGGATGGTCGATCAGCTCGATGAACTCGACGAGATGATCGTCGGGAGACAAGCCCGACAGTCGCATGCCGGCCGCCTCCAGCTCCTTTCGGTAGCGGTTGTTCACTTCCCAGCGGTGACGGTGGCGCTCGTAGACGAGCTCTCGGCCGTACAGCTTTCGGGCTCGGGAGCCCTCGGACAGTTTGGCGGCGTAGAGACCGAGTCGCATCGTCCCGCCCATGTCCTCGACCTCGTGTTGGCTGGCCATCAGGTCGATCACCGGATGCGGCGTGGAGGCGTCGAACTCGGTGCTGTTGGCGTCGGCGTAGCCGAGCACCGAACGGGCGAACTCGATGACGGCTGACTGGAGCCCGAGGCACAGCCCGAGGAAGGGCACGTCGTGCTCGCGGGCGTAGCGGACCGCCTCGATCTTTCCCTCGACTCCCCTGTAGCCGAATCCCCCGGGCACGACGATCCCGTCCAGGTCGGAGAGATAGCTGTCGGCGAGGAGGCCAGTGATCTCATCGGAGGGAATCCAACGCACGTCGAGGGCGCGGCCGTGGGCGGCGGCCCCGTGGCGCAGAGCTTCCAGCACCGACAGGTAAGCGTCGGGGAGAGCCACGTACTTGCCGACGATTCCGATGGTGACCGGCTCGGTAGCGGAGGTGGCACGGTCCACCATCCTCGACCAGACATCCAGACGCGCCGGTCCGGTGACAATCCCGAGTCGGTCGCACACCACGTCGTCGAGCTTGCCTTCGTGGAGCATGAGCGGGACTTCGTAGATGTCGGAGGCGTCCGGGGCGGGGATGACGGCTCTTTCCTCGACATCGCAAAAGAGGCTGATCTTGCGACGCACGGAGTCGTCTATCTCACGATCGGAGCGGACGATTATCACATCCGGATGGATGCCGTGGCTGCGTAGCTCTGCTACCGAATGCTGCGTCGGCTTGGTCTTCAATTCTTCCGACGTGCTCAGGTACGGGACGAGAGTCACGTGCGCGAAGAGAACGTTGGCGCGTCCCACCTCGTTGCCGAACTGGCGGATGGCCTCCAGGAAGGGAAGCCCTTCGATGTCGCCGACGGTGCCCCCGACTTCGGTGATGACGACATCCACGTCGCTGTCGTGGCCGACCCGCTGGATACGGGCTTTGATCTCGTTGGTTATGTGCGGGATGACCTGCACGGTGTCGCCGAGATAGTCTCCCCGCCGCTCTTTCTGGATGACCGACAGGTAGACCGAACCTGCCGTGACGTTGGAGAGGCGACGGAGATTCTCGCCGGTGAACCGCTCGTAATGTCCGAGGTCGAGGTCGGTCTCTCCCCCGTCGTCGGTCACGAAGACCTCTCCGTGCTGGAGAGGGTTCATCGTTCCCGGATCGACGTTGATATAGGGATCGAGCTTCTGGTTGACGACCCGGAGTCCGCGGGACTTGAGGAGGCGGCCGAGCGAGGCGGCGGTGATGCCCTTGCCGAGACTGGACACCACGCCGCCGGTTACGAACACGTACTTGGGGGTGGAGTCGTCGACCATCGGTTCAGGGCTCGGAGCAGGTGTCGACTCGCTGAAAAACGTCCCGTTCATGACGGGAGGTCACGGTAGCAGGTCTGGGGGTCAAGCCCGGCTTTGGGGGCGTCAGGGGATACCCAACACGGAGTCCAGGCCGACGGAGACGCCCTCCATCCGGACGACACCCCGGATAGCGGCCACCGCCCCGGCGGCGAAGGAGCCATAGGAGGTCGATTGGTGGACGACGGAAAGCTGCTCACCTGGATTCGTCAACGCCACCTCCTGGTGTGACAGAAGTCCTGACAGCCTGAGAGAGTGGACCAGCACACCGCTCACGTCGCCGCCCCGAGCCCCGGCCGTCAGCTCCTCACCCTTGGGAGTCGACCGGCCGCCGGCGGCGGCGATGCGTGACGCCGTTCCGAGCGCGGTGCCGGAAGGGGCATCTGGCTTGGCGTCGCTGTGCCGCTCGATCACCTCTGTCGTGACGAAGTGGGGAGCGGCGATCTCCGCAAAGCGCATCATCAGGACGGCACCGATCGAGAAGTTGGGGACGATGAGACAGGCTGCGTCGGCGCCATCCCAGAGCCGGCGCACCGCTTCGACTCTCTCCTGGGTGAAGCCGGACGTGCCCACCACCACCGCCACCCCTGCTTCCCGCCAGCGTGCCAGGTTGTCCATCACCGGGTGGTCCGGCCCCGCCTCGACAACCACGTCGACGGCGGAGACGTCGGTGCGATACGCCACTCCCTCCCATTCCCCCGACCGGCCGGGGTTGTAGACACCGGCCAGTTCCAGCTCGTCGGCGTCTCGGACGCCGGCCGCAACGGCGGTGGCGAGCTTGCCGGGGACACCTGAAACGAGAGTCCGGATCGGTTCTGACATCACCGCGACTCTAGATCCACCCCGTTCGGGCGCATCAATCGCCCGCCAATCCGCTGGTCTCGGGGCGCGGCGTGACCGGCTCGACGGAACCAACTGTGTCGGAGGGATGAAATCGGGGGTAGGTTCGTCGGGTGCCAGAACTGGTCGACGATCGTTACGAGCTCTTGGACGTCATCGCCTCGGGCGGAATGGCGACGGTATGGCGTGCCCGCGACCGCCGGCTGGGGAGGGATGTGGCGGTCAAGCGGCCCCATCCCGCCCCGCCGGATGATCCGCTGCACGCCCGAATCGAGCGAGAGGCCCGAGCGGCGGCATCCCTCAACCATCCCAACCTCGTCACCGTGTTCGATGCGGGGCGGGACGGGGAAGGCCCCTTTCTCGTGATGGAACTGGTCGAAGGCCCCAGCCTCTCCACCCAGGGACGCGGCATGGATCGGGATGAGGCGATCGAGACCTGTGCGCTCCTTGCCGATGCCCTCGGCGCCGTCCATGCCGCCGGCATCGTCCACCGAGACGTCAAGCCTTCGAACATCCTCATCTCCGACCGGGGCCCTCTGCTCACCGATTTCGGAATCGCTCTCGATGGAGACGTGACGAGCCAGCTCACCCGTACCGGTACGGTGATCGGCACAGCCGACTACGCCGCACCGGAACAGCTGGCGGGCGACCCACCGTCGCCCAAGAGCGATGTCTTCTCGCTGGGGGTGATCCTCCACGAGCTCATCGCCGGGCAGCTTCCGTTCTCGGGGGCGGACCGCCGGACCGCCGCTGAGCCTCTCGGGGACAGCCACCTCGACCCCGTGCTGTCGCGGGTACTGGCAGTGGAACCGACCGAGCGACCGGACGCTGACACGTTGGCGGCTTCTCTCCGCTCTGCTGCCACAACAACGACCATGCCCGTAGGGCGCGGGTCGACCATGCCCTTGGGAATGACCAGAGGTGAGAAGGCGCCGCCACGGCCCGCCGAGGAGGCGGCCCCATCACGACCGTCCAGGGTGGCCGAGCCCGACCGGCTTCTGCGGTGGCTGCTGGCGGCCCTGGCCATCGTGGTGCTCGTGGTCGCCGGATTGGCCCTGATTCCCTCGGTGGACCCTTCCGACGTCCCTTTGTCCGACACGGCGGATACGTCGTCCGCACCCTCCACCGCCGGTCCGGTGACGACGTCCCCCGCCACGACGGCAGTCACTACCGCGCCGCCGACGACGTCGGCGTCCGACGTGGCGGAGGCACGGTCGGCCCTGGAGGCATCCCTCACCCGGGCGCATCCCCAGGACATGAACCCGAGCGACCTCAGGGGCCAGATGGAGCGGGCCGATCGGGCCATCTCCGCCGCCGCGGCGGGCGACGAGGAGGCCGCCGGCAACGAGCTTCGGGAGATCGCCAAGATGATCGACGAGAAGCTGGAAGGCGAAGTCCACCAGGAGTCGCTCGAGAGTCTGGTGGATCTGGCCGACGCCCTAGGCATCTCCCTCGACGGATGAGACGGACACGTCTGCGCTCACCGAATCCGGTCAGTTGATACGGGCGGGGCTATCGGCCCACTCCGCTTCACGCAGCACGTACTTTTGGACCTTGCCGGTCGAGGTCTTGGGCAACTCGTCGACGAACTCCACCACATCAGGCGCCTTGAAATGGGCCAATAGGTCTCGAACATGGGCGATGATGTCCTCCCCGGTGGCCTCCTTGCCGTCACGAAGGACGACGAAGGCCTTCGGACGCTCTCCCCAGCGGTCCGAGGGCACCGCCACGACCGCGGCTTCCAGGACGGCGGGATGGGAGACGATCGCCTGCTCGACCTCGATGGTCGAGATGTTCTCCCCACCGGAAATGATGATGTCCTTGGATCGGTCCCGCAGTTCGATGTAGCCGTCGGGATGCCAGACTCCCAGGTCGCCGGAATGGAACCACCCGCCGCGGAAAGCCTCCTCGGTGGCATCGGGATCGGCGTAGTAGCCCACCATGACGTTGTTGCCCCGCATCACGACCTCTCCCAGGGTCTTACCGTCCCGCGGAACGTCGTTCATCTCCTCGTCGACCACCCGGATCGGATCGGCTCCCACGTATGCCACTCCCTGGCGCGACAACCACCGGGCCCTTTGCCCCGAATCCAGCGCCTTCCACTCCGGTTGCCATTCGCAGACGGTGTAGGGACCGTACGTTTCGGTCAAGCCGTAGACATGGACGATGTGAGCGCCCAGCCCCTCCAGCTGGGACAGCGTTCCCGGGTTGGGAGGAGCGGCGGCGGTGGTGATCGTGAAACCGTCGGGCAGTGGTTCGGCGGCGGGGTGATTGGCGACGCCGAGCAGCACGGGTGGCGCCCCGTTGAAATGTGTTATCCCCTCACTCTTGATCAGGCGCCAGATCTCGTCGAAGTCGACGGCGCGCAGGCAGACGTGCCGAGCCCCGATGGCCGTGATCGCCCAGGTGAAGCACCACCCGTTGCAGTGGAACATCGGCAGCGTCCACAGATAAGCCGAATCGGGTGTGACACGGGCGTGGATCAGCTCTGCCAGAGAGTTGAGGTGTGCGCCCCTATGGGTGTACTGCACCCCTTTGGGCCTTCCCGTTGTGCCCGACGTGTAGTTGATCGAGATCGGGCGCAGCTCGTCGTCGACCCGCCACGGTCGCCAATCGTCCCGATCGCCGCCGGCCGCAACCTCTTCGTACGTCTTGGTGGCGAGCGGCACGTCCACGAGCGGTTCCACGTCGGGCACCTGGACGACGACCTCGAGATCGGGACAGTCGGCCAGGTGAGGGACGATGGGAGCCAGGAGCGCCGTGTCCGCCACCAGGATCCGGGCGCCGCAATGCCTCAGGATGTGGGTGATCTCAGGACCGGATAGCCGGGTGTTTATCGCGACGAGCATCGCCCCGAGCAACGGCACGGCGAAATGGCCGATGAGCATCTCCGGGATGTTGGGCATCAGGTAGGCGACGCGGTCGCCTTCTCGCATTCCCAGGGCGGCGAGGCCCGTCGTCATTCGCTGGGTCGCCTCTGCCATCTCCGAATAGGTCATGTTGCGATCGCCGTATGTGATCGCCACCTTGTGGGGGAACACCTGAGATGAACGCTCCAAGAAGAGCAGCGGCGTCACCTGCGTGACGTCGACCCGCTCGTTCATCCTCGCAACCCTCCGATCAGTCGGGCCACTCTGGCCGGCGCTTGTCTAGGAAGGCACTCATGCCCTCCTGGGCTTGCTCTCCGACGGCGCTGTCAGCCATGACACGCTGGGTAACTCCGTAGGCTTCCCGTTGCGGCAGGTCTGCCTGGCGGTAGAACGTCTCCTTGCCCAGACCGATCACATGGCGGCTGAATCCGGCGATGGTCTCGACGTACTCGGTGACTGCCGCGTCCAATTCCTCCGGAGGCACCACTCTGTTCACCAGGCCCCACGACTGGGCGGTCTGGGCGTCGATCGCCCGGGCGGTCAACAGCATCTCCATCGCCCGCTTGCGGCCGATCGCCCGGACGAGCGGCACCGCCGGAGTGGTACAGAACAACCCGATCTTGACTCCGGGCGTACCGAACCAGGCTTCGGTTGAAGCGACGGCGAGGTCACATGAGGCCACCAACTGGCACCCCGCCGCGGTGGCGACGCCATGGACGCGGGCGATGACCGGCTGTGGAAGGGCCTGGACCGACTCCATCATCTCGGTGCAGACGGCGAACAGGTCGTCGTAGAACGAGGGAGGGCGGTCGATCATCTCCGAGAGGTCGTGTCCGGCGGAGAAGGCCGGACCCTCGGCGGCCACGACCACTGCCCGGACCTCTGGAGGGATCTCGCGCAGCGCCTTAATCACCTCGGTCATCAGGTCGAGACTGAGGGCGTTGCGTCGCTCCGGACGGCTCAGTGTGATGGTCAGTCGCGGAGCTTCGTGGGATACGTCGATGTGGCGCCACCGCATGCTCTAGAGGGTAGCGGCCGGCGGATTGGCGGACCGATCAGCCGGCGTTGGCCATCTGCAACAGCTCCTCGGCGGCCTCCCGCCCCCGGGCGGACTCGGGCAGGCCGGCCAGCATCCGGGACAGTTCGACGAGTCGCCCATCGCCCTCGACGAGAGCGACGGTGGCGGCGTTTCCGTCCCGACGGACCACGTAGTGGCGGTCGGCGAAAGCGGCCAGCTGGGGAAGATGGGTCACACACAGCACCTGGCGGTCTTCGGCCAGGGTCGATAGCTTTCGGCCCAGCGCCAGGGCGGTTGCACCGCCTATCCCCGCATCGATCTCATCGAACACCAGCGTGCCGGCCCGGCCGCTGCCCCCGGCGAGCCGCAAAGAGAGAACCAGGCGGCTCAACTCTCCTCCGGAGGCGACGGCCGCCACGGCACCGGGAGTCAGCCGGGAATCCGACGCGAAAAGCAACCTGACCGTGTCGGCTCCGGAGGACGTCGGATCGGCGTCTTCCACCGTCACGTCGACGATGGGATCCCCGAAGCCGAGATCCATGAGATGCGACACAGCCGCCCGAGTCAGGCGGTCCCCGGCGCGGCGGCGGGCCTCACGAAGATGCTCTCCGGCCCGGGCAAGGGACTGTTCGGCGGCAGCGACTTCGTCATCGATCATGCCGGCTCGATCGAGGAGAGCTTCGATCTCCTGACGTCGACGGGCGGCTTCCTCTCCGAACGCCAGGACCTCGTTCAGGGTGCGACCGTACTTTCGCTTCAATTCGCCGAGCTCGGTGAGCCTGGCGTCCACAGTGGCGAGCTGCTCGGGGTCCGAAGCGACTCCGTCGGCGAAGCGGCGGAGGTCGCGGGACAGATCGCCGAGCCCATCGCCGGCGACGCTCAGATCCCCGGCCGTCTCGTCGAGGGTGCCGTCGAGTTGGGCCGCCTTGCGGACCGCGGCCACCGCCTGGCCCACGGCGTCTCGGCTCGTATCGAGCGCCTGGACCGCTCCGGCCAACAGAGACACGATTTCGTCGGCGTGGCGGAGTCGATCACCGAGCCGCGCCAGTTCGGCGTCGTCGCCGACGGAGAATCCGGCCTGGTCGATCTCGTTGCTTTGGAACATGACCAGATCGAGCTCACGAACGAGAGCCGCCCGGTCGCCACCCAGCTGCCGGCGAGCGGTAGTGGCATCGTTCAGAGCGTCCCACGCCGCCCGGTACGCGTGCCACGCCTTCATTCCATCGCTATCGAGCAACCGGTCGACCAGCACACGGGCCTCGCCCGGCCGGAGCAGCGATAGCTGGTCGTGCTGACCGACCACGTCCACCAATCCCGCCACGCGCTCCTCGAGGACCCGGGCGGAAGCGATGGAACCGTCGAGGTAGGCCCGGCTCCTACCATCACGGGGAAGTCGGCGAGACGCTCCGACTTCGTCTCCGTTCTCATCGACGAATCGCCCTTCCGCTACCGCTTCGTCGGCGAACGGACCGACCAAGTCTGAGCGGGCCTCTCCGCCCAACAGCAGCCGAAGGGCGCCGAGGAGGAGAGTCTTTCCGGTCCCCGTCTCACCGGTGATGACCGTCAAGCCCGGACCCGGGTCGAGGTGCGCCTCCTCGATCACTCCCAGGTTGCGGACGATCAGTTCGTCGATCACTCCGTCACCCCAGCCGGAACTTCTCGGTGACGGCGCGGGGAAAGGAGTGGGGCCCGAACCGGACGAAGCGAATCGGATCAGCCGATCGGGTGATCTCGACCACTTCTTCCGTGTCGGCCTCGCCCAGCCGCTCCTTGTCAACCGAAACCCGCACGGGACGTTCGCGGTTGACGGTCACACGGATCGTGGCGTCCGGTGAGAGAACCATCGTCCGGGCGAACAGCGAGTGGGAAGCGACGGGGGTGAGCAGGATTGCCTCGATCGAATGATCGACCAGCGGCCCCCCGGCGGAGAAGCTATAGGCCGTGGATCCCGTCGGGGTGGCGACGATGAGCCCGTCGGCCCGGTATGTGACGAAGGGCTCGCCGTCGACCTCGACCTCCAACTGGACCAGTCGCAGCGTGTCGATCTTTTCGACCACGACGTCGTTGAGCCCGCTGACGGAGTTTCCGTTCAGGGCGGCGGTGATACCCATCCTCGACACCGTCGTGAAAGATCCTTCGGCCAGCGCGTTGACGACCATCTCGAGATCATCCGGCTCCACCTCGGTGAGGAAGCCGATAGTGCCGAGGTTGAAGCCGAACAATGGAACACCGTGGGCGAACGCCACCTGGACGGCGGCCAGCATCGTGCCGTCTCCCCCGACCGCCACCACCATGTCGGGAATCCCCGTGTTAGCCACGTCGACACCCACGGTTTTCGCCATGGCTTCGTCCGCAATCACCGAGAGCCCGGCGCGGTAGGCGGATTCGATGAATTGGTGAGCGAAACCAGAGACGTCCTGACGTCCTTCGTGAACGACCAGCCGTACCTTCATTGGGGAACCTCCACGTCGGCCGCCTGCGCTCCGGGCCGGCACCATGCGAAGACCTCCCGGTTGCCGCCCATTCCCGCTATGGCCGATGGCGCCAAAGCCACTGTCCCCAGACCCTCGGCAGACAGGCAAGCGATCACCTTCTCGACCGCCCTCCGACGGACCGACTCGTCACGCACGATCCCACCCTCGCCGACCTCGGTCTTCGCGGCCTCGAACTGTGGTTTGACCAACAGCACCAGATCCGCGTTCGGGCCGGCCAGCCCGGCCAGCGCGGCGGCAACGGTGCAAAGGGATATGAACGACAGGTCTGCGACGACGAGGTCGAACACTCCTCCTGTGTCGTCCGGACCGACATGACGCAGGTTGGTTCGCTCCATGACCACAACGCGGTCGTGCCGGCGGAGGCTCTGGTCGAGCTGGCCGTAGCCGACATCGAGTGCGACGACTTGAGAGGCGCCTCGCTGCAGAAGCAATTGGGTGAAACCACCGGTCGAAGCTCCGGCATCCAACGCTCGTCGACCTGCCACCTCGATCTCGAACTCGTCGAGGGCCCCCTCGAGCTTGAGGGCCCCCCGGCCGACGTAGCCATGACCAGGCCGCACGAGCTCGATTGGGGTGTCGGACGACACGAGCGTTTGCGGCTTGGGGGTCGGAACACCACGAACCTCCACCTTGCGATCGCCCAGCATCCTCTCCGCCTCGGCGGGCGAGGAGGCGAGTCCGCGCCTGACCAGCTCCGAATCGAGTCGGCTGCGGCTCAGGCTTCCTCCCCGGCCAGATCGAGCATCCTCCCGAGCAGGTCTGCCAGTCGGGCCGCCGGATCCGGTAGATCGGCCGGATCCAACATCTCGAGCTCGGCCAGCGCCGACTCGAGTCTTTCCCGTTCCTCGGGTGTGACCTCCATGACCGCATTATCGCTTCCCCGAACGACAGTTCACAGACATCCGAGTTTTCGTCCCCAACGAAGTGGGGGACTACCCCACCTTCGAAAGCCTCAGTATCAGCTCGGCGGCTTCGCCGAGATCGGCCGCCACGAAATCCGGAGCGGGATCGGCCGTCGCCGGATCGGAGGTGACTCCCGTCAGTACGAGCACCGATCGCCACCTCGGACCCGAGGCGAGGGCGATGTCGGTGTCTGGCCGATCTCCCACCATCCAGATCGGTCCGTCGGGCAGACGGCTCTCGATTAGGCAACGCATACCTTCGCTGGGCTTTCCGGCGGTGACACCCGTGACACCGGCGGCGGTTTCGACCGCGGCGGCACAGGCACCGGCCCCGGGAAGCAGGCCGCCTTCGACCGGGAACGTGGGGTCGCGGTTGGTGACGATGAGACGGGCGCCGGAGCGGACGGCAGTGGAAGCCCGGGCCACCCGGTCATAGGTGATGCCCCGGTCGAGCCCCGCCACCACCGTCGCCGCCTGCAACGGATCATCGGTGAGCCGGAAGCCGGCCGCCAAGACGGCGGATTCGACTCCGATTTCGCCCATCACCAGAACCGGGCCGGCTTCGATCAGGGTGGCGGCGACGAGCGCAGAGGTGATGATCTGGCTCTCGTCGGCCTCGTAGCCGACGACTTCGGCCAGCTTCTGGCGAACGTCGGCCGGCTCACGCGCCGAGTTGTTGGTGACGAATAGCAACGATCTCCCATCAGCGGCCAGGGCCCTGAGCGCCTCCTTGGCGTGCGGCATGGAGGTCTTTCCCCGGTATACGACCCCGTCGAGGTCGCAGACCACCGCCCCCTTCATCCGGTTAGGGTCCCGAAGCGCTCGACCACCGTTTCGAGGAGACGGGCGGTTCTCACCACCGACTCGACCGACACGCGCTCGTCATGTCCGTGGAAGAGGCTGAGGAACTCCCCGAATCCGATCCGGTCGTCGAAAAGACCGACGCCATAGGCGACGGTCCCGCGGCTCCGGAAGAACCGCGCATCCGTGGCGACGGTCATCAGGGCAGGCACCACCCGACGGGAACCGGTGTGGTCCTCGATGCCGTCGACGATCGCGTCCCACAGGGGGTTGCCACGTGTGGAGCTGCTCGGCTGATGATCCGCCATGGGCACCAGCTCGATATGGTCGGCGGCGGCGCCCATCGCCTTGCGAAGGTGCTCATCCACGAATTCGCGGTCCATTCCGGGCAGGGCCCGCAGGTCGACCTCGGCGTCCACGGCGTCGGGAATCACGTTCGCCTTCACCCCTCCCGTCACCTTGTTGGGCGACACCGTCAGGTGGGTGGCGGCGTGGACGTATCGGGCGAAGGCCGGGTCGTCCACCGCCAGGCTGTCGATTGCTCGGTCGACGCGGTCGGGATCGACCAAAGCGGCGGCCAGGTCGGGATCGAGATCCAGGCCCTCGACGAATTCCCGCCACTCGTCGGTTATGGCAACCGGCATAGGGGTCGTGAAGAGCCCGTGGAGCGCTTCGGCGATCGGACTGAGTGCGTTGTCGGCTCCGTAGGGCGCCGAACCGTGACCCGGTGTGCCGTGTGACCGCATCGTCGTCCAGTACGGGCCCTTCTCCCCCACCGACACTGGATAGGTGGGACCGGTCTGGGTGAGGAGGGCCGGGTAGGCGACTTCCGTGAGGAGATAGTCGGCGCCGACCAGGTCCCAATGGTGCTCGACCAGGTATTCGGCGCCGAGTGTGCCCGAGTTCTCCTCATCGGCCACGGCGGCTAACACGAGATCGCCCGGAAGCTGCTTTTCGCCGGTTAGATACGGTCGGAAGACGGTCGCCATTGCGGCAGTGACGTTCAGCATGTCCACCGCTCCGCGGCCCCAGACGAACCCGTCGGATATCTCGGCGGCGAACGGATCGACAGACCAGCCTTCCGGGCTGACGGGAACGACGTCGAGATGCGGCAGGAGGGCCAAGCTGGGTGCCTCGGGGTCAGCCCCCGGGATCCGGTAGACGACGGATTGGCGACCCGGTACCGGCTCGATGACCTCTCCGCGCGCCGCCAGGTATTCGGCCAGGGTCTCGACCGAACGCTCCTCCTGTCCCGACTCGGGGGTCCCATCGTTGACGCAGCGGTTCCGGATCAGCTGCTGCAGCAGATCTACCGTCGGGTCAGTCACCTCGGGCACGGTAGCGGACCGCTCTCAGTCGACCTCGCCGGGTATCCGCCGAACGACCGAGAGGAACTCGTTCGCGGTCGCCTCATCGAGCACGTCGAATGAGGATTGTGCGCGGCGGTTCGTCTCGGCCTCGATGGCCTCCCTCAGTTCGAAACCGTCGTCCGTGAGGCCGCCGAAGTCCTGGCGGACCAGTCCCCTGGCGACCAGGGACGCCGCATCTTCGCTCGCTTCCGGGCGTTCGCCCTTCCACAGGCTCGTGAGGATCACCATGTCGGCCGGGGTCAGCCCCTCGGCGAGCCACGCCTCGGCATGGTCGTGCTGGCGGATGTAGCGGAGGGTGATAGAGCGCCGGTGGAGCAGCGCATAGGCATCCGTCGGTTCGGGGAGTTGGCGGTGCACGACTGCGACTAGGTGATCGTCGCTGGTCCCGTCGATGACTTGGCGAGCGATCGCGGCCGCTGTCTCCACCTCGGCGGAGTACCCCGACCACATCGAGGCGGCTGTCGCAGCCTGGCTGGCGAGCACGGCTTCGAGTACCGGACGAAGTGACGCGGTGGCCACGTAGCCGTCCGCCGTCTCCTCGATGAATCCCCCGGAGGCCAGTTCATCCAGCCGCCCGACGATGGCTTCGGGTGGCCGGTAGCGCATCCGGATGACCGCCAGGTCCGGGGGCAGCCTGCCAGCGAGCAGGAACTCGGCGACCTGGGGCAGCAGGGTCAGCGTATCCAGACCCGCCTCTGTTGCCAGGGCCTGCAGCTCGTCCTTGTCGTTCTCCATCGCCTGGCCGTTGACGGACAGGACGAGCCGATCGATCTCCGGTGCGACTTGAGGGGCGATCATCCGCTGAAAGGTATCAGCTTCACAGATGTCCCGTCTCCTGCAGTGTGTGGAGGAGGGCCGGCATCGTCGGCGTCAGCGGCAACTGGAGAGCTTCGTCGAGAGTGAACCACCCGAGGGCGGCGGCGTCGTCAGCGGCGACCGGCTCGCCGGCCAGCCGGGTGGCGAAGAAGTCCACCAACACGTAGTGCCAGCCGGGCGGATCGCCGGGGCCGATGCTCTCGCCCGCCCAGAGCACGTCGCCCACCTCGACCTCCATGCCCGTCTCCTCCATGACCTCGCGCCGGGCGGCGTCAACCAGGGTCTCACCGACGTCCACCTTGCCCCCCGGTACCGCCCACAGGCCCTTGCCCGGTTCGCGGCCTCGCTGTACGAGGAGGATCCGCCGGTCGTCGACGACCGCGACGCCCACTCCGGGGATCGGCCGGTCAGCGGAGCCGCGGATCACGGGTCGGCCGCTCCGGCGGCCGGTCGTCGTGATGCATGACGATCGAGCGGGCCGAGAAGCCCCCCGCCTCGAAGAAGTTCTTGGCCAGTCGGTGACCGGGAAGCACATGGGCGTCGAACTTCGTGATTCCCCTCTGGCGGAAGACATCCATCACTTCGTCCCGCATCGCTTCCGCCACCCCAACCTCCCTGGCGTTCGGGTGGGTGTACACCAGCCGGATGGAACCGAGCGGTTCGGCACCACTCTGAGGCAGGAGGATCTCCACGCGGGCGAGGATGAAGCCGAAAGGGACACCGTCCACCTGCCCGATCATGACGACCGTTTCCGGATCATCGACCGCCTCGTCCAAGGTCGTCTCTATCGGCTCGGCCAGTCCGTCGGCTAACGGCCACATGCGATGGAGAGCCGTCATTTCGTCCTCCAGCTGTCTGTACAACTCGACGAGGAGGGCTACGTCAGCGGCGGTGGCAAGACGAGCGGAGACCTGCATCGGCGTGGGAGCGTACCGGGTCAGCGATACGAACCCAGCATGCGCCCGATACCCCACCGGGTAACGAGGCCCATGGCTTCCAGGACGATCGCGGTACCCATCTTCGACGTGCCTTGCTCACGGTCGCGGAACACGATCGGCACCTCCCGGATGTCGAGGCCGGCACGGTAGGCGTGCCAGGCCATCTCGACCTGGAAGCCATAGCCGGACGCCTCCGCTTTTCGGTACGGCAACGTGCGCAGCGCCGAGGCCCGGAAGGCCCGAAACCCGGCGGTGGCGTCGCGGATCGGTAGGCCGAGCATCAGCCGGACGTACAGGTTTCCCCCCCGTGAGATCAACCGGCGATGCAGCGGCCAGTCGGGCGTGTCTCCGCCGGGCACATACCGAGAGCCGATCGCCAGGTCCGCCCCCTCCTCGACGGCTTCAACCATGCGGGGAAGGTCGGCGGGGCTGTGTGAGAAGTCGGCATCCATCTCGACCACTATCCCGGCCCCCTCAGACAGCGCTCGATCGAACCCGGCGGCGTACGCCGGACCAAGACCTTCCTTGCGCATTCGGTGGATGACCGCCAGGCGGGGCATCTCGGCGGCGAGTGAATCGGCGATCTCACCGGTTCCGTCGGGCGAATCGTCATCCACGATGAGCAAGGAGTAGCCGTGGAGCAGAATCGCCGCCGCCAGGTGGGGCAGGTTCTCCCGCTCGTTGTAAGTCGGGACTACGACAGTGACGGCCTCATGAGGCACAGTCGAAGCAGATCATCGTCCTCTTGTTGGCCAGCTGGCTGCTGCGCTTCACCAGAAAGCACGACCGGCAGACGAACTCATCGGATCGCTGGACCTGGGCGTCGACGTTCAGCGTCAGCTCCTCGCGCCGGATGGCGCGCAGCTCGGCCGCTTCATCTACGAGGAGCGCGTCCTCCGCCTCCTCGTCGAGAAGCTCCAGCTCTTCGGCCTCGAGTTCGTCTAGGGCCTCGGCGGTCTCGTCTTCGTCGTCCCCCTCCGCCTCGTCGTCGCCGTCGTCGTCGGCTTCGAAGTCGTCGTCGAGGGTGACGTCGTCCTCGAGGACATCCTCCGCCAGATCCACGTCATCTTCGAGGTCGACGTCTTCGTCCAGATCCACGTCATCTTCCAGGTCGACGTCCTCATCCAGCTCGATGTCGTCCTCGTTGAACTCTTCGTCTTCTTCTTCTTCTTCTTCTGTCTGATCCTCGAACTCGTCGAGATCTTCGGTAGTCATCTCTCCTTGCCCCCAATCGACCTGGGCGGCGGCGAGTATAGGACCTCGCCGCTGCGCTCGTTGGCCGGTTAGATCTTCAGTTGGATAGCCGCGGGGAGAACCTGCCCGTCGACCGGGGTATTCCCGAGAAAGTCACCGTCAACCTCGACCGGCCAGGGGAGGTCCGTCTCGAGCCGAAAGGACGGAGCGCTGATCCGCCTGACGCCTTTCTCAGTCAGGTGGAGCCCCCGCATGATCTTGGGAACCAGGGCCGGTGCCGAGGTCTTGGGAACGTTCAGCACCTGGAGGTCGAAGGCACCATCGACGAGCATCGCCTTGGGAGCGATGTTCCATCCCCCGGCGAAGAACTGGGCGTTGGCCATGATCACGGCCAACGCTCGACCTCGATACGTCCGGCGCTCGGTGGTGAGCTCGATCTCGGTGGCCGGAAAGCCGGGCAGGCGGATCCCAAACGAGACCAGGTATCTCTGGGACCCCAGGCGCCGGGACAGACGTCCGGCGGTCGCCACGGCCGCCGCTCCCACCCCCGCCTGAGCGACGTTGGCGAAGCGGCGAGTCCCCCACGTGCCCGACAACTCACCGACGTCGATGACATAGACCGCGTCGCCCCGCAGATGGTGGGCTGCCCCTTCCACATCCTGGGGGATGCCGAATGTCCGCAGCAGATCACATCCAGTGCCGGCGGGAAGTACGCCGAGGATCGGAAGTCTCTCCCTTTCCCGCTCCAGGAGGACGTTCACCGCCTGGTTGACCGTCCCATCTCCGCCCACCAAGGCCAGCCGCTCGGCAGTCACCGCCTCGGCGAGTGCCTGCTTCATCTCAGTGACATCGGAAGGCATCAAGAAGTCGGCTTCGATCCCCGCCTCGATCAGCGCCGCCCGCACCCGGGACATCTGGATCGGACGCTTCCCTGCCGCCGGATTCGCCACCACGACCCAGCGAGCCCCCATCAGCCCACGCCTTGGGCGGCGACCACCCCGCGGTCGATCGCTTTGAGGGCATCGACCGCGACGTCGTCGATCTCCGGCACGGCATTACGGATCTGGCGGATCAGGTCGACCAGTTGCCGGGATACGCGCACGAAATCGCCCGGCGCCATCGATCGGTCGGACAGATCCTCGAACTCGGTGCCGGCGGCCCATTCGTGTACCGCCCGGGCGATCCCTCCCTCGGGGCGGCGGCTCAGCGGCAGGTGAAGCGATCGTTCGGCGTCGGTCAGCTCCAGCCACAGCGCCTCGAGGTCTTCCCACCTCTCCGCCAGAAGCGCCGTCGGCCAGGCCGGTGTCCCACCCTCCTCTCGACGCGGCTCGTAGACGAAGGTGGAGGCGAAGGCGGCGAGTTCGCGGGCGTCGAGACCCCAGAAAAGTCCCCGCTCTGACGCCTCCGTGAGCAAGAGGTCGAGTTCGTTGTAGATGAAACGCAACCGGCGCCCGCGGGGAGTGAGCGACCAGCCCTCCAGATAGCCCCAATCGCCCAGAAGCCGGCGGATCGAGTCGAATTCGTTGACCAGTCCCACCCCCTGGCTGCGGAGGGACTCCCGCAGCTGCTCTACCCGTCGTTCGGTTCGCCGGGCTCGTCGCAGCCAGCGAAGGTGCTCCTCGGCGTCGGGGCACTCCGCCACCGGATGGGCCGGGGTCCGGTGGGCAGCACGACGGCTACGGGGCTCGTTTGGCACCTTTCGCAGCGAGCGAAGGGCGTCCTGGCGGAACCGTCGGTCGCGGGGGTGGAACGGGGTCGGAAGGTCGATGGAGCCTGCCCGAGATGATCCCGTGACCACGTCGCGGTCTCCGATGGTCGACACCCGACCCGATGTGCCGAGGACGAGCAACCGGGGACGACCGTCGGTACGGCCGAGCGGCTTGAGGACGGCGTAGCGTCCCGCCTTGGACCCGGAGGGCACGTCGATGACGTCCCCGGGGCGAAGCCTCCCGGCCAGTCCTTCTTCCTTTTTTCGTCCCGAACCCTCGTCGAGCAGGGCGGCGTACTCGGCCACCGAGCCCAGTTCACACTCGGCATTCTGCCGTTCATCGTCGAGGCGGCTTTCCATCTCCGCCAGACGCCGCTCGGCCTGAGCAGTGTCTCCTTGCCTCTGGAACTGGGCGAACGAGGCCTCGAGCAACTCCACCGCCCTCTCCTCGTCGTAGTTGGCCACCAGGTTGGCGGCCATGTTGTAGGTGGGCCGAAAGCTCGACAGGAGGGGATGGCTCCCGGCGGCGGCGATGTCCGTCACCTCCTCGAAGGGAACGTACCGGCTGTGCAGCACCACCCCGTAGCCGATGTCGTCTATCCCCCGTCGTCCCGCCCGACCCGTCAGCTGGGTGTAGTCGCCCGGCTGCATCAGCTCGTGGGTCTCACCGTTGAACTTCGAGAGGCTCTCGAGAACCACGGTGCGGGCGGGCATGTTGATTCCCAGGGCCAGAGTCTCGGTGGCGAAGACGGCCCCGAGGCGTCCGGCGGCGAACAACTCCTCCACGGTTTCCTTGAAGGCAGGCACCATGCCGGCGTGGTGGGCGGCCACGCCCACCTCCAAGCCGGCGATCCACCGGTCGTATCCGAGGACTCCGAGATCGGCATCGCTCAGATGAGCGGTCCGCTCCTCGGCGATTCGTCGGATCTCTTCTCGCTCATCGGTCTCCGTCAGCCGTATCCCGGACTCGACGATCGACAAAGCGGCCGCGTCGCACCCGGCCCGGGAGAAGATGAAGTAGAGCGCCGGCAGCATCCCCTCCTCCCACAGGGCCTCGATCACCTCCGGTCGCCTAGGCCCGGTGTAGCGGCGTCCTCTCCCCCGGTCGAGGCTGAGCATCCGCTGGATGCGGGGGTTGGCCCGGCGCCGACCGTCGCGGCTGACGAACGTCGGGAGGAGGGTGATCTCGTGGCTGTGGCGATCCTTGATCATGTACTCGCTCTCGAGCGGTACCGGCCGTTCCGTGGCCACCACCAGGTCGGTCGGCCCCCGTCGGCTGGCGACCCACTCGGAGAACTCGACTGCGTTGGCGATCGTGGCAGACAAAGACACGAGTTGGAGATGACGGGGGGCGTGGACGATCACTTCTTCCCAGACGGCCCCGCGGAACGGATCCTGCAGGTAGTGGACTTCGTCGAGGACGGCCACCGCCACCCCGTCGAGCGCCTCCGAGTCGGCGTAGATCATGTTGCGGAGCACTTCGGTGGTCATCACCACCACTTCGGCGTCGCCGTTGATCACGTTGTCGCCCGTGAGGAGGCCGACGCGATGTGGCCCGTACCGCTCGACGAAATCACCGAACTTCTGGTTCGAGAGCGCCTTGATCGGAGTGGTGTAGAACGCCCGACGTCCCCGGTCGAGCGCCAGGTGCACCGCCACCTCGGCCACCAGGGTCTTGCCGGCGCCCGTTGGCGCCGTGACCACCACCGAACGGCCGGAGTCGATCGACTCGGCCGCCTCGACCTGGAACCGATCAGGAGCAAACGGCAGGGCGGCGAAGAAGGCCTCGGCCGTCATCTTCGTCTCGTCGGTTCGGTTCTGTGCCGCGTCACGCAAGTCCGCCTTACCCAGCGGTCACTTGCGCAACACGAGCCGGACCACCCAGTAGGTCGCCTCATACATGAGATACAGGGGCACCGAGAACAAGGCGAGTGTGATCGGGTCCCCCGTCGGTGTGATCAGGGCGGCGGCCACGACGACCAGAAGCACGGCCCAGCGGCGCCAGCGCCCCAGCTGGGCGGACGTGACCAGGCCGGCGGCGGCCGTGGCGAAGAGGAACACGGGATAGAGGAAGGCGACGCCGATGGCGAAGATGAAGCGGAGCGTGAACGAGTAGTAGTCGGAGAGACGCAGGTCGTTGCGTACGTCCGGGAAGATCTCGAGAAGGAAGACGAGGCCGCGGGGCAGAACCCAGTATCCGAAAACGACTCCGCCCACGAACAGGAGGGCCATGAGGCCGATGATCGGTATTGCCCAGCGGCGCTCCCGGTTGGTCAGAGCCGGGTTGATGAAAGCCCAAATCTGGTAGAGCACCACCGGGCTGGCGAGGATCAGACCCCCGAAGAAGGCGATGCGCATGAGTACGCCCCACTGCTCGGCCGGCGTGAAGGTCTGGAACTCGGCGCCCGGGTCGGCCTCATGGAAGGGAATCTCGAGGATCTGACGGAGGGCGTCGGCGAAGAAGAAGGCGACGATCGCTCCAACGAGGACCGCCGCTCCGGCCTTCACGATCCGCCACCGGAGTTCGTCGAGATGGGCGAGGATGGGACGGGCCTCGTCTGCCCTCACGCCTGGGCGTCCTTGCCGGCTTCTCCCTCGATTTCGTCGAGATCCTTCATGGCATCCTCGGCGGTCGGCCCGGACTTGGGCTCTGGCCCAACCCATTTCAGGCGGCGGACGTCACCGGCGGCGGCGTCCATCTCCTGAGTGACCTGCTTGTACTCCCGACGAGCCTCGTCCACCGGAGCTTCGAGATCCCGGCGGATCTCACGCAGGTCGCCGACCTCGGCCTCCAGGCCGGCCCGCAAGTCGCGCGCCGCTCGCCTGAGCTCCACGGACCATTGGCCCAGCTTGCGCGCCGCTTCGGGCAGACGCTGGGGACCGAGCACGATCAGGGCCACCAACAGGATGATGATGATCTCGCCGCCCTGCAGCATCCTCGTATGGTAGGAGTCTGACCCCTCCGACCGTTGGGTCAGCCGGCGAGGAGCCGGAAGGGGTCTGGTTCGGCGTCGAGGAAGGCGGCGAACCGCTCGATCTCCTCTTCCGTGATGGGGCCGTCGTCAACGACGTGGTAGCTGACTCCGGTGGCCATGAGCACGCTGACCACCCGCGCATTGGCGGGGCGCCGTTGGGTGCTGTGGCAGACGGGACAGGTGAACGTGTAGCTGCCTTCGTCACTCGAGGCAGACAGTTCGAGGGCGAGATCTCTGGGAGTGAGGTGGACATCGCCGCATCGGGAACATGTCGTCTTGATGGTGGTCATTCTCGTGTTTCTCCACACTCCGCTGTCCACCATCTATCGACCCGGGATTCTGGGAACTGAAGTACATCGCCTCAGCGATACCGGGCGAGCACGCGTTCCCCCAGATCAGCGAGAGCCCGCTCCACCTCCTCACCCTCGACCAGCCGCGCCCGGTCCCCCAGCCGAAGCAGCAGACGAGCCGCCACCGTCGGATCGGCCGCCGCGAACTCGATCACGACTTCATCGGCGGACTCCTCGATCACGTCGACGGGGTAGTAGTCCATGACCCAGCGCGCCCGGGGCCCGAGTGAGATCCGGCAGCGAACATCCTCGTCGGACGGTGAGTAACGAACCTCGGGCTCAGGCGGCGTGGCGGGGGGCGCGAACGTCTCCTCGGTCGTGTCCACCTGACGTATTCGGTCGAGCCGGAAGATGCGCTCGGCCTGAGCCAGGCGGCAGTAGCCGGTCAGATACCAGTTGCCCAGCGAGGCGAATACGGACCATGGTTCCACCTCCCTTCGGGTCGTCTGTCCCCGGCCGAGCGACGTATACGTCAGGTCGACCACGCGGTGCTCGCCCGCCGCCTGGCGCAGCGGCCCGACCAGGGCCGGCTCGGCGGCCACGTCGACCGCCAGGCCGTCGCTGTCGGGTGCGACCGTGGCCGCCAGCTTGTCGACCGCCGACTCGAGCGCCGGGCTCGCCTGGCCCGTCGACACGACGGCCATCCCGGCGGCCAGCATCGACAGGGCCTCCGTCGGAGTCAGTCGGGGGGCGCCACCGAAGTACTCGGCGGTGTCGACCACCACCTGATCGTCCTCGATATACGCCACCATCAGATCACCCGGGCCGTACCCGGGGAGCCCGCACACGAAGACCATGTCGAGGTCGGTGGCCAGGTCCTCATGATTGCGGTACCCGAAACGCTGGGACACCTCTTCCACGGTTGCGCCGGGATTGGCGATGACCCACGGAAGCATCGTCAGGATTCGGGTCAGGCGGGAGGCGGTCCTGGTGCTCATCGAAGGGCTGCCTCCACCCGCTCCACCACTTGTCGGCGCAGCTCCGCCGGCCCCTCGACCACGGCGGCATCGTCGAAGCTGAGGATCCACCCGATGAAGGCGTCGACGTTGGCGACCGGCAAATCCACCGCCAGGGCCCCGGTGTCGTGCTCGACGCGGAGTGTTCGAGCCGCCCACCACGCCAGCTCCGGGTCGAAACGGACTCGGGCGACGATGGTTTCATCGCTTCCGGCCTCCCACGGATGGGCGTCGATCTCTGCCCGCAGGTCGAAGTCCGCCGGACGCTGGAACGCCTCGGCGTCGGAGACTTCTTCGAGGACCCCCATTCGATCGACCCGGAAGACTCTGGTTCCGTCTGCCACTCCCCCGACCAGGTACCAGTGGCCCCGCCGGTGCGCCAGCCCGTAGGGCTCGACCTGCCGGGGCTTGTCGTTGTATTGGAAGGTGACGATGCGCCGTTCGGTCACTGCCGCGAACAGGTCACCGAGCCGGCCTGCCGCCAACCCGAGGTCGGCCCCGAGCGGCTCCTCCCCTCCGCCGGGGCCTACTCCGCCCAGCTTGAGCAGCGCCTCGGGGGCAGCCGGGCCGCCTCCCAGGCGCACGACACGCGAGGCGAGCGCCAGCGCGGCCCGCTCCTCGTCGGTCAGGCCGGGGTCGGGAATCCGGTAGGCGTCGGGGTCGATGACATAGCCCGCCTCGATTCCCCACCCGTTTCCCTCGCTCAACTCGAGGGGGATACCGATTCTGCGCAGCAGGTCCTTGTCGCGTTCGAACATCCGATGGAATGCCGCGTCGGTGGGGCTGTCATAACCGGCGACCTGGTGGCGGATCTCTTCGGCAGTGACGGGACGCTTGGTGGTTAGGAGAAAGGCAAGCAAGTTGAGCAGCCTCTCGATGACCTTGCGCATGGGCGCCATTCAACCGGATACGTCAGGCGATGTGAACGACCCTCTGGGAGTCCGACTTCTTTTGCTCAGAGGCTGTCGATCAGCCTGTCCACCCGCTCGTCGTGCGACTTGAACGGGTCCTTGCACAACACCGTTCGCTGGGCCTGATCGTTCAGCTTGAGATGCACCCAGTCGACGGTGAAGTCCCGCTTGCGCGCCTTGGCGACCCGGATGAACTCACCCCGCAGCCGGGCCCGCGTGGTCTGAGGGGGCATCCGCACCGCATTGGCGATGTCGGCGTCGCTGACGATCCGGTCCACCATGCCCTTGGTGACCATCATGTTGTAGATGCCCCGGGAACGGTCGACGTCGTGGTACGACAGGTCGAGCATCGCCAGCTTCGGATCCGACATCGTCAGGGCCCGCTGGTTGCGGTAGCGCTCGAGGACCTTGTACTTGATGACCCAGTCGACCTCCCGCTCGAGGGTCATCGGGTCCTTTTCCAGGCCGGTCAACAGGTGCTCCCACATGTCGACTGCCCTCTGCACCTGCGGGCTGAACCCTGGGCTGCGTGCGAAGCGCATTGCCCGGTCCAGGTATTCCCACTGGATGTCGAGTGCCGACAGCTCCCGACCGTTCGCCAGCCGGACCTTCTTGCGACAGGTCAGGTCGTGGGAGATGTCGCGGATCGAACGGATCGGGTTTTCGAGAGTGAGGTCGCGGAACACCACGTCTCGCTCGATCATCTGCAGGAGCGCCACCACCGTCCCCACCTTCACGTACGTGGCGTACTCGCTCATGTTGGAGTCGCCGGCGATGACATGGAGGCGCCGGAACCGCTCGGCGTCGGCGTGAGGCTCGTCGCGGGTGTTGATGATGGGACGGGAGCGGGTCGTGGCCGATGACACTCCCTCCCAGATGTGCTCGGCCCGTTGAGACAGCGAGTAGCCGGTGCCCCGGGGAGTCTGGGAGAGCTTGCCGGCACCGAGAAAGATCTGTCGGGTGACGAGGAACGGGATCAGCACGTCGACGGTGCGGTGAAAGTCCTTGTGCCGGCTGACCAGGTAGTTCTCGTGGCAACCGTACGAGTTGCCCGCCGAGTCCGTGTTGTTCTTGAAGAGGTAGATCTCACCCCGGATGCCTTCCTCTTCGAGGCGCTGCTCGGCGGAATGGACGAGGCCCTCCAGGATCCGCTCCCCCGCCTTGTCGTGGGCCACGACATCCGTCAGAGAGTCACATTCAGGAGTGGCGTATTCGGGGTGGCTGCCGACGTCGAGGTACAGGCGGGCGCCGTTCTCCAGGAACACATTCGACGACCGGCCCCACGACACGACCCGCCGGAAGAGGTACCGGGCGACCTCGTCGGGACTGAGGCGGCGCTGACCCCTGAGCGTGCACGTGACGCCGTACTCGTTCTCCAGGCCGAAGATCCGCCGTTCCACGCTGCCAGCCTAGGAGACCGTGGCGCTTTGACGACCGATCGAAAGGCTCAATCGTCGCCGGCGATCGCGCTCTCATCCAGACGGCGGAAACTGCGCCGGCCGTTGGCGGCATCGAGCACCACCAGTTCCCAGCCCTCCGACTCCCGTTCCTCGGCCCGACGGAAGGCCTGCTTGCCGACGTCGAGCGCTTGCTCCAACGACAATCCCTCGCTCCACAGCTCTTCCAGGACGGACACGAGGTCGTCTGCCTTGCCGCCGATGGCGGCGAACCGGCGCTCATCCGACAGAGTTCCGTCGTAGGAAACGCGGTAGAGCTTGTTGTCGTCTCCGTCCAGTCCGAGCTCGGCGATCAGGATCTCCACCTCGTAAGGCTTGAGCTCGTGGCTGAAGATGGAGCCGAGGGTTTGGGCGAAGGCGGTGGCGAGAGCCATGGCGTTGACGTCCTCGCGGCTGTAGAGGTAGCCCATGAGGTCGGCCTGGCGAACGCCCGCCTTGCGGAGGGTGTCGAACTCGTTGTAACGGCCGACCCCGGCGAAGGCGATCCGGTCGTACACCTCGGCGATCTTGCGGAGCGAACGGGAGGGGTTCTCAGCCATCAGCAGCAGGCCGTCGGAGAACTCCACGGCGATGATCGACCGTCCCCGGGCTATGCCCTTGCGGGCGAACTCGGCCTTGTCCCGAACGAGCTGTTCGGGAGCGACGTAGAAGGGCATGCTCATCGGATGCTCTCCAGTGCGGTCTCGGCCACCGGGCGGATCTCGTCGTCGCTCATCTCGACGATCCCGTCGCCGGCGATCCGGAAGACGTTGGGCAGGATGCCCCGCCGGAGATCGGGTCCGCCGGTGGCGGTGTCCTCCTGGGCGGCGGAGACCAGTGCCTCCACCGCCAGTGTGAGCGCCCCGACGGCGTCGATGTCGGGCTCATAAGCGGTCCGCAGATATGACTTGGCGAGACGCGAGCCGGAGCCGGTCGAGCCGAAATCCTGTTCCTCGTAGCGGCCACCGACGACGTCGTAGGAGTAGAGGCGGCCCGTCCCTTCCAGTTCGTCGTAGCCGGCGAAGAGCGGCACGACCACCAGCCCCTGGATCGCCATGGGGAGCTGGCCCCTGACCAGCCGGGCCAGGAAGGTTGCCTTGCCGTCGAGAGACAGTCGACGTCCCTCGATCTTCTCGTAGTGCTCCAGCTCGACCTGGAAGAGACGCACCATCTCGGTGGCCAGCCCGGCGGTGCCGGCTACCGCCACCGCCGAGAACCGGTCGGTGGGAAACACCTTCTGGATGAAGCGATGGGCGACGAGGTGACCCTCGGTCGCCTGACGGTCACCGGCGATGACCACCCCGCCCTGGTAACGGAGCGCCAGCACCGTGGTCCCCTCCGGGACCGACAGCTTGCGAGCGGCGTCCGGGGGGATGTCCCAATGGGGAGTGGCGCCCACGGCCTTGAGCAGATCGGAGAAGCTGCTGCTCGGCATGGGACTGTCCAGCGGAAATTCGACCATAGGACGGCCACTGTAGACCGCGGGCAGGGAAACCTTCTCCGCCGGGAACTCGACAGGAGCCAATCCGGGAGGGTCGACGCGGGTTCACGTGCGAGGGTGCAGTCGCGCCGGGTCAGCCCGCGAATGGAAAGCGTCGGACGCACTCTTATGAGAGTCGCGGCTTCCGCTTCCGCCTTCCGACTTATTGGCCGCCCTTTTGAACGTAGTTCTTCACGAACTCCTCGGCGTTTTCCTCCAGCACCGAGTCGATCTCATCCAGGAGATCGTCTAGTCCCTCGAGATCGGCCTCGGACTCCTCCTCGGTGATCTCCAGCTCTTCGACATCTTCGTCGGACTTCTCCCGGGAACGTGACCGGGAGCGTTCTTGGTCTGTCATTTCAGTCTCCTAGTCGTTTGATCAGGTCGGCGGCATCGTCGACCTCATCGAGGATAGGCCCTACCAGGTCACGACCACCCCGCAACGGCTCCAGCATGGGGACCCGCCGGAGTTGGGGCTCACCCAGGTCGAAGACGAGCGAATCCCAGTTGGCCGCCACGAGGCTGTCGGGGAACTGGGTGACGCAACGGCCCCGGAAATAGGCCCGGGTCCGCTCGGGTGGGTTGGTCTCGGCAGCTTCGATCTGCTCGTCGGTGAACAGCCGCCGCAGCCCGCCTCGAGACGCCAGCCGGTGATACAGGCCCCGCCCCGGGTCTACGTCGTGGTACTGCAGGTCGAGTGCGGCCAGCTTGGAGTCGGTCCAGGGAAGACCGTCGCGGTCGACGTAGCGTTCGAACAGGCGCCGCTTGGCCGCCCAGTCGAGGCGGTCCGAGAGTCGCGAGGGATCGGCTTCCATGTCGTCCAGCACGTTCTCCCACTCCGTCAGCACCTGGTACCAGACCGGCTCGTCAAGTTCTTTCTCGACGTACTTCTTCAGCCATTCCAGGTAGCGCCACTGCAGATCCAGGGCGGTGGCGGTGCCCCCTCCGTCGAGTTCGAGCGGCTGGCGAAAGGTGAGGTCGTGGCTGACGGTCCAGGCGGCCGTCACGGGGTCGGCGAGGTCGAGGGGATCGGGCAGGGCGCCGTCCTCCAGCGCCGCCAGGATCAGAGCCGTCGAACCCAGCTTGAGGAAGATCTGGACTTCCGACAGGTTGGCGTCGCCGAAGATGACGTGGAGGCGCCGGTACTTGGTCGAGTCGCCGTGGGGCTCGTCCCGCGTGTTGATGATGGGACGTTTCAGGGTCGTCTCGAGGCCCACTTCCTCCTCGAAGAAGTCGGCCCGCTGGGTGAGTTGAAAGTCGACAGCCGGACGCCCGTTCTCGGATCCGACCTTGCCCGAGCCGGTGAAGAGTTGGCGGGTGACCAGGAAAGTCATGGCGTAGCGGATGACGTCACCGAAGGGGGTGGAGCGGGCCAGCAGGTAGTTCTCGTGGGCGCCGTAGGAATTGCCCTTGCGGTCGGAGTTGTTCTTGTAGAGGGCGAGGCGTTCCCCGCCGAGCCGCTCGGTGGCGCTCGCGGCCGCCCGCTGCATCACGCGCTCGCCGGCCTTGTCGTAGAGGGCGGCTTCCAGCGGGTCGTAGCTTTCGGGAGCCGAGTACTCGGGATGGGCATGGTCGACGTAGAGCCGAGCCCCGTTGGCGAGGACGGCGTTGACGAGGGTGCCTTCGGGATCGGAGACGCCGTAGCCCTCGTGACCGAATCCACGGGCGTCCCGCCCCGGCGATTCCTCCTCGTACGACCACTGGACGCGCACCCGGGGACCGGGATAGGAGTTCACGACCATGGCGCTGCCGAGTGCAGGGTTGAACTCCGGATCGGTCCGGACCGCGATGCCGTACTCGGTCTCGGTCCCGATCACCTTGCGGAGGGCCATGGAGGATCCCCCCTTCTCACAGGTACTGACCGGTGGAGACCCGCTCGATCATGCGGCTTTCGGCCTCCCCGTCGACCAGCGTCCTTACGTAGACGATCCGCTCGCCCTTCTTGCCCGAGATCTTCGCCCAGTCATCCGGGTTGGTGGTGTTGGGAAGATCCTCGTGCTCGCGGAACTCCTGGCGAATGGCGGTCAGGAGGTCGTTGGTGCTCACTCCTCGTGACCCGCCGGCGATCTCCCGCTTTATGGCGTCCTTCTTCGCCCGCCGGACGATGTTCTCGATCATCGCCCCCGACGAGAAGTCCTTGAAATACAGCAGTTCCCGATCGCCGTTCGCGTAGGTGACTTCGAGGAACTGGTTGCCCTGTTCTTCGGAGTACATCTGATCCACGGTGGTGTCGATCATCCTCTTGAGCATCGTCGCATGGTCGCCGTTCGACGCTTTCAGCTCGTCGGGGTCGAGGGGCACAGTCGGATCCAGGTAGATGCCAAAGATCTGGCGGGCGGCGACCGTGTCGGGTCGGTTGATCTTGATCTTCACGTCGAGCCGGCCCGGGCGGAGGATCGCCGGGTCGATCAGGTCCTCACGGTTGGAGGCGCCGATCACGATGACGTTCTTGAGCGACTCGACCCCATCCAGCTCGGAGAGAAGCTGAGGGACGATCGTCGACTCCACATCGGAGCTGATGCCCGACCCTCGGGTGCGGAACAAAGAATCCATCTCGTCGAAGAAGACGATCACCGGCACGCCCTCGTCGGACTTTTCCTTGGCGCGCTGGAAGATGAGGCGGATCTGGCGCTCGGTCTCCCCGACCCACTTGTTGAGCAGCTCAGGGCCCTTGACGTTGAGGAAGTAGCTGCGGACGTCGGGACGACCGGTCCGCTCGGCCACCGCCGCGGCGAGGCTGTTGGCCACCGCCTTGGCGATCAGGGTCTTGCCGCAGCCGGGAGGCCCGTACAGCAGCACCCCTTTGGGAGGGACGAGCCCGTAGTCACCGAACAGCTCCTTGTGGACGTAGGGCAGCTCGACCGCGTCCCGGATCTCCTCGATCTGGTCGGCCAGGCCGCCGACCTGCTCGTAGGTCACGTCCGGGACCTCTTCGAGGACCAGCTCCTCGACCTCGGGGCGGGCGAGGCGCTCGTAGATGAGACCGGACTTGGCATCGAGGCGGACGAAATCACCGGGACGGAAATGCTGGTCCTTCATCGTGTCGGCCAGCTCGAGCACCTGCTCTTCGTCGGCGTGGGCGATGACTACGACGCGGCCGTCGTCGAGCTTCTCTCGGACTCGGACCACTTCGCCGGCGCGTTCGAAACCGCGGACGTCGACGACGTTGAAGCTTTCGTTGAGGAGGACTTCCTGACCGATCGACAGGTGCTTCACCTCGATGGTCGGTTGGGCGGCGACACGCAGCTTGCGGTTGCCGGTCATGACGTCGACCGTTCCGTCCTCGTTGACCTGGAGGACGGTCCCGAAGTTGTTGGGAGGGGTGGTGAGCTTCTCGACCTCGGCGCGGAGAACGCTCAATTGCTCGCGTGCCTCTTCGAGCACGCCCGCCAGCTTGTCGTTCTGGGAGCGGAGACGTTCGACGGTTCGCTGAGCCTCGGCGAGCTCGCGTTCGAGCTGGGACGGCACCTCGTGGGAGTCCCGCACACGCCGACGTAGACCCGCAATCTCCTCCTCGAGGGCGGCGACGGTCCGACGCAGCTCGATCGCTTCGTCTGACTCGCTCGATCGGCTCATGGGCTTCCTCCTAATCCGGTAGCCTCCGCGCAGTATACGGAGCGTTTCGGTTTGTCCCAGGAACCTCGGGACCTACCTCTGTATAGGCGTTCAGACACTGTCGCTACTATGCATTTCCCCAATCGCTACCCGTAAAACCCCTCACCTAGGATCACCGTCATGAAGGTTTGGATCGACCAGGATCTCTGCACCGGAGACGGGCTGTGCGAGGAGATCGCCCCCGATGTCTTCGTGCTCCTGGACGACGGCCTCGCCTATGTGCGCGAAGGAGACAAGATCTACGCCTCCGAAAAGGGCAACCCCCAGGGCTCTCAGGGAGTGGCGGTGGTCCCCTCCGGCCAGGACGACATCACGATCGAAGCCGCCGAGGAATGCCCCGGCGAGTGCATTTTCCTGGAACCGTAAGAGTCGACTAACTCTTCACTCGGCGGGCGAAGGTCAGGAACCCGGTATGTCCCACCATCGTGTGCTCGGGGCGGACCGAGCGCCCTGAGACGTTCCAGTCCCGGAACAGCACCTCGCGGACTTCGATGCGGGCGAACACGCCGCTCGAGCGGAGGGCTTCCACGAGCGTCTCCACCTGGGGGACGGTGGGCAGGTACCCACAGATGATCCCTCCCGTGGGCTGATGCTCGGCGGCCGCCTCGACGATGTTCCACGGCTCGGGCAGGTCCAGGATGATGCGCTCGGGCGACAGACCCGCCACCAAACCTTCCACCTCGCCGGTTTGGAGTTCGAGCTGGGGCGGAACGCCGCCGAAGTACCGCTCGATGTTCTTACGGGCCTGGGCGGCGTGGTCCTCGCGTCTTTCGACCGACACGACTCGGCCCTTCTCCCCCACCGCCCGGACGAGCGCCATCGTCAGCGCCCCTGACCCGGTGCCGGCCTCGAGCACCGTCATGCCCGGTGCGACGTCGGCGTAGACGAGAATCGGACCGATGTCCTTCGGATAGACCACCTGGGCCCCCCGGCGCATCCGGAGGACGAAGTCGGCCAGCCGGGGCCGCAGCGCCAGCAGACGGCCGCCCGAAGAGGCCTCCAACCAGCTCCCGTCCTCCAGCCCGATGATGCTCGAGTGCTCGAGGACGCCGCGGTGGTATTGGAACTGGCGATCCGGATCCAGCTTGAGCAGATACTCCCGACCCTTGCCGTCGACCAGCAGGCAGGGATCACCCGGCTCGAACACGCTCAAGTGAGGCTCCCGAACACTCCCGCGGCGAGCGTGAGCACCATGCCCACGACCACCACCCAGATGACGATCTGTTGGAACCGCCTGTTTCTACGCATCGTCTCTCCGACCGCTACCGTCTTTCACGGTAGAGGAACTGGACGGATCTGATGAACCTGAGGACGATCGGCTGGGTACAGGTGCTGCGCGGCCTGCGCCAGGGCAACCAGGCGCTGCTCCTGACGGGGTTGGGGCTGGTCGTCTTCCAGTCGATGCGTAGCAAGAGGGGGGAACGGCAGCTGGTCTACCGCAAGAAGCTGCCCGTCGGATCGGCGGTCGTCATCCGTCATGGTCACCGAGGGGACCCCAAACTAGAGATCCGCAGACGCACGGTTTCCTGACCACCCCTTCCTCGGACCTTGACAGTCGGAAGCCCGGCGCCGGGGTCCAATGAAGGGTGAGGGCGATCCCTGACGTCCAAAAAACGCGGGGTCAGAGGCGGTAGACTTCGACGACCGCCCGACTCTTCTTCCCCTTGCGTCGGCCGTAGAGGAAGGCGACGGCGATGAACAGGGCCACCGCCACTCCGGCGATCACCGCCGTGTTCTGGGCCGACTCCTTGGTCTCGTCGAGGGCGTCTTGGATCTGACGGGCTTTGGCCTCGATGTCGCGAGGTTGGATCTTCATTCGCTGGTCATCCTCCAACCGATGAGTCCGGCGGCGATTCCGGCCACCGCCGTGGTGATCCCCCGAGCCAGAACGTTGTACCACTCCGACTCCTCGATCGGGAACAGCACCTGCATCAACGCGTAGACGCCGAGCACGAAGAGGACCGCGGCAACGGCGAAGGCGACGGCTCCTCCCAGTCCCAGCCCGGCGTAGCCGCCGAGCCTTTTCATCGGCTCGACGGTCTCCTGCAGGAGATATTCCTTGGACATGTCGTAGAGCTCGCTGGCGAGCTCCGGGATCTCACGCGGCTGTGCCATCAGGGTGTGCAGGCTACACAGGGTGATGTCGCCAAGCCATGCCGGTCGGGGAACGACGTACGATCTAAGGTTCTCCCCGGCATGACAAGCCCTCCGGGGGACGGGCCCCTCATCACTCGCGGCCGGCATCTCGCCACCCAACGGGGACTCGGACCCCGGTTCAGCGCCCTCTACGCCGGCGCTGCCGTCAGCCTCCTCGGCACCTACGTCGCCTACCTCACCGTCCCCCTGTTGGTGGCGGATACGATCGGGTCCGATCGGGCCCTGCCCTTCTCCACCACCTACGCCCTGGAGACCGTCCCGACGCTGATCTTCGGGCTCGTAGGCGGCGTGATCCTCGACCGGGTCCGGCTGCGGTGGGCGATGATCCTCGCCAACCTCGTTCGGGCCGGGGCCTTCTTCTACCTCGCCTCGACGGTCGGCTCGGTGACCCTCGGAACGATCTACGCCCTTGCGTTTTTGATCGGGTCGTTCTCAGCCGTGTACGAGAACGCCCTCTTCGCCATCATCCCCTCCCTCGTGTCCCAGGAGAACCTGGCGAAAGCCAATGGCCGAATCGCGGCAACGCAGGCCGCCATGTTCGCCGCCGGACCGATGCTGGCCGGTGGCCTGGCGCTCGTTGCCGGGCCGGAGCCGGGGCTGTGGTCGGTAGGCGGTGCCTTCCTGGCGTCGTCGGTGGCGATCTACCTGGTAGGACCGGTGGGATTCATCCTCACAGGGGAAGAGGAGCAGAAGGGCTTCATCGAAGAGACGCTCAACGGGCTCCGGTTCCTCATCGGCGAGCACCGACTCCGCGACTCGACAATCACCGCCGCGGCGGCGAACGTCGTGTTCGGGTTCATCGAGGGAACCTTCATCGTGATGGCGACGACGGTGCTGGAGACGGAAAGCGAGTTCCAGATCGGCGTCCTCATCGTCGCTTTCGGTCTGGGGGCCATCCTCGGCTCGACGATCGCCGATCGGGTGATACGGGTGCTCGGCCTCGGCCGAACGATGATCGGGGGTGTGGTGACGATGGCCGCCGGGATGGGGCTGCTCGTCTTCTCGCGGTTCGGCGTCGCCGCGCTGGCCTTCGCCTTCCTCATGTTCGTCGGCATCGGCCTGGTCAACGTGCCCATCGCCACGATTCGTCAGGTGTACACGCCTCCGGCGATGCTCGGACGCGTCATAACCGCCTCCCGCGCCCTGTCTTGGGGCACGCTGCCGATCGGAGCGCTGCTGGGAGGACTCCTCGCCGCCCAGATCGACTACGTGCGGACGATCCGCCTCACTCCGGCGCTGCTGATACTGCTGGCGGTTTGGCTGTTCACGACCCCGTTGTGGAGCGACACGTTCGGTCCGTCCCATCGGAGGCTGCGGTCATCCGCCCAGAAGGACGAGGGGGATCCCGACGACGATGAGGCCGGCGCCGGCCACGAGGAAGTGAACAGCCGTCAGGCCGAGGGGCAGTCGCAGGGCAATCCGCGGCTCTGAGTAGGCGACGGTCCCTGTGACGAGGACGATGAGGCTGAAAAGCAGGGCGACCGACCCCGCCACCACCGGGGCCAGAACGGCGGCGACGACCGGCAGGGCGGCGACCAGCGCCACAGCAACGGTCCTGAGAGAAGGGAGCCGTCGGCGCGTCCCGCCCCCGGAGGTCGGCGGACGGAGCGCGAGGACGAAGCCGGCTCGGTCACTCACATCGATGGTCACGCGTTCCTGACCGAGGCGCAGAACGACTCCCTCGCGATCCGCCTCGTAGGACACAATTGCCACCGGCCAGGCTCCTACTTCGGTGCCTTCCACTTCGAGCACCAGCCGCTGGTCGGCCACCCGGGCGCTCACAGGCACGGCCGGACCGGCGTCCCCGACGATTCGCATCGTCCCCCGAAAAGACGTCATGGCAGAGAATCGGCACATCCCGGCTCCGAGTTGAGGCCCAACCTGATTCCGTCAGGCGGGATAGGTCTCGATCTCCGAGGCCTTGACGGCCACCCACACCGGCCCGCCCCGGCCCAACCCGAGGGCGGTGACGGCGTCGGACGTCACTTCCGCCACGATCGACAGATCGCCCTCCACGGCCACCCGGAGGCGCGAGCCGGCCGGCTCGACCGAGCGCACTTCGCCCCGCCAGGAGTTGCGAGGCGACCCACCCGGTGGTTGCCGGTGCAGCGAGACGGCATGAGGGGCGATGACGGCGAATACCGGACCCGATACCTCGTCAGCCACGTGGAGTGTCCCTCCATCCAGACCCACCACCCGCCCTCGGGCCGTCCCCCGATAGAGGTTGACTCCCGCCAGCCGGGCGGCCCACGGCGTACGCGGACGGCGGGTCACCTCGGCGAGGTCGCCTTCGTGGGTCACACGCCCCTCCTCGAGGATGACCATCCGGTCGGACAGAAGGGCGGCGTCGATCGGGTCGTGCGTCACGAGCATGATGGGGATGTCGAGATCCGCCAGGTAGCCCGCCAAAGTAGCCCGTACCCCGTGTCGGCTCTCCACATCCAGCGCCGCCAGCGGCTCATCGAGGAGAAGGGCATCTGGTCCGGTGGCGAGAGCCCGGGCGAGAGCCACCCGCTGGGCCTGGCCGCCGGATAGCTCCCCCGGTCGGCGGTTGACGAGCTCGACGAGATCCAGCCGCTCCACCCACTCGGCCGCCCGATGCTTGGCTCCCGCACCGAAGGCGATGTTCGCCTCCACGGTCATGTGGGGAAACAGCAGATAGTCCTGGAACACCATCCCGACCCGGCGCTTCTCTGTCGGCAAGTGGGCTCCCGATGAGCCATCACTCAGGGTCCGGCCGTCGAGGTTGACCAGTCCCGAGCTGATCCGCTCGAGACCGGCCACGGCTCGAAGGAGCGTGGTCTTCCCCGCCCCATTGGGGCCGGCCACGGCAACGACCTCGCCCGCCGACGCCTCGAGAGCCACGTCCAGATCGAAGCCGTGGCGCTCCAGCCGAATGTCGACGACAAGGCTCATCGCCCGGACCGGCCGACGAAGGTCAGACCCAGGACGAGCAGCGATACGGCGAGCAGCACCGACGAAAGCAGGTAGGCGACCTCAGGGTCCTGTTCGAGCTGCAGATAGACCGCCAGCGGCATCGTCTGGGTCGCCCCGGGGATGTTGCCGGCGAATGTGATCGTCGCTCCGAACTCCCCCAGCGCCCTCGCCCAGCTCATCGCCATCCCGGCGCCGAGGGAAGGCGCCACCATCGGCACGACGACCCGGATGAACGTCCTCCACCTCCCCGCACCAAGGGTGGAGGCGGCCTCCTCGAGGCGGGCGTCCATCCCGGCGAAGCCGGCCTCGACCGTGGTGACGAGAAACGGCATCGACACGAAAGTGGCGGCGAGGATGGCGGCCCATCCGGTGAAGGGGATCGTCACACCGGCGAACGATTCGAGTGGGCCTCCCACGAGCCCCCGGCGCCCAAAGGCGAGAAGCAGGGCCACGCCTCCCACGACGGGCGGCAAGACCATCGGCAACGTGGCCAGCGACCGGACCACCCGACGGCCGGGAAATCGGAAGCGGGCCAGCAGCCATGCCAGCGGGACACCGAAGATCAGCGACAGAACCAGAGCGGCGACCGACACCTGGGCAGACACCCAAAGCGCCTCCCGGGCGGCGCCGGAGCCGAGGATCTCCCCGACCCGCGACCAGGGAACCCTGAGCAGGAGGGCCAAGAGTGGCAGCGCCAGAAACCCGACGGCCAGCGCCCCCAGCCCTCCGACGACTCTCGAGCCGCCCGGGCCGTTCATGCTCCGAGACCCGCGCGCCGAAGCGCCGTTCGGCCTTCCTCGGAGAGGACGAATTCGACGAAGTCCGCGGCGAGCCCCGGTCGGCCCGTGTCCCGCTCCCAGGCAGCGATCGGATAGTGGGCGGTGACATTGACTTCGTCGGGGATGGGCACAGCTTCGACAGCGTCCGCCCCGACCAGATCACTCCGGTAGACGATGCCGGCGTCCGCCTCCCCCAGCGCCACCTTGGCGAGCACCAGCCCGACGCTGGTCTCATGAGACGCGGCCTCCACCTCCACTCCGGCCCCGGCCAGTAGACGGCTCGTATAGCGGCCAACCGGGACATCCTCGGCTCCGAGCACCACCGTCAGGTTGCCACCCTCGAGATCGGCCAGCGTCTGGATGTCGCCCGGATTGCCCCTTTCGACCGCAATGGCGAGCTGATTGGTGGCGAAGGTGACGGGACCCGAAATCGGCTCCTTTGCGGTGACCGCCCGGTCCATCTGGTAGGTGTCGGCGGAGGCGAACACGTCGGCGGCCGCCCCCTCGACGATCTGGGTGGCCAGCGTCTGGGAGCCGGCCAGGTTGAGGACCACCTTCACATCCGCATGAGCCTCATCGAACTCGGCGACGATGTCCTGGAATGCCGCAGTCAGCGACGAAGCGGCGAACACGGTGAGCGTCGCTTCGCTGTCCGGGCGGGCGCAAGCCGCGAGGATCAGCAGCGCCACGGCCAGGCGTCTCACTGCGGCAGCCCTACCACCACGTTCGTCGCCTTGACGGATGCCACCACCGGCGTCCCGGGCTCCAGTCCCAACTCGACGACACTCTCGGCTGTGGTGAGAGCGACGAGGCGATAAGGGCCAGCCTGCATCTCGACGGTGGCCGCGGCCCGGTCGGAGACAACGGAAATGACAACAGCCTCCATCTGGTTGCGGGCCGAGGAACGGACCACCGGGACCGGGTCCGAGCGGCGCTCCCCCAGGAGGCGGCGGACCTCTCTGAGAGGGACCAGGCGCTGACCGCCTTCGGACCGGACCGTGTGGAGGCGTCCCTCCTCCTCCCACCGTCGCAGGGTGTCGACGCTCACCCCGAGCAACGCTGCGGCCTGACCGATCCGCAATTCATCGGTTTCCATAGCCCTACACTAGTGATACCTAGGTATCAGGAAGGCGTGAGCGGGATCGTCGCCCGGAAGACGGTCCGGCCCGGCTCGGATTCGACGGCCAGATCGCCCTTGTGGTCGACTGACATGATTCGGTGGGAGATGGACAGGCCCAGACCCGTCCCCGATCCGGGCGGCTTGGTGGTGAAGAAGGCGTCGAAGATCCGATCCTGGACGTCCGACGGGATCCCGGGGCCGTTGTCTTCGACCTCGACGACCGCCGCCCCCTCCTCCAGGAACGCTCGCAACGTGATGCGCCCTCCGGGTCCTGTCGCCTGGGCGGCATTGGAGATGAGGTTGGCCCACACCTGGTTCAGCTCGCTCCCGGCGGCCTGCACCAGGGGCAGGTCGGCGGCGTAGTCCCGCACGACCTCGATGTCTTCCAAGCGGTGCGCCAGCAGCGCCACCGTCTTCTCCAGTCCGTCGACGAGGTCGACGTCGTCGACCGGTGCGTCTCCCAGCCGGCTGAAGGAGCTCAGGTCCTGGGCCACCTTCGTCATGTGGCCCGCCGCCCAGCCGATCTCGCCGGTGATGCGATGAGCGGTCGAGGCAGCCGACGCCAGCTCCAGCGTCGGCCTCACCAGCTCGGCGCCCAGCCGTTCCGTCATCTGTTCGATTGCGGCGGCGTCGAGGCCGGCGTCCACCGCCCCATTGGCCAGCTTCCACGGCTCGTCGATTCCCATCCGCTCGAGGGTCTCACGCACGTCCCGCTCCTGCGTCGCCCGTTCGAGCGGATCATCCGGCCGCTCCGCCTTGCCGGCATCGAACACGGCCCTCAATGCCTCAGCGCTCGGGTCGTCGAGGATCACGCGGGCGGCGTCGACGACGGCGGCAGTGAGACGTTCGATTGCCTCGACGAGGATCTCCGAGCTGCGCCGGACGGCCGCGGCCGGATTGTTGAGTTCGTGAGCCACCCCGGCGGCCAGGGTTCCGAGCTGGGCCATCCGCTCGCCTCGCATCACCTGGTGGCGGGTCTGTTCCCATCGATCGAGCAGCGTCCGCATCAGGGCTCCCGCCCCGGCCCCGACCGCCGACTTGAGGTCCTCCGGTCCGATGGCCACCAGCCGGCTGTCGGTGCGGGCGGTGACGGAGGCGTTGCGGGTGCCGCCGCGCAGGAGTGAGGTCTCGCCCACCAGGTCGCCCGGTCCGAGGATGTTGAGGATCAGGGGCTGGAGCGGCCCGGGAGCGGTCACTTCCAGCTGGCCTTCGAGCACCACGTAAGCCCGGTCTCCGACGTCGCCATGGGCAAACAGCGGGTGGCCGGCGGGGAGGTCGATGACCGAGGCCCGCTCAGCCAGTGCAGCAAGGTCGTCGTCGCCGAGGGACGAGAAAGGGTCGACCCCGGCCAGGAGGTCGGAGATCTCGCTCACACCGTGGACAGGTACTCGTGGATGAAGGTGACGCTGGCCGCTCCCGATCCCACCGCCGCCGCCACCCGCCGGATCGACCCGTTGCGGACGTCGCCGGCGGCGAAGATACCCGGCGCGCTCGTCTCGAGCATGTAGGGGAGGCGCTTGAGATGCCAGCCCGGGGGAGGTTTGCCGTCGCTGACCAGATCGGGGCCGGTGAGGACGAAGCCGGACTCGTTGAGCTCCACGACGCCTTTGAGGAATTCGGTGTGAGGCACGGCGCCGATGAGGATGAACATCCCGGAGGCGGGATGGGTCGTCTCCTCGCCCGTTACGTTGTTGCGGACGACCACTGCCGTGAGCCGGTCGTCGCCTTCCGCCTTCACCACTTCGGCGTCGGTCATCAGGTGGATGTTCGAGGTACTGGCTATCTGATCGACCAGGTACGCCGACATCTTGGCGGCGAGGTCCGACGCTCGCACGACGATCGTCACCGACTCAGCCACGCTCGCCAGCTTGACGGCTGCCTGGCCGGCCGAGTTCGCCCCGCCCACCACGAACGCCCTCTCGCCTTTGAAGCTCGAGATCTCGGAGTTGGTGGCGCCGTAGTAGACGCCGGCTCCTGTCAACCGCTCGAACCCGGGGGCTTGAATGGTGCGCTGCGTCATGCCCGTCGCGACCAGCACCGACCGCGCTCGCAATTCGGTGCCGTCAGCCAGGCACACGGCGCTTATCGGCTCCTCCCGACGAATCGCCACCGCCTCGGCGGCGGCCAGGATCTCGGCGTTGAAGCGCAGAGCCTGGTCGTGGGCCTTGCGGGCGAGCTCGCTTCCGCTGATGCCTCCGGGGAAGCCGAGATAGTTCTCGATGCGGCTGCTGGTGCCGGCCTGGCCCCCAACGGTCCACCGCTCCACCACCACCGTGTCGAGTCCCTCGGACGAGCCATACACGGCGGCCGCCAGTCCGGCCGGGCCGGCGCCCAGGATGACGAGGTCGTGGACCCGCACGCCCGTGGCGGCGACCGTGAGACCGGTGCGTTCGGCGAGTTCCCGGGCGGACGGCCGGGGCAACACCGCCCCGTCGGGTAGTACCACGGCGGGCAGGGCGGCGTCAGGATCGAGGGCCGCCAGCAGTTCTTCGGCTTCGCTGTCCCGATCCAGGTCGAGGAACCGGTAGGGCACCCGGTTGCCCGCCAGGAATTCCTTGATCTGGCTGCCGACCGGCGACCAGCGGTGGCCCAGAACCCTCACCAGATGATCGGTAGGCGGCGGTCGGTTCGCCTGCCAGTCGGCGAGAAGATCGTCGAGCGTCGGGTAGAGCTCTTCCTCAGGGGGATGCCACGGCTTGACGAGGTAGTGGTGGAGGCCAACCTCGTTGATCGCCTGGATCGCCACCGACGTCTCGGAGAAAGCGGTGAGCAGAACGCGGCGCGAATCGGGAAAGAGCTTCTGGCTCTCCTGGAGGAGCTCCAGCCCATTCATGCCCGGCATCCGCTGATCGACCAGGAACAGCGCCACTTCGGCTCCGCGGCGTTTCAGTTCCCGGGCGAGGTCGAGAGCCGACTCGCCGGTGGGCGCCGACACGATGTCATATGACTCGGCATAACGATTTCGCATGTCCCGCTCGATGGCCGAGAGGACCGAAGGGTCGTCATCGGCGAGGACCATGAAAGGTCGCGAGGTCCGGGGCGGGGTTGTGGTTGCCGACATGAGCCGGTCCCGATGATATCGGTCGGTTCCAAGGTCGGCGCCGATAAGCCTCCATCCTTCACGGTTTGACTCGACTGTGTAGGTTGGGAGACCCAGAGGCAAGGAGAGATTGGATGTCTGCTTTCTTCAGTGGCGTCACGAACGATCAGCTCGCATCGGTGGCCCTCCTCGACGGAATGGACGGAGAGGCCCTGGAACGGGTGAAGCAGTGCTCGTATTTCATCGGCGCCCATCCCGGCCTCCACATCGTGCGGGAGGCCGACGCCGGCTTCGAGCTGTACATCGTTCTGTCCGGAACGGCGGACGTGGTCCGCGACGGCGAGATCGTCGCTTCTCTCGGAAAGGGCGACGTGTTCGGGGAGATGGCGGTTCTGAGCAACGCCCATCGCAACGCTGACGTTCGTGCCACTTCCGTCATGTCGCTTCTGGCGATGTCGGCTACCGATTTCCGTCGGCTGGCGAAGGACTTTCCCGAGTTGGAACGGCGGGTGCGCGACCTCGCCGAGGGCAGGCGCGCCCCTACCGGCTGACGGTTCGACTCAGGCCGGAGTGCCCTCGAGGGGGAGGGTGTCGTCCTCCGGTTGACTGATCGTCTCGCCCCTGGCCCAGGCGGCGACGTCTTTCACCTCCGCCAGGCGCCGATCGACCGCCATCACAGCCAGGTCTCCGCTTGGAAGATCGTGTCGGCGCGGGGAAGGATCGCCGCCGTCCCCGGACGACCGCCGTAACGAGCATGGCGGGCCCGGGAGGGCCGTCGCGTAGGCGGCGGCCCACGATGGGTAGGTCGGACGTCACGTTGACCTCGACCAGATCCACGTCGACACCCTCCAGCGGCACGGCTTCGGCGATGGACTCCCACGCCGGCCGGTCGACGGCCAGCCCCCGCTTGCGGGCCAGCGGCACCCGGAGCCGGTCGGATATGCCGACCAGCGACACGCCAGCCACCAGCCGGGCGGCGGCGATAAGAAGAGGACCTCGATGGGAAACGCGACGGTCATCTCACCGTCCGGAGCCGTTCATCGAGGGTTCCCCGGGCGAAGGTGCTTACCCTCCGAAGGCTACCGGACGACGGGGACCGGCAACCCGGGATGAACAGAGCCCCCGGTTCGACGGGGGCTCTGTCCTTTCACTCCCTAAATTGGTGGCGGGTCAGAGGCCGGAGCACTGGTCTTCCTTGTCGCCCTCCACGGCGTTGCCCCCGCCAGTCGGCGGCGGTTGGTTTCCCTGGCATTGGAGGTTGCCTCCGACGGTGTTGTCGCTGATGTCCGATGGTCCGTCGTTGTCGTTGAACTGGATGTCACCGTCGACGGTGTTGTCGGTGATCAGGAAATCTCCCTCGTTCGACTCCACCTGGATGTTGCCTCCCACGTCGCTGCCGGCCACTCCGACCGACCCGCCGTCGTCGGCCTGGATGTCGCCTCCGATGGTCGAGTTGCCCTCGATGGTGACGGTGGCATGGCCCTCGGCCTGGATGTTGCCGTCGACCGACACTCCATTGGCTATGAGAGTGGCTCCCGACGCCACCAACACGTTCTCCTGCACGGTGGTGCCGTTGAGGGTGCAGGAGTAGCCGGACGGCACGATCAGATCGTCGTCGATCGTCACCGCCCCGAGCGAACCGATGCAGGAGTCGCCGCTCGGCAGCGTCGTCGAGGTGGACGACGTCGACGAGGTGGACGACGAGGTGGGCGGTGGGGGCTGGATCGGCGTGAGGCCCAGCGCCCGGGTGAGGAACGACGCCATCTGCGCCCGCGTGACGAGCTCGTCGGGGCAGTAGCGGTCGTTGGCCGGCGGGTTACACCCGAACGTCACACCAGCCGTCCGCAGCCGATCGATATCGCCCTCGAAGACCGAGCTGTCGTCGTCTGTGAAATGGTCCCCACCGCCATCGGCGGTGTAGCCCAGCGCCCGCACCAGGAACGCCGCCATCTGGCCTCGTGTGACGTTGTCGTCCGGGCAGTAGCGGTCGTTCTCCGGCGGGTTGCATCCGAAGGTGACACCGGCCCCACGTAGGCGCTCGATGTCCTCTTCGAAGATCGAGTCGTCGGTGTCCTCGAAGTCGTCATCATCGTCGTCGTCGGGCAGATCGAGAGCCCGAACCAAGAATGCGGCCATCTGGCCCCGTGTTACAGGGTCGTCCGGACAGAACAGGTTGTTGGCGGGCGGGTTGCACCCCCGCGTGATGTCGGCGGCGGCGATCGCCTCGATGTTCGCCTCATGGACGCTGCCGTCGTCGTCGTCGAACGTGCCACCCGGCGCCAGTTGGGCCACCGCCACGGTGGCGACGGCCAGGATGACCACGAGCGAAACGGCCAGGGCTCTCCCCATCCTCATCGATTCTCCCTTTCGTCGATGACGACTCAGTACCCCGGCCGTTCCGTCGGCAAACGGCTCAGTGTCGGGTGACGAGATGGCGGGACGTGGCCCTGGGCATCCAGCTGAGCGTTGCGTGTGCGGGTCTCCACTCTCCATGTGGATCCATGCCCACAGAACGAGTTAGGTTGCCACCTAGGTCCCGGCTGCTCCGTGGCAGGATGAGCCAAGGACGGGAGGCAACTGCTCATTGTTGCCGCGTCGGCGTTCAGAAAGTACGCCTGGCTCGGAGCACGACCTCGCCTCCCCATCCCCATAGATATGGACGGCGAACACCTGGCCATTACCACCGCAGGTTTCCGCTCTCGACGAGTCGGCGGTGTTCGAACTCCCGCAATCTTGGTGTCGGCCGAATCTGGGCGTCACGCATCGGCCTCCTGCGGTGTCTTTAGGTGTAACGACAGGGGAGAACCCCTCGTAAAGCGGATATTCCGATCCGCGGGAAGAAGGAATGGTGATGAGACGGAAATCGCGTAAGGCCGCTACAGCTCTGGCAGCGGCGGTGCTCTCGCTTGCGTTGGCCCCGACGGCGCTGGCACATACCCAGACGGTGGCTCCACCGGGTCAGGACGAGCCGATAATTCTCAACGATCCCATTGCACGTCCGTGGATTCAGGGGCATTGCAAGGCAGCGGCCCCGGCCGTTTCCGGAGAGGCGTCAGGAGGGGTCTCCACCTTCTCGCCGACGCATGAACTGGAATGCGACCCAGCCATCAAGAACCCCGGCGGCCAATCAACCGGTCGCCGCTAGTAACCAGGGATCGTCTCGAAAACCCCCGAACCTTTCGCCCTTCACCGGAGGGCGGAGGGTCTCGGGTCCATCGCCTGGACCTCGTCCCGGTCCGCGCCTGGGTATGAATTTGAGCGGAGCTGAGCCAGCTACTGACAACCTGTACATCGCCACCGAAACTAGAAACCCCCTGCCGAACAGGGGGTTTGTCGGTGTCGGAGAGAGGACTTGAACCTCCACGCCCTTATCGGGCACTAGGCCCTCAACCTAGCGCGTCTGCCAATTCCGCCACTCCGACGTGGTGTGTCTCGATTGTACCGGAACTCGTGATCAGCTCAGTAGCAGCGTCAGCACGATCGTCGTGATCCCGAAAAGCACTCCGGTGATGACCGTGATGCGGTTGAGGTTCCGCTCGGCCAGCGTCGTTCCTCCGAGATTCGAGGTCGACATGCCACCGCCGAACACGTCCGAGAGGCCGCCGCCCTTGCCGGAGTGCAGGAGGATGAGCACCACGACGGCGAGCGACAGCAGGATGTGGATGACGGTGATGATGGCAGTCAGGATCTGCATGCGTGAACACACGGGGGTTCGGGAACGTCACCATGTTACCAGCCACCTCCCGATCTTCGAAGCGGAGCGGCGTCAGGCCGAGGCTTGCTGTGCGACCGCCTTGGCCGCCTCTTCCGCCGCTTCCGGATCGCCGAGGTAGCGTTTCGACACCGGTTCCAGCGTCTCGTCGTCCAGCTCGTAGACGAGGGGGATGCCCGTGGGGATGTTGAGACCCACGACCTCGTCCTCGCCCAGGTGGTCGAGGTGTTTGACCAGGGCCCGGAGGCTGTTGCCGTGGGCGACGACGAGCGGTCGGCGGCCCCCCAGCAGATCGGGCACGATGAAGTCGTACCAGTAGGGCAGCATCCGGTCGACCACGTCGGACAATGCCTCCGACCCTGGGAGGACGTCGGGAGGCAGGTCGGCGTAGCGGGCGTCGTGACGCGGATGACGTTCGTCGTCGGGCTCCAGCGGCGGCGGCGGCGAGCTGTAACTGCGCCGCCAGATCAGGACCTGTTCTTCGCCGTGACGCTCAGCCGTCTCCTTCTTGTTCAGGCCCTGAAGGGCGCCGTAGTGACGCTCGTTGAGGCGCCAGTGCCGGCGAACCGGAAGCCAGTGCAAGCCCATCTCGCGAAGCGAGATCTCGGCGGTGTGGATGGCCCGCAGCAGCACCGACGTGTGGAGCACGCCGAAGCGGTAGCCCTCTTCCGCCATCAGCCGCCCGGCCTCCACCGCCTCGGCTTTGCCCTCGTCGGTGAGCGGCACGTCGGTCCATCCCGTGAACAGGTTCTCGAGGTTCCAGGTCGATTGGCCGTGTCGGATCAGCACCAGTTCCATGCTCAAACCTTAGAAGCCCCGATGTTGCTCTCCCCCGGCCGCGCCCGCCACTCCGCCGCCAGCAGGGCGCACACGACCTCGTCGGTCCACTCCCCCTTCACGAACTCGTTCTCTACGAAGTGGGCCTCGCGCCGCATCCCCAGCCGCTCCATCACCTGGAACGAGGCCCGGTTGCGACCGTCGCACCGGGCGATGACCCGGTGCAGGTCGAGCCCTTCGAACGCCAGCCGCAGCAACACACGGGACGCCTCGGTGGCGTAGCCGTGACCATGATGATCGGGGTGGAACACCCAGCCGATCTCGCCCTGTCGGTGGGTGGCGCTCTGGTAACTGAGAGTCACGTCTCCCACCAGGGGGCCGGTGGTCCCCAGCTGTACCGCCAGGACCAGGTTGTCGCCCTCGGCGCGGATCGAGGTCATCGACGTCCGCTTCTCCAGCAGATCGGCCACTTCCTGACGGGGACGGACGTCGTGGTAGAGGAAACGGACGACCTCGGGACGAGACATCACGTCGCACAGGAAGTCCAGGTCGGAGGCGAGATAGGGGCGAAGCCGGAGCCGCTCGGTGCGAATCGGGTAATCGGGCTTCAGCACCGCCGGGACGCTACACCCAGTAACGGGCCACGGCGGCGAAGGCGTCGGGATCGAGAGAGGCGCCGCCCACCAGCGCCCCGTCGATGTGCCGCTTGGCCATCAGGGACTTGATATTGCCCGGATTGACCGAACCGCCATACAGCACCCGGACCGACTCGTATTCAGCCGAGCCCGCCAGCTCACCCACCTCGGTTCGGATCGTCTCGCACATCTCTCCGGCATCGTCGGGCGTGGCGGTTCGGCCAGTTCCGATGGCCCACACCGGCTCGTAGGCGATCGCCATCGTGGCCACCGCCTCGGCGGCGATTCCCCGCAAACCGCCCCGCAGCTGTGCGACGACGACGTCGGTGTGCTCGCCGGCCTCCCGCTGGTCGAGCGTCTCCCCGACACACACGATGGGCGTCATGCCGTGACGGAGCACCGCCTGCAGCTTGCGGTTCACGGTCTCGTCCGTCTCGCCGAAAAGCTGCCGCCGCTCGGAGTGACCGACGATCACGTATGACACGGAGAGCTTGGCCAGCATGGGCGCGGAGACCTCGCCGGTGTAGGCGCCCTCGTCCTCCCAGAAGACGTCCTGGGCGCTGAGGCCGATCCGCATCCGGTCGACCTCGATCACTGTCTGGGCGGAGCGGAGAGCGGTGAACGGAGGGGCGACCACCACCTCCACCCGGTCGTAGTCGTCGACCTCCAGGCGGTAGTGCAGCTTTTGGATCATCTGGATAGCGTCGAGGTGGTTGGAGTTCATCTTCCAGTTGCCACAGATGAGATCCTTGCGGCCGTTCACGACACCCACCTCTCCAGCACGGCCACTCCGGGAAGCTCCTGGCCTTCGAGCAGTTCGAGGCCGGCTCCTCCCCCGGTCGAGAGGTGCGACACCTTGTCCTCCATACCGAGCTGACGCAGCGCGGCGGCCGAGTCTCCCCCACCGACGGCGGTGAAACCGTCGCATTCGGTCATCGCCCGGGCGACGGCCTCGGTGCCGGCCCGGAAGCTCTCCCACTCGAAGACTCCCATGGGGCCGTTCCAGAAGACCGAGCGGGCTCCCCGGATGACGTCGGCGAAGGCCTGCGAAGTCTCGGGCCCGATGTCGAGGCCCATGGTCCCGGAAGGAATGCCATCAGCCGGCACCACACGGGAGGCGGCATCCTCGGCGAAGGAGTCGGCGGCCACGATGTCGGTGGGCAACTCGATTCGATCCCCGTGGGGTCCGTCGAGGAGCGACCTAACGGTCTCCACCTCGTCTTCCTCCACCATGCTGTCGCCGACGTCGTGTCCCCGGGCGGCGAGCAGCGTGAAGCACATGCCACCTCCGACCAGCATGGTGTCGATCTTCGGCAGGAGATTGTTGATCACGCCCAGCTTGTCGGAAACCTTGGCGCCGCCCAGGACCACAACGTAGGGGCGTTCCGGGGCGCCGAGGAACCGTCCCAGGCCTTCCAGTTCGGCGACGAGGAGTGGACCGGCGGCCGACCGGAGCCTCTCCGCCACTCCCACCGTGGAAGCATGGGCACGGTGCACCGAACCGAAGGCGTCCTGCACGAAGACATCGGCGAGATCCGCCAGTCGGTCCGACAGGACGGAGTCGTTGGTGGTCTCTCCCGCCTCGAATCGAGTGTTTTCCAGCATGATCACGTCGCCTGTGGCCGCGCCGTTGAGAGCGGACTGGACGTCCTCGCCGAACACGGCGTCCAGGTGGCGCACTTGGAAATCAGCCAGTTCGGACATTCTCTTCGCCACGGGAGCGAGAGACAGCGACGGGTCGGGGCCTTTGGGTCGGCCCAGGTGGCTGCAGACCACGGCAACCGCTCCGGCGGAGCGGACCCGTTCGATCGTGGGCAGGGCCATGCGGATCCGGAAGTCGTCGGTCACCTGCCCGTCCTGCAGAGGGACATTGAGGTCCGATCGGATGAGGACGGTCTTCTCCGCCAGGGCGAGGTCGTCGAGTGTCAGGTATTTGGCCATGGCCGGTCATTGTGCCACCGGCGCCGAAGCTGTCCGCCGATGATACCGAGTCAGAGGAGCTCTTCGAGGACCTGCGCCAGGGCAAAGGGGTCGTGAGCCGGCCAGTCGGCAGCCGGGTCGGCCACATCCGCCCGCCGGATCTCCCATGTCCCGACCGTCACGTCGTCGAAGTCGATGCGGGAATGCCCCTCGGGGACCTCCAGCGGTCCGTCATGGACGACCACGTTGCCGGGGCCGTCGATCCCGCCCAGAGCCGACAGGGCCTGAAGATGTCCGGGTCCGTCGAGGTCCCAGGTCTCGCCGTCCTGGGTGACGAGGTTGCACACGAAGACCTTGCGGGCCGACGCCGCCATGGCCACCTTGGCGAGGTCGGGGACGAGGAGGGCGGCGACGACGGAGGTGAAGAGTGAACCGGGACCGATGACGATCTGATCGGCGGCGGCGATAGCTTCCAGAGCCGCCAGATTGGGACTGGGGTCGGATGGTTCCAGTTGTATCGCCTCGACGCCGCCCCGGCTGCGGGCGATCGCCGCCTGGCCAACGACGGAGCTGCCACCAACGGTGGCCCGCAGGCTCACCGGCTCGGTAGTGGCGGGCATCACCTCTCCCACTGTGCCCAGCAGTCGCCCGGCGGCGTCCACGGCCGAAGCGAAATCGCCGAACAGGTCGGTGAGAGCAGCCAGCATGAGATTGCCGAGCGAGTGGTCCATGACGTCGCCGGACGAGAAGCGGTGAGCGAACAGCTCCGAGACGAGGGACGGCTCGGGGGTGAGGGCAAGGAGGCAGCGCCGGATATCTCCCGGGGCGGGAATGCGCATTCCCTCGATCAGCCGTCCCGAGGATCCGCCGTCGTCGGCGACGGATACGACGGCGGTCACCTTCCCGGCGTACAACTGGACCGCCTCCAGCGCCGCCGCCAGCCCGTGGCCGCCGCCGATAGCCACGACCGACGGCCCGTCGGGTGAGAGAAGAAGCGGCTCCAGGGCGGTAGAAGTCTCGGTGGCGGGAGCCTCGGTGGTCCCGATCATGCCGCCCTGGCCGTAGGTCAACGTTCCACGTCCCGGTGTCGGACCGCCGCCCGGATCCCTCGATTCTCCAGGCGCTTACCCAGCTCCTCGGCGATCGCCACCGAGCGGTGATGGCCGCCCGTGCAACCGATGGCGATAGACACGTAGGACTTGCCCTCGCTCTCGTAGCGAGGAAGGAGGAAGCTGATGAGCTGATCGATCCGCTCGACGAACTCTGCGGCGTCGGGATTGCTCAGGACGTACTGAGCCACGTCGTCGTCGGTACCCCGGAGCGGCTTGAGCTCGGGCACCCAGTGCGGGTTGGGCAGGAAACGGACGTCGAAGACCAGGTCGGCGTCACGGGGGGTGCCGTGCTTGTATCCGAAGGACCGAACCGAGACCCGCATCGGCCGCTGCATGGCTTCACTGCTGAACTCGTTGACGACCCGGTCGCGGAGTTGGTGGACGTTGAGGTCGGTGGTGTCGATGACGACGTCGGCCGATTCCCGGAGCCCATCCAGCATCTCCCGCTCGGCGGCGATGGCCTCCTCGACGGTGGGAAGGCCGAGAGGATGGGGTCGGCGGTTCTCCCCGTAACGGCGGATGATCGTGGCGTCGTCGGCGTCGAGGAACAGGATGGCGGTGCGGATCCCGCCCTGGGCGAGTTGCTGGACCACCTCCTGGAGGGCCTCGAGGGCGTCGCCACCCCGCGCGTCGACCACCACAGCCAGGCGGCGGGGGCTGTCGGCCACCCCGTGGAAGTCGGCAACCTGGCTCAACAACTCTGGAGGCAGGTTGTCGATGACGTTGTAGCCGTTGTCCTCCAACACGTTGGCGGCCGACGACTTGCCGGCGCCCGACATCCCGGTCACGACCAGGACATGGGGACGATCCACCATCTCGACGGCTTCGACCGGTTGTGCCATACGCTCAGGGTACCGGCCGCCGTCGCCATCGTCGCCCCTTGCGTTCTTGGGACCGAAACGCGTCACACGTGCTGCGTTTCGGTTCTGAGAAGCCGCGATGTCAGCCGTGGAGGGCGGTGAACAGGTCCTCGGCCACCGTATCCGGGACCACCTCTGCCAGCTGCTCGCGCTCGGCACTTCGAATCTGCTTGAGAGACCCGAACCGCTTGAGGAGCGCCTTCTTCCGGGTCGGGCCGATCCCCGGGACCTCATCGAGGATCGAATCGACCATGGACTTGGACCGCAGGGTGCGGTGGTAGGTGACGGCGAACCGATGCGCCTCATCCCTAACCCTCTGCAAGAGGTAGAGGGCTTCGGCGTCCCGGGGGATCAGCAGCGGGTCCGGGCTGTTCGGCAGGTAGACCTCCTCCATCCGCTTGGCCAGGCCGATAACCGGAATGTCGAGACCGAGCTCGTCCAATACCTTGACCGCCCGGCCGAGCTGACCCAGGCCGCCGTCGATGACGATCAGCGAAGGCGGGTAGGCGAACTTGCCCCCGTCGGCCGCTCCCCGGTCCCGCTCGGCCAGATAGGCCTTGAAGCGGCGGCGGATGGTCTCTTCCATCGACGCGAAGTCGTCCTGGCCCTCGACGGTGCGGATCTTGAACCTCCGGTACTCGGAGCGGCGGGGCATCCCGTCCTCCAGCACCACCATCGAGGCGACGGTGTTGGTTCCCTGCAGGGTCGAGATGTCGTAGGCTTCGATCCGCAAGGGCGCCTCGGGTAGGTCGAGCACTTCTTGGAGGCTGCGCAGCGCCCGCGCCCTGGCGTTGTGGTCCTGGTGGCGCTTGAGGCGGTGACGGGCGAAGGCCTCCTTGGCGTTGACCTCCGTGGTGTCGATCAGCCGCCGCTTGGCCCCCCGGCGCGGCACCCGGATCTCCACCCCGCTTCCGCGGCGTTCGCTCAACCAGGCCTGGAGGACGTCGGGCTCGTCGGGTTCGAGCGGGACGAGTACCAGGCGGGGCGGAGCGTCATCGCCGTAGAGTTCGCGGATCACCCGTCCCACCAGCTCCGGCTCGGTCAGGTCCTCCACCCGGTCGACCACGGTGCCGAGGCGTCCCACTACCCGCCCCCGGCGGACGTGCAGGACCTGGAATGCGGTCTCCAGCTCGTCGCCGTAGAAGGCGATCAGGTCGAAGTGCTCGGAGCGCTCGGTCACCACCTCCTGGCGTTCCAGCGCCCGGCGCACGTCGGCCAGCCGGTCCCGGTACCGAGCCGCCGTCTCATACTCCTGGCGGTCGGAGGCGGCCAGCATGTCGGCGTTGAGGCGGTCGATGACCTCGTCGGTGTCGCCCCGAAGGAAAGCGGCCAGCCCGTCGACCATCTCGGCGTAGTCATCCGGCTCCACCGCGTAGACGCACGGTCCCGAGCATTTCTCGATGTGATAGAGCAGGCAGGGCCGTCCCTGCGCCCGCTGGCGCTTGAACAGCCCATCGGTACACGTCCTTACCGGGAAGGTTCGAAGGAGCAGGTCGAGGGTCTTGCGGATGGCGTAGGCGTGGGCGAAGGGCCCGAAGTACTCGGTTCCCTTGCGTTTCTTGCCCCGCATCACCCTCGCCCGGGGCCACTCATCAGAGCGGGTGATGGCCAGGTAGGGATAGGACTTGTCGTCGACCAGACGGACGTTGAAGCGGGGCCGGTGACGCTGGAGCAGCGAGTACTCCAGCATGAGCGCCTCCACCTCGTTGTCGGTGATGATCCACTCGACCGTGTCGGCGGCGTCGACCATCGCTTGGGTGCGCGGCTGCAGACCCCGGGCGAAATAGGAGGACACCCGGGAGCGGAGCGACTTGGCCTTCCCGACGTAGATGACCTTGGCGTGGCGGTCACGGAACATGTAGGCGCCGGGGGCGTCGGGGATCTCGGAAGGACGGGGTCGTTCCCTCACACGGCTAAGGGTAAAGGGACCCGGAGGGTGCGAAGACGGCGGTGAGAGGGGCCGGTCACTGGCCGTTAACCTGGCGGCGCGTGGACGACCTCGCCTGCTGCCGATCACTGCTCCCCCGCCGACGCGCATGACCGACCGGCTCGACGCGCCTTCTCCTAGCCGAGGGTCCACGCTGATTCGTCTGGCGCTCGTCCTGACGCTGCTCTACGCCTTCCTGGGCGGGGTCAAGGCGCTCGAGTTGGGCATCAACGCCTTCGGGGCCGAGTTCGCCGACCGGCTGTTCGAGAATGTCAGCCATCCTGTAGCGGGGCTCCTGGCGGGAATCCTGGCGACGGTGCTGGTGCAGTCCTCGTCGGTGACCACCGCCACCATCGTGGGACTGGTCGGAGCCGGGGCGCTGCCGGTTGCCTCGGCGGTGCCGATGGTGATGGGGGCCAACATCGGCACCACCGTCACCGCCACACTGGTCTCATTGGGCCACGTCCGCCAGGGCCCCGAGTTCCGCCGGGCCTTCGCCGGTGCCACGGTGCACGACTTCTTCAACGTGCTCACCGTGCTGGTGGCTCTTCCTCTCGAGTTGGCGACCGGGTTCCTGAGTCGAGCCGCCGACGCCCTCACCGACGTTTTCCGGGGCGGGGAGGTGTCGGGGATCACGATGGAGAGTCCCATCGCCGCCGCGGTGGAGGCGCCCATCGGGCTCCTGGAGCAGGCCTTGGAAGGAGTCTCCTCGGTGGTCGCCGGCAGCGTCCTGCTCGGAGTGGGGCTGGTGTTGATCTTCACCGCCCTGACGTTCATCACCAAGCTGATGCGGTCGCTGATGGCGGGAGGGATCGAGCGTTCGGTCAACCGGATGCTCGATAAGGGCGCCGGCCTCGGGGCGATGCTCCTCGGCCTGGTGGTGACAGTGCTGGTGCAGAGCTCGTCGATCACGACTTCGATCCTGATCCCGCTCCTCGCCGCCGGGATCATCACCCTGCCCAACGCGTTCCCGGTCACGCTGGGAGCCAACCTGGGGACGACGATCACCGCCCTCCTCGCCTCGCTCGCCGCCGTCTCCCCGGAGGGGTTGACGATCGCCCTGGTGCATACCCTGTTCAATCTGTTCGGCATCCTGATCTTCTATCCCCTCCCGGCCATGCGCGAGATCCCGATCCGGCTGGCCCAGGCGACGAGCGACCTCGCCCAGAAAAACCGGACGTGGGTCGTGGCGTACATCGGCGGCACCTTCGTGCTGCTCCCCGTTCTAGGCCTCTACTTTTTGGCATGATGGGGTCTCCAGATGGTGTTTGAACTGTTCCGTGGCGGCGGCGAGAGCCAGGTCGAGAACATCGAGGCGGAGATCGCCACGATGCTGTCGACCTCCGCCGAGACGTTCCGGATGGCCACCGACGCCCTGACCCGCCGCATCGAGCCGGAGGAGATCGGCAGGGCGCTGCGCAAGAGGGACCGGTCGATCAACAAGGTGGAGCGGGCGATCCGGCGCCGCCTCATCGTCCACGCCGGGGTGCGGGGAGCGCTGGCCGACGCTCCGATCCTGTTCGTGTACATGTCGATCGCCAAGGACATCGAACGGGTCGGCGACCTGACCAAGGACATGTGGGACCTGGCCGCCGCCGGGGCCGACATGTCGTCGGGCGAGCATCTGGAGGCGGTGGACAAGGTGGGCGAGAAGGTGCTGTGGCTGATCGACGAGACGTCGCGGGTGTTCGGCCAGCGGGACGCCGACGCCGCCATCGAGATACTCAACGCCGCCGACCTCGACGTCGACGCCTACGAGGCCCGTATGCACGCCCAGCTGAACGAGGATGCGGCCGGCCCCGCCGTCGCCACGGCCCTGTTCTACCGCTACGTGGTGCGCATCACTGCCCACCTGATGAACGTGCTGACCGCGGTGGTGATGCCGTTCGAGCGCCTGGACTACTGGGACGAGGACAAGATCGATCGGGAGTAGGGCAGCGACTCAACGCCGCTTCGCCAGCCACCAGACAACGGCCCCCACTACGACGGCGATCACGAGCCGGGGGCGGATGAGGAG
>DATABS010000106.1:0-48110 GCA_036259475.1 Acidimicrobiia bacterium | reverse complement strand
TTCGTCCATACCGTCAACCTACAACACCACACCCACACAAACCAGGGGGCTGGCACAAGAGTTTTCGAAAAGTCTCATACTCCGCCTGTGGCACTGGTTCCCATCGACGATCCGGACGATCCACGAATCGTTCCCTACACCGGCCTGACGGACGAGCAGCTGAGACGCCACCGGGAAGGGCCTGGCGGCGACCTATCCGGCATCTTCATCTGCGAGGGCACTCGGGTGACCGAGCGGGCTATGGCGGCGGGGTTGCATCCGCTGTCGGTCCTCTCCGCCTCCGACATGACCGAGCGGGTCCCCGACATGCCGGAAGATGTGCCGGTCTACGTGGGATCGCCCGAGGTGGTCGAGGCAGTGACCGGCGTCCGGTTCCATCGGGGTTTCGTTGCCGCGTTTCGCCGGCCCACACCGATGGAGCCGGCCCAGGTGCTGGCACACGCCAAGCGGGTCGTCGTCTGTGAGAACGTCACCGACCCCACGAACGTCGGTGTCGTGATTCGATCGGCAGCCGGACTCGGTATGGACGCCCTGCTGATCGATCCGACGACATGTGACCCGTTCTACCGGCGGGTGCTGCGGGTGTCGATGGGCGCCGTGTTCGGTTTCCCCCACGCACGTCTCGACCGTCTGCCCGGCGGGCTCGAGGTGGTGTCCGACCACGGCTTTCGTCTCGTCGGACTTTCCCCCGACCCCCAAGCCGCACCAATCGGAGGCCTCGAACCGGCGCCCAAGACGGCGTTGATACTGGGAGCCGAAGGACCGGGCCTGAGCGAGGCAACCATCCGGCAACTCGATCGGCTGGTGCGAATTCCGATGCGACCCAACATCGACTCGCTGAATATTGGGGCGGCGGCGGCCATCGCGGCTTATGTCGTGGGCGGGTTGGAGAGGTGAAGGACAGCTTCTATGTGGTTTCCGCCTACCCCGCTTCTCGGGGCCCCCTTCCCCCATTGCGTGGGGGACAAACGACCTCGTGAGACGACGTCAGAGGCTGAAGCGGTGGGGAAGCAGGTCGTCGAGGGTGTGGGTCATCACCTTCGAGCCGGATCCGGCCGAGACGTGCACCTGGTCGACGCCGAACTCCGACATGATCTGGCGGCAGCGTCCGCACGGGTAGGCGGCCGAGGTCCCGGGAGCGTCGATACAGGCCACCGCCACCTCGTCGATCTTGCGCACTCCTTGAGACACGGCGTAGGCGATGGCGTTGGCTTCCGCACAGCTAGACGACGGGTAGGCAGCGTTCTCGACGTTGGCGGCGGTGTATGTCAGGCCGTCGGAACCCAGGACGGCGGCTCCGACCCGGAACTTGGAGTACGGGGCGTAGGCGTTGACGGCCGTCTCCCGGGCCAGCGCAATCAGGTCGTTGCGGTCACGCATCGGCGAGCATCGCTTCCACGAACTCGTGCGGGTTGAACGGCAGGAGATCCTCGAGGCCCTCGCCCACCCCGACATATTTCACGGGCAGGTCGAGCTTTCGCTCCACCGCCACAACGACCCCGCCGCGGGCGGTCCCGTCCAGCTTGGTGAGGACGATTCCCGTCACGCCGACCGCCTCGGTGAAGACTTCCGCCTGGGAGATGCCGTTCTGGCCGCCGGTGGCGTCGAGGACCAACAGCACCTCGTCGACGTTGGATTCGCGCTCGACCACCCGGCGGATCTTGGTCAGTTCGGCCATCAGGTTGTGCTTGGACTGGAGGCGACCCGCGGTGTCGATGATCACGACGTCCTTTCCGCGGGACCGCGCCGCCTGGAAGGCGTCGAAGGCGACGGCCGCAGGATCGGCCCCTTCCTGGCCACCGACCACCTCGACGCCGAGCCGGTCGCCCCAGGTCCGGAGCTGGGCGTCGGCGGCCGCCCGGAAAGTGTCGGCCGCCCCGAGCAGGGGTGTGCGGCCCTCGGCCTGGAGCTGATTGGCGAGCTTGGCGATCGTGGTCGTCTTTCCGGAGCCGTTGACTCCCACGACCATCACCACGGCTGGCTTGGAGTCACCCAATTGGAGGTGACGAGACCGACCGTCGAGCTCCGCTTCCAGCTCCTCCGAAAGGACGGCCCGTGCCTCGGCGGAGTCTTCGGGCCGACGCTCTCGTACTCGGGCCACTATCTCGGTGGAGGCTTCGACACCCACGTCGGCGCCGATGAGCGCCTCCTCCATCCCGTCCCAGAAGTCCTCGTCCAGCGTGTCCCGTCCGAAGACACCGCGTAATGCTCCGCCGAGCGATTGTGACGTCTTCGATATCCGTCCGGCGATGCGGCCGCTCGGTCGGGCACGCGGTGGGGCTGCCGTGGTCGGCTCATCGGGGCGGCGTGCCGCCACGAACCATCCGACGCCGGCGATGACCACCAGGGAGAGAACGATCAGGAGGATCTGGATCAGTTCCACGGGCAGATTCTATGCCAGGACGGCGTCCTCACCGGATAAGAGAGCCGAATCCGTCAGGTCGATCTCCTTTCGCACCACGGTGGAGGAGCCGCCGGGCTCCATGGTCACGCCGTAGAGGACGTTGGCCGATTCCATCGTCTGCTGCTGGTGGGTGACTATGACCAGCTGGGCATCGCGGCGGAAGGCGTCGATCAACCGCGTGAACCGCCGCAGGTTGGCATCGTCCAGGGCGGCCTCCACCTCGTCGAGTATGTAGAACGGGCTGGGACGGGCCTTGAAGACGGCAAACAGGAAGGCGAGCGCCGCCAGCGATCGTTCGCCGCCCGACAGGAGACTCAACTGGCTCACCTTCTTGCCGAGCGGTTGGGCCTGGATTTCCACTCCGGACGTCAGCGGCTCGGAGGGATCGCTCATCGTCAGCCGGCCCGCTCCGCCCGGGAACAGGATGGAAAAGTGCTCCTCATACGCCGCCGCCACCTCGTCGAAGGCGGTGACGAAGCGGCTCTGGATCTCCTCGTCGAGGACAGTGATGACCCGGCGCAGCTCACCGCGGGATTCCTCCAGGTCGGCGAGTTGGTCGGTGAGGAAAGTGTGGCGCTCTTCCAGCTCCCGGTACTCCTCGGCCGCCAGCGGGTTGACCGGGCCCATGCGTCGCAAACGGGCTTCGAGGTCATCGAGCACATCGGATAGGTCGGCGTCGTCGGCGGCACCCTCGATCTCCGGCCGGGAAGCGGCCAGCGCCGTCTCCTCATCGGCGTCGATCTCGCGGCGCAGACCCTCGGCCACGTTCTCACGCCTCACCCTTATCTCAGTCGCCTCGACCTCGATCTCTCCCAGCCGCTTCAGATCGGTCTCGAGCCGGGTGCGGGCCTCCTCGTGGCGTCTCCTCGTCCCGTCGCGTTGTACCCCGGTCTCGCCAGCCCTTTCTCGCAGATCGGCCTGACGCTCGCGTAGTTCCGAGAGACGCTCGGAGAGGATGTCGATCGCCCGGCGGGCGGTGACACCGATCACGTCGAGGCGTTCCAGCTCGGCGTCGCTCACGGGATTGGCCAGGTCCGCCTCGAGGCTCGAGTGGATGGTCTCGCGGCGGCGTTCGAGCAGCGTCAACCGCTCCCGGGAGGCGCGTAGCTCAGAGGTCGCCTGTTGCCACGACGCCCGGGCCTCCTCCCTGTGCGCTTCCAGCTCTGCGCGCCGGGCCTCCATCTCCTCCCACGCCTGCTGGCGTTCGGCCTCCTCGCCCTCCAAGGCTGCCAGGCGGGACCGCAGGCGACCGAGCGCGTCCTCCCGCTCGCCGGCGGTCTCCCGCAGCGAGGTCTTGCGTTCCCCCAGACGATCCAGCTCCGCTTCGAGATTCGAACGAGTCCGCGTGAGTCGTGCCAGGGTCTCAGTCGCTCCCGACATCCGCGCTTCGAGGGCTTCCAGCTCCTCCAGGGCCTTCCGCTCCTCGGCCCGGCTGTTCTCGAAGTCGCGCTTGGCCGAGGTGTGGAGCGACTCGATCCGGGCCAGTTCCGTCTCCGTCTGCTCGAGGGCCACCTCGGCCGCCTCGACCATGGCTGGTGTCGCCCCGTCGGGATGGGCGACGCGGATCCCGTGAGCGGAGATCAGGTCGCCTTCCGGTGTCACCGCCCGGAGATGGGGATGGCGGGAGACGATGCGGGCAGCCGTCGCCCAGCCCTCGACGAGAAGAACGTCGCCCAGCATCGCCCGGGCGAGTAGCTGATCGGCCCGGTTTCCGAGGAGGTCGATGAGGGCATCCACCCCCACCTCCGGAGCGACCGCCCGAGATGGAGCGAGATCTTCATCGTCGGCGGCCGCCGAAACCACCGGCACTCCTCCCCTCCCACCCGATTTGAGGGCGGTGACGGCGGAATGGAGCGTGTCTTCGGTGTCGAACACGCCGGCGTCCGCCCACGGCCCGAGGGCCGCATCGACGGCGGCGGCGAGATCTGGCGGTACGTCGAGGAGCGAGGCCAGGCTTCCCCTGTGTCCCCGGGCTCCGCTGACGAGCCGGCGTGCCTCCGGATCAGCCATCCCCTCGACGGCTGCGGTGACTGCCTCGAGCCGGGCTCGCGCCGAGGCGAGTGCCAGGTGAGCCTCGTTGCGGGCACCCTCCATCGATTCCCAGTGCTGCTGGAGGCGGTTGCGAGCCTCGGCCGCTTTCTGGTAGCTCTCCTGGAGGGCCGATGCGTTTTCGTCGAGGCGACGGATCTCGTCCTTGAGCGCCTCCACCTCGTTCTCGTCATCGGCGATGTGGGCGCGGACGACCGAAGCGCGACGTTCGACCTGGTCTAGCTCCCGGCGGTCCCTCAGCTCGGCTGCTTCCAGCGACCGCACCTCACCTCGCACGACTGCCAGTGCGCCCTGGGGTGTGAGGTTCTCCTGGTCGGCCAGCGAGCGAGCCTCGTCCTCCAGTGCCCGGAACCGGCGCTCTTCCCTTTCGGCGAGCGTTGCCGCCTCGGTGACCTGGGAGCGGATGGCCGATAGTTCGTCGTCTAGGCCGCGGCGCTCGTCCTCCATGTCCTTGCGCCGCTCGTCGGCACCTTCCCGCCGGGCGACGGCGGCGCGGTATCGCTCATGGGCGACCGAGGCGCTCCGACGCAGGCGCTCGAGGATCGTCTCGAGACGAGCGGCGGCGGCGGTGTCTCGGTCCAGCGTCTCGCCCACCTCGCCCGCCTCGACGGTGAGGATGTGGAGGGCGGCCGCCAGCTCGGAGACCTCCGCCTCACCGTCCCGCAGCCTCTGGGATAGCTCTACGTGCTCCCCCGCCAGGCTCCGGCCCCGCTCTTCCATCGCCCGGAGGCGCTGGCCACCGAGATAGAGCCGAAGCGCCTTGACGTTGGCGACGAGCTCGGCGTGCTGTTCGGCGGCGTTGGCCTGGCGTTTCAGCGGGCGCATCTGACGGGACAGCTCTCCGACGATGTCCTGGAGCCGCAGCACGTCGGCATCGGTCCGCTCCAACCGCCGGATCGCCCGCTCCTTGCGCTGGCGATGCTTGAGGATCCCCGCCGCCTCCTCGATTACGGCTCGATGATCGGTGGGGCCCGAGTTGAGCACGGAGTCGATCTGACCCTGGCCCACGATCACGTGCTGATGGCGCCCCACCCCCGAATCGGAGAGAAGATCCTGGATGTCGAGAAGCCGACAGGCCAGTCCGTTGAGCTCGTAATCAGACGAGCCGTCGCGGTACAACCGGCGGGTGATGCTTACCTCGTCGAGATCGAGGGGGAGGCTGCGGCTCTCGTTGTCGAATACCAACGTCACCTCGGCACGGTTGAGGGCGGGTCGGGTGGCCGTGCCGGCGAAGACCACGTCCTCCATCTTCGGCGTGCGGAGATTCTTGGCCGATTGGGTGCCCATCACCCACGACACGGCGTCGACCAGGTTGGACTTGCCCGAGCCGTTGGGCCCGACCACCACCGTGACCCCGGGCCGCAACTCCAGGCGCGTGCGATCGGCGAAGGACTTGAACCCGACGAGTTTCAAAGATTTCAGATACATGAATTACACACGTGTGACTCGGGCGGCAGGCTAGCAGCCGTATGGAATCCAGCCCGGGAGCAAAACCGCTCAGGCCGGACGGCTCAGACCGGCGTCATAGTGGTGCAGGTAGCGGTCGGCCAGGTAATTGAGCACGCGCCGGGCGGGACGGAAGTTGTCGGCGACGTCCCGCAGCATCGGCGGTCCCGCGCCGACCTGCGCCACCGCCACCTCCACCGCCTTGCGGTACCAGGCGGCCCCCAGGGCCTCGTGGAAGTCGAGCGAGTCGTCGGCTTGCAGGGCCAGCATCGGTTCCACACCGGCCGATCGCGTGAGACGTTCGCGGTGGAACGGAGCGGGCGGGTTGCGGGCGGTGTGGTCGGGAAAAACGCCCGACAGGAAAAGGGCGACGTCGCCGAGACGGCGAAAGCCGGCGGGCTGCTGGGCGACCGGTAGCTGCTCGACCATCTCGGACAGGTGAACCGGGTCGAGCTCGCTGAACCGGCGCGAGCGATATCCCCGGCGCGTCCGCACCCAGACCCGACCGCTCGCCACCTTCGTGAACGACGCCAGCAGCTCGATCAAGAAGTAGCGGCGGGCGCCGTCGGCCATGAAGTCACGCAGCGAGCCGACATCGAATACCGGAATTCGCTGGCCGGGGCCGTTCCATTCGTACGTGTAGTTGACATGCTCCACGTCGTGAGCGACGCGGTTGACGAGGATGCCGAAGGCGAGGAAAGGGCTCAGCGGGACGCCCAACTCGGCGTCCGGGGCCTCGAACACCATCTCGAACAGGGCCGGATTGGTGAGCAGCTCGTCGACTACCCCGGGATCAGCCGACAGTCGGGCGCGTACCGAATCGGGGTCCCCCGATGCCCCGGCGAGCAGATCGACGTCGCGATCACTCAGATGCTCCAGGTAGAAGAGTTGGTAGCTCATCTCGGGCCCGCTCATCCTACGCCGGGCGGGCGGCAAATCGATGGCAAGTAGCGGCTTCAGCGCGGGTCGGGTTGGATGAAGAAGTCCCGCAGAGTTGCGTCCGGTGCCACCGTGTCGGTCTCGACCCCGGTGACAGAGGCGGCCGGAGGCCCGGCCCACAGCCAGTCCACCAGGCGGTCGCAGGCCTCGGCGTCGCCCTGGGCCCACACCTCCACGCGTCCGTCGGGGCAGTTGCGGACCCATCCGTAGAGGCCGAGTGACCGGGCGGTCTGCCGACAACTCTGACGATAGGTCACACCCTGTACCCGCCCGGAGACGAAGGCGTGGATCGCTTTCACCCGCGCGAGTCTGTCACGTCTGACAGCGCGGGCAGAAGTGGCTCGATCGCTGGGCGACCACCACCCGCTCGATGGGCGTGCCGCAGACGAGGCAGGGCTCCCCGGTCCGGCCGTACACGGCGAGGCGGTCGAGGTACTCCCCCGCCCGTCCGTCCGGAAGGAGATAGGCGAGGTCGCCGAGCGAAGTCCCGCCCATCTCTACACCGGCCGCCAGGACCTCGGGTATGGCGGCGAGCAGAGCACGCAGCTCTTCGACGGTGACCTCTCCGGCCGGTCTCGTGGGCCGGACGCCGGCGCGGAAGAGGACCTCGTCGGCATAGATGTTGCCCAGTCCGGCCAGGATCCGCTGATCGAGGAGGAGCGCCTTGATCGCCGCCCGGCGGCCTTCCAATCGGCGGGCAAGGGTGGTGACGTCGGGAAGCGAGTCGAGGGCATCGGGACCGAGCCCGGAGAGGGAATCCGCCGCCAGTTCCTCGGGCGTGAACACGGCGACGAATCCGAACGTGCGCGGGTCGATGAGACGAACCTCGTCGCCTGCGTCGGTGATCACCGCGAGGTGCGTGTGCGGTGGCCGCTCGTCGCCCGGAGCCGCCACCTGCATGCGCCCCGACATGCCCAGGTGGATGACCCAGGTGAGATCCCCCTCTACCTCGATGAGGAGAAACTTGCCGCGACGTCTCACCTTGCCGACCTTTCTGCCGGTGAGGCGGTCGACCACGTCGGTGGGGCGCATGTTGCGTCGAGCCATGCGGTCGCGGCCCAGTTCGACGAAGACGATCCGGGTGCCCTCGAGGGCGGGGGCGATGTGGCGGCGGGTGGTCTCCACCTCGGGAAGCTCGGGCATGCGATCCGCTACCGTACCGGCCGATGGAGAGTGCCCGGCCCGATCTGCGACCTCTCGGCGTCGGCGAGATGGTCGATGGCGCCATCCGCCTCTACCGCAACAACTTCCTCACTCTCATCAAGATCTCCGCCATGGTTCTCGGGCCGATCGCGGTGGTCGAACTGATCGCCACGGCCGCCGTCGGGCCGCTCGATCTCGCCACCATGCTCGTCGTGGACCCTGACGCCACCGCAATGGAGGTGTTCGAGCCGCTCATCCCGATCTACTCGGTGCTGGCTCTCACGGGGATCCTCTCCTTCCTGGGATCGGTCCTGGTGCAGGGGGCATCGATCACCGCCCTGGCCCAGGCGATGCAGGGAGAGGAGCCCGACTGGAGGGTCTCGCTGCGGGCCGGCGCCCGGCGCTTCTTCCCCCTGATGCTCTCAACCATCCTCCTGTCCCTCGGGTCGGGAATCGGGCTGATCTTTTGTCTCGTACCGGGGATCTTTCTCTTCACGATGTGGACGGTCTCGCCGGCGGCGCTCGTCACCGAACGACTCGGGCCGGTGGCGGCCCTCGGCCGCTCCTACCGGCTCGTCAAAGGACGGTTCTGGCCGGTCCTGGGTGCGGTCGTTCTCGCCTACCTGCTCTACGTCGTCGTCAGCCAGATCGTCGGGGCGGTCACGTCGGTGCTGACGATCGTCGGCGCCGTCAACGGCGAGCAGATCTCGTTTCTGCCCGCCATCGTCGGCTCCTCGATCGTGTCGGTGATCTCGGCGCCGTTCCTGGCCGCCATGGTGACGATCATCTACTTCGACTTGAGGGTTCGCAAGGAGGGCTACGACCTCGAGCTGATGGCCCGGGACCTGGAGCGGATGGAGAGCGCCAGTCCCACTCACACCACGTCTGACGACGACCCGTTCGGTCTGGGCGCCCCCGACGGCCGATGAGGGGAGACCCTCCCCCGCCGGATGAGATTGCCCGAGCGATCGCCGACGAACTCGCCCAGGCCAAGTACCGCCTGGGAACCCCCTGGTGGACCCGGGTCATCGACTTCCTCGAGCGAGCCTGGGTCCGCTTCGTCGAATGGCTCACCGCCGTGTCCGAATTCGTCGGCGGTCCGGTGGTGATGGCCCTTCTCGTCGGCGGCGTCCTGCTCGTCACGGCGGTTGTCGTTACCGCCAACCTGGGTCGCAGACGAGCTCGCCGGATCGATGAGCGAATCCGCCGCGAGCATGAAGCTGCCCGGGGGATCGATCCCGCCGAGCTGGAAGCCCGCGCGGAACAAGCCGAGGCGCGCGGCGACCATGCTTTGGCCATGCGGCTTCTCTTCCAGGCGGCCCTCGTTCGCCTCGACCGGGCGGAACTCATCGACCTTCGTCCCGGCACCACTTCGGGCACCGTCGCCGAGTCGCTCGGCTCCACCGAGTTCACCCGCGTCGTTGATCGTTTCGACGCCGTCGTGTACGGCGACCGGCCATCCACCGACGCAGACCCGGAGATGGTCCGTCAGATGACCGCTTCCTTGCTGGGCGAGACGGCGCGGTGATACCCCCCTCCACCACGATCACCGATCAGGGACGCAGAATTCGACGCATCCTCATCTGGTTGGCGGCTGCCGTACTGGCCCTCAACGTCGTTGTGTGGGTGGTTTCGCGATTCGCCACCGACGGTGGAGTGTCGGGGCCTGACGGCTCCAGCTTCGTGACCACCGAGATGGGATCGGCGGCTACGGCAGGCATGCTCGAACGTCTCGGCTACCAGGTCAGCCGGCTCCGCGTCCCCCTCGACGAAGCCGGCCTCGATCCGGCCGGGTCGCTGGTCATCGTCGACGTGGGCGAATCCGAGTACTCGACCTCCGAACTGAACGCGGTTGATCGCTTTCTCCGCGACGGCGGCCGTGTGCTCGTCGCCGGGCAGGCGGCGATGGTCGAACGTCTCATCGACCACCCTCCCGAGTGGCAGTCCGACGGAGCGTCTCACGCCGAAATGGTTGGTGATGTCACCGGGCAGGCGTCGGGATCGACCGTGACGCTGTCCGGCTTCGGCGCCCTGGAGATCAGCGGGGTGGACGCTCCGTTCTTGACCGCTCCCGACGGCACCGTCGTCGGCAGTTATCGAGCCGTCGGTCAAGGCGTCTTCTTGTGGCTGGCAGACTCCCAGCCGCTGCACAACGACGGCATCGGTCGTTCGGGCTCGGCGGTTGCCGCCGTCGGAATGATCGACCCCGTCACCACCGTGGCGTTCGACGAGTTCCGTCACGGTTTCATCGAAGGCGGAGGCATCCTGGCTGCCATCCCTCCCCGGGTGAAGGTAGCGCTGTTCCTTGGCGGTGTCGTCACCCTGCTCGCCCTCATCGCCTACGGGCGGCGCTTTGGGCCGCCGTATGACATCGTCCGGCGACTCCCGCCGGGCCGGGAGGCCTATCTGGATGCCGTAGCCGGGATGATGGCCCGTTCCGGCGAGACGGCCGAGGCTCTCGCCGTCATTCGCGAGGAGGGACGCCTTCGGCTCCGGCAACGATCAGAGGAGTCCGACCACTCGGCGGTCGCCGGCTCGGCCGGCCTGGACGAGGAGGCGATCGACGCCTTGCTGGGCAACGACGACAGCGACGAGGCCCTGGTGGCAGCCGACCGGGCACTGGCAGCGCTCTACCGGGAGAAGGAATGACGATGCAGGAAATCCGAGAACGACTTCACGCCGCCGTGGACGACGTGGTTCGAGGCCAGACCGCCACGATCGATGCTCTACTGATCGCCGCTCTGGTCGGGGGTCACGTCCTTCTGGAAGGTGTTCCCGGCACGGCGAAGACGCTGCTCGCCCGAGCCGTGGCGGCCGCTTTGGGTGTCGAGTTCGGCCGTGCCCAGTTCACGCCCGACATGCTGCCCTCCGACCTCACCGGCACGATGACCCTGCGAGAAGGGGAACTGTCGTTCCGGGCGGGACCCATCTTCACGAACGTGCTGCTCGCCGACGAGATCAACCGCACCCCGCCCAAAACCCAGGCCGCCCTGCTCGAGGCGATGGCCGAGACCCAGGTGACGGTGGACGGCATTTCCCGGCCTCTTCCCGAGCCCTTCATCGTTGTCGCCACCCAGAACCCGATCGAGTACGAGGGGACCTACCCGCTGCCCGAAGCACAGCTCGACCGCTTCCTGATGAAGGCGACGGTCGGCTATCCCAGCGAGGCCGAGGAGTCGGAGATCCTGCGGCTGCCGCGGGCGGGAGTGGCTCCCGTCGGGCTGAACGAGATCCAGCCGGTCACGTCAGGCCCGGAACTGATGGAGATGCGCAAGGCGGTCGATTCGACGCATGTGGGTGAGGAGGTCTCGACCTACGTCGTGGCCCTGGTGCGCCGCACCCGTCAGTTGCCCTCCGTGGAACTCGGCGCCTCGCCCCGAGCAGCGGTTCACCTGCTCGCCGCGGCCCGGGCGCTTGCCCGGGTGTCAGGGCGAGACTTCGTCACTCCCGACGACGTGGTTCGCCTGGCGCCGCCCGTGCTCACCCATCGCATCCTGATCAGGCCAGAAGCCGAGCTCGAACGCTACCAACCGGCCGATGCCGTGGCGGCCGCCCTCAACGACGTCGACGTGCCTCGGTGAGCATCACCCGCCGCGGCATCGCGGTGCTGGGGGCAACCGCCCTCTCCGGGCTCATCCTGCCCGCCGGCGCAGCCGTCGTTCTCTTTCTGATCGCACTGGCGGTGGTCGTCACCGACGCCTGGCAGGCGCGGGGCGTCCCGGAGGTGGCCGTGTCGGTTCCTCCCGTGCTGTCGCGGGGCGTCGCCTCGACGATCTCCGTCGAGGTGTCGCCCAGTCGAGCCACGGCCGTGAAGCTCGCCCAGTCGCCGGACCTCCGGATCCATCCGAACCAGGGAGCGGGTGGCCTGACGGCCACGATCACCGCGCTCCGGCGCGGCTCCCACGCCATACCGGCCGTCGCCACCAGAAGGGAAGGCCCATTCGGGCTGGGTCGCTGGTACCACCGGGCCGGAGAGGAGACCAAAGTCGTCGTCTATCCGAACATGCCGGCCGCCCGCCGCATCGCCACCGAAGTGCGCCTGGGCCGCTTCGGCGACACGTCGCGCCGCAGCCGCGGGCCCCTGGGATTGGGCACCGAGCTCGAGTCGATCCGCGAGTACCTCCCCGACGACGACATTCGCCAGGTCAACTGGCGAGCCACGGCCCGGCTGGGGACGCCCATGTCGAACACTTATCGGGTGGAACAAGAGAGGGAGGTGCTGGTTCTGTTGGACACCGGCCGGTTGATGATGGCCCCTGTGGGAGACGGGACCGAGCGGACGCGCCTCGATGTGGCGGTGGACGCGGCGGCGGCCGTGGCGGCGGTGGCGGATGTCGTCGGCGACCGCATCGGCCTCATCGCATTCGACGGTTCGATTCGCCGCCGGATGTCGCCGCGGCGGGATGGGGGTGATGTCGTGGTGACGGCGATCCACGACCTGGAGCCCAATCCGACCGAAAGCGACTTCGAGCTCGCCTTCCGGACGATCGCCCACAACAAACGAGCCTTCGTACTGTTGCTGACCGACCTTCTCGAGGAGACCGCCTCCCGTCCGCTTCTGGAAGCAATCCCGATTCTCTCCCGGCATCACTCCTTCGCGGTGGCCGGGGTGTCGGACCCGGCGGTGGCGGCGGCTCTGTCCACCCCGGCGCGCCAGGCAGCCGACGCCTTCCGCACGGCGGTGGCGGTCGACATCGAGAAGTCCCGACGATCGGTGGCGTCGACCCTCACCGGCTACGGTGCCACCGTGGTCGACGTGCCCGCCGAGCAGCTCCCCCGGCGTTGTGTCAGCGTCTATCTGAGGGCCAAGCGGCGGGCTCGGCTGTAGCGGCCGCAACGCGTTCCGTGGACCAGCCACACCGCCGTCCGGCGCCGCCTACCGCTCGCGGCTCAGCTTCTCGGCCAGGAGCTGGACGAGGAACTCCTCGTCGCCCAGCGCCCCACCCCCGCCCACTTTGGGGCGAATCCGGCCGGCGAGCTCGGCGGCGAGGCGAGATCTCGCCTCGGAAGTGAGGCCGGAGCGTCGTTCGACGAACCGCCGCACCAGGGCTACCTCTTGCTGCGAGACCGTGGAGGCGTCCCAGCCCTCGACCGGCGTGGCGTCCTGGGGCCGCATGGCGGAGCGGCCGACCCGGTCGCGGATCACCACCGTGTTGGCCACCAGGTCACCCAGCCGCTGGTTCCGCCGGGTGGCGACGATCGAAATGGCTCCCACGGCGTAGGCGGCGGGAAGGAAATCGACGAGGCGCATCAGAGTGCGGAGCAACACCGCCGACAGCGAGAGGGCGCTTCCGTCGACCGTGCCCACCCGCAGCCCGAACGCCGCCTTGCCCGGTGTCCGTCCCCCGTTGAGCGCCTCGAAGACGATGTAATAGCCGATCACCACCGTGGCGATGATGAGGGTGCCGAGTCCCATCAGGAACACGCCCAGGTCGTTGGAGACGGCCGATCCGGCCAGGCTGAGGGCGAGCAGCACGGCCAGCAGCAGGATACCCTGGATGAGGAGATCCACCGCGGCGGCTCCGAAACGGGATCCGAGCCCGGCTAGCGTCACGTCGATCGACACCCCTTCGGGGGTTTCGATGGTGAGACGATCGTCGAGGTGCATGTGGACACGCTACGTCGGTTCGAGGAGGACCGCCAGCCCCGCTGGGACGAGTTCGACGGTCTCCTGAAAGAGGCGGGACATCGCCCTGAGCGCCTCGGTGGCCGCAAGATCCGGCGGCTCGCCGCCCTCTACCGGGCAACCGCCGCCGACCTCGTCGCCGCCCGCCGCCGGTTTCCCGACAGCCCCCTGATCGACCGGTTGGAAGCCTCTGTGCGACAGGGCCAAGGGCTGATCTACGAGCGCTCGACCCGCAGAGGCAACCTCATCGACTTCTTCGCCGACCGCTATTGGATGCTGCTGTGGGAACGCCGTCGTCCCCTGTCGCTGGCCGCCGCCGTGCTGGTGGTACCGGCCGCGATCATGGCGCTGTGGGCGATGTCGTCTCCCGAGGCGGTGGCGAGCCTGGTTCCGCCCGAGTTCCTCTGGGTGACGGAGGCGGATTCGACCGACCAGGGCCTGGGAGCGGTCGGCCTGGCCGGCTTCAGCACGTTCGTCCTCACCAACAACATCCGGGTGGCTCTCACCGCCTTCGTCGCCGGCATCACCTGGGGCGTCGGCACCGCCCTCCTCATCGGCTACAACGGTGTGCTCTTCGGCGGTCTCACCGGCTTGGCGGCCGGTGCCGGCAACCTCGACCTACTGGGCGAGGCGACGCTGGCGCACGGGATCCTCGAACTCTCGTGCATCGTCATCGCCGGGGCGGCGGGACTGAGCCTGGGCCGGGCGATGCTCCGCCCCGGTCACCGAACCCGGATGGAATCGATGGCGATCGAGGGGCGCGATTCACTCCTGATCGCGGCCGGCACCGCCCCGTGGCTCGTCGTGGCGGGTCTGGTGGAGGGATACGCCAGCCGGGTCGGGATGTCCTTGGTGCCTACCGCGGTCATCGGCGTCGTGCTGGGCGGCGTTTTCTGGGCGCTCTTTTGGTGGCGCGGGCGCCGTGAGGGCTACTAGGAGCGCATCTCCAGGGCCTGGCGGGCCGCATCCTGTTCCGCCTCCTTCTTCGAGCGTCCCACTCCCCTACCCCACACGGCCCCGTCGACCCGCACGACGGCGGTGAAGATCCGGGCGTGGTCGGGGCCGTCCGCCTCCAGTTCGTAGTCGGGACGGCGCTGGTCGGCGGCGAGGAGCTCCTGGAGGCGGGTCTTGTAGTCGAGGCGACCGGGCGAGGTCGCCTTCGCTCGGATCCGCTCCTCCCACAACTCCAGGATGATGCGCCGGGCAGTGGGGTAGCCGGCATCGAGGTAGATAGCTGCCAGCAGCGCCTCCATGGCGTCGGCCAGTATCGACTGCTTCTCCCGGCCCCCTGAGGCCTCCTCGCCCCGTCCGAGGCGGAGGTGCGCGCCCAGGTCGAGGGTGTGGGCGACGGCGGTCAACTCGACGCCGCTGACCGATGCGGCCCTGATCTTGGCCATCTGTCCCTCGGGCAGGTGGGGATAGGTGGCGAAGAGGAACTCGGTGACGGCGAGTTGCAGGACGGCGTCGCCGAGGAACTCGAAACGCTCGTTGTGACCCGTGCCGGGATGCTCGGAGGCGTAGGAACTGTGGGTCAGGGCTTCCTGGAGGATCGAGGCGTCGGAGAAGGCGTGTCCGAGTGCCTTTTCGAGACGATCGTCCATCAGCCGCCGACCCGGTCGGCGAGGCGGCCGACCAGGTCGGCCTCGGCGCCGTCGCGGGCCAGCTGCAAAGCGTTGGCGATCGAACGGGCCGAGGACGAGCCGTGGCCGATCACGACGGCTCCCTTGACACCCAGTAGGTGGCCGCCGCCGTACGTCTCCGGGTCGAGCCGGCTGCGGAGCTCCGCGAGCACGGGAGCGACCTGCGCCTGTCCCGCCGTATCGAGGTGGGAGATCGCCTCGGCGGTGAGGGCTATCACCATCCGGGCGGCGCCCTCGACTGCTTTGAGGAAGATGTTGCCGGTGAACCCGTCGGTGACGATCACGTCGGCCCGGTCCGTCCCCACGTCCCGTCCCTCGACGTTCCCCACGAAGTTGAGTCCGGAGTCGGACAGCAAGACATAGGCGGCCCGTTCCAGGTCCCGCCCCTTGCCCTTCTCCTCTCCATTGGACAACAGCCCAACCCGCGGCTTGGACATGTCCAGGAAGATCTCGGCGGCCACCGCCCCCATCTGGGCGAACTGCAGCAGATGGACGGCCTTGACGTCGGGGTTGGCGCCCGAGTCGAGAACCACCGTCGGGGAGGGTCGGGTGGGCCAGATCGAGGCGATGGAGGGGCGCTTCACCCCCGGAATCCGGCCGACGAGGATGGCGGCTGCGGCCATCGCCGCCCCGGTGGAGCCGGCGGAGACGAAGCCGTCCGCCTCTCCTGTGGTGAGAAGGCGCGCGGCGACCGACACCGATGAATTGGGCTTCTCGCGCAATGCGCGCGCCGGGTCGTCACCCATGCCGATCACCTGAGGAGCGTGGACGATCGGCAGGGAAACGCCGAACACGTCCAGTTCGACCTTGATGGCTTCCTCGTCGCCGACGAGGACCACGTCGACGCCCGCCTCGGCCGCCGCGACCGCTCCCGCTACCGGGTGGGCGGGGGCATGGTCTCCCCCCATGGCGTCGAGGGCGATTCGGGACACTCGCTCAGTCGACCTCTAGGACTTCCCTGCCCTTGTAGTGGCCGCAATTGGGACATGCCCGGTGTGGCAGCTTGGGCGCCTTGCACTGCGGGCAGGTCGACATGGTGGGGCGATCCACCTTCCAGGCCGCCTTGCGCTGCCGGGTGCGTCGACGCGACATTTTCTTCTTGGGCACCGCCATGAGCAGCACTCCTCCGTCTTCAGTGGTCCGGGGAATCGAACAGTTCCTGCAAGACGGCAAAGGGGGAGCTCGCCGGCTCGTCGTGGCCGCCGCAGGGGTCCCTATTCAAGTCGGTTCCGCACGAGGGGCAAAGTCCCGCACAGTCGGGGCGACACAGTGGCCGGACCGGCACGGCGAGCGTGATCTCATCGCGCACCGGACCGGCGAGATCGACGGTGTCGTCGGCGCCCAGGGCGTAGCCATCCTCATCGGGCTCCGGCTCATACACCTGAACCGCCGAGGTCGACACCTCGGCATCCCACTCGACGAGACAGCGGGTGCAGACGAGTCGGGCGTCGGCGGTGGCCCCGAAGCGGGCCAGGACTCCGTCGGCGATTCCCTCGAGTACCGCCCGGACCCGGGCCGGGCCTTCCACCCTCGACTCCCCTACCCGGACGTCGAGGTCCAGTTCGCCCTCCACCGTCCGCCTCTCGCCCGGCCTTCCGACCAGGTCGGCTACAGGAAACCGGAGTTGGCTCACAACGGTACGTCTGGTGGCTTGGGCCGCGCCCGGTGCAACTCCTCGCGCGAGTAGTGCACCTTGCCCAGCAGTTCGCTGAGCAGGTTCTCGACCCGTTCGAGAGAGCGCTCGATGTCGTCTTCGGCCTCGAGCCGCAGCCGCCGGGCCTCCCCCTCGGCGCGACGAACCAATATGTTCGCCTCCTCCACCGCCTCGGCGACGACGTGGGACTCGGACACGAGACGCTGGGACTCCACTTTGGCTTTGTCGATGATGTCCTGAGCCTTCTCGTTGGTCCGGGCGATGAACGCCTCTCGTTCCCGGACCATCCACCGGGCCGCCCGCAGTTCGTCAGGAAGGTCGGAGCGCAGCTTGTCCAGCATGACGAGGAACTGTTCCCGGTCGACGAGGACACTCGACGAAAGCGGCATCGCCTTGGCCTCGTGGAGGTGGGCGATCAGGTCCTCGACGATGTCCTGCAACTCACCTACCGACGCTCGAGCATGCGGCGAATCGATCGCCTGGGCGACGACCTGCTCCGACGGAACCGTCTCGTAGGCGTCGCCAATGTCCTCGTCCAGGTAGTCCTGGTGCCGATCGTCGTAGTCGCTCATCCCAGGCGCTCCTCGAGTGCCGCGGCCACATGGGGAGGCACCAGGCTCCGATACTCACCGCCGAGTCTCGCAACCTCCCGAACCAACGAGGAGGATAGATAGGACCACTCGGGATTCGTCGGGAGGAACACCGTCTCGACCTGCGCCAGCGTGCGGTTCATCTGGGCCATCTGCAGTTCGTAGTCGAAGTCGCCGACCGCGCGTAACCCCTTGACGATCACATCCACACCCACCGAACGGGCGAATTCGACCAGTAGTCCGTCGAAGGAGAGCACCTCGAGCCTCTCCCCGAAAGCCTTCTCGATCATCTCGACTCGCTCTTCGACCGTGAACATCGAGTCCTTCGACGGATTGCGGACCACCGCCACCACCACCCGATCGAACACCTGGAGGCATCTCTCGACCACATCGATATGGCCGTTGGTGGGCGGGTCGAAGCTACCCGGGCACAGGGCGGCGGTCATGGGGTGTCCTCGCTCCTCGGCTTGACGTATCGATAGATTCTCGCGTCTCCATACCTTCTATCGGCGGCAACTTCCCACCCGGCGGGTGTCGCGGGGGCCCGATCCCCCGATCGGCGGCTGACGACCACCTCTCCGTCCTCCGTCAGAATCCGGTCGATTCCCCCCAGTTGCTGGTCGACGACCGACGTGGCCAGATCCCACGGGGGATCCATGAACACCAGGTGATACACCTTCGTCCCCGGTTGCCGGAGGAAGCCATCGACATCGTTGGCGACGATCGTCCCTCCCAGGCCCACTTCGTCGATGTTGGCCCGTAGAGCCTCTATGGCCGCCCGGCCCCGCTCAACGAATGTGGCCGAGGCGGCACCCCGGCTGAGGGCCTCCAGACCGTAGGACCCCGACCCGGCGTACAGGTCGAGCACGTCGGCGTCCTCCACCCACGGCCCGATGGCCGAGAAAACGGCCTCGCGGACCCGGTCGGTGGCCGGTCGGGTGCGATCGGTATCGGGGGCGACGAGCCGGCGACCCTTGGCCGTGCCGGTGATGATCCGCATTCATCCGTGAGGCTAACAATCGGAGCCGGCCGAAGTATTCAACCGTTCAGTTGTACAACCGTTAGGTTGTTGGTATCGTGCCGGACATGAGCGCTGAGAACCGACTCAATCGGGTGTTCGCCGCTTTGGCCGATCCCACCCGTCGTGACATCGTCGCCCGCCTGGCGGACGGCGACGCCACAGTGGGCGAACTGGCCGTCCCTCACGACATGACGGTGCAGGCCGTCTCCAAGCATGTCCACGTGTTGGAGCAGGCGGGCCTCGTCTCGCGGAGCCGGGACGCGCAGCGCCGGCCTTGCCACCTGGAAGCGGAGGTGTTCGACCTGATGACCGCCTGGATCGAGCGCTATCGGCGCCAGGCCGAGGAACGGTTCCGTCGTCTCGACGCGGTCCTCGAGCGCATGGACGAAACGACAGAGCAGGAAGGAACTGCATCATGACCCTCGCCCGACACGAGACGGAGATCGTCGCCGATCCGGATCTCCCGACGATCAGGATCATCCGCGAGTTCGACGCACCCCCCGAGCGGGTGTTCCGGGCCTGGACCGATCCCGACGTGTTCACCCAATGGATCGGCCCCCGCTCGATCGACACCCGAATCGATGCCTGGGATGCCCGCACCGGAGGCTGCTGGCGCTACACCGCCTTGCGGGACGGTGAAGAGCAGGCGAGCTTCTTCGGATCCTTCCATGAGGTGAGGCCGAACGAGCGGCTGGTCCAGACGTTCACCTGGGAAGGAGCACCCGACGGCGTTTCCCTCGAGACCATGACGTTCACGGAGCTCGAAAAAGGACGGACCCGGATCGATGCCCTGTCCGTGGTCGAGTCGATGGAGACCCGCGACGCGATCCTGCGTAGCGGGATGGAGGTCGGAGTGATCGAGGGCTACGAGAAGCTCGACGAGTTGCTGGCGGCAGAGGGATGACACCGCGGGAGGAGCACCGCCGAATCGCCGCCGGCTTCACCCAGAGGGTGGAAGGCGTCCCGCCCGATGGGTGGGACGCTCCGTCACCCGTGGAGGGTTGGGCGGCGCGTGATGTGGTCCGTCATCTCGTGGAGTGGTTCCCGGCCTTCCTCCGGTCGGGAGCCGGCATCGAGCTGGACAGGGGGCCGTCCGTCGACGACGACCCGGCCGGAGCCTGGAGAGTGCACCGCGACGCCGTCCAGGCACTGCTCGACGACCCGTCCACACCCGAGCGGGTACTGACCAACCCGAACATCGGCGAAGTGCCTCTCGACCAGGCGGTGGACCGCTTCTACACATCCGACGTGTTCATGCACACATGGGACCTGGCCCGGGCCACGGGACAGGACGAGAAACTGGATCTGGAAAAGTGCGCCGAGCTGCTGGCCGGCATGGAGCCGATGGAGGAAGTCATCCGCGCCTCCGGCCAGTACGGACCCCGGGTCGAGGTACCGGAGGACGCCGACGTGCAGACCCGTCTTCTCGGGTTCATCGGTCGCGACCCTCGTTGAACCCGATGCGGTGTGGCAGGATTGGGCCATGGCCAACAACGTGCTCGGCGAACCCATCATGCCCTGTGCCCTGGACCCGGTGACCGGCTTCTACCGCGACGGCTGCTGTAACACCGGCCCTGAGGACATCGGACGCCATGTCGTCTGCGCGGAGATGACCGAGGAGTTTCTCGAGTTCTCCAAGTCGGTGGGCAACGACCTCTCGACACCGATGCCTATATACGGCTTCGAGGGTCTGAAACCGGGCGACCGTTGGTGCCTGTGCGCCGCCCGCTGGAGGGAGGCATACGACGCCGGGCAGGCGCCCAAGGTGATCCTGGCCTCCACCCACGAGGCGGCGTTGGAGATCTGCGACCTGGAGGCGCTGCAGGCGTACGCCACCGTGTAGACCGCTACGGCCGTCAGGCCCGGGCGTCGGCGAACAGGAACTCCACCGCCTCCCCCAAGAGCGCCTGCACTTCCTCCGCCAGGTCGGGGTGGTCATGGAGATCAGGATCATCGTCCACCAGGGCGAACGCCTCCCTTCGCGCGTCTTCTAGCTCCCGGAAGTCCCGGAGGATGTCGGCAAGTCGCAGGTCGGTCAGACCGGATTGGCGGTACCCGAAAACGGTGCCCTGGCCCCGGATCTGCAGGTCGATTGACGCCAGCTCGAAGCCGTCGGTGGAGGCGACCATTGCTTTGATCCGCTCCTCGCCCTCGGGCGTCGACGGGTCGGCGATGAGGACACAGGTCCCCGGATGCTCGCCCCGGCCTACCCGGCCCCGCAACTGGTGGAGCTGGGAGAGCCCGAAACGGTCGGCGTCCTCGATCACCATCACCGTTGCGTTGGGCACGTCGATGCCCACCTCGATCACGGTCGTCGAAACCAGGACATCGATGTCGCCATCTCGGAATGCTGCCATGACCGCTTCCTTGTCCCGGGCGGGGAGCTGTCCGTGGATGAGGCCCACGCGGAGGTCTTCGAGTATCCCCTGCAGCCGGGCCTGTTCAGCGGTGGCGGAGGCGGCCTCGATCTTGTCGCTGTCCTCCACCAAGGGACAGACGACGAACGCCTGGCGTCCCTGCTTGGCCTCGCGAAGGATCAGATCCCACGCCTTTTCCTGACGCGACCATCCGAGGGCGATGGTCTCGATGGGTGTCCGACCGGGGGGAAGCTCGTCGATCGTGGAGACGTCCAGATCGCCGTACAGCGTCATCGAGAGCGTTCGGGGGATTGGGGTGGCGGTCATGATCAACAGATCAGGGTCGACGCCCGAGCCTTTCTGACGCAGCTCGACGCGCTGTGCCACCCCGAACCGGTGTTGCTCGTCCACCACCGCGACGCCAAGGCGGTGGAACTCGACACCTTCCTGGATCAAGGCATGGGTCCCGACCACCAGCTGGGCGGCGCCGCTCTTGATCGCCTCCGTCACCTCGGCATGGGGGGCGTCGGGCCGGTCGGAAAGCAAGGCCCGGCTCCCGGTGAGCAGGGCGACCGTGACCGTTGGGCCGGTGTCGGGCTCCGTGAAGAGCGAGTCCATTCCGCGGTTATCACCTGCTCGAGGCTGAGGGGCCAGACCGGTCAGGGCGAGAAGGTCCGTGACATTCAGGTAGTGCTGTTCGGCCAGCACCTCGGTCGGCGCCATCACCGCCCCCTGCCATCCGCCTTCGATCCCCTCGAGCAGTGCCGCCACGGCCACGACCGTCTTGCCCGAGCCCACCTCGCCCTGCAGCAGACGGTGCATCGCCGGCCCGCGGGCCAGATCGCGACGGATCTCGTCGAGGACCCTCTTCTGGGCGCCTGTCAGGGCATAGGGCAGGCCGCTGAAGAACCGCCGGCTGACACTCCCGTCGGGGCGATGGGCTATGCCCGTCGATTCGGTTTCCTGGCGCCGCTTCTGCATCGCCAGGGCGAGTTCCAGCCGGAAGAATTCGTCGAAGACCAACCGTCGACGGGCCGGCTTCACCTCGTCGGTACTGTCGGGGAAGTGGATGTGACTGAACGCCCACGCCCTGTCGACCACGTCGACCCGGCGTCGGATTTCGTCGGGCACCGTGTCATCGAGCGGATGGCTTCGCTTGAGGGCATTGTGAATCGCCCGGCGGAGCACACCCGGCGTGGCCGTGCCCACCTTGGGATGGATCGGCACGATCCGACCGGTGATCAACGCTTCCTTCGGATCGGACAAGACGTCGACGTCCGGGCTGTTCATCTGCAGCCGCCCCTTGTAGTACTCGATCTTCCCGGATAGCGCGATCTCGGAATCCGAGTTGAGCTGCTTCAGCCGGAAGCGCTGATTGAACCAGACGGCCTTGATCGTCGACACGTCATCTGACACCACCGCTTCCACGATGAACAGGTTCCGGCGGAGCTGGCGGCCCGAGACCCGCTTCACCTTGCCGATCACAGTGATCTCGGTCCCTATCTCTGCCTCCGAGATCGGAACGCTGCGAGTGCGATCGACATATGTCCGGGGCACGTGCATCAAGAGATCGGCCACCGACTCGATGCCAACCCGCGCCAGGGCCTTGCGCCGTTCACCGCCCAGAGTCCGAATCTCGTCCACGCTCAGCTCGGCCAGACGGGCGAGCGTCGCCACCGTTACTCCACCGACACGAGATAGGGATGTCGGACCTGACCTCCGTCCTCGGCCCGCACCGCTACATTCGGATGGGTCTCGCCGATCCAGGCCTCGAGCGCCTTGATGTCTGACCGGGTGGCATGCTCCCCGGCGTACAGCGTCACGACCTGGGGGTTGGACGGAAGGATGGCGGCTACCAGGCCCCGGAGGGTGGCGAAGCGGTCGCGATCGACCACCACCACCCGGCCATCGGCTACTCCCAGCCAGTCCCCGCGGGTCACATGCCACCCGTCCACCCGGGCGTCACGGGCGGACTGGGTGACCTCGCCGTAATCGATGGCGCCGGCTGCCACCGCCATGTCATCGAGAAGGGCATCGAGATGGTCGGTGTCGGGCCGATAGGCCAGCATCGCCGCCAGGCCTTGGGGGACGCTGCGGGTGGGAACTACCGCCACGGTCTTCGTCGTGAGGCCGTCGACGTGTTCGGCCAGGGCGACGAGCGTCCTGGCGTTTGGGAGGATCACCAGGGCGTCGGCAGGCGCTTCCTCCACCGCCGTCAGTAGCTGGTCGACGGTGGGCTCCGAACGTCCCCTCACCACCACCTGTTGAACCCCCAGTCGCCGGAAGCGCTCGACGAGGCCGGGACCCTCCGCCACCGTGACCACGCCGATCGGTGCCGCCAGCACCTGGGAGAGAGGACTGAAGCCGCCGGCGGCGACGTCGGCCTCGAGTTCGCCGTCGTGATGGACGAGGTCGGTCACGCGAATACGGCGGGGACGCCCCGCCTCCACACCCGCTTCGATGGCCGCCCCGACGTCGTCCGTGTGGATGTGGCAGTTCCACAGGCCGTCCTCTCCCACTACGACGATCGACTCGCCCAGCAGGTCCCATCGATCCCGCAGGGCGGGAATCTTTTCGTCGGGGGCCTCCAGGTAGAACATGACCTCATACCGGGGCCCCCCAGGCTGGGGAGAGGCGTCGCTCACCGCTAGGAGGATACAGGCAGCAGCGGAGACGGACCCGCACGGGGATTTCTGACGGTCGGGGGCCTGCGGTATCCTTGTCGGCTGTCCCCAGGAGTTTTTCTTCCCGATGTCTTACCACTGTGAAATCTGTGGGAAGGGGCCCAGTTACGGCAAGACCGTGAGCTTCTCCCACAAGCGAAACAACCGCCGTTGGCTGCCCAACATCCAGCGGATCCGGGTCCGTCACGGCTCCAACACGCGGCGAGCCCGCGTGTGCACCTCGTGCATCCGCGCCGGCAAGGTCCAAAAGGCCTGATCAGTGGCGGTCCAGGGCGTCGTGCAGACCTACGACCCCGTCACCGGTGTGGGTGTCGTCGTCCGCGACGACGACCACGGTGAAGTCTTCCTACGCCCCGGTTCGCTCCGCGAGTCGATCTTTCGCACCCTCCGTCAGGGTCAGCGCATCATCTTCGAACTGACCGAGGAAGACGGCGCCGCCTACGTGTCGGCTATCCGGGTGGGCCAGGACCGGTACTGAGTCGGTCTTCGGCTTGGGGGCCGTCCGTTGGACGCTCACGCTTTTTGCGCGCCGGAGGTCTCGTCGAGTTCGGCTGAGTGGCTCGGTTCCGTGGGCTGGAGGCACCGGTGGACGGGGCCTAGAACCCTGGGTTCCACCTCTCGGCGTTCGGCGCTCGCCCGGGCGGAGCCGGAACGCGCTCGGTATAGTCCGCCACCCGAGACAACAGGAGGGTTAGTGGTTCAGGCCTATGTGCTGATCCAGACCGAGGTGGGGAAGGCCGCCTTGGTCGCCGACGAAGTCCGTGAAATCCCTGGCGTCGACAACGCCGACGACGTCACCGGCCCCTACGACGTGATCGTCAAGGCCACCGCCGACGATGTGGATGCGCTGGGGAAGCTCGTCGTGGCCAAGATCCAGGCCATCGAGGGCATCACCCGCACCCTGACCTGCCCGGTAGTCAACCTCTGAGAGCCACACCAGCCAGTCTTACGATCGATGGGCCACCCTCCGGTGGCCCATCTCGGATTTAGGGCTCACCCGAGCTTGGAGGCGATGGTGCCGGCGCTCCGCAGGGCGGTTCCGTCCGAACCGGTCGTCGAATAGGTTCGAGGAGGAGCGGCGGCCGCCTCAGCGACCATGTCCCCGAACAGCTCCGGTCTGGATCTGGCGGGATCGATCCAGAGGTAGGCGGCCATCGAGCCCGGGATCGTGTTGATCTCGTTGACCCAGATCTCGCCGTCCCGTTCCAGGAAGTCGATCCGGGCAACGCCCCGGAGTCCCGACACGACGGTCACGGCGCCGGCGAGATCGCGCAACCTGGTCTCGACCGGCTCATCGAGTTCGGCGGGCAGCTCCCGGCCGGCGGATACCTCGCCCCCCCACGCCAGGTACTTCTGGTCGTAGCCATAGATGCCGCCCGAGCCCTCCCCGCGAGCAGGCGCTTCGATCGCCGACAGTTCCAACTCGGGGTAGGTGCGCACGCCGATCTGGAGATCACGGCTTCCCTCGAGGAACGGCTCGGCGACTCCTCCAGCGGCGAAGTAGGGGGAACGGGTGACGAGGGCGATGACGGTGTCCCAGTCGTCGGCGACCTCGATCCCGATCGAGGACCCACCGAAGCGGGGCTTGACGATATATGGCCCCCCGAAGGGAGCCGTCGGCTGATGCCGTGGGCTGATCAGAACCCGCTCGAGAGTGGGCAGGCCGGCCGCCGCCATGGTCGCCCCGAAGCCGTACTTGTCCATACCGAGGGCAGAAGCCGACTGGCCCGGACCGGTATAGCGCAGGCGGGCCAGGTCGAGGGCGCCCTGCAGGGAACCGTCCTCTCCCGGACCACCATGGCAGGCGATGACCGCCACATCGAAGGAAATGGGCTTCCGCCTGGCGACGAAACCCTGCCCTGGTGAGGCCACGAAGGAGACCTCCCGCGCCTTGCGGGGAACGCCGTCGACGAAATCCGACGCCTCCCAGTCGGCGTCTACCCGGAACCAGTCACCCGACTTGGACCAGTACAGGGTAGGGGGATCGCCCGGCAGTGCCCGGGCGACCTGTAGACCGGTGAGGATGGAGATGTCGTGCTCGTCACTCGGACCCCCGAAGAGGACAGCTGCGGTTGTCATGCATGGGATGGTACGTCGCGGTCGACTCCACCCCTTTTCTTTGGACGAGGACGGTCGTCCCCCGCGTTCTTCCAAATGAACGGAGAAGACGTTCCCGCGCCTCCAAAGAAGGTCATACTGACAGCGTGCAAGCCCTCGTTCTCCTGGTCGAAGACGACCGTTCGATACGCCAGATCACGGAGATCGGCCTGTCGGATGCCGGCTTCAACGTGGTGGCGGCCGCCGACGGCAACGAGGCCCTGGCGCAGTTCCGCGCCCACACCCCCGACGCAGTGGTGCTCGACGTGATGCTCCCCCACCGGGATGGCCTGGAGGTGCTGCGGACGATTCGTTCCACCTCGACGACTCCGGTAGTCATGCTCACTGCTCGGGACAGCACGACTGACGTGGTTCTCGGGCTCGAGCTGGGAGCAGACGACTACATCACCAAGCCATTCGAGATGCCGATCCTCGTCGCCCGCCTGCGGGCCGCCCTGCGCAGGACGAACGCGGCGGAGACGACCGAGCGCCTGGAACTGGGCGACGTCTCGATCGACGTGGCCTCCCACAAGGTCACCCGGGACGGCGAAACGATCGACCTCTCCCCTACCGAGTTTCGGCTCCTGGTGGAGCTGGCGAGCAAACCCGGGCGAGTGTTCACCCGGGAGCTGCTGTTGGAGAACGTGTGGGGATACCCGGCCGTAGGCGACACCCGTCTGGTCGACGTTGCGGTCCAGCGCCTCAGGGCCAAGCTCGGGTCCGATCCATCCCGGCGATCGGTGATCGAAACGGTCCGCGGGTTCGGCTATCGAGCGGCGGGATGAAGCGCCGGACAGGCCTCCGCCAGCGGTTGGTGTGGTCTCTCATCGGGGTGGTCGCGCTCACGGTCGTGATCGTCGGGGTCGCCTCAGTCGTGCTGGTCGACCGCTCTCTCCGCAACCGCCTGGTCCAGGAGGCGTTGGCCGCCACCGAGTTCAACCTGACCGTCCTGGCCCCGGCCACCGGGTTGCCGCCCCAGCCCACGTCGGCGGACATCCAGGCGGCCGGCTTGCTCGATCGCTTCCTACGCCGCGGAACCGACGGCGCCTGGGTTCGCCTGCCCGACGGGGAGACGGTGGCCGCCGGAGTCGCCCCGGTGGCGGTGAGCGAGAGCCTGACCGGCATCGTCGATCGAGGCCAGATCGCCTACGAGTTCACCGACACGCCTGACGGCCCGGTCCTGGTCACGGCTTCCCGCCTTCCGCCTACGGGGCCGGACTTCTACTTCGTCACCTCGGCCCGCCCGATCAGCGACGCCACGCGTCAGGTATTGCTAGTCGTGAGCGGCGCCGGCATCGTTGCGATCTTGCTCGGAGCAGTGATTTCTTCGGCGGCGGCCCGCCGGATGCTGCGCCCCGTCGGGGCTGCCCGTCAGGCGGCGGAGCGGATGGCGGCCGGCGACCTCGACGTACGCCTTACCGACGAGGGCAGCGACGAATTCGGACGGCTGTCTGACTCGTTCAACCACATGGCCGATTCCTTGCAGGAAACGATCCGGGCTCTCGACGCCGCCCACGAACGCGAGAGGCGGTTCGTGGCCGACGTGTCGCACGAGTTGCGTACTCCGCTCACCGGTCTGGTCAACGAGGCACGCATGCTGCTCGACCGACTGAAAGAGGACGCCACCGTCACCGACGGCCACCGCACCCTCGCCACCATGCTGGATTCCGACGTGACGAGGCTCCGACGACTCGTCGAAGACCTCCTCGAGATCTCCCGTCTCGACAGCGATCAGGCCCCTGCCGCCACGACTCCGGTCGACATCCCGGCGTTCCTCGGTGCCCTCATCGCCCAGCGCCACCCGGGGGCCTTGCTATCGGCCGACCTCACCCAACCCGTCATCACGGATCCCCGGGCTCTGGAGCGGATCGTCGGCAACCTCCTCGACAATGCCCGCATCCACGCCGAGGGAGCAGAAACCACCGTGACGGCGCATCTCGCCGAAGATGCGTTGGTCATCGAGGTGTCCGACCAGGGCCCCGGAGTCGATAGTGACTCACTGGAGCGCATTTTCGACCGTTTCGCCACCGTCGACGCCTCCCGTTCAGGAGGCACCGGCCTCGGGCTGGCGATCGTCGCCCGTCACGTCTCCCGCCTCGGCGGATCGGTCGAAGCAGGCCCGGGCCGCGAGAGAGGTCTCCGGGTGACGGTGCGGCTACCTGTTGGGGAACTGTTACACGACGGTGATCGGGATGCGATGTTCGTCTCTCACAGTGGTGGCAACACCGCGTAAGGAGACGCAAGAAATGAAGAGAATCATCGCCTTCGCCACCGTCACCGTACTTCTCGCCGCCTGCGGGGCCGGGGGCGCCAGCAGCGGAGGGTCGTTGACTGTTCCGGCGGCCGACACGTCTGTCCCCGACACGACCGACACCACGATCGCCGATGACTCCACTACCACCTCGACCGCGGCGGGGCCTTCGACCACCGCTCCGAACACGACGTCGACGACGGTCGCCGACGAGGCGGAGGTGGCGACCGTGACCGTGTACTTCCTCGACGACGCCGGCAGGGCGGTGGCCGTTGACCGCACTGTCGAGGGGCCGGGCGTGGCGGCCGCCGCCGTCGAGGCTCTCATCGCCGGGCCCCACTCTTCGGACACGGGTCTGTCGACTGCCTTCCCGGCTGATTCCTTGCTCCTCGGCCTGAGGATCGACGGCAGCACGGCAGTGGTGGACATGTCGGTCGAGTTCGAATCGGGAGGTGGCTCGGCTGCGGTACTGGGACGGCTCGCCCAGCTGGTGTACACCCTCACCGAGTTCGACAACGTGGATCGGGTCCGGCTGCTGCTCGACGGTGAGGAAGTAGAGCACTTTTCTGGCGAAGGCGTTTTCGTCGGCGAAGAGCTCAGCCGCGCCGATTTCACCGGCTCGATCCCCATCGGCTCTGAGCGTCCTCAGGCGAGCGCCCCCATCTGGGATCAGGACGACCTCGACGTCCCCGCCTCTGGCACCGACGTCTTCCGGGTGGTACTCGTGGCAGCCGACGACTACCTCAATGTGCGTCGGACGGCCGGGGTCGAGGCCGACGTGATCGGACGCCTCCTGCCTGGAGTGGCGGTGCGTTCGACAGGCGGCACGACGACAGCCGGATCCTCCACGTGGAGAGAGATCCGCACCCCCGCCGGCAACGGATGGGTGAACGGGTTCTACCTCACGCCGTCGACTCCCTCGGTGGGCGACCCAGAGTTCGAAGAGGATGCTCTCGACGTGATTGCCGAACTGTCGGAGCGATTCGCCGCCGATGCAGCCTTCGGCGATCTCGTCTCATCCCGGGGCCTGTTCGTGGCTCACCATGCCTTCCCGATCCGGTTCGACCAGGAGGAATTGGTCGGCATCCTGGCGGATCCGACGACCTACCGATGGGGGTCAAACGCCCTCGAGCCCGGCAGCCCCGAGATCCAGCCGCGCACCTTCGCCCGGGCGGTGGCGGAACGGTTCACCGGCGCCTACGACGACTCCGACCGAAGCCTGCTGATCGGCGAGTCGGTGGAGGGCCCCAACGGCCGGCCGCCCCAGTTCGCCCTACCGACCGAGTTCACCGGGTTCCCGTTCGTGACGATCTTCGATCCCGGTGACGATCCGCAGTACGGAGGTTTGGACTGGACGTCCTGGGCGGTCTCGTTCGCCTACGAAGGCGGCGAACCGAGGGTCGTCGGCCTCACCCTCGACGAGTGGTCGCCCTGAGGCGCCCGCCGGCCTCCCCGATCACGGATAGTGGTCGGGGAGGTCGTTCTCGTAGAGGACGGCATCTCCTGAGCCCAGGTTGGAACGAACCCACTCGACGGCGTCCTCCCGGCTGGGAACCAGATCGACAGTCGCCCGTCCTCCGGTGGCCCCCTCCGTCAGGGCCTTTCGGTTGGTGCGACCGACGACGATGAAGTGGTCGACCGCCGCAGCGGCCTCGGCGGCGAACAGGCGGTTCTCCTCGCTCTGACGGGATCCCAGCTCGACCATTCCCGGCGTCACGACGACGGTACGACCCGTGACACCGGCCCCCAGGAGCGTTCTCAGCGCCGACCGGGCGCCTTCCGGGTTGGCGTTGAAGGTGTCGTCGATGATCAGAACGCCGGTAGATCCGGTGCCGAGCGTGCGGCGATGCTCGGGCTCCGCCAGGTCACCGAGCCGCCGGGCAATCGCCTCCAGTGGGACACCCAGCGAGACGGCGACCCCCACCGCACAAGCGACATTGGTCGGATGAGCCGCCCCGGGGATGCGCCCGACGACCTCGCCTTCCACGAGCACGACGCCGTCGCGAACCGCCACGTCCGCTTCATCTCCCGTACCCACCCGCACGACGGTCCGACGGGCGGCGGCCTGCTCGGCCGCCAGGGCGGAAAGCCTCGCATCATCCACATTGAGGACGGCGGTACCGGCCCTCTCCAGGATCTCACTCTTGGCGTCGACGATCCGCTCTTCAGTGCCGAATCTCTCGAGGTGGACGGGCCCGATGGCGGTGATCACCGAGATGTCTGGGGGGATCCATGAGCACAACTCGGCGATCTCTCCGGGGCCGTAGGTGCCCATCTCGGCCACGAAGACATCCAACCCGCCGGCGAGATGCTCGTTTATCGCCCGCGCCAGGCCCATCCGATTGTTGAACGAGGCCGGACTGGCGAGGACCCGCTTAGAACCGCCGACGAGCTGGGCGATGTAGCCCTTGGTGGAGGTCTTGCCGTACGAGCCGGTGATGGCGACGATGGTGGCACCCGAGTCGCGCAATGCGGCTGCCGCCTTGTCGACCCAGGGATTGCCGAGCCGCTTCTCGATGGGTGCCAGCAACGCGAGAGAGGCGTCGACCAGCCATGGCAGCCCGACCACCGCCATGGCGGCGACGATCGGGTGGACCAGCCAACCGCCCAACAGGGCCAAGGCGACGAGAACGGCCACTCCGGCAGTCAACCGCTTCAGCCTCGTGGTCCAGCCAAGTCGGGAAGAACGTCCACGCAGTCCCAGGCCGGGGGGCCCGGCGGCGACCGCTGCCGCCGTGATCAGTCCGGCCGGCAGATACCAGATCGTCGCCACCGCCGCCGCCACTGCAACCAGCCCCAGGGCGATCGATCTCCCGTCGAGTGACCACCAGCGCCAGGCGAAGCGGGCGACTGATCCCGCCAGGTAGTGCTCTCTCTGCGCCACGCGAAGCCACCGGACCGCCGCCAGACCGGCGGCCAGCGCCAGCGCGGCGAGGACGAAGACGCTCAAAGGTCGGACCGGGCCAGCATCCGCTCGACCGCCCTCCGGACGGCTTCGGGTGCCCTCACAGGCACGTGGTGGCCGACGCCTTCGAGAACTTCCAACTCGACGGGCGAGCGTGACGAAGAGATGATCCGGGACGCTTCCTCGGCTACCCACGACGGAACCTCGGTGTCGTCTGACCCCCAGAGGAGGTGAACCGGCACGTCGAGTGCCGCCAGCTCCTCCTCGTACGACTCGTTGACGGCCTTTACGAGCACGTCACGCATCACCCCTGTCGCGGCCCGGTAGTCCGCCGAGCCTTGGCGTCTCCGCTGCCGTTCCATCATCTCGTCGGGGACCAGCCCGGCTCGGTGCGCCATCCGGGCGAGGCGGAACGCCCACGGCGGGCGCCTCCTCGCGCCGGGACGGCGAAGGAGCGGGGTGGCGACGAGCACCAGCCCGCTCGCCGAGCCCGGATGATGGAACTGGCGGGCCACCGCTACCCGCCCACCGAACGAGTGGCCGACGACGACCGGCGCCCGGTCGAACATCTCGAAAACCGGTTGGATCAGGTCGGCATAACCGGAAGCACCCAGAGCCTCCGGAGGTGGAGCGGAGGCACCGAAGCCGGGAAGGTCGAGCGCCAGGGCGTCGAGACCCGAGAGAACGGCGGCGAAGTCGGAGCCCCTCCGGCCCCACCCGTGCAGGGCGAGAACCCGGGGCGGACCGCTTCCGTGACGTTCGGCGAACAGGGCACCGTCGGCAATCGAGACGAGGGGCATCGGGACAGAGAACCTATGGAGTAACCGGGGGCGGTGCGAGGATACTGTGAACCTCTGCAATGACCACGCCCATCGCGACCGCCGCCCCGTCGTTCGAATCCGGCGAGGGATCGATGATGCGCTTCCGCGCCTCGGTCCAGCGCCGGGCGGTGGCACTCGGGTGGGTGGCGGTCATCGTCCTCGCCGCCCAGGCGGTCCGGACATCGGTGTTCCAGGATCCGCGGTTCCTGGTGCCGATCGTGGCCATCGGTCTCCTGTTGGTGATCTCCGCCCTCGTCGACTGGGAGCGGCTGATGACGAAGCCGTTCGCCGGATGGGTCTCCTGGGGCTGGATCGTGGGAGTGACCCTGTCCACGGGAGTGATCGCCACGGTCACCGACCTGTACCTCATCTCCCAGCCGATCTTCTTCGCCCTCGTGGCCCTCTCGGGCCTGGTCCTGGAACGGGTCAAGCACGCCATCGTGGCGGTGCTCGCCTCGGGAATCGTGATGATCTCGGCGTTCATCGCCGGCACGGCCAGCGACTGGGCCGAGATCATCGTCCCGTTCCTGTCGCTCGGCACCGTGGCCGTGGCGACCTCACTTCTGGGAATCGAGTTCGAGCGGGCGGTGGATCGAAGCAACCAGCGTCTGCTCCAGCTGCAACGCCAGCGGATCGACTTCGAGCGGCTCTACGCGGTGATGGCCACCCTCTCCCAGGGCGAGTCGCTGTCTGAGGTGCTGCCCCAGCTGGTGGGGACGATCTGCCGTTACCTGGAGGCTCAGGTCGGTGTGGTCCTGCTCTACGTTCCCGAAGACCACTCGCTCGAGGTGGTGAGTCCGATTTGGGTGAACGGATACCCCCTCGACATCGGTGCGATCCGCGTTCGGGTGGCGGAAGCGAGCCTCCTTCCCCAGGTGTTCCGATCGGGCCGAACGATGCTGGTCGACCCGGTCAACCAGAGCTCGGACACCCACGGGCTCCTGGCCGAGCTGGGCCTGCACAACGCGATGGTGGCGCCGCTGAGAGTCGAGCAGTTCTCGGTGGGGGTCATCGCGGTGGGAGATGCCATGGGTGGTCGCTTCCGCCCCGAGCAGCTCGAGCAGCTGGCCTTCTTGGCCGGGCCGGCAGGGCTGGTGCTTTCCCAGATCGGCCGGTACGAGGAGCAGACCGAGATGAACCGGCGCCTGGAAGAGGTCGCCCAGATGAAGACGGACTTCGTCTCGGTCGTGAGCCATGAGCTGCGTACTCCCCTGACTTCGATCATCGGCTCGCTCGACACGGTGAACCGCCCCGAGCTGGCTCCCCAGGCCGGCACCGCCCGGGAGCTGATCATCACGGCCCGGCGTCAGGCGGGGCGTCTCCAGCGGCTGATCGAAGACCTGCTGATGGTTTCGCGGATCGACCGGGGCGCCATCCCCATCAACGCCGAGGCTCTGAACCTCGCGGTGGTGGCAGAGCACGTCGTCGATGTGCTGAGCACCCCGTCTCCGGTATCCGTCGACATCGATCCCGACACCCTCGAGGTGGTGGCCGACCGGGACCATCTCGAGCGGATCCTGATCAACCTCTTCGAGAATGCCTCCAAATACGCCCCCGGTAGCCCGATCGAGCTGGTAGCCCGGATCCGGGGAGACACCGGCCAGTTGCGCATCGTCGACCATGGACCCGGGGTCCCGGCCGATCAGCGTCACCGGATCTTCGAACGGTTCACCCAGATCGAAGCTTCCCAGACCCGTTCGGTGGGGGGCACCGGACTGGGCCTTTCGATCGTCCGCAGCCTGGCCGAGGCCATGAGCGGACGAGCCGAGGTGGAGGAGACGCCGGGGGGCGGAGCGACCTTCGTGGTTACGCTGCCGCTGGCTCGAAGCGTCACTCCGAGCCTTCGCTGACTCCGGCGGCGATGGCGTGGAAACCCCCGTCGACGTGGACGATCTCCCCTGAGGTCATCGGTGCCCAATCCGAGAGGAGCACGCAGATCATGCGCGCCACCGGATCCGGGTCGGTGGCGTCCCATTCCAAGGGTGCCCGGGCTTTCCAGACCCGGTCGAACGTGGCAAAACCGGGAATCGACTTGGCCGCCACCGTCCCCAACGGACCGGCGGAAACGGCGTTGACCCGGATGCCGGAGGGCCCCAGGTCGCGGGCGAGGTAGCGGGTGACCGACTGGAGGGCCGACTTGGCGACGCCCATCCAGTCGTAGGCCGGCCAGGCTTGACGGTTGTCGAAGTCCAGCGCGACGAGACTGCCTCCCCCGGCTTTCTCCATCAACGGGCGCAGTGTCACCGCCAGTGTCTTGTACGAGAAAGCGGAAGTCAGAAATGCCGCCTGGGCGGAGGCGGCCGGCGTGTTGAGGAAATTGCCGCCCAGGGCATCCTCCGGCGCAAAGGCGATGGCATGGAGCGCCCCGTCGACACGTCCCCACCGGGACTCGAGCTCCGAGGAGACGGTTTCCACTTGAGCCGGGTCGTTGATGTCGAGTTCGAGAACGTCGGGCGTGGTCGGAAGCCGTTGCACCGAGCGTTCGGTGAGGCGCATCCCCCGTCCGAAACCCGAACACACGATCTCGGCACCCTGCTCCTGTGCCACGCGGGCGGCATGCCAGGCGATCGAGTCGTCGGTCAGCACACCCGTGATGAGCAGCTTCTTGTCCTCCAGCAACATCTTCAGTCCTCCTGTGCGGCCATAATGTCAGAAATCCACCCCGCGGGTGGCGATCGTGCGCAGACCCAGACCCATGACGAACAGCAGCAACGCGCCGTAATAGAGGGCCGGCTTGCGGGACAGCTGGGCGCGGTAGATGTAGGCGAAAGCGAAGACAAAAGCGATCACGATGCCGTAGAAGACGTGCTGGTCCCCCGCCGTGAGGCCTTCGGCGGCGATGAGGTAGACGCCGCCTGCCACCTGGACCAGAGTCGCCACGGTGGCGGTCCCCACCCCGATCCAGAATGGCCGCGCCGGAGTCTTGTCCTGCCAGGCCAGGACGACTCCCCACATGCCCACCAGGGCGTCCAGGGCGACGGCCGCCCAGGCCAGATTCTGGTGGAGCTCGAGCATCGGCCATCGAGCATAGGAAGGCATATACTCCGCTGCCGCCACCCGGTTGCACCCCACTAGATTGTGGGCAGAAGAAGAAGGTTGGGAGATGTTCGAAGCCGTCGAGTTCATCGACCGCAAGGCACAGCCCACCGCACCTCCCGAGGAGCGGGTGCTGGGAGTGTTCCAGGACGAGGCCGAAGCCGTCGAGGTCGCCCGCGCCGCCCGGGACGATTTCGAGCAGTCCGAGGACTACGCCTGGTGGCTGGTGCGCCAGAGCGGCGCCCGACTCGCCCGCTGGATCGCCGACTCACGCAGCAGCAAGGAATACGTCCTCGACCTCACGTCGGGCGAATTGGTAGAGGTTTCCTAGAGACGGAACCAAGTCGGAAGTCGGAAGTCCAGAACGCCCGTCGACAGACCAGCGGTCGAGCGGCCCCCAAGGTGAGGACTTCCTGACACCCGTCGACAGACAAGCGGTCGACCTGGAGGCAGGCCCGAGCGCGAGAGACGGCCAACATCGGCCGACCGGCGTCTGTTCGGGCTCCGCCCCCGACTGACCAAGAAGCCGAGGCCCCGACGGCCAAGCCAGCCTCCGGGGCGGCCCGAAGTCGGCCGATCAGAGTAAGAGTTCGGCGTACTGGTCCCGGACGACCTTCTTGTCGAACTTGCCGGTGCCGGTCTTGGGGATCTCCTCGATGAACACCACCTTGTCGGGTATCCACCACGAGGCGACCCGGTCCTGGAGGAACTGGCGGAGGTCTTCTTCGTCCACCTCGCCGCCACGGACGACAAAAGCGACCGGGCGTTCTTGCCACTTCTGATGTTTCAAGCCGACGACCGTGGCTTCGGCGACGGCCGGGTGGGCCATGAGGGTGTTCTCAAGGTCGATCGAACTGATCCACTCCCCCCCTGACTTGATGACGTCCTTGGCTCGGTCGGTGATGCGGATATACCCCTCGGCGTCGATCTTGCAGACGTCGCCGGTGCGGAGCCAGCCGTCTTCGAAGGACTGAGCCGAGCGAGGGTCGTTGTAGTACTCGGCCGCCACCCACGGTCCCCTGATCAGAAGCTCGCCGAATGCCTCGCCGTCGTGAGGGAGCTCCTCTCCCACCTCGTCGACGATCTTCACCTGGAGGCCGGGAATGGGAAGACCGGCCGTCTCCAGGTAGTCGAGCTTGCGTTCCCAATCCCAGTTCTCCATGTGCGGCTTGAGCGTCGCCACCGATGCCACCGGATTGGTCTCAGTCATGCCCCATCCCTGCTGGACGAGGATTCCCCTGTTCTTCCAGTACCAGTCGATCATCGCCCGCGGCACTGCCGAGCCACCGCACAGGAACGCTCGCATGGCCGAGATGTCGGCTTCGGGATGCTGTTCGAGGTAGTGCTGGACCCCGAGCCACACGGTGGGGACGCCGGCGGAGAAGGTGACGTCTTCGCGTGCGAAGAGGCGCACCAGACCCTCCGGTGTGAGATCGGGCCCGGGGTAGGTCAGCTTGGCGCCCCGGGTCGTCGCCATGAACGGATATCCCCAGGCAGCGGCATGAAACATGGGCACCACCGGGAGGACATTGTCCTCGGGGCCGATGGGGAAATTGGCCAGACTGGACAGCGTGTGCATGTATGTCGAACGCTGGGTGTAGGCCACCCCTTTGGGGTTTCCCGTCGTTCCGGAGGTGTAGCAGAACATCATGGGCGAGCGTTCGTCCAGCATCCGCCACTCGTGGACTCCGTCGATCCCGTCAATCAGATCTTCATAGGCGATCGAGTTGGGGAGACGTTCGTCGGCGTCTGGCCCCATGACCACGAAATGCTTGACCGTCTCGAATGTCGCCGCCACCGGAGCGAGCAGCGGGACCAGATCGGGATCCACGAACACGGCCTGGTCCTCGGCATGGTTGACGATGTAGGTGACCTGGTCGGCGAACAGCCGGATGTTGATCGTGTGACACACCCGTCCCGAGTTGGCCAGCGCCCAGTAGAGCTCGTGGTGACGGCGATTGTTCCAGGCGAAGGTACCGACCGCTCGCCCGGCTTCGATGCCGAGCCGATCTGCCACCGCCGCCGCCAGGCGCCGCACCCGGTCGTCGGTCTCGGCGTAGGTGGATCGGACGACTGAGCGGTCCGCCTCGATCGAAACGATCTCCTGGTTGGGATGGAGGCGGACGGCGTGGTCGTAGAGAGTCGACAGCAGAAGCGGGAAGTCGTCTTGCATGTGGGGCATCACTCGGCTCCTTCCGTGACGGCGCGCTTCTCTCGTTCGTACTCGTCGTCTGTGAGCCGGCCCTCGTCGTGGAGCCGGGCCAGTATCTCGAGCTGCTGTGCCCTGGTGATCGTGGGGTTGCCGCCTCCTTCGAGGGCAAGGCTTCTCGCTTCCCGGACTTCGTAGATCACCTTCTGGACCTCTTCGGGGTGAGGGATATCGCGGTAGTGGCTCTGGCCCAGCTCGCCGGCCGACTCGATGAGGAGGTCGCCGGACCGGATCATCCGCTCGAACACCGACTGCTTGAACGAGACGTCGTTGACGACCTCGAGGGGAATCTCCTTGCCTTCCTTGGATACGACTCCCGCCCGATAGATCACCCGCTCGTTGGTGATGACATGCTGAGTGAACCACCAGCTCAAGAGGCCGCGGGCGATGAGCACCAGCCAGATCACGCCGATGCCGAGGAGCACCCAGCCTTCGTAGTCGAAGTCCAACAGGGTGGCGATGAGGATGAGGATGACGACGACGGCGATGCTGAGGAGAATCTCTTTGAGGATCCGGCTCCAGTGGGGCCGGAACTCCTTGACGACCACCTCGTCGGCGCTGAGCAGACGCTTGGGGTATGCCATGCGCCAGAGGGTACTCCGGTTGTCTCAACGGTAAGCGGCGCACCTCGTCGCATCTGTGGGGGCACGTGCGCAGGAGGTCTGGTCGGATTCAACGAAGGCGATCTCGGTTCCGTGGGTGGAGGCCCCGCTATGCGAGGTGTAGAACCCTGGGTTCGTGCCGGCGCGCCTCGCGGACTGGCGGCCGTCAATCGGACAGAGAGAAGCCCCGAGGGAGCCGTGGCCGAAGCCTCAACCCTCTCGGGGCTCTCAACCCCGCTCGTTCCCCCGGACCGAAGTCCGGTCTCCCGGGCGGGAGGCGGCCACCGAAGTGGCCAGTGCGACCTTCCGGTCGCTGGACCCCCGTCTCCGAGGACCCCGGGACCGATGGTGGATCGGCGGCCGAAGCCACCGAGTCCTTGCATCCCAAGGCCGTAGCCCTAAATGCGTTCCGGCCGTGAGGCCGGTCCAGTCGGACCCTCCCGGCTCCACCCGAAGGTGGGGGGCCGGACCCGCTTCCGAAGTCTCCTCCTGAGTCGGGCGCCGTGGGGTCTCCCCCAACAGCATTGACGGAAAGGTAGACCGTCCCGGCCGACCAATGCAAACTGAGATGCTGCTTGATTTTCGCGAGTGGTCGCTCAGTTTTCGCGGGGATTACTTCTCAATAGGGCGGCTCGGAGAACGCGAAAAGAAACCAGCAAACTGGCTTGACGCCACTGTGGCGAACCCCTACCTTACGCTTCGCCGGATCGGGGGTGACCTCGAATCGGAACCGTAGAGGCCGAGAGGAAACTACGGACGGTCTAGCGGAGACCTGGCCTCCGGGCCAGGAGTGCGGTAGATCAGAAGGCCCCGAGAGGGTACGTGCTTGCACGGACTTTCTCGGGGTCTTTCCTATTGTCTCGTCGGCCGACTTCGGGGCCGCCGACGGCACCCAGACGGTCGGGAGCGCGGCTTTCCGCAGAACGAGGGCGAGCCCCGAACAGACGCCGGTCGGCCGACAGTTGGCCGTCTCTCCTTGGACGGCACACCTCCAGGTCCACCCCTGCCTGTCGACGCGGGTTGCGTGTGGGTTCGGGTGCTGTTGGCGAGGACGCGTAGGCGGTTGGCGCCCGTAGCCCTTCGACCCGAAGCCGCCTTCCGACTTCTGACTTCCGACTCCGACTCAGCGACAAACTACAAACGTGTCACTAAGCCGCGGTAGTGTCCCCGGCGATGACGATCGAGGCACCCCGGCTGCTCGAGACGCTCTCGCCCAGTCGGGCGGGGGACTTCAAGACGTGTCCGCAGCTCTTCAAGTTCCGGGCGATCGATCGGTTGCCCGAACCGACCACGACGTCACAGGCGCGGGGGACGACCGCCCACCTCGCCCTGCAGCGGTTGTTCGACCTGCCCGCCGAGGAACGCCGGCCGGAAAGGCTCTTCGACCTCTTCCGTCAGGCATGGACCCAGCTGCGCGGCGACGAGGAATACGAGGAGCTCTTCTCCACCGTCGAGGAGGAGCGTGAATGGGGAGTCCACGCGATGAGTCTGCTCGCCAACTACTTCCGGATCGAAGATCCTTCCCGACTCGAGCCTCTGGAGCGGGAGCTCGAGATGCTGGAGGATCTCGACGGCATCGTGATCCGGGGAATCCTCGATCGCATCGACCGAGACGACGACGGGCGCCTGGTCATCACCGACTACAAGACAGGAAAGGCTCCACCCGAGCGCTACGCCTACGGCGCCTTCTTCGCCCTCAAGATCTACGCGCTGCTCGTCCGGCGACTTCGGGGCGAAACACCGGCCGAGGTGCGGCTGCTCTACCTCAACGGGCCCACCCTGTACCGATGTGCGGTCGACGACGCCCAACTCGACGCCATGGACCGCCAGCTGCGTGCCCTGTGGCTTCGGATCGAGCGGGCGTTGGACGACAACCGGTTTCCGGCCCGACCCGGGCGCTTGTGCGATTGGTGCTCGTACCGGGACATCTGTCCGGCGTTCAGCTGAATGTCAGGGAAAGATGCCCCGGACGAGTTTGGCGTCGGCTACCCGCCGGATCCCCTTGATGAGGGCGGCGGTCCGCATGTCGACACCTTCGGCGTTGGCGATCGAAAGGACGTCGTCGAACGCCCGGGTCATGATCTCGCGCAGCCGGCCCACGATCTCGTTCTCGGACCAGAAGTACTTCTGGACGTCCTGCACCCATTCGAAGTAGCTGACGGTGACACCACCGGCGTTGGCGAGAATGTCGGGAACGAGGAACACGCCGCGTTCGCGCAGCATGTCGTCGGCGTCGAGGTTGGTGGGGTTGTTGGCGCCCTCGATGATGATCCGTGCATGGATGTCCGGAGCATTTTGTTTCGTAACGACCCCCTGCAGAGCGGCCGGTACCAGGACTTCGCAAGGCACCGAGAAGACAGCCGATCCGTCGACGTGATCGGCGTCGGGATAGCCCTCGAGGAGACGGTTCTCGTCCACCCACTTGCCGAGGGCCTCGATGTCCAGGCCGTTGTCGTCGTGAACGGCTCCGGAGATGTCGGAGACGGCCACCACCCGACAACCCATCTCCGAAGCCGCCACCGCGGCGTAACGGCCCACGTTTCCGAATCCGTGGATCGCCACCCGGGCACCCGAAGGATCCATACCGACGTGATGGGCAGCCTGGGGCAGCAGAAACATGAGGCCGCGGCCGGTTGCCTCGCGTCGAGCCACGCTCCCTCCCAGCGCCGGAGGTTTGCCGGTGACGACCGCCGGCACGGCATGGCCAATGTGTTGGGAATAAGTGTCCATCAACCAGGCCATGACCTGCTCGTTCGTTCCCATGTCGGGCGCCGGGATGTCGGTGTCCGGGCCGATGACGTTGATGATCTCCATGGTGAACCGTCTCGTCACCCGCTGGAGCTCGGCGCGCGAGAGGGCCATCGGGTCTACCCGTACCCCTCCCTTGGCACCACCGAACGGCACCCCGACGATGGCGCATTTCCAGGTCATCAACATCGCCAGGGCGGATACCTCGCCGAGGTTGACGTCGGGTGCGAAGCGAATTCCGCCTTTGGTGGGTCCCATGGTGGTCAGGTGCTGTACCCGGTAGCCGAAGAGGGTGTCGACGTCCTCGTAGTTGTCGTGACGGAACGGGAAGGTGACGACCGTTGCCTTCTGCGGGAACCGGAGACGCTCGGATACGTTGTCGTCGAGTCCCATGAGCCGGGCCACCCGGTCGAACTGGCCCACCGACTCCCGGTACATCGGCGACTCCCACTCGAGCATGTTCTTGCTGTCGGTCGTCGTCATCTCCTCGTCCCTTGGTCGGACGGGCCAACGCTAACCGAACATCTCGGGAGGCGGCGGCATCCCAACATCCCCCGGAAGAGGGCTCCATCGCCGTGTCCCTAACATCGCCGCCCGTGTTCGCCACCGCCGACACCCGCGTGCTGGCCGAACCAGAACAGTGGTCCGACGCCATTGCGGATTCGGAGGGACCTCAGCTCATCGTCGCCGGGCCTGGCACCGGCAAGACGCACTTCCTGGCCCGCCGGGTGGCCCACCTCCTGGGCCAGGGTGTTCCTGCCGGCGAGATCCTGGTCCTCACCTTCTCTCGCCGGGCGGCATCCGAGCTCGAAGGGCGAATCGGCCGGCTACTCCCTCGTCCGGTGAGCAACGCCACCGCCTCGACTTTCCACTCCTACGCCCATCGCCTCGTCGAGAGGCACCGTCATACCGCCGGCCTCCCCATGCCGATACTCCTCACCGGGCCCGAGCAGGTGCGGTTCGTGGCTCGCCTGCTCGCCGCCGACGACCCCGGCCGGTGGCCCGTCAGTTTCCGCCCCCTGCTCGACAGCCCCACGTTGGCGGCCGAGGTGGGCGATTTCATGATGCGCTGTCACGAGCGACTGCTGGAACCCGCCCACCTCGCCCGCATGGCAGAGAAACGGTCTGATTGGAGGGCTTTGCCCGGCTTTCTCGCCTCGTATCGGACGGCGCTCGAGGCGCAAGGGAAGATCGACTACGGCCGGCTGGTGGCCGAGGCGGTGGAGGTGGCTGAGTCCTCCCCGGAACTGACCAGGTACCGCTATGTCGTGGTCGACGAATACCAGGACACCTCCCCCGCCCAGGCGCGTCTGTGCGAGCTGGCTGCCGGGGAGGACGTCAATCTCACCGTCGCGGCTGATCCTCACCAATCGATCTACTCGTTTCGGGGGGCCGAACTCGAGAACGTCGAGCAGTTCCCCGACCGGATCGGCGCTTTCGGCAGGCGACTGAAGGCGACCGTGCTCGCCCGCTCGTTCCGAGTTCCCGCCCCCATACTCGATTCGGCCCGCCGCCTGGTGGCTCCGAACCCGGCGGGTGGGCTTCCGTCGGCCGAGGTGGTGCCAGCCACCCACGACGGCGCCGTGGAGGTGTACACATTCGACCAGCGCTCTGCCGAGGCAGAGTGGATCGCCGCCGAGGTCGAACGGCTCGTGGTCTCCGAGGCGCTTGCCCTCGAGTCGATCGCGGTCCTCGTCCGTTCGACCCGCCACCTCCTCCCGGAGCTGTCCCGAGCGCTGGAGCGGAGACGGATACCCCACGACCGGCCCGACGCCCGCCTCATCGACCATCCGGCGGTGCGCCTCCTGGCCGACGTGGTACAGGCGGCGGTGGCGCCACCCGGTTCCTCCGACATGGAACTGGCGGTGCGCCGCCTGCTGCTCGGCCCCGCCATCGGGCTGTCGATCGGAAGGGAGCGCGAGATACTCCGCACCGGTCGGCGCCGGTCGATGACGTGGCCCGAGTTGATTCGCCAGGAGATCCCGGGAGCCGAAGAGCTCGCGGACCTGATCTCCGACGCCACGTGGGCGACGACACCGCCGGCCGTCGAAGGGTTCTGGCACCTCTGGGACCGACTTCCCGGTATCACGGCGCTGGTCGCCGATCCCGAGCGGGCCGACTACCGGACCGCCTGGAGCACCTTCTCACGCATCCTCGAACGCCAGGCCGAGCGCGACCCGAGCGTAACCCTGGTCGAATTCCTCGAAGCGACCGCGACAGGGGAATTCGAGGCCAACCCGCTTCTCAGCTTCTCCACTTCCGGTGAGGGGCGTCTGGTCGTCACCACCTTGCATCAGGCCAAGGGGCTCGAGTTCGACGTCGTGTTCATCGCCGACGCCGTCGAAGGCGTGTTCCCTGACAACCGACGGAGCCGCAGTCTCATTCAGCCTCATTTGCTTGCGGAATCCATGACCACGGATGGCGCCGCCCTGGCCCGATTCCGTCTCGAAGAAGAGCGCCGTTTGGCATACACGGCCACCACCCGAGCGCGTCGGCGGGTGGTGTGGACGGCTACGACCGCCGGCATCGACGAGGGCGAACGGCGGCCCTCGCGTTTCATTCTCGCCGCCGCCGGGGCCGATTCCTTCGACTCCATCGCTCCACCGCCGGAGGATTCCAAGGCGGGATTCGCCCCCCTCACCCTGTCGGCGGCCGAGGCATCCCTCCGGCGACTGGTCCTCGACCCCACAACCCCCACAGTGGCCCGCCTGGCCGCCCTGGCGACCCTGGCCGGCTCCCCGCACTGGGAACCACTCTGGTTCGCCGGGATGCCGCGTCCCGGACCGGACAGCGGCGTGATGCCAGAGACCTTCCGGCTGTCGCCCAGCCAGGCCGGTGCCTACGAGGAATGCCCTCGCCGGTACGTCCTCGAGAGGCGCCTGCGAGCGGTCGAGGCGGATTCGCCCTACCTGGTGTTCGGGTCGCTCATCCACGAGGTCCTGGAGAACACCGAAGAGGACGCCGCTGCTCGCGGGGCCGCCCACGGTGACCTCCAGTCGGCCCTCTCACAGCTGGAGGCGGTATGGGACAGCTACCCCCCGTTCGGTCCGCCGCCGGTCGATGAAGCGTGGAAACGCCGGGCGAGGACCCTCCTGGAGGAGCTCTACTCCGACTGGCCAGGAGGTGACGACCCGGCCGTCGCCCTCGAGCTGGAGCTTCGGGCCCCGATCGGAGGGGTCGAGTGGGTCGGGAGAGCCGACCGGGTCGACCGCACCGCCGGCGGGATCAAGGTCGTCGATTACAAGACATCGAAGAACCCTCCCACGCTCAAGGAGGTCGCCGGTTCGCTCCAGCTCGGCTTCTATCTGCTCGCCGCCGCCGAGCACCCCGAGCTGACCGCCCACGGCCCACCCGTGGCGGCCGAACTCTGGTTTCCTCTGGCGCGGGCGAAACGCAAGGTCTACCCGTTCGACATGGCGAAGCTGGACGAGGTCCGCCAGACGCTCGAAGCGGTCACCCACGGAATCCGCTCGGAGAACTGGGAGACGAGGATCGGAAGCCATTGCGGGCGCTGCGCCTTCCGCGACGTCTGCCCCGCCTGGCCCGACGGCCGGGACTCGTACCGATGATCATCCCAACCCCCGAACAGCTGGCGGTGCTCGGTAGCGACCTGGGGCCCCTCCGGATCGCCGCCGGAGCCGGGACAGGCAAGACCACCACCGTGGCCCTGCTGGTCGCCGACCTGGTCGAAAAACACGGGATCGAACCCGAGGAGATCCTCGGCATCACCTTCACCACCAAAGCCGCCGCCGAGCTCGCCGACCGCATCAGATCGATGGTCGCCCCGCTGGCCGGCGTCGGGCGGGAGTCCGACGTCCACACGTACCATGGCTTCGCGGCCCAGTTGGTGCGGGAATTCGGGGCCCTGGTTGGTGTCGAACGGGGTGCATCCGTCATCACGCCTACTTTCTCCCGCCAGCTGCTCTTCGAGGTGCTGCAACGTCGACGATTCAGCCACCTCGACTCCACCTGGGCCGGATCCGCCGACAAGATCCAACGCCTCGGATCGGCTCTCGGCGACCACCTGGCCGATCCGGAGGAGGTGGCCGCCGCCGCCACGGAGGCCGAACCGTGGCCGGAGCGACTGGAGCTGCTGGCGGCGTGGGGCGACTACCAGGCCGAGAAGTCACGGCTGGGCGTCGTGGACTACACCGATTTGATCTCGGCCGCCGTCCGTCTCCTCGCCGAACACCCCGACGTCGGCCTCCGCGTGCGGGAGAGGTATCGGGTCGTGCTGCTCGACGAGTACCAGGACACCAACCCGGCCCAGCGGATCATGCTCCAGAGCGTGTTCGGAGACGGTTTCCCCGTCGTGGCCGTCGGCGACAGCGATCAGACCATCTACGAGTGGCGGGGTGCCACACCCGACAACTTCGACGGCTTCGCCGACCACTTCCCGGACATCGACGGCACCCCGGCCCCCGACCGGCGGCTCTCCGTCAACCGTCGCTCGGACCGCCGGATCATCTCCATCGCCAATGAGATCCGCCGAAGGATCGGGAGTCAGGCGGGCGATCTCCAGGCCCTACCCGAAGCCGGAGAAGGCCATGTCGCCACCTACTGGGCGGCGGATGCCGTCGTCGAAGCGGGCTGGATCGCCGATCGGGCGATTCGGCTCCACGACGAGGGAACCCCCTGGCGGGAGATAGCGGTTCTCTTCCGAAAGAACCGCCACATCGCCCTGGTTCACGATGCATTCGTCGAACGGGAGATCCCGGTCGAGGTCGCCAACCTGGGCGGTCTGCTCTCCGTGCCGGAGGTGGCCGACGTCCGCGCCTGGATGCGGGTGCTCCACGCCCCCGAGGACGGGCCGGCGCTGATCAGGATCCTCATGGGACCCCGGTTGCGCCTCGGGATGGGCGACCTGGTCCATCTCACCGATTGGGCGACCCAACAGCAGCGAGCCGCCGGATCCCAGAGCGACGAGGTGTCCCTCGACCACGAACGGCTCCCCGCTCACACCATGCTCGAGGCGGTGGACCACCTGGAGGACATCGCCGGCCTCGACGACCGGGCACGCCAGGCCATCGATCGATTCCGCCGCCAATACCGCCGGCTGTTGGCCGCCGCCCAGAGCATGAGCCTGGCCGAGCTCACCCGGACCATCCTGGACGTCACCGGCACCTGGCCCGAAGTGGAGGCGATGGGCCCGGCGGGGCGGCTCACCGCTCGACTCAACCTCTACCGATTCCTCGACCTCGCCGAGGAATGGAGCCCCCTCGAAGGACGTCCTTCGCTCGCCGCCTTCCTCGCCCACCTCGATTTGATGGAGGAAAACCCTGCCGACGAGCTGGATGCCGCCCGCCTCTCCGGCGAGGATGCTGTCGCGCTGCTCACCGTCCACCGCGCCAAGGGCCTCGAATGGGATGTCGTGTTCCTCCCGGCCATCACCAAGGGCAACTTTCCCGCCAAGTCGTCGGGTTTCGAGAACCCCTACACACGTTCGCAATGGCTCCCTCACGAATGGCGGCTGGACCGGCCGCCCGACTTCGATGCCACGACTCCGACCGACGAAGCCGAGGCGATCCTGCGTGAGCGGCATCTCCGCCAGGAGTGGCGGGCCGCCTATGTGGCCGCGACACGGGCCCGTCACCGCCTCTACGTGACCGGGGCCTACTGGTACGGCATGCCGAATCCGACTTTGAGCCCCACCACTCCGAGCGAACTGTTCGACCTGGTGGCTGGCTCGGGGGTGGCCGAGGACCTCGGCACGGACCCGGTCACCGACCGCCCGGAGGTGCTGCGAGCGCCCGACAGGCAACCGGCTCCGGATCCTCTGTTCGTCGAGGGTTGGGCAGAGGCGCTCCGGACGGCGGTGACAGAGCCCCAGACCGTGCTGGCGAGAGCCGAAGAGATGGGCCTGGTGGACGAGGTGCGAGCTCGCTCCGCCGAATACCGGGAGAGGCTTTTCGAGCTCGACGATCTGCCCGTCTCACCCGTCGACCCCGGGCCACCGGCCACGTCGGTCACCGGCCTCGTCACCTACGCCGCCTGTCCCCGACGTCACTACTGGAGTGAGGTCGACCGCCTCCCCCGTCGTCCCTCCCCGGCCGCCCGCCGGGGTGTCGACGTTCACCGCCGCATAGAGCTCCACGGCCTGGGACATGTCCCGTTGAGAGAACTCGACCCCGAGGGTTACGACGTGGTGGACGGCGAAGGCGTGGCCGGCCGGTCGAGCGACCCCTATCAGGCCTACCTGTCGTCGGAATACGCCTCTCGCATGCCGCTGGCCGTAGAGGTCGGCTTCAGTTTCGAGACCGATGCCGGCCTCAGTGTGAGAGGCCGGATCGACAGCATCTATCCCTCCGGAGACGGCTGGGAGATCGTCGACTTCAAGAGCGGCCGGCGGCGGCGCGACGCGTGGCTGGGCGTCCAGCTCCAGGCGTATGCGATCGCCGCCCGAAGGGTCGACTTCGGTCACTCCAGCCCCCGCCATCTGGCGGTGAGCTTCGTATACCTGGGAGACGGCCTCGATGTCGATCGCCAGATCGCCGATGCTGCCTGGATGGACAAGGCGGAGTCGACCGTCGAGTCGCTGGCTACGGGAATCGTGAACGAGGAGTTCGAGCCCGTCCCCTCCGAGGCGTGTCGTTCATGTGAGTTCAGCCGGTTCTGCCCGGCGGGAACGGCCTGGCTCGAAAAGGACATCCGATGATGCCAACGCTCGCCTTCTTGCTCGGCGTCCTCATCGGAAGCCTGCCCACCGCCGGTTGGCTCGCCCGCCTGCGCGGCATCGACCTTCGCCAGGCCGGTACCGCCAATCCGGGAACGAACAACGCCCTGCAGCTCGGTGGGCCGGTGCTCGCCGCTTCGGTGCTGGCGGTGGAGATCGCGAAAGGAGCGGCGGCTGTGTGGCTGGGACAACGCCTGGGAGCGGATTCGGGGGCTGCCCTCGCCGGCGTTGGAGCCACCGTCGGCAACGTGTACAACCCGTGGTACGGCTTCCGGGGCGGTAAGGGACTGGCGATCACCGGAGGCACCATCCTGGCCGCCTGGCCGTTGCTCGTACCGGTCCTCGCCTTGGTGATCGGGGTTTCGGTTGCCGTGATGCGCCGTTCCGGCCCCGCGGCGCTCATCACCCTGTTCGCCTACCTGGGCGCAGCTCTCGTCGGCCTGGAGGTGACACTGCCAGGGCGCGGGGTGATCGACGACGCGGTGTGGGCCGTCGTCCTCGCCGCCGGGCAGAGCGCGGTGATGGCCCCCAAACACCTGACTGACACCCTCAGACGATTCGACCGTCGAACGTCTCCAGGATGATCGTCACGGGCCCGGAGTTGACGAGCTCGACCTCCATCACTGCCCCGAACCGCCCGGTGGCAACGGTGACACCTGCCCGGGCAATCCGATCCACCATCGACCCGACCAGGGGTTCAGCCACCGCCGGCGGGGCCGCTTTCACGAACGACGGCCGGCGGCCTTTGCGCGCCTCTCCGTAGAGCGTGAACTGGCTCACAACGAGCACCGAACCGGCCACATCGCCAACCGACCGATTCATCGCCCCGTCGGCGTCGGCGAACACCCTCAGTCCGACCAGCTTGTCGGCCAACGCCGCCGCATCCCGTTCGGTGTCCTCATGCGTCACCCCCACCAGGACGACAAGCCCCTCATCGATCGCCCCGATCACCGCTCCATCGACTCTCACCTCCGCCCCGGAGACTCTCTGGATCACACCACGCACCCGACTGAAGTTAGCCCTCTCCCTCCTTCGGCTCCCATTACGATCGACCGCCGATGACCAAGTTCTCGCTGGCCGACCTGACCCGTGTGTCCTCGGTACGCCTTCCCGAGGAGCCGCCGTGTCCCGAGGTGCCTGCCGGTCACCGTCCCGTCTTTCTCCTGGACGCCGCCACCGGTCTGGAGGATCGGCTGCTCCGCGCCTGGTTGGGCC
>DATABS010000105.1:0-17347 GCA_036259475.1 Acidimicrobiia bacterium | reverse complement strand
GTTTCGATATTCAGGTCCTGGTTGCAACCCGCGCCGAAGATTCCATGCCCGGCTTCCTTCTGGGACACGACGGCAGTGATCGTTACTTCCGTGTCGGTCTCGGCTACTTCCACTTGCTCGAACCGATCGCAATTGCTGGAGCCGACAGCTACTACCACGGTGAGGGAGTTGTCATCCAATGCGGTTAGAGCCCAGTCGTGCGCCGTTGAAGTCCACGCCGAGAAGAGGCCACATGATAAGACGATCAGCGCCGCAGGGATCACTGCTGCGAGCTTCGAGGCCTCGTCTGTCTCAACCCAGGTCCGTTTCGTTGAGCGTCGTATCACCGTAGCCGTCGAACCAACCTCGCCCCCCTGTTCACCGTCAGAGACCGGTGCCGCCGCCGACAGTCCATTGGCAGGCCGTCAAACGGGCCTGGTCCTGGCGCCGAGAATGTCCATCTCTATATGAGAAGAAGACAGTTCGAGTGAAGCTCGATTCGAGCATCAGCCCTTCCCGGAGAGGATCGAATCCCCGATCATCGCACCCGCCAACATCCGGCGTGAGCCCGGCCTTGCCCGAAGCCTCCGGCAGAGAGGCCGTCCGTGCGCTGGAGAAAGCTGGATTCGCTGAGGTCAGCCAGCGCGGATGCCCTACACAACCGCCTCACTCCACCAACTCGGAAAGCTCGATCTCCCGCTGCCGCTCGACGAGGTGATCGACTACGTAGCCGGCGTCTCGGCCGATGGCGAACAACGTGTCTGACAGTACCGAGTAGAGGAATTTCAAAGCCGCGAAGTAGAGACCGGGCACCTGGTCGACGACTCCCCGATTGTGGATGACGTCACCCGCCTCATCGAACACGGGGAGATCGATCCACGAGAAGCCGGGTGCGAAGCCGGTGGCCCAGATCACATTGGGCACTTCGAGAACGGTCCCATCCTCCAGCTGCGGGTAGCCGTCGACGACACCCGTTGTTCGACCCACTCGCTGCACTCCGGCGGCGACCAGGTCCTTCGGCTTCACACGAACCAGGGGCATCGCTTTGTGGCGCATCTTGGAGTGGAACCTTCTGCCCATCGGCGTGCTGCTGGTGAGCAGGCGGTTGAGGATGACCGGCCCGACGAACGGCATGAGGATCCTCCCGGAGAGACGTTCTGGTCGGAAAGGTTGCACTGCGCTGGGCTTGCCCGAGAGCCAAACCCGTCGCTCCTCGGCCAACTCCTTGGCGATCTCGGCGCCTGCGTTGCCCAGGCCAACGACAAGAACATCACCATCCTCCAGCTGGCCCGGGTTCTTGTAGTCCTCGACATGGAGCTGGACGATCCGCGAGTCCAGCTCATTGGCGAAGCCAGGTCTCTTCGGTACCTGGTATGACGCCATGGCCACGATGACGTTGTCCGCTTCGAAAGACATGTCACCGGAGGTGGCCAGGAACCGATTGCCGTCGTGGGTGAGATGGTCCACCCTCACCCCATGACGGATGGGGAGCTCGAAGTGCTCGGCGTATGACTCGAGGTAGTCGGCCAACTCGTCCTTGGTCGGAAAGCCCCAATCCTCACCGGGGATGGTCATGCCCGGCAGGGAGTTGTATCGGTTGGGGGTGAACAAGCGCAGGGAGTCCCATCGGTTTCTCCATGCGTCACCAGTTCTCTGGTTGGCGTCGACGATGAGGAATGGCACGCCCGCCTGGGTTAGTAGATATCCCACGGCCAAACCGGCCTGGCCTCCGCCGATGACCAAGGTGTTCACTCGCTCTGGCGCTCCGTTCATCTCACAACCTCCGTGCCTTCTCGCATGTCTCGAAGGTAAGGCCAGAGCCCCGGACTGTGAATACGGAATACTCCCCATAGGGAGTGGCTTATCTGGAGACCAACCCGTTCTCGGAAGCAAACAGGGTGGCGGCCGCCCGCGATGACACCCCCATCTTGCGATAGCTGTTCTGGATGTGACGGTCGACTGTCTTGGGCGAAATTTCGAGATGACGGGCGATCTGCTTGGTCTGGTGGCCCCGGGCCAAAAGACCAAGCACTTCCAGTTCGCGCTCGGTCAAACCCCCGGGACGCTCGATCGTGGGCGGCGTCTGCCCGGCGGCCTCGGCGATTGCCCTGACCATCGCCGGGTCGAATCCGCCCTGTTTGGCTTTTTCAGCCAGAGTCGAGGTCGCCTTCCCCGGGGATAATGCCTGCCGATAAGGGCGCGGCTCGATCTTGGACTGGAAGGCGTCTGCCGCCGCCAGCAGCCGGGAGGCCGGCGACAGGAAAGTGACGTCGAGAGCTCGGTGGTAACCGGACCCGTCCAAACGCTCATGGTGGGCCATGGCGATCGAGCCGATCTCAGCGAGAAAAGGTGACCGCGACAGCACGCGCTCGGTGTGATAGGGGTGAAGCCTCGCTTGCTCGCGCTCGTCGGCGTTCAGAGATCCCGGCTTGTTCCAGACTCGCGGTGAGACGGCGGTTCTCCCAATGTCGTGCACAAAACCGGCGCGCCGAATCGCCTTCACCTCGTCGTCGGAGAACCCGTGCAGCTCCGCCGCAGTCGCGGCCAGGTCGGCTACGCCCGAGGAGTGCCCGGAGAGGTAAGGGGAGGCAAGGTCTGAGAACGCACCCATCGCCCTCAAGGCCCGGTCGATTGCTGGCCCATGCAGCATCAGCTGCGGCTGCGGCTCGGCGTCGAGGACGTCCTCCCACGCGGTGGTCGGGGGTTCTGTCGGGCCCAGCACCTCGTCGGCGTTGTCCAGGAATATGGACACCACATCTGGGTCGAAGGCCTTTCCCGATCTGGACCGAACCACTTCCTTCACATAGGCGTCGTCACCGATCAGTCGCTGGTATGCGGCGTCCCGACCCACGTGGATGATGCGCAACGGCAGCGGGATCTCGTCGCCACTGGCGCGTTTGAGGATGCTCTTGCCGTCCCAACGCTCAGTGAGCACCGTGAACATCTCGTGAATCGACTTCGGCACCCCGAGACGCTCGGCGAGCATCCCCGCCACCTCGCACAATGGGGCGAAATGCCCGCTAATGAACCGGGCTGCGCGAGGCAGCCGGGTGACTACCTCCCACGCTCGGTGGGGGAGGTTCGCATCCGGAGATGGCACAGCCCCGACGACTCCGGAGAGATTCTCGAGCCGCGAGCCGAACTGGCGGTGCGTGTGGTGCTCGGTCAGGCTGCCCCCGAAAATCTCCGTTCGCACATCCCCGTCGACGGTACACCCCGCATACATGAGGAGGCAGGCGTAATAGGTCCGCGACAGCGTCTCTTGGTCGGTGTCGAGGGCCTTGCAGAGCCGCATGGTGACCAACGTGGCGTGGAGTCCATGCTCGAAAGGGATCCCCATCGCGAGGTCGGTGGCCAGGCACAATGAAGCGATCACCTCGGCGGCCCGGACCTGCTCGGTGGTCTTCGGTAGGGTCTCCCTCACCTCGAGAACTGTAGTTCGGTTGCACCCACCGGCCGGGGCCCGCGCGGCATGAAGCGCCGATGCGCGCATCTCGTGAAGTCCTTGTCCACCCAGAATCGTCGACCAGGGCCATGCGTAGCGCGTAATCGATAGGTTGATGCCTGGTCAGTTGACGTGTCTGGCCTGACCGAGAACGAGAATGAGAGGAGTCTTCTGTGGCTCTTGCACCAGCCCAACTTGTTGCCCCCCAAGGACATCGATGAGTCATGGCAGCCCCTCTCGACTACATCGCCACTACATCGCCGCTTTCATAGATGGCAATGCTGAAGGGCATGCCCGCGCATACCCCCCAGAGTGCATCAAGCTCCCTATGTGACGGATGATGAGAGATGGGTCGACAAGCTCGTTGTACTCAGCCCGCGTATCATTGTCGACTACGCCGTCCTTTCGCAGATGTGGGACTGCGTTTCCCCCGACATCCGTTGTTCGGCGCTAGCTGAGGTTGCAGTTAAGCGCAGGTCGGGAGCGGGCTAATGCTTCGGCGTGAGCTCGAGGGTCCTTAGTCTGCGGACCTTCGCCGTTGCCTCAAAGACGAATGGCACTTCAATGAGAGAAAGGCCCTATTCAGGGTTCGAGCCATTTGGAGGCTGAGGGCTCCAATTCGCCCCGATCTTCCGCCTCCTCTGAGATTGGTGGTCGCTTGATCTGTGGGGCTGGAGGCTGCCACGGTGTGATCTGCTGCACAATATCGCCATAGAACCCGTCGATCAGATCTAGTACCGAAGTGATGAAGCCGGGATTCTTCCGTCCGGTGGTGCGACCCATTCCCATCTCCCGGCGTAGTACGAGTCGGAACCGGCTGGGTTCTCGCCTGTCTCCGTCGAGTGCGGCGTCTCGGTCCTCACGAATGGCTCCCAGCGTGGCGCTGGTACAGGTGCGAGCGCCTTTGGGATAGGACTCCACGATTAGTTCCGGTGGGGAATCACTGAGTTGCCTAACCAGCCAAGACACCCTCCCAATCGCGCCTTTGTCGCCGGGTGCATTCACGTCGATTGACGCCGTGATGTGACGAGCCCTCAGGTCCGCTATTAGATCCAAATGTCCCGCCGTGTTAGGGATCATCAGCGATCCGGTCAAGATCCCTCTGGCCGTCAGTGACTCGACCAGATAGGCAGTCCGCTTGCTCGGGTCTCGCTGATTGCGAGGCATCACAGAATTCACGTCTTCACCGATGTCGGATGCCAGTCGCAGAGCGGCGAAGCGAAGTAGCTGATCCCATCGAGAGGAGATCTCCTCGACGCCTTGAGTACGCCTGGTCAGTTCACTTGCTCTTGCCCCATCACGGACGGATGTCCAGTTCGGACCCATATCCTCAAAGTCGAGCGCTCCAGACGCCGGGTGCTGCAGGTAGCGGATCAGTTCCCCCAGAATCCAGGCCTGCTCAACGTCTCGGACTCCCTTGTGCTGCTGGATACGAAGGGCAGTTGTGAGAATCGCAGTCCAGGACAGGTGAGAGACCGCAACCTTCGAGTTTGCTCTGACCTTCAGGCCCTCGGTGGGGTGGATGTTGTGCGAGGGTGCTATCTCATTCGAGATAGTGAGAATATGGTCAATGCCATCCTGCCTCGCGAGGTCCCAGTAGGCATTGATTTGGTCAGGATCCAAGGGGTTATTTCTCGTCTTCACCTCTACCAAGGCCGACCAGGTCGACTGTCCCCAAGTCACCCGGATCAAGCCATCAGGCCGAATCTTCTTGCCCGCCAGCACCATCTCCACTTCAGAAAATGCTTCCACCGTGGCCTTCTGCGCCCGAGAGGCTCCGAGAGGGCTAAGGAGTTCCATCGACAGATCCCTAACAATTGTCAGCACGGCCAAGAACGCCGACGTCGCGCGAACTTCGGCCTCTCGCTCTGAACTGATACCGGAGACCGGAATCAAGCGCGCCTTGTAGAGGATTTGTTCCTTAGCCATGTATCAGAACCTAATCAGATAATGAGCGAATCGCCTTGGTCTTATCGGGCCCAACGTCGCCCACTTTGCACAGCGGCCACTGGCTGTGACTGCCTGTTCGTCATCCTCACTAAGGGCACACCACGATCAGGTCTGGGTCGAGAAAATCGCGTTGGACCCGTGTAGGGCTGGGGGTTGTATGGGTACTCGACCGGGCCGACGCCAACTTTGTCCAGGAAACGGGCCCATTCTCGACCCCACGAACACGCCATCCCGCTCTGCTAGGCGCCACGGCGCGTCGAGTCGAGCGGTTTCACCCACCCCACGCGGCCGGCGCGCCACCTGATGATGCGGTGGCGGCAGAGAGGTCGTATTGCCGCTAGGCCAGGCGATCTTGTGCAGCTGAACGCTTTCTCTCCGGCGCCGAGGTTTCAACTGTCACAGATCGGAGTGCTGTCTTGTCTTATGGAGTGCAGGCGAGATTGATGAAGGAGTTGTGTATGAGGGTGTTTGTCGCTGGAGCGACGGGGGCGATCGGAAAGCAGCTGGTTCCGCGTCTCGTTGAGGCGGGGCATGAGGTCCATGGCATGACCCACACCGAGTCGAAAGGCCCCATGCTCGCCGAGTTGGGGGCTGTGGCGGTGGTCGCCGACGGGCTCGATCCCGAGCAAGTCGCAGCCGCCGTGGGCAAGGCGCAACCGGAGGTGATCGTCCACCAGCTGCCCGCCCTCGCCGGCTGGGGTGTGCGCAAACTCAAGCGCGGCGGCGCCCTGACCAACCGTCTCCGAATTGAGGGAACGGAGCATCTTCTTTCCGCCGGCAAGGCGGTGGGGGTGCGGCCCTTCGTGGCGCAGAGCAACTATGCGGTTTACGCCCGCACCGGCGGGCCGGTCAAGAGCGAGGAGGACCCGCTCGACCTTGCGCCTCCGGCAAGTGGGTGAAGGGCTGGCCGCCATGCGCTATCTCGAGGAGGCGGTCCTGGATGCAAGATGGACCGACGGAATCGTGTTGCGCTACGGCGGCTTCTACGGGCCCGGCACGAACATGGCACCTGGCGGGGAGCTGTTCGACATGATCCGCAGGCTCCGTTTCCCGCTGATCGGTGATGGTGGTGGTATTTGGTCATTCGTCCACATCGCCGACGCCGCCGAGGCTACGTTGGCCGCGGTGGAGCACGGCGGCCGCGGTGTCTACAACATCGTCGATGACGACCCGGCCCCGGTCGCCGAATGGCTGGCGGAGCTGACCGACATGCTCAGCGGCAAGACTCCGAGGCGTATGCCGCGTTGGATCCTCCGACTGTTCACTGGCGAGGGCGGTGTCGTGATGATGACTGAGGCCCGCGGCGCCTCGAACGTCAGGGCCAAACGCGAGCTGGCTTGGAGCCCCGCCCACCCGAGCTGGCGGCAGGGGTTCACGGCCCCATGACCGATCGAGACGAACTGCTCGACGAGCTGCGTCCGGTCTCGTTCGCCATCGCCTACCAGATGCTCGTCAGCGTCTCCGAGGCTGAGGACGTGGTGCAGGCCCGAAAACGTCGCTGGCGGGGTGCTGGACATTCATGCATCACATACCGCCACGCTGTTCTGCCTCGGAGTAGGCCACTGAGCAACGACTCTATCGATTGACCAGTTGCCCATCCTCCACTGCCACGGAGGCGTAGTAGCACACAGGCTCACAGAACGCGCCGTTCGGGCGGTGAGACTCAAAGTCGATGGCCGAGCTCTCGACCTGAAGGATTGCACCGTCGGCGGAGACATTGATAGATACTCGATCTTTGCCGACCTCGTTCGGAATCTCCGCGAAAGAGATTTGACCGTGGTTATTTGCCTCCAGCTGCGCAGCTCGCTCCGGATCGATCCCCTGGGATTGGCAGTAGTCGCCGACGCACAACTCCACGATGAACGACCCGGTTCCAGACCACTCCACGAGACTCGGTAGGGACACTTGCACCATGCTGAGACATCCAACGTCGGTGCATCCGCAGGCGGCGAGAAGGACTACCAAGCCGAAGAGCCCCAACGCTCGTTTCATCTCTCCAAATCGTAAGCCCATCCAATCACGCTACATCAGCCAAGGCTGATCCGGCTAGATCGGAGAAAAGTTGACCGTTGACTCCCGGCCGCGGCCGGTGTAAACAACCGCCTTAGAGGCGGAGACTGGACCCATTGGGCGTCGTCTCCATGCTCCGGCGGCTCCGTGCCTCACGACCGCTCACCAGTGAGGGATTCGCTCAAATTGAGGTGGATCCCCCGTCGAGGAGAAGGAACACAGTGGAGGAGCACCCCAACGTCACCGCGTATCGGGAAGTACACGAGAGGATGCAACAGGGCGACGTGGAAGGCGTCTTCGACGTCCTGGCAGATGATGTCGTGTGGCATCAGATCGGCGGACCGACTCTCCATGGGAAGGATTCCGTCATGGAGGCCATGAGCGGCCTGGAGGGAGTCGAGTTCGACATCGACGTCCACGACGTCGTCGGCAACGGCGAGCATGTGATCGGACTGGTCGAAGCCACCGTGGGAATGGGCGATGAGGCGTTTCGCTATAGAACCGCGGAGATCGCCCACTTCCGGGATGGCAAGGTCACCGAGCGCTGGGCGTTCTCCGACGACACCCAGCGGATCATCGATTTCTTCGCATCCGCCAGCGGCTGACTCTGATTCGCATCCGATCGTCACGTCGACAGACGATTTGCCAGGTTCCAGCCCATCGCACCGACCAGCAGTCCGCAAACGGCCAGCACGATCAGGGCGATCCGGGCGATCGGTATGGCGCCGATGAGTTGACGGCTCACCTCCGAGAAGCGGTCGAGCCCGTCGATGGCATCGCCGTAAGTGCCGATCTGTGCCTGCGCCTCGGCCAGGCTCGCTTCGATGGTGGTGATCTGATCGGCGAGCAATCCAGTGTCCGTACCGGTGGTCCGGATCTCCGCCACCAGCGCCGCGAGCCTCTCGCCCTCCTCGTTGATCTGTTCAGGCAGGCCGTCGAGCTCTGACTGCACCTCCTGGAATGCCTCGTCGAGCGGTACCTGCGGTTCGTAGTCGACACCCAAGAAGCTCAGCGTCCGCATCGTCTCATCGATGACGGCCGCCGTGTCGATCAACGCCGGCAGCGCCTCTTCGAGAGATGCCAGCGTGGCGGGAATCTGACCGGTGGAGAGGTCCGCCACTTCTTCCACGACATTTGCCGCCTCGTCGGTGGAGGCGGCTACCTGGTCGGTGATGGATCCCAGCGTCACGAGTGCGGTCCGGACCTCCGACAATGTGTCGTCCACCACCTCGGTCAAGTTCTCCGACGGTCCGGCGGCCGACGCCGCCTCGGGTGCCAGAGTCAGCGTGGCGTCGATCACTCCGAGGCCGATCCAGCCGGCAACGGCGGAGGCGATGGCGGCGATGGCCAACGCGAGGGCGCCGGATCGGACCAGCGCCGAAGTCGAGATGTTCGGCATGGGAGGATCACCAGTGAGTAGGGGGTCCAGTGAGGTGAGCTACCCGACTACGACAGGCGGGAAACCCGGATCGTTTGGGATCGGACACAAAGGGTAATGGTGCTTTTCGATATTTCGATCGGGAGATCTCGGGTTGGACAACGCCATCGACGCCGTCGACATCACAAAGATCTACGAGTCGAGCGGTGAGGGCGTCAAGGGAGTGAATCTGGCGATTCCCCGCGGCACGGTCCTTGGCCTCATCGGCCCCAGCGGCTCCGGCAAGACAACCACCGTACGCCTACTCACGGGCTTGCTCAGCCCGGACAGCGGCACCGTGCGGGTCCTGGGGAGCGACCCCACCAAGTTTGACAGCGCTACCCGCTCCCGAATCGGCTACCTGCCTCAGAGCTCGGCCCTCTACCCGGCGCTTTCGGTCAGAGAGAATCTCGATTTCGCCGCTGCCCTCCACGGTCTGCGGGGCGGAACCCGCGCCGCGGCAGCAGATAGGGTGCTCGAGTTCGTAGAGCTAGCCGACGCCCAGCATCAAAGGGTCGACGAGGTCTCGGGAGGAATGCGTCGACGGGTGGGACTCGCCACGGCCCTGGTTCATCAACCCGAGCTGCTGTTTCTCGACGAGCCCACCGGCGGTCTCGACCCCATCCTCCGGCGGACCGTTTGGGAACATCTCACCGAGCTGCGATCCGAGGGGCGGACACTCATCGTCACGACCCAGTACGTAGGGGAGGCCGCCTACTGCGATTACATCGCCCTCCTCTCGGACGGGGAGATCATCGAGTTCGGCGGTCCGGAAGATCTCAGGAGGCGCGCCTACGGCGGGGAGCTGGTCGACGTCGTCTTCGCCACGCGGGCGTCCTGGCCCATCATTGAACAGATCGGCCATAGGATCGAAGCGGCCGACATCGAGGCTCACGGACCGCGGGCGGTGCGCTACACGGTGGCCGACGCCGGATCCAGCATCCCCGTGATCGCCTCGGCCGCCGAGGAGGCCGGAATCGAGCTGGCCGAAACGGAGCGCGTCGTGCCGGAGTTCGATGACGTCTTCGTTCGGATCGTCGATGCGCATCGAGCCAATGCGGGGGCCCGACAGTGAGATCGTTGATTACGATCCTCGCCTTTGCCGGAAAGGAGATCCGCCAGGTTCTCCGGCAGCCGAGGTTGATGACGGCACTCGTTGTCGGGCCGTTCCTGATCCTCGGTCTCTTCGCCGCAGGCTTTGAGCCAGATCCGCCACCACCTCAGGCGCTACTGGTCGTTCCGGAGGGCTCTGAGATTCAGGCGCGGGCGGGCGAGATACAGGAGGCGCTGAGCGACGAGATCGAGATCGCCGGTACTACCGCTGACGAGGACGAGGCGCGCCGCCGCCTACTCGATGGTGATGTCGATCTCGTGGTCGTCGCCCCGCGCGAAGCCGCTGAGACGATCCGGGCCAGCGAACAGGCGACGGTCATGGTTCTCCACAACCGCCTGGACCCTTTCGACCGAGCGTTTATCACTGTCTCGGCCGGCTCCGCCGTCGATGAGCTGAACCGGGTGGTTCTGTCCGAAGTCGCCGAGACGGCCCAGGCGGAAGCGGGTGACTACGGAGAGGCGCTCCCGTCGGCGCGGCGCAGCGTAGGGCTGATGGCCGACGCCCTTCGTCGAGGAGACGAGACGGAGGCCCGTCAGGCACAGTCGGAGGCGGCGGACTCTCTCGCCACCGTGGAGGACCAGCTCGGCCTGTCATCGGATTTTCTCCAGGGCGTAGATCGTGCGCTGGGAGCCGAGTCTGATTCGCTGGGCGGCGAGGTGAGTACCCGCCGAAGCGAGGTCGAGGCGATCGACGCTGCCGACCCCGCCGCGGCCGAGCAGGCAGAGGCTCTGGAACAGGACCTGGCCGAGCTCGAGAACGGCCTGGCCGAGTTCCGCTCCATATCGCCGGATGTGCTGGTGCAGCCTTTCATAGCCGACACCGAGCTGGTGCAGGGCACGGACATACCCCTCACCACCTACTACTCGCCGGCGGTCGTCGTCGTATTGCTCCAGCATGTCGTCCTAACGTTCGCCGCCCTCTCCGTGGTGAGCGAGCGCTCCACCGGGTCGACCGAGCTCTTTCGCGTCGGGCCGGTGCGAGTCGGTGAGTTCCTGGCCGGCAAGTTCCTCGGCTATGCCTTACTCGGCATCATCGTCGCCGGATTGTTGATGGCCCTGGTGGTGTTCGTCTTCGGCACGCCGATGTTCGGCTCCTGGGTGTGGGCCTCCGTGATCCTCGGCCTGACGATGGCGGCCTCGCTCGGGCTGGGATTCATCATCGCCGCCGCCGCCAACACCGACGCTCAGGCCGTCCAATTCTCGATGCTGGCCCTTCTCTTCACCATCTTCTTCAGTGGACTGGTGGTGTCGTTGAGCCGGCTGGTCGACGGAGTCCGGCAGGTCGCCTACCTGGCTCCGGCGACGGCTGGGACCGAGGGGCTGCAAGACGTCATGTTTCGGGGGGCGGCCCCGAGCGGAGTCGATCTGGCGATCCTGCTCATCTACTCGATAGTCAGTCTGGTACTGGCTTACGTGTGGCTGCAGCGGCGCCAGGTGGCCTGAAACCGTCCCTCACTGCCCGACCGGTACCCAGGTGACGCTCACCTCGAGCGACGCTGCGGCCGTCGTGGCCGAACGGAGCGCCTCGACTCGCCAGTTGTCGATTCCCTCGGCCGGCATCACGGGGAGCTCACGGTCACAGCGTCGGTTCGAGCCTTCCACGTGACAATCGCGGAACGAGTTGAGGACCAAGAACCGGATGCCATTCGACGTCACGATGAACACGTCGATCTCGTCGGGCTGGTCGCTCGGCATGGCGATCGAGATGTCGAGGGAGTGCTGGGTTGGATCGAAGGCCAGCAACTGACCGGCCGCCTCGCTGGCGCCGGCTTCGAACGAGAGGTCGGTGCCGGAGCTGCGATCGACCAGCGGGACGATGCCCAGCGGCCCTGAGCAGGCCAGCGTCAGGGCTGCCAGGACGATGAGGGTGAGGAGCCTTGACATCCCTCTGCCGAGGTTACCGGGCCGTCGGACGCTCCGCCAGGGATGGAAGAGGGATCAGCCGCCGTGGCCGTAGAACCCCTGCCCGCTTTTTCGGCCGAGCATGCCAGCTTCGACCATACGGGTGAGCAAGGGAGGGGAGGAGTAGAGAGGCTCCTTGTACTCGTCGAACAGTACATCTGCCACCAGCTTCATCGTGTCCAGGCCGATGAAATCACACAGCTCCAGCGGCCCCATGGGGTGGTTGGCACCGAGCTTCATCGCGGTGTCGATGTCGGCCGCGGTGGCGTGTCCCGCCTCGTACAGCCGGATCGCGGCGAGCAGATAGGGAACGAGCAGAAGGTTCACGACGAATCCACCGCGGTCCTTGGCTCGAATCACCGTCTTGCCGAGCTGGTCGGCCGCGAACTGTTCGGCCCGACCCTCCACGGTGCCATCGGACAGGGGAGTCGTCACGAGCTCTACCAGGCCCATGGCCGGGACAGGGTTGAAGAAGTGGAGCCCTACCACGTGGTCGGGTCGATTAGTAGCGGTGGCCAGCCGGGTGATCGGTATCGATGACGTGTTGGAGGCGAGAATCGCGTTTTCGTCGGTCACCACCGAGTCGAGGACACCGAATACCTGCCGTTTGAGGGCCTCGTCTTCGATGACAGCTTCGACGACGATCTGGCGGTCGGCTTGCTCGTCGTAATCGGTCGAATAGCCGATCCGGCCGAGGATCGTGTCCCGTTCGGCGGGTTGGAGCCTCCCCCGATCGATCGATCGGTCGATGGATCTCGCGATCCGTCCCCTGGCCGCTTCGGCGGCTTCGGCCGAAACCTCGTGCACGACCACGTTGCATCCCGCCGCCGCCGCCACCTCGGCGATCCCTGCGCCCATTTGGCCCCCGCCGATCACCCCAACTCGTTCGACTGTCATCCTGGTTCCTTCGCCTTCGTCGGACGACTCAGCCTCGCAGGCCGCTCCTGTCACTCCAACATGGCACCGAGGATCCGCTAGCTTGCGCTCACAGCCATCGGACAAGGAGATGATCGCTCATGGCTCTCGACAGCACAGCACGCGCCCACTGGGAAGGTGACCTGTTCACAGGATCCGGCACCGCCACCCTCGATACCGGCGCCGCTGGCCCGTTCGAGGTCAACTGGAACGCCCGCGCCGAGGAGCATGCCGGGGTGACGAGCCCCGAGGAGCTCATCGCTGCGGCCCACGCCACGTGCTATTCGATGGCCCTTTCCAATATCCTCGCCAAAGCGGGCCACCCACCGGCGAGCCTCGACGTCGAGGCGACCGCCACCTTCGTGGCCGGAAGCGGAATCACCGGGATGGTGCTGCGTCTCACGGCCGATGTTCCAGGGATCAGCGAGGAGGATTTCCAGAATTCCGCCGAGCAAGCCAAGGAAGGCTGCCCGGTCTCGCAGGCTTTGAAGGGCAACGTGCCGATCACACTGGAAGCCACCCTCAGCTGAGCGGCAGGGGTCAGATGGTGAGGCGTTCCGCCCGTGGACCGGCCCGCAACAAGCAAGCGGCGAGGTGGGCCTCGGACTCGGGAACGTCCATCAGGGCAGGGTCTTCCACGTCACATAGTCCGAGCCGGGCAATGGGGCAACGAGGATGGAACCGACACCCCGGGGGAGGGTTGATCGGCGAGGGGATCTCGCCCTGAAGCCGCATCCTGTGGCGCGGCCGATCCGGGTCGGGTATGGGGATGGCCGAGAGCAGGGCTTCGGTGTAGGGGTGGGCGGGGGAGCGGTAGAGCGTGTGGCGGTCGGTTATCTCCACTACCCGGCCCAGGTACATGACCGCCACTCGGTCAGAGATGTGCTCGACCACCGCCAGGTTGTGGGCGATGAACAGGAGCGTCAGGTCCAGCTCCGACTGGAGGTCGCGCAGCAGGTTGAGGACCTGCGCCTGAACCGACACATCGAGCGCCGAGACCGGCTCGTCCGCCACGACCAGCTTGGGCCGCAGGATCAACGCACGAGCGATGCCGATGCGCTGGCGCTGCCCGCCTGAGAACTCGTGGGGATAGCGGTCGGCGTGGGTCCCTCGAAGGCCGACGAGCTCCAGCATCTCGCGGACCCGGGCCCGGCGCTCATCCCGGTCGCCGATGTCGTGGATCCGGAGCCCCTCGGCGATCGAGTTGCCGACCGGTGTGCGCGGATCGAGCGAACCGTAGGGATCCTGGAAGACGATTTGCACCTGCTGGTGGAACTCGGAGAGGCGCTTGCCCTTCAGGTGGGTCACGTCATGGCCGCCGAACTCGATCGTCCCGGAGGTGGGCTCGAGGAGCCGGACCAGCATCCGACCGAGGGTGGTCTTGCCACATCCCGACTCTCCCACCAGTCCCATGGTCTCGCCCTGGACGATGTCGAGGTCGACTCCGGCGACGGCGTCCACGGTCGCCACCGTGCGTCGAAGGATGCCGCCCTTGACGGGGAACTGCTTGTGCAGGTCGCGGATCCGGACGAGGTCGCTCATTCCGCTCCCTCTTCGTAGAGGAAGCAGCGGACGTCATGGCCGGGGCGGATCTCGAGCAATGACGGATCACGCTGAGTGCATGCCTGGAGCCCTGCTTCGATCCGCGCCTTGCATCGATCGGCGAAGCGACAACCCGCTGCGACATCCATCAGGGACGGCACCGTTCCCGGTATCACCTCGAGTTCGTCCACGACGGACCCGAGCACCGGGATGGAGCCGATCAACCCCTGGGTATAAGGGTGTTTGGGATCCTTGAACAGAGTCGAGACGTCGGCTTCTTCGACTATCTGACCGGCGTACATCACTGCTACCCGGTCGGCCATCTCCGCAACCACCCCCAGATCGTGGGTGATGAGGATCACGGCCGTGTTCAGCTCGTCCTTCAGGTCGCGGATCAGGTCGAGGATCTGAGCCTGGATCGTCACGTCCAGGGCGGTCGTGGGCTCGTCGGCGATGAGAAGCGCCGGCTCGCACGCCAGGGCCATTGCGATCATCACCCGTTGCGCCATCCCACCCGACAGCTCGTGTGGATAGGCGAGCGCCCGGCGGCCAGGATCGGGGATGCCGACCTTGGTCAGCATCTCGATGACCTTTTCACGTCTTTCGTCGTCGTCCCAGTCGCGATGGAGTTCGTAGACCTCAGCGATCTGAGCTCCGGCCCGAAACACCGGGTTGAGTGCCGAGCTCGGCTGCTGGAAGATCATCGATATCTGATCTCCGCGTAGGCGGGTGAGCTTCCTCCTCGACATCCCGGTCAGTTCCTGACCGTCGAATCGCACCGAGCCGCCGACGATCTTTCCGGGGTGCGGCACCAGGCCGAGGATGGACAGGGCGGTCATCGACTTCCCGCATCCGGACTCGCCCACGATTCCGAGGACTTCGCCCCGGTCGACGTGGAGATCGACGCCCTCCACGGCGCGGACCACCCCGTCCCGGGTGAAAAAGTACGACTTGAGGTTCTCCACCTCGAGGAGGTGTTCGGCTGGATCGGTTTCTTGGATTGGTTGGGCTGTCATTCGTTCAGGCTGGGATCGAGGGCGTCGCGGAGGCCGTCGCCGAGCATGTTGAACCCGAGGACCGTGATCATGATCGCCAATCCGGGGAAGATCATGAGATGGGGAGCGGTGAAGATGCGGGCCGTCTCGTCGGCCAGCATCCGACCCCACTCCGGCGTCGGGGGCTGGGCGCCCAGTCCGAGGAATCCCAGAGCCGCTGCCTCGAGGATCGCTCCGGCGATTCCCAGAGTCCCCAACACGACGAGCGGGGTGAGGGCATTGGGTACCACGCGGGTTATGAGGATGCGGCTGCGAGACGCGCCCAGCGCTCGGGAAGCGGCCACATAGTCTACCTCCTTGACCGACAACACCGAGGCGCGCATCACCCTGGCGTACTGCGGCAGGGTGACGATGGCAATGGCCAGAAGCGTGTTGCGGATACCCGGTCCCAGGACGAAGACTATGGCGATGGCGAGGATCAGGGAAGGGAAACCGAGCACCACATCCATGATCCGCATGAGGATGTTGTCGACCCAGCCGCCGACGTATCCGGCGATCGATCCGATCATGGCTCCGATCGCGATCGCTATCAATACGGTCGTGAAACCGAGCGGCAGGCTCACCCGGGCGCCGTGGAGGATACGGCTGAAGAGATCCCGGACGTTTCCGTCGAGGCCAAACAGATGCTGTTCACCCTCACAGCCCAGCGCGTTGACACAGGGTGGCGCCCAGCGCTCGCCTCCGGGCGAACCGATGAAGTCTTCGTAGGGGGAGTACGGGGCGATGACCGGGGCGAGGAGTGCGATCAGGATCATGAACGTGACGAGAGCCAGGCCGGTGACCCCGATCTTGCGGCGGAAGAACCGGCGCATGGCGATGCGCCACACCGAGCCGGTGTGACGCACCATGTCCTGCGGCTCCACGGTGGCCGGCGTCGTATCCACCGGTCGGGAGGTCACCGGAGCCTGACCCGGGGATCGAGATAGCCGTAAGAGATGTCGACGAGCAGGTTGACGACCACATAGGTGGCGGCGATGACGACCGTGAAACCCTGGATGATCGGGAAGTCACGGGTGGTGATGGCGTCGTAGAGGGCGGTGCCGATGCCCGAGAGCCCGAACACCGTTTCGGTCAGAACCGCCCCGCCGAGTAGAGCTCCCAATTGGAGTCCGATGACCGTGACCACCGGGAGAAGGGCGTTGCGCAGAGCGTGATGGCGGACCACCCGGCGTTCCCCGGCGCCTTTCGCCCGGGCGGTGCGGACGTAGTCTCGCTGAAGGACATCGAGAAGCGAGGACCTGGTCATGCGGGCGATGATGGACATGGGAATGGTGGCCAGGGCGATCGTCGGCAGAATGAGGTGGCGGATCGCCGCCCACAACGCCTCCCATTGGGCGGAGATGAAGGCGTTGACAATCTGCATGTTCGAGATGAAGAAGCTGGCCGAGTAGGCGAAACCCGACTCCTCCAACTCCCATCCCCACACTTCCCAGAACGGCTCGGGGCGCATCCCGGCCGGCATTCGCCCCGACGGAGGAAGGGCGAAGGGGGTGTTTCCCAGCGTTATGGCGAACACGTAGGCGAGGAGCAGTCCGAGCCAGAAGATCGGCATGGAAACGCCGACGTTCGCCACCGCCATGGCCCCGACGTCGACGGCCGTGTTGTGTCGTCGGGCAGCGAGGATCCCGAGCGGTATCCCTACAGCCACAGCGAGCGTGAGGGCGGCCACCGACAACTCGAAGGTGACGGGAAGCCGTTCGAGGAGGATGGTGCTCACCGGACGGGAGAAGCGAATGGACTCACCGAAATCTCCCGTGACGACCCTCTGGGCATAGAGAGCCAATTGCACCGGGAACGGTTCGTCGAGTCCGTTGGCCTCGTTGAAGCGGGCGCAGGCTTCGGGGCTAGCCCGCTCTCCGAGGATCGCCGAGCACGGCTCTCCGGGGAGGATGCGAACCAGGATGAACACCACCAGCAGCACCCCGGCCAGGACAGGAAGGGCGACGAGGATGCGGCGAGCGATGTAGCCGATCATGGCGCAGTAGATAGTAGAGAGGGGGTGGCCACCCTACGCGGTGG
>DATABS010000104.1:0-47736 GCA_036259475.1 Acidimicrobiia bacterium | reverse complement strand
CTTCCGCTCTTTCGAGCGACCTTCAACGCGAGGCGCCCGAACGCAGGCCCACGGCGCGCACGTTGACAGACACGGTGGCCGTGTCGCATTCACCCGAGGGACCGGTGCCCGAGGTCCCGGCGCCGACCATATTGGGAAAGCCGAGGCGCGAGTCGCCCCAGTTCCGCCAGGTGGAGTTCCGATAGCGCTTCCAGGGTCGCGTGGCCGCCCGTCAGGCGAACCCGCCGGAGCGCTGGTCGAGCTCGTCGGGAATCCGCTCGACGAGGTGGCGCGCTTCGCGGCGCCCGACCAATTCGAGGGCGCTGGACCGGCGCCTGGTCTCGACGGTCCGCCCCCGGGCGTCGAGGCCGGTAACGGTCTCTGGCGACAGGAATCAGCGGGTATAACGTCTGTCGCTGAACCCTTCAACGTCTAGGGGAAGGCAGAGTGGCCCGACAGTCTCACGACGATTACACCTGGAAATACGACCAGGACGATGTCGACTGGACCGAGCTATCCGAGCTCTACCGGGTGGCACCGCTCGGCATCAAGCCTCCCGAGGCGTTGGAGACGGTGTTCACGAACAGCATGTTCAAGTGCTTCGTCCGCGAGGGAGGGAGATTGGTGGCGGTGGGGCGAGCCCTCGCCGACGGTTTGGACTGTGCCTACATCGCCGACGTGGCGGTGCATCCCGACCATCAGGGGCGAGGACTGGGCCGTCAGGTGATCTCCCGCCTGGTAGAAGCGGCGTCGGGACACAAAAAGATCATCCTCTACGCCAATCCCGGCACTGAGGGGTTCTACCACCACCTCGGATTCCTCCCCATGGCCACCGCTCAAGCGATCTGGCAGGACCAGGAGGCCGCGGTCGAGTCGGGCATCCTGCGCCGGCCCTGAAGCCTCCCAACGTCCGGTCGACGTAGTCATCCAACCGTCTCGTTCAGCCATTCGATGACCGTGGCGGCCACGACATGCTGGCGGCCGGTGTACCAGTGATCACAGCCCGGGAGAATCCGCGCATCGGAGGGACCGGCGGCCAGGGCGGCGAACTCCTCTGCGGGGTAGATCTCGCGAGACTCGAGTTCGCCCACCAGGAACAGGGAAGGACATCGCACGGATGGGGCGTTGTCGAGGAGATCCGGGGTGTTGTCATGGCGGTCGACGAGACTGGCGGCGGTGGCGGCGAACCACCATCCCGGCAGGAGCATCAACTCGTTGCCCCGACCGGCGTCGACCAAGGACCGGGCACGTTCGAGGTATCCCGTCGAATCCTCCCCGGCCAGCTCTCCGGCGGCGCATCCACGGAGGTAGGTGTGTGGCCCGCCGGCGTGAGCCGAGAGCAGCACCAGGGCCCGGGTCCGGGAATGGGTGGCGGCGAACTGGGCGCCGAGCATCCCGCCGTTGCTGTGACCGACGACGATGGGTTCGTCGTGTCCTGCTCGAGCCAGGAAGGCAGCGGCGAAATCGTTGTCGGCTATCCCTTCGGCGGCTGTCTGGTAGGCACCGCCGCCGGGTTGTTTGCCCGGCAAGGTGGTGAGTATGTCGTGTCCACGGCGGTTGAAAGCCAGACAGGTGAACCCCGCCTTCGCCAGGTAGGGCGGGAGGAAGCGGGAAGGTCCCGTGTAGAAGTTGGTGGTGTTCCCATGGAAGATCAGAACCCCGCCTCTCCTGGGTTGGTCGGGCTCGTACAGGAGTCCGTCGAGGGGCACGCCGTCGGTGGGTATCGACACCAGTTGGAGGCGCACCGCCCACTCACCCGGTGAATCGAACCACGTGCAAGCCGTGGTTCTTGTCGGTCAGGTAGGCGTAGCCGCGTGAGTCGACCAGGACGTCCTCGGACTGGGTGACCAGGGCGGTCTTGGGCAGCAGCCCCCGGCGCTCGACCGGGTCGTCGGGCAGGAAGTGGCCGATTTCCCGCGGCAGATACGGATCGGAGATGTCGTAGACCCGCAGGCCGGCGTTGAACCAGGTGAGGTAGACGATCTGGTCGTCATGGAGCAGGTGGGGATGCTGGGGGTGGGGGTGGTGCTGGTTGTGCGGTCCAAAGCGCCCACCCCGCTTGTTGAAATTCGGATAGGGAGCCGAGGGATCAGGAACCGGGACAGGCAGCAATGAGATGAGCCGCAGGTCCTTCTCGTCCGAGATGCTGACGATCCCGGCGTAGTTGTACGGCTCCTCGGTCAACTCGGCGATCGCCTCGGAATTGACTACGGCGATGCCTCTCTGAGGTAGCGGCACGACGGTGTGCAACGCCACCCGCGACGAGAAGGCCGCCCCGAAATCGAGCCGGGACACCAGTGTCGGGCTCGCCGGATCGGAGATGTCAAGGAGGACGAGACCCCCGCCCCCGTATGGAAGGTAGGCGCGCTCGCCGACGACCCACGCCGGGCCGTGAAGTGAGGCATTGCGCTCCGCCACCGCCCCGCCGGCAGTGAACTGTTCGGGCATGAACCAGCGTCCCACCTCGCGCGGAGTCGTCGGGTCCTCGATATCGACGATGGCGTAGGCGTAGCCCTCCATGCCCGGGAAGGAGGCGGTGGCGTGGATGAACCGTCCGCCCGTATACAGGTTGCGGTGCGTACCGCCGGCGCCGAAGCCGTAGGCGGACAATCGGCGTGGTGACGTGGGTTCGCTCACGTCCCAGATGTGGATCCCCTCGTCCGTGGCCTGCGATGGGTCGCCTCCCCATGGCGGTGGCCGGTGCTGGATCCCATGGATCAGAAGGCCATCCGCCACCTGGACCTGCCACGTGGCGACGTTGGGGTCGTCCGGTCCCGGGATCTCCCCGACCACGGCCGGTGCAGCCGGGTCGGTGACGTCGAGCAGGGTCGTTCCCACCTCCCAGAACCTGGTCACATAGAGGAACCAACGGTCGTCGACGACCTGGAGGGCCAGCTTGAAACCGGGCTTGCCCTCCAGGTCGTGATACGAGACCAGTTCGAAGGCTGCGGCGCTGTAACCCGGGCCAGGACCCATGACCATGTTCTCCGCCTGTTGCGTACGGTACCCGCCACTCATCGTCGGCAGCGGCGGTGAGAGCTTACGACATCACCGGACGCCACGGCCGACGCCACGGCCGACGCCGCGGCCGGTTTGCGCCCTTTCGGTATCGCGACTGAGCCGGCTTCGGTAACTCGGCCGACGGCTAGGGTTTCTAGGTGGAACGCCAAGGCTTCATTCTCATTGCCGACATAACCGGCTACACGGCCTATTTGAGCGCGTCCGAGCTGGAGCATGCGCAAGCCACCTTGACGGATCTCCTCCAGCTCCTCGTGAACCACACCCGCGCACCCCTTGTCGTTACTCAACTGGAGGGCGACGCAGTCATGAGCTATGCGCTCGAGGAAAGCTCTGTCAGTGGCCAGACCTTCCTGGAGACGATCGAGGACACGTATGTGGCCTTTCGGCGGGCCGTCGACTTGATGGTGCTGAACAACACCTGCCGATGCGAAGCCTGCGCCAACGTCAAATCGCTCGACCTCAAGTTCTTTATCCATTTCGGGGCCTTCGGCAAACAGCGCATCGGCGGAATAGATCAACTGGTAGGCACGGACATCATCTTCATCCACCGCCTACTCAAGAACTCGGTCACGGCCGAGACGGGCTTCGGGGCCTACCTCCTGTGCACCGAAGAAGCGATACGAGCACTTGGACTGGACACCACGACTCAGGAGATGGTCGATCTCCGGGAGAACGTGCCGGACTTCGGATCGGTCACAGTCTGGATCAAGGACATGCATCCTGTGTATGAGACCAGAAGGGCCGAACAGCTGGCTACCTACGGGCCCGATGACGTCCTGATCACTGCCTCCACGGAGATCTCCATGGCTCCGGAGCGGGTGTGGGATTATCTCAACCAATCCGAGTTTCGGAATGTCCTGAGCGGAGATGACAGCCAAGAGATCCTCGACCGCCAATCGGGCAGGATCGGGGAGGGCAGCACCTATAGGTGCCATCACGGCAAGATGATCATTCCCCAACTGGTCCTCGACTGGAGACCGTTCCAACGGGTTCTGTTGCAACAACGAATGCCGTTCCCCGGCCTGCCCACCCACACCTTGATCGACTTCCGGCTCACCCCCACCGATGGCGGGACGAAGCTAGAACAGACTGTCACCAAACCGACCGGAACCCGTCTGAAACGCTCGGTGGCCAGAGCGATGCTCAAGATGAGAGCCGATCGTGTCCGCCAGGACATGACCCATTTTCGTGATCGTATCCAAGAAGACCTGACCGCTCGCGAAGCCACCCCGGAGCCTTCCACTCCGTTTGCGATCGAACAGATCGAATTGGCCGCCGCCGCGAGCCTTCAACCAGAAGTTCAGGGCCGCCCGTGACTGATTGGGCTTCTCGCCGAGTTGGAGTCGAGTTCGCCTCCCAAGGTGCCGTGCTGAGGGGATTCCTCTACAAGGCGGCTCAGGGGACACCCCCGTTTCCACTGGTGGTGATGGCACACGGCACTTCGGCCACCATCCCGATGGTTGCCGACAGGTATGCCGAAGCGTTCGCCGAGGCGGGAGTGTCGGCCCTCATCTACGACCATCGGAACCTCGGGATGAGCGACGGCGAGCCACGCCAGGAGATCAACCCCTGGGTACAGGCACGTGGGTATCGAGACGCCGTCACGTTTGCATCCGACCTCGATGAGCATGATCCGGACCGGATCGGGATCTGGGGTGACTCATACTCGGCGGGGGAGGTCTTTTTGGTGGCAGCCTGTGACCCTCGGGTCAAGGTGGTGGTCGCTCAATGCCCGGTGTTCGGCGCCGAGCCGCCCGACGTCGCTCCCACCTTCGAAGGGTTCGAGGCTATCCGCGACACTTTCGCGACGGGTGACGTATCCGGCGGCCCCGGCGACAGGACCGGTCCGATCCCCGTGGTCTCATCTGACCAGATGGGCGCCCCCTCCCTGCTCGAGCCGATCCAGGCCTTCCGCTGGTTCATCGACTACGGCGGCCGCCCGGGGAGCGGCTGGGAGAACCGGGCGATCAGGGTCACACCTTCCAATGTCGCCCCGTACAGCCCGTATCTGTGTACTCCGTTCGTAACCGTCCCTGCGCTGATGATGGTCGCCCCCGGCGACGAGATGGTCAACGCCAATCCGGCCGTCAGCCGCCAAGCGTTCGACCTCCTCGCCGGCGAGAAGGATTGGTACGACCTCGACGGTGGACACTTCGGGCTCCTCTACTACCCCAGCGACGTGTTCCATCAAGCAAGCACGACCCAGGCCGAATACCTCGTCAGCCACCTTCTCCAGTAGCTAGGAGAAAGACACAGGCCAGCCACCTCGACGCTCGTTGGGACCGACCACGGCGACAACTCGTACTCACCGCGTGTTTGGGTATGGTCGGAGGATGCCCCAAGAGGTAGGACTGTTGGACCAGGCCGGTCGGCCCTGGACCTTGTCCAATCGACTGGACGCCGCCGCCATGCTGGTGTTCCTCAGCGGCGACTGGTGACCGTACTGCAACGGCCAACTGGTCAGTTTGGCGATGCTCCATCCACGGTTTCTCGAAGCCGGAGTGCGGATTCTCGCCATCGCGGTGGACTCGCCCCAACGTAACGCGGCGATGATCGAAAAGCTGTCCCTTCCCTTTCCGTATCTGTCGATCCAGATCGCACGAAGGCGATCATTCCCTACCGGGTGGCCGACGAGATCGACGACCGCCAGATCGCGTGTCCTGGACGCCTGTCGACCGGCACGTAACCTCCATCGGCAAGCCACCATGACGCTCCAACGGAAAGTAGCCATCCTCGTTCGATCCAACCATCTACCGGCGCCGGCAGGTCGCCGTACCCGGCGAGGCCTATTCGGGCTCGAAAGGACCGCGTCCGTCCGTTGCGTCACCTAACCGAAGTCGGAGGACACGAATGGCTTCATCACGGCCGGTCGAAGCGCTCGGACTTGAATCAAGATCCGGCTGGCTGGCAACCGTCCCTGCCTGGGTGGAGCGGATTGCGACAATCGGAGTCCTCCCCGACGACTCCGATGAGGACCAGCTCCGCAAGGTTTCACTCACCCTGTTGGTCTCTGCGATCACCGTACTGGCCCTGGCCTGGGTGCTGATCTATGCGGCGTTGGGTCTGTACGACTCGGCCGCTATCCCGCTGGGCTTTCAGTTCTTCACCATCGGTGGCCTGGCGCTGATGGCGCGGTTCGGACGATTCGACCTGTTCCGCATGTTGAGCCTGGCGCTGATGTTGTTGCTTCCCTTTCTGCTGCAGGTGAGCCTCGGGGGCTTTCACGCCTCCAGCGGCGTGATCCTGTGGTCCCTCGTCTCACCACTGGGAGCGTTGGTCTTCTCCCCGCGCCCCCAGCCCTGGTTCTGGACGTACCTCGTCTTTATCGCCGCGTCGGGTGTGCTGGAACCCCTCTTGACCCCGGACCCGATCCCGAGCTCGGTTAACGTCGCCTTCGTGATCCTCAACTTCGGGGCGGTGTCGAGCGTCGTGTATTTTCTCCTCCGCTTCTTCATCAGGGGACTGGCGAGAGAGCGAGAGAAGTCGGAGTTACTACTCCTCAACATTCTTCCTGCACCCATCGCCCGCCGTCTCAAGGCGGGCGAACGCCGCCTCGCCGATCGGGTGGACGACGCCGCCGTGTTGTTCGCCGACCTGGTCGATTTCACGTCCTTGTCCGAGCAGCTGGCTCCGGAGGACGTCGTTGCCCTCCTGGACGGCCTCTTCTCAGAGTTTGACAGCCGAGTGGCGGCGCGGGGGCTGGAGAAGATCAAGACCGTGGGAGACGCCTACATGGTGGTGGGTGGACTGCTAGAACCGCGTGCAGACGCCGCTGAGGCAGTAGCCGACCTCGCCCTCGAGCTGAGAGAGATGATCGGCGGTTGGAGATCCTCTCCGGGACCGGCCCTTCGGCTCAGAATCGGTATCGATATAGGCCCGGTGGTCGCGGGCGTGATCGGCACCCGGAAATTCAGCTACGACCTTTGGGGCGACACGGTCAATACCGCCAGTCGGATGGAGTCCCACGGCATTCCGGGAGAGATCCAGGTGAGCGCCCGTGCCTTCGAGCGGCTCAAAGACGGTTACGGCTTCCAGGCCCGGGGAACGGTGGCCGTAAAGGGGAAGGGCGAGATCCCCACCTTTCTGTTGCTGGGACGATCCACCAATGCTTCCGAGGGCCAAGCGGCTCAGCCCCGTTGAAGTACTCGGATGGAGTAGTTCATTCAACCCCCACTCACGACCGCACCCCGGTGAGCGCCATGGTCCGCAATGTCGGAGGGGGCCTCGGACGGGTCATTCATGTCCAGCCGTGATGCATGACAGCCTCGGTCGAAATCTCAGGTTCGTACCATCGGCTCAGCTCGCTAGGGAACCGTCGGAGGAGGCTTCGAGCCCAGATGGCCGCGTTGGCGCCGGCGAAGAGAGAGAAGAGAGCAATTAAATGGACTGGAGCGGTTGGGCGGTCTACGGGCCGGTGGCCACGGTGCTGCTCACGGCCGTCATGGTGGGAGCGCAGCTCGCCGGGTTCTCCCGGCTTGACATCCCCTTGATGCTCGGATCCCTCGTCGTGAGAGATCCCGACCGCGCCCGCTTCGTCGGCTTTTTCCTCCACCTCATCGCAGGCCAGATATTCGCCGTGTTCTACGGCTTGACCTTCGCCGGGCTCGCTCGTAGCGAGTGGTGGCTGGGAGCACTGTTCGGTTTGGCGCATGCAGCAGTGGCCGGTGCGGTCCTGGTGCCCGTCCTGTCATATGTCCATCCCCGGATGGCCACCGAACGAACCGGACCGACCTCGACCGCAACCCTAGAACCGCCGGGTCTGATGGCACTCAACTATGGGTGGGGCACTCCCCTGGTCGCCATGGTGGCCCACGCTGGCTACGGGGCGGTTCTGGGATTGCTCATGCAGACGGGATGAGTCAAGCCCGCCGCGTGCCGATCGGTGACTACGGGCTGATAGGAGACACCCGCTCAGCTGGGCTCGTCGCTCCCGACGGCAGCATCGACTGGCTGTGTCTCCCCCGGTTCGACTCTCCGCCCGTGTTCGGTCGACTCGTCGGCGGGGATGGGGCAGGATTCTTCTCCATTCATCCGGAGGAGCCCAACACACCGGCCGGCCGTAGCTACAGGGGAGACACGGCCACCCTGGAGACTTCGTGGAATGTCGACGGCGGCCGGCTCGTGGTCTCCGATTCCATGGTGGCCGAGGTCACCGGACGGCTGCTGCCCGCCACGTTGTTGGTTCGGCGGATTTCCAGCCAAGGGCGGCCGATCCGTGTCCGAGTCTCGATCGCTCCTCGTTTCGGTTACGAGGCGAGACCGCCGCGCCGCATCCGGCGCCACGGAGATTCGATCGTCGTCGAACGAAGCGACCTGGCCGTGGCCCTGACCACCGATGCCCAGGACCGGCTGTCCGCTGACAGCCCGACAGTCATAGAGATCACGCCGGACCGTCCCGTCACAATGGTCCTGTCCACCGGCCATCGGGGGCCGGCCGTACTCGTACCACCCGCCGTGGGGGCTGAAGAGGCGGAGCGCGACCGGAGACGATGGCAGGAGTGGGCCGACACGCTCGATATCGGACCGAATCATCGGGAGGCGATGATCCGCAGCTTCATCACCCTCCGGCTCCTCACGTATTCGCCGTCGGGAGCCCCCGTCGCCGCGCCGACGACCTCGCTCCCCGAAGAGATCGGCGGCAGTCGCAACTGGGACTACCGCTACGCCTGGCCGAGGGACGCCTCAATCGGCATCGCCGCCTTCCTCGCAGCCGGCAAACGCCAAGAGGCACTCGGATTTCTGGCATGGCTGCTTCACGCCAGCCGTCTCGACCGGCCGCAACTCCCCGCCCTGTTCACACTGGATGGCCGTCCCGCCCCAACCGAGCGGGAATTGGAGGGGTGGCCGGGTTACGGCGGGAGCCTACCGGTGCGTGTCGGCAACGGAGCCGGAACCCAACATCAGCTCGATGGGTACGGATGGGCGCTCGATGCTGCCTGGCAGGTGGTCCGGCGCGGCCATGAGCTCGACAGTGAGACATGGCGGGCGATGAGAACTTTCGCTAGCTACGTCAGCCGACACTGGAGGGAGCCCGACTCGGGCATCTGGGAGCGCCGGGACTCACTCCGGCACTACGTCCATTCCAAGCTCATGGCGTGGCTCGCCATGGACCGGGCTATCCGCATCGCAGAGCGACGGGCCGACTCTTCTCGCCACCTCACCGTTTGGATGGCCGAACTCGATCTCCTCGGCGCGGACATCCGCCGCCGCGGCTACGACCCGGAGGTCGGCTCCTACATGGCGGCCTACGGATCATCGGATCTCGACGCTTCCCTGTTGCTCCTGCCCGAGATCGGTCTGGAGCCGGCGGACTCGCCTCGAGTGATCGGCACTATCGAAGCGGTCCGGAGGCAGTTGGGAGCGGGCGGTCCGTTGCTCTTCCGCTACAAGGATCGGGACGGCCTCGGTGGCGACGAAGGTGCCTTCCTTCCCTGTTCCTTCTGGCTTGTTCTGGCTCTGGCGAGAACCGGGAAGCGGCAGGAGGCGGAGTCGCTCTTCGAAGAGCTGGTCGGACTCGGCGGGAGCCTCGGGCTTTACGCCGAGGAGATGGACCCAGTGAGTCGAGAGCACTTGGGGAATTTCCCTCAGGCTCTCACCCACTCGGCGATGCTCCAGGCGTCGATAGAGCTCAACCGCGGTCCCGTCAGCGGGGCGGCGGCCGACGCCTGAGCTTTCAAGTCCTCTTCTAGGGTCCAGGACAAGCCACAAATTGTTTTACGGGTATTGACTGGGAGGACCTGATGAATCCATCCGTCATCGCGTTCGACGTCAACGAGACGCTGCTCGATCTCGCCGCCCTACGCCCCCGCTTCCAGGCAGCCGTGGGCAGCGTGGAGCCGATGGGTGAGTGGTTCGCCCGCATGCTTCACGGATCCTTGGTGGCCAACCACACGCTCCGTTATCGCCCGTTCGGACAGATCGGGACGGAGGCCTTGCTGACGGTGGCGCAGAAGCGGGGGGTCTCTCTCACACCGGAGGTGGCGGCAGATGTGGTAGGTGGGATGCGGGAGCTGCCGGCTCACAGGGACGTGCCCGGAGCACTCAATGAATTGCGGAGCCGCGGGCATCGGCTTGTGACTCTCACGAACGGTTCGGCCGACGTCGTTGCTGCCCAGCTCACCAACGCCGGGATCGCCGAATGGTTCGAGAGATCGATATCTGTGGACGAGGTACAGCGATTCAAGCCCGCGCCCGAGGTGTATCACCACGCCGCCGGCGGGCTCGGTGTCGACATCGAGAGGATGCTGCTGGTTGCAGCCCATGACTGGGACATAATCGGAGCCCGGGCGGCGGGAGCTCCTGGGGCCTTCGTGGCCCGTCCAGGCGTCATTTGGGGATTGCCCGATAATCCCCCAGATCTCGTCGCGCCAGACCTCGAGATCCTGACGGAGATGCTCGATTGAACTTCTGTTGCGGGAAGGGTCTCCTCGGCTCCGGGGGTGAGACTCGAACTCACAACCAACGGATTAACAGTCCGCTGCTCTGCCAATTGAGCTACCCCGGAAGGACCTATAAGGGTACCAAGGTGCCCCGTCAGTGAAGAATCTCTCGGAGGGGCCGTTCAGTGAGCAGCGATCCACACAGAGTGTGGACGGTTGCACCGGGAACGGTGTGGAGGTACTCCGGTCAGGGCACACGCGAGTCGGGACGAGCCCGGCCGTCGCCTACCGACCGCAGGCCGCGGCCCCCCGCCGACAGTGAGCCGGCCACGGCATGGCGGCCGGCATCGACCACGCCTACAGCCTGATCGGTGAGCTGGGAGACGGCGGGGTGACCCCGCATCCGCCGTGAGGCCCGAACGATCTGGTCGTAGCGGTCACGGCCCGCTCGGGCCCCGAGCACGTACCCCACCGCTCCCCCGATGATCAATCCTGCTCGAAAACGCATGTCGCAATCATGCCAGGTGCGGTGCGGCTACACCACGACGAGTTCCTGCGGCGTCTTCGTGAGCCGCCGGCCGCCGTCGGGCGTGATGACAACCGGGTCGGAGACGAAATAGTCGCCCGCTCCCGTCTCCATCATCCATGACATCAGATGGAACACCATCCCCTCGGCCAGCCGCACGTCGCTTCCCGGACGAAGCGCCCGGGGTACCCCGTTGCCGCTCCAGCTCGGGGGAAAGCCGATGCCTGTTGCATATCCGCAGTGGTGGCGTCGGTAGTGGGACAGCCCGGCCTCGTCCACCACCCGCTGCCAGGCCTCGTAGATGGATCCGGCCTCGACGCCGGGGCGCACCGCCGAGCGGGCAGCCTCGAAGGCGTCCAGGCAAACCCCGGAAACGAACTCCGACCCCTCCGGGACGGACCCTATGAACACCACCCGTCCCATCGGAGCGTGGTAGCGGCCGATCGACCCGGACAGTTCCAGGAACAGAGCGTCGCCGGGTTGGAGCGGATAGTCGGTCCAGGTGGTGTGGTCTTCGTTGAATCGGCTGGTCGCCCGGACGAACGGCCAGAAGGCGGGTGGCTCCCCGCCGGCGTCCATCATCGCCGCCACAGCCGCCTTGGCGACGTCGCGTTCGGTGACCCCGGCGCGGGCGGCGGTGATGGCAGCCTCGATCATGGCGTCGCTGATGGAGGCGACCTGGCGGGTTATCTCGAGCTCTTCCGGTGACTGGACGAGTCGGTGCGACGTCACGAGTTGGGTTGCATCGACCACCTCGGCATCGGTGAAGTGGTCCCGGACCGCCAGCGCCACCGTGGGAATGAGGTAGAGGCTCGTCTCCTCCATTCCGATTCTCCCGGGCTGGCCGGCCGCCGAGCGGATCACGTCGACGCAGTGACCCGGGAGGTCATCGTTGTCGCCGTAACCCTCGAAGATCAGGTCGGGGACATCGCGACCGATGGTGACGTGTTCCATCTTGCGAGCGACCAGGACGGGTTCCCCCTCCTTCGGGATGACCAACATGTGGAAGGCGAAGTATCCAAAGTGGTCCAGGCCGATCAGGTAGTAGATGTTCTCGGGAATGGTGACCAACAAGACGTCGAGCCCGGCCTGGCGCACCGCCGCCGCCGCCCGCTCACGACGCCGGGAGAACACGTCGCGTTCGAACAGCGGGATCCGAAAACCGAGGGTGTTGGCTCGCATTCGCGGAAGTATGCCGCGCGCGAGCGACGATCTGATCCATATGAAGGACGCGCCTTGCGGTGACCGGTTACAGTCCGTTGTCCGACCAAGGAGGCCCCCCGATGAGGAAAGCCGACAAGATCAACTACCTCTCACAGGTGCCGTTGTTCGCGGGATTCAGCAAGAAAGAGCTGGGCGAGGTCGCCCGACACCTCGACCGCGTCGACGTCGCCATGGGCACCACGCTGACGGAGGAAGGCCGGCTCGCCAACCAGTTCGGCATCATCGTCGACGGGTCCGCCACAGTGCGTCGGGGCAACCGCAAGCTGGCCGATCTAGGCCCCGGAGACTTCTGGGGAGAAATGGCGCTCCTCCTGCGGGAGAAGTCATCGGCGACAGTGGCGACGACCGAAGACTCCTCTCTCCTGGTCATGCACGGCAGCGAATTCGGACACCTCCTCGAAGAAGTGCCGGCGCTGGCCCGCAAACTGGCGACGGGGCTCGCCGCCCGGCTCCTCGAGGCGGACAGGAAGCTCACGGTCTGAGCCGGGGCTAGCCCTCTTCCAGGAACCCCTGGAGGCGTTGCGACTTGTCGGGGTGACGCAGTTTCGCCAACGCCTTCATCTCCAGTTGGCGGACGCGCTCCCGGGTCACGTTGAAGGCGGCGCCCACCTCCTCCAGGGTGCGCATCTTCCCGTCGGCGAGCCCGAAACGCATGATCAGGACCTCCCGCTCTCGTTCGCTCAGCCCCTCCAGCGCCAACGCCAGCTGATCTTGAAGACTCGCAAAGGTTGCGGCGTCGACCGGTCGCTCCCCTTCGGGGTCTTCCACCAGATCACCCAGAGTGCCCGAGGAATCATCGCCGACGGGAGTCTCGAGCGACACCGTGTCCTGGGCGAAGCGGATCAGCTCTTCGATCCGGTCCGTCGGGAGGTCGAGGTCGGCGGCCAGTTCCTCCACAGTCGGGTCCCGCCCCAGGTCCTGGGCGAGGTCGCGCCGGGCCCGGCGGATCTTGTTCACCACATCGAGGACGTGGATCGGCATGCGGATCGTACGACCCTGGTCGGCGATCGCCCGGGAGATCGCCTGACGGATCCACCAGGTGGCGTAGGTGGAGAACTTGAAACCCTTGCGATAATCGAAACGCTCGACGGCCCGCATCAGTCCCATGTTGCCCTCCTGGATCAGGTCCAGCATGGCCAGTCCCCGTCCGACGTAGCGGCGAGCGATCGACACGACGAGGCGCAGGTTCGCCTCGACCAGGCGGCGATGGGCTAGCTCGCCCTCCTTGACGCTGTGATGAAGGACTGCCGCGTCCTCTTCGGAGAACTCCTCCTTTTCGAGGCGCTCCTGGGCTCGCCTTCCCGCCTCCAGCGCCATCGAGAGCTCCACCTCCTGCTGCGAGGTGAGAAGCCGATACCGCCCGATCTCGTTCAGATACATCCGCACCGGGTCGGACACGGCGATATCGGTGACGTCATCGAGGTCCATCTCGACTTCCGGCCCCTCCTCGGTGAGCTTGATGCCCCGGGAGCGGAGCGTCTCCAGCACCGATTCGAAGGACTCCCCCGATGCCTCTGCGTCCTCGAGCTCCTGTTGCACCTCGGCCATGGTGAGGAAGCCCCGCTGGCGGCCCCGTTTCGTCAGCGCCCCGATCACATGGTCCACGACTTCGCTCATGGCTCCCGCTTTTCTCTCTGTAGGGCGATCAAACGGTTGAACGCCCGGGAGTAGTCCTCGTCGGTGGGGTCGGTCGCCGCCACCACTGCCTCCAGCCGGTCGATCTCGGCATCGATGCGCATCGTGCGGGCCTTGGCTACGAGCTCGGACACGGACGGAGGCACGCCCTGCACCGCATGCGCCATGAGGAGACTTCTCACCTCTGGCTCCGCCTCCAGCGTAGGTATCGCCACCTCACCCCCACCCGGTCGGCGGGCGGTTTGGATCAATTGGGCCGCCTGCCGTAAGTCCGGCTCACGGAACAACTCGGCCGTCACGTCGGAGGCGCCCTCGGGGTTGGCGATCATCACCCTCAGCAACTCCGACTCGAGGCGGCGCCGCGGGCTGCTCGGCCCGGTTCCGGCTGCCCTCCCGAACGGGGCGGACCGGGGCCGGCCGACCGCCTGGGCAACCGTCTCCAGATCCACCCCGACCAAACGGGCAACGAACCGTTCGTACTCTCGACGGGCGATCGGGTCACCGATCCGGGCCACCTGTGCCGCCGCCGAATGCAGAGCCCGGGCCCGCCCTTCGGGCTCAGTGAGATCGAGACTCGCCACCTCACGTTCGAGGCGGAACTGGAGCAAGGGGCGGGAACCTTCCACCGCCGCCAACACCTCGTCGACCCGGCCCGCCTGAACGACATCGGCGGGGTCACCTCCGTCGGGCATGAGGGCCACCCGCATGTCGAGGTCGAGCCGGACCGGGGCCTCCAGCTCGGAGGTTCGCCGAGCCGCTTCCGCCCCGGCCTCATCGGCGTCGAACGCGAGCACCACCCGGTCGGCGAAACGGCGCAGGAGATCGAAATGCTCGTCGGTCAGGGCGGTGCCGCAGGTCGCCACCGCCTCGGGGATACCGGCCCGGTGGAGGGCGATCACGTCCGTGTAACCCTCGACGACCACCGATCGGCCGGACCGGACGATCGCCGTGCGGGCTCGGTCCAGGCCGTAGAGGAGTCGAGACTTGTTGTAGATCGGGGAATCGGGCGAATTGACGTACTTCGAGCCCTCCCCCGACAGGATCCTTCCCCCGAACCCGGCCGGGTCTCCGCGCAGGTCGTGGATGGGAAACATGACCCGGCCTCTGAAGTAGTCATAGAGCCGGCCTCCCCTGCCCCGCCGGGCCAAACCCGCCTCGATCATCGATCGCTCGTCGATGCCGGCCGCTCTCAACTCCTTGACCAGGACATCCCAATCCTCCGGGGCGTAGCCGATCCGGTACTCGTCGACGACGTCTCCGTCGTAGCCGCGGCTCCGCAGGTAAGCGCGGGCCTGGCCCGCCTCGGGACTCGACTTGAGGCGGTGGTGATAGACCTCGATCGCCCGCCGGACCGCCTCGTGGAGGGAGTTGCGCCGCCCTCGTTGACGATCTGCCCCCGGATCGGACTCCAGGTGGATGCCCGCTCGGCGCGCCAGCTCTTCGACAGCCTCGGAGAAGTCGAGGCCCTGCGTCTCCGAGAGGAATGTGAAGACGTCACCGCCCTTCTGGCATCCGAAGCAGTGATACAGGCCCCGGCCGGGGTCGAGCGACAGCGACGGCGATTTCTCCTGATGGAACGGGCAGATCGCCATGTAGGAGCGGCCCGAGCGCTTGACCTTGGTGACCGCCGCGACCAGCTCCACCAGGTCGGTGGCCTGGCGAACCTTGTCGATGTCGTCCCGGGAGTAGGCCATCGACCCGATCTTACGGGCCGTCACCCCTCAGGTGGCAGGTGTCACGCGGTCAGAGCGCCGCGCAGCGCCTCGGGCAGGCGGTCGATCGACACCCGGTCCTGGGTCATGGCGTCGCGATAGCGGATCGTCACGGCGTGGTCCTCCAGCGACTCGAAGTCGAACGTCACGCACAACGGCGTGCCTATCTCGTCCTGGCGGCGGTAGCGACGGCCGATCGACTGGGTCTCGTCGAACTCGACCATGAAATCGGCGCGTAGCGAGTCGGCCACCTTGGCCGCCGGCTCGACCAACTCGGGCTTCTTGGAGAGGGGCAACACCGCCACCTGATACGGAGACAGGCGGGAGTCGAGCCTCAGCACGACCCGGGTCTCGCCTTCCACTTCCTCCTCGTGGTAGGCGTCCATCAAGAAGGCGAACATCGTCCGGGTGGCTCCGGCAGCCGGCTCGATCACATAGGGGAAGAACCGCTCGTCCGACTCCTGGTCGTAGTAGCGAAGGTCGATCCCGGAGTGCTCGGTGTGCTGGCGCAGATCGAAGTCGGTGCGGTTGGCCACACCTTCCAGTTCGTCCCATCCCCACGGGAAGGCGTACTCGATGTCGACCGTCCCCGCCGAGTAATGCGACAGCTCGTCCTCGCCGTGAGGTCGAATCCGCAGGTGCTCCTCGGCGATCCCGAGTTCGGTGTACCAGTTGAAGCGCTGCTCGCTCCAGTAGTCGAACCAGCGTGGCGCCTCCTCCGGGCGGCAGAAGAACTCCATCTCCATCTGCTCGAACTCCCGCGTCCGGAACACGAACTGCCCCGGGGTGATCTCGTTGCGAAAAGACTTGCCCACCTGGGCGATACCGAACGGCAGCTTGAGCCGGTTGGTGCGACGCACGTTCTCGTAGTTGATGAAGATCCCCTGGGCGGTCTCAGGCCGCAGGTAGACCATGTTCTCCTCCGACTCGACCGGCCCGGTGTGAGTCTTGAACATGAGATTGAACTGGCGTGGCTCGGTGAACGTCCCTCGCTTACCGCAGGTAGGGCACTGGTCGGGATCATCGAGCTTGTCCAGGCGGTGGCGAGCGTTGCAGTTACGGCACTCGACGAGCGGATCGGTGAATACGTCTTCATGGCCCGACGCCCGCCACACCGTCCGGGACTGAATGATGGCCGAATCCAATCCGACGACGTCGCCGCGGGCCTGAACCATCGCACGCCACCACTCGTCCTTGACGTTGCGGAGCATGAGAGCGCCCAGCGGCCCATAGTCGTAGGCGGAGCGGATTCCGCCGTAGATCTCGGAAGAAGGAAATACGAAGCCGCGGCGCTTGGCCAGGTTGGCGATGGTCTCGAGCGAGGCAATCATCGGGAACCGGTAAGTGTAGGTGGCGTCGCCCGTTGCCAATCACCCCGATGCATTCCCGAGAGGCGGGCCGAAAACATACTCCGTCTGCAGTAGGTCGAAGCCAACGACGGGGGACGACGCCGCCTGTTCCGTTTCGTACGTTGCAAGCATGCAACCAACTGAGACCAAGGCACGCCGGTCGGCCGCGGGCGCCGTGGCGGCCACCCGGGTTCTCTCGGGACTCATCGCCGTCCTGGTGTTCATCCAGGGCGCCCTGGCCGGATCGTATCTGTCCGGTGCCGGCGGGGTTATCGATATCCACGGCATGATGGGCACCATCGCCCTGCCACTGTTGGCCCTGACGACCATCGTCACGGCCGCGGTTGCCACCCGGCGAAATCGATGGGTGCTGGCAGGGTCCATCTTCGGGTTCTTGGGGATCGGGACGCAGATCGGCATGGGATACCAGTCGAGGCTCGATGTCCATGTTCCCCTGGGTATCGCCCTCTTCGGGTTGTACCTCGTGATGGCGCTCGCCGTCAGGGACCGAAACACAACGGAAGGATGAAAGGAATGAGAACACTCACTGCATTCGCCCTCGCTCTGGTCCTCGCCGCCTGCACAGGCGGCAACCAACAGACGGCCCCACCGTCCGGTGAACCCGTCAGCGACCCGGTCATCACCATCGCCGACATGGAGTTCCAGAACGGGACCGTCACCGTCGAGGAGGGCACGACCGTGACATGGGTATGGGAGAACGCCCCCGTCGAACACAACGTCGTGTTCGACAGCTTCGAGAGCCCGCTACAGGCCGAGGGCACCTTCACCCACACCTTCGAGGAGGCCGGGACCTTCGACTACCACTGCCAGCCTCACCCGTTCATGACGGGCACCATCACAGTGGTCGAAGCTGACGCCTGAGACGGCCTCAATAGGGCCGAGAAGCTGTTCCTGAGCCCTGCAACCGTGAAGACCCACGTGAACTGCACCATGACCAGGCTCCGAGTACACGACGGGGCAGGACTCGTGATCGCCGGCTACGGAAGCGGACTCGTCAAGCCCGGAACGGATGCCTGAAGCCGGGTGATCTCAGTCGGCCACGGCGTCCTCGGCGGCGCCGAACCGGCGTTCCCGGGCCTGGTACTCCCGCACCGCATCGACGAGGTGATGGCGATCGAAGTCCGGCCACAGGATCCCAGGGAACCAGAACTCGGCGTAGGCGGACTGCCACAGGAGAAAATTGGACAGCCGGTGTTCACCGGATGAGCGGATGACCAGGTCGACGTCGGGCATGTCCGGCACCCAGAGGTGGGCCTTCAGGGTCTGCTCGTCGACCTGGGACGGATCGAGACGTCCCGCCGCCGCCTCGGCCGCGATGGCCGACGCCGCCCGGGCGATCTCACGCCGGCTGCCATAGTTGAAGGCGAACACGAGGTTGAGGCGTTCGTTGCCGGCGGTTTGGGTGGCGGCGTCGGCCATATGACGGCGGTTCCGGTCGGGGATGCGGGGATCATCCATGTCGCCGGCGAACAGCATGCGCACGCCCTGGCGGTCGAGGTCGTCGCGCCGACGTAGGAGCAGGTCTTCGTTGAACCACATGAGGAACTCGACCTCCTCGCCGGATCGGGTCCAGTTTTCCGTCGAGAAGGTGAAGGCCGTGACCCACTCGATCCCCAGTTCCAGCGCTCCCTCCACCGTGTCGAAGAGTGCTTCCTCGCCTGCCATGTGACCGGCGGTGCGTGGCAGCCCGCGGGCGTTGGCCCATCGGCCGTTGCCGTCGAGGATCAGACCGACGTGGCGGGGCACCCGGGCTGCGTCGATTCCGGACAGATCGAGCGTCACTCGATGACCGCCAGCGAATGCAGCGAGCGGTCGAGGTGATACTCCACGAAACGGCGGGCGACTCCCATCGCATCCCCCGAAAGGGTGTCCTCGGCGGCAGGAAGTGCGCCGAAATCAGCGGCCTCGAGGGCGGCGAGGTAGGTGGTCAGCCCCGGACGCAACCTCACTCCGCCCTCACCGCGGCAACGCTCACACAGCACTCCCCCGCTGGCGAATGAAAAACTGACCAGGTCTTCCCGCCGTCCGCACGCGGCGCAGTTGACCAGCGCGGGTGCAACTCCCACCACGCCCGCCAGCTTGAGAAGGAAGGACGTGATCAGGTCGTTGCCGACCACACCGCCCTCGAGGGCGCGCAGGCCCCGCTGTAGGAGGAGGAAGAGCCGCAACGACGACTCGTCCTCCTGAGCGACCGCATCGGCCGCCTCCACCATGATTCCCGCCGCCACAACCCGAACCAGATCGCCCCGCAGGCGGGGGAATCCCTCGATGATCGAGACCTGCGTGATGGTGTCGAGGTTCTTTCCCTCGTAGAGGACCAGGTCGACATGGGTGAACGGCTCGAGCCTTCCGCCGAACCGGCTCGTGGTCTTGCGGACTCCCTTGGCGACGGTGCGCAGCTTGCCGTGGTTGGGACTGAGCAGCACCACCACGCGGTCTGCCTCGCCGAACGGGTAGCCGCGCAGCACGATTCCCTGGTCGTTGCGGATCGCCATGAGGTCGTCAAGCGTAGAGGACGAAGGGCCGCAGGCAGTGACCGCGCTTGACGGGCGCCACCGATCGGCGTAGCGTGCCGCATGGGCTGGCAATCGATTGCCAAGTGACATGCCCCGCCGGACAGGACCGGCCGACCGAGACAGGAGAGCACATGGGCGACAAGCAGCGAATCAGCTACGTCCAACTGGACGACATGACACCGGAGATGCGCGAGGAGATGGAGCGGTGCGCTCGGGAAGGCACTCCTCGACCCGAAAGCTCGGCGATCCGGGCCCACGTACCGGAAGCGTTCTGGTTCTTCGCCAACAGCTGGCGCGACCTGTTCCGCAACGGCATCGTGGACCACGAGCTCAAGGAACTGTGCCGGGTGTACATCTCCCGCTCCGTCAAATGCGAGTACTGCGGCAATCAGCGGTCCGAGAAGGGACGGAGCCTGGGCCTCGAGGAAGGGCAATACGACGACCTGCTGAACTTCGAAAAGTCCGAGAAGTACGACGAACGGCAGAAGGCGGCACTCTCCTACGCCGAAGCGATTGCGTGGCACCTCGACACCGACGACGCCTTCTGGGAGCGGCTCTACCGCTATTTCACGGAGCCGGAGCTCGTCGAGCTCGGTTGCATGATCGGCCTCACCCTGGGTCAGCAGAGCTGGCTGAGGCTGTTGAACATCGAGCACCACGAAATCATGGCCAAGACGGCTGCCTCGATGGCGCCGGGGTTCGAGACGGCGGAAGCGCTCGCCTCGTCGAAGTCCTCGGAGGACTACTGGGCGAGAGCCTGAGAGGCGACGCCGCCGCCCGCAAGCCACCCACCCTCCGCGACGTCGCCGAGCGGGCAGGAGTGCATCCGGCGACCGCCTCACGTGCCTTGAACCCGGCGCTCCCGGGACGGATCAGCCCGGAGACGACCCGCAAGGTGCAGGAGGCGGCCCGGGTCCTCGGGTATCGCCCCGACCCGGCGGCCAGGAGCCTTCGCACGCGTCGCTCGGGTGTGGTGGGTGTTGTGGTGCCCGACCTCATGAACCCGGTGTTGCCTCCCATCGTGCGTGGGATCGAAGAGACCCTGTGGGAAGTCGGGCTGGCCTGCCTGCTGGCCGACACCGACAATCGATCCGATCGGGAGGAGGCTTTCGTAGAGGAGATGCTGGGACGTCGATGCGAGGGGCTCATCGTCGCCACCGCTGCCCGCGATAGCTCCGCCGTGGCGTCTCTGGAGGGCCTCGGGATCCCCACCGTCCTCGTGACGAGAGAGATCGATCACAGCCCATTTCCCTTCGTGGGCGGCGACGACGCATCTGGGGTGGCGGCGGCGGTCGAGCATCTGGTAGCGCTCGGGCACCGGAGAATCGCCTACGTCACCGGTCCGCCCAATCTGTCCACGACCATGCGCCGCGAGCAGGCGTTCGTCGAGGCGCTGACGCGTCATCTGCCGGAAGCGCGAGTTGTGGTGCACCACACCGATGGCTTCACCGTACCCGCAGGGAAGAAGGGGGCGGTCGACGTGCTGACCCTGGTCGAGCCGCCGACGGCGATCCTCGCCGGCAACGACATGATGGCCCTGGGCGTCTACGAGACGCTGGACGCACACGGGTTGTCCTGCCCCGGGGACATTTCGGTGGTCGGACACAACGACATGCCGTTCATGTCGGCGGTGCGCCCGCCCCTGACGACCGTCGCCATCCCCCAGTACGACGTGGGGGTGGAGGCGGCCCGCATCCTCATGTCACTGCGCGCCGGCGAGCCGCCCAAGGCGACCCGCCGCCTGCTGCCGACCCGCCTCGTCGTGCGCGGGTCCACCGCCCCGCCGAGTTAGACCGCCTCAGTCGCCCACAGACCCGTCGATCATCTCCCGAAGCAGGTCGGCGTGGCCGGCGTGGCGGGCCGTCTCCTCGATCATGTGGACCATCAGCCACCGCAGGCTCAGCTGTTTGCCCCGCGGCGTCTCGACGGTGTCATCCAGGTGCGAGGCGGCGGCTATTGCCCGGGAGGCGTCGCACTCCTGGCGGTAGAACTCGATGAGCACATCGGCGTCTTCGTCGGCATCCAGTCGAAAGTCTGCGTCTGGGTCCTCGTCTGCCCAGGGAAACTCCACCTCCCTTGCCGCCCAAACCCGTTGAAACCAGCTCCTTTCAACGTACGCCAGATGTTTGATGAGACCACCGAGGGAGGTGCCCGACTCGACCGGAGACATGCGCAAGCCGTCGCGGTCGACACCCTCCACCTTGCGGATCATCACCGATCGGTAGAAGTCGAGGAACGAGAAGAGCATCTCCCGTTCAGGAGCGAGACGATCCGGATGGGGCGGTTCAGGCTCGGACATCCTGCGAGTATGGGCCCATGGCACTGTTGAACGACGATCAGATCAGAGACTTTCTCGCAAGCAAGCCGGGATGGGAGCGCCAGGAAGAGACGATCGTCAAGACATTCGAATTCGGCGACTTCGTCGAAGCGATGGGCTTCGTCACCTCAGTGGCACTTCACGCCGAGAGGGCGTTCCACCATCCGGACATCGACGTGCGATGGAACAAGGTGACTCTACGGCTCTCCACCCACTCCGCGGGCGGTCTGACCGAGAAGGACACCGAACTGGCAGAGAAGATCGAAGAGCTGACCGGAGGATGAGTGGTTGTCAGCTCGCAGCCGTCGCTGATCATCAACGTCCTTTTTGGACGTGGGCGGTACGAACCGATGGTGCACGTCCAGAGACCGCCGAGCGGGTCTCAGACGGGGAGTGCCTCCAGACAGGAAGCCACCCACTCGAGATTGTGTGACTCCGCTCTCTCGCGGTAGATCTGCTCGAGGTTGAGGAGCATTCGGCGGACGATCAGGACGGATCCGACCGGTTGGAACCAGCTCCGATCGGCGCGCGGCTCGCCACCCAGTGCCTCGGCCACGAGGGATGCCGCCTCGTCGAAACCGATCGCCTCGCCGTAGTGAAACGGGTCGACGAGCTGACCGCCGGCATAGACGAGGAAGTGGCCCGGCATGCCGACCCCCTCCATTTCGATGCCGACGCGACGCCCGACCTCGATCCACAGCACCGAGAGCGAGATGGGAACCCCTCGGCGCGTGGCGAGGACGGTGTCCAGGAAGTGATTGTCGATGTCGTAGTAGTCGTCGACGTTCCCGCCGATGCCTTCGGCGATGGAGATGACACGCCGGAGAGCGAGGTGAGTGTCACCCCGGACCTGCGACGCCAACTGGGCGATCCTGTCCATGACCTTGCCCTCGTCGACATCGGGGCGGACGAAGCGGGCCATCAACAGGTTGGCCTCAGCCAGGCGATCAGCGGCCGCCAGGTCGGCGAGGCGGAGGGCAGTGGCGACGTCACTCACTGCGATCAGAGTAGGCCGAATCCGCCGCCTGTCACGGCGTCGCCGGCTCAGGCATCCTGGAAGCCGAGCCGGTCCAGGAGGACCGGCCGACGTTGCCAATCCTTTTCGACGGACACTTGGAGCTGGAGATTGACCTTGGCTCCCAGCAGACTCTCCAACTCGTGCCGCGCCTCCGATCCGGCAAGTTGAAGGAGTGATCCACCCTTGCCGATCACGATCCCGCGTTGACTCTTCCGCTCCACGATCACATCGGCGTGGATCGTGACCAGTCCGTCGTCGCGCTCGTCGATGTCTTCCACCTTCACCATGAGTGAGTGAGGAAGCTCCGCTCGAAGCCGCTCCAGGAACTTCTCGCGGATGATCTCGGCTATCACCAGCGCCTCCGGCTGGTCGCTCCACTGATCCTCAGGAAAGTACAGCGGGCCTTCGGGGAGCCGGAGCGCCAGCTCGCTCACCAGGTCCTCGATGCCGTCTCCCTCGAGGGCGGAGACGGGAACGTAGGCGGCGAAATCCCATTCGGCCGCGGCTGTGAGTTGAGCCATCACTTCGCCCCGAGCGGCGGCGTCTACCTTGTTGACGGCGACAACGACGGGTGCGTCGGCCTCGCCCACCCGCTCGGCGATCAGTCGGTCGCCGGGGCCTATCGGGCCGGTGGCGTCGATCACGAACACGGTTGCGTCAGCCTCCGAGAGCGACCCGTACACGAGCCGGTTGAGGCGCGAACCCAGCTCCGTGCGGGGCCGGTGAAGACCCGGCGTATCGACCAGGACCATCTGCCAGTCAGGTTCGCCCGAGGATTGACGGTTGGTCAGAACGCCGCGGATAGTGGAGCGAGTGGTCTGGGGCCGAGACGACGTGATCGAAACCTTGTGCCCGACCAGACGGTTCACCAGCGTCGACTTGCCCACGTTGGGCCGCCCGACGACTGCAACGAAACCCGACCTCACCTGCCCTCCCGTGGCCCAACGGGCTCGTCGGTGGTCACGATCACCTCCGCCACCCGGCGGCCCTGCATGCGGGCGACCTCGAGTGACGTGGAGTCCACCTCGAAGCGTTCTTGTTCCTCCGGGACCCTTTCGGCCAGCCCGAGGATCAGCCCGCCCACCGTGTCCCAGTCCCCGTCGGGAAGCTCGGTGTCGAGCAGTTCGGCAAGGTCCTCGACCGGCAGGCGCCCATCGATTCTCCAGGAACCGTCGGCCAAAGACTCGACGAGTATCTCTTCCTCGTCGGTCTCGTCGGCTATCTCGCCGACCAGTTCCTCGAGCAGGTCCTCGATGGTCACGAGCCCGGCGATCTCGCCGAACTCGTCGGCCACGATCGCCATGTGGGTCTTGTTGGCCCTCATTTCTGCCAGGAGCTCGGCGATCTGCTTGACCTCGGGGACGAAGACGGCCTTTCGCATGAGAGTACGGGCCTTGATCGCCTCCCGATTGCCGTTCAATCCCGGAAGCAGGTCCTTCACGAGCAGCACCCCAACCACCTCGTTACCTTCCGTCACGGGGAAGCGTGAGAAACCGTGCTCTATGGCGGCGGCGATGAGTGCCTCAGCGCCGGCATCGACATCGACCGTCACCATGTCGAGACGGGGCACCATCACCTCGCGGACGATGGTCTCGGAGAAGTTCAACACCGACGAGATCAGCGCCAGTTCCTCCTCGTCGTCGTCTTCGTCTTCGCCGTTCTCGTTTCCGTTTCCGTTCTCGTCTGGTGTCCGCTCCGCCGCCCAACCTCCGACCCTCACGGCCATGGCCAGCAGCAGGCCGGAGTTGTAGGCGATGAAGCGGGGCTGGCCTCTCCCGGCTACCCGGGGCAGGATGTCGCCCAGCACCACGATGGCGGCGGCAACGAGGAGAACTCCGAGCACCGAGGATGTCTCACCGAGGCCGATCACGGCCAGCACGGCTGCCACGGTGAGAAGGGCGCTACACACCATCCCCACCGACGGCACGATCCGGGACCGTTCGTCGACCAGGTTGGCCACGGTTCTGGCTCCGCGCACGCCTTCGGCGGCGTCGTGGTGGGCGTCGGCCCGGGGTATCTGCGACACCGCCGACCCAGCGGCCCGCATCCACGCCGCAAGGACGAGGGCCGCGATGGCGGCGCCCTCGGTCAGCCAGGAGATCATCGCCTTCGCCTTCCGGCTGCTTCCAGGATGGAACGCTCCCTCTGTTCCATACGGTTGGCGTCCTCGTCGGAATCGTGCTGGTACCCGAGGAGGTGGAGCAAACCATGCACGACCATGAGCGCCATCTCGTCATGGAAATCCACCTCGAGTTCGCTCGCCTGACGACGGATGTAGGAAGGGGCGAGGATCACATCGCCCAGCATCGGAGGTGGGCCGCCGACGACCGACCCAGGGGGACGGCCGGGAACCGCATCCTCTATCGGCAGTGAGATGACATCGGTCGCTCCCGAGCGATTGAGGAACCGGCGGTTGTAGCCGGCCATCTCCTCTTCCCCGACGAGGATCACCGACACCTCCGACTCGGCGGGGCAGTTCTCGTTCTCGAGCACCAGGCCGGCGAGGTCGCGAACGGCGGCGACGTCGACCGACTCCGACTGCTCGTCGGCCACGAACACGTTCATGCCGGGTCACCGGCCGTGGTGGGCGATAGGCCGGCTCCTGTGCCGGCCCGAGGTCTTCGACTGGAAGGGTCGTCCATGTGGCTGTATCAGCTACCGGGGAAATTCGGATAGGCGATGCGTTGATGGTAGTGGCCCACCAGCGAACTGAGGAAGGCCTTTCTCATCTGGGTCAACTGCGCCAGGGTGAGCGGCGACTCGGAGAGTTGGCCATCGTTCAACTTCTCGTCGATGACGCGATTGACGACCTTCTCGATGGCATCGGGAGTGGGTTCCTCGTGCTGGAACACCGCCCGGCAGGAAGCCTCGAGCGAATCGGCCAACATCACGATCGCCGTGGTCGCCGTCCGGGGCTTGTGCCCGACATGGCGATAGGCGGAGGGATCGGCTCCGGGATCGGTTTCCCGGGCCTTCTCATAGAAGAAGCGCATGATGCCGTCGCCGTGGTGGCTGACGATTGCTTCCGCCACCTCGGACGGTATGTCGAATCGTTTGGCGAGCTTGATCCCATCCGTGACATGCCGGCGGATCACCTCGGCGCTCTCCTCGGGCGACATCTCGTCGTGCGGATTGGCGATCCCGAACTGGTTCTCGATGAACATCGTCGGGTTCTCCGTCTTGCCGATGTCGTGGTAGTAGGCCGACGCTCGAGCCAACAGCGGATCGGCGCCGATCGACCGGGCAGCAGCATCGGCCAGCGTGCCCACCATCAACGAATGGTTGAACGTGCCGAAGGCTTTTTCCTGGAGTAGCTGAAGGGCGGCGTGATTCCGGTCGGTCAGGTCCAGCAACGCCAGCGTGGTTGTGATGTCGAAGGCCGATTCGAAGAACTGAAGCAGGGCCAGTCCGAAGAGAGCCGCCACGAGAGACACGCCGAACGCCCAACCCACCGACTGCCCCACCGTCATCAGCATGTCCTCGTCGGGGCCGGTGTGGAAGAACCACGACGTGGCGGCGGCGATGGCGGCGGCGGCCACCCCGGAGTAGACCGCGGCGTTGCGGAAAGCGCGCCGCGTCGACACCGACGAGACGAAGCCGATAGGCGCCATCGTGGCGAGAAGGGCATACACCGTGATACCGGGGTCCCGGGTCCCCACAGCCGTGAGGATCGCCACCGAAAGCGCCATCAGCACGCCGATCCGCGAGTCGAACAGGACCGTTGTCATGAGACCGAAGGCGACGGCCGGCATGACATACCAGCTGGCGGAGTCGGCGAATGCCACGGTTCCCCGTACCGCCCCGGCTGCCAGGACGATGAGAATCCCGAGCAACGCCACCATCCGGGGACGGGCCCAGAACTCGGGTCGGAAACGGTTGAGATACAGGGCCAGGGTGGCGGAGAGGATGGCCAACACGGCGAGCAGACCGCCCTGGCGCTGAACCCTGTCGAAGAGACCGGTCGTCTGGCGGATCGCGTCGATCTGCAGCTGGCTGAGCGGCTCTCCTTGGTCGGCGATGACCTCACCGACCGAGTAGACCCTCTCGTAGTCGGATGGATCGACTGCCGCGGCCGCCTCCTCGGCCCGCTGGGCCGTGGCGTCCTCGTCCACCGCCCAGTTGGCCAGGAGGAAGTTGGCCACGATGTCGCCGGCCGCCTGGCCGGCGGCGACATCTCGTTGACCGGTATCTGTGTAGTACACGAGCGGGGGCTGCTCCGACGCACGAATACGGGCGTCCTCCAACAGGACACCGGTCTCGATCGGAGTCTCGTGGATTCTCTGACCGAAGAGAGTCTGAGCCAGCCCGATCGCCTGCTGCTGCACCACGGCCAGATGGGAAGGCCCGCCAGCCGCCGTCCGCACGACGTCTTCGCGGGCAACGGCCGCCAATGCGGCGATCGACTCGTCTGGGACGAGGGTGCGGGGCCCGATGGTGGCCACTACTCCGTCAACCGGAACGAGGTTCGGATCCAGGCCGATGGGCTCCAACTCACAGGTCTCACCGGCGGGACACTCCACGGTCTGCTCCAGGTCGCCGGCGGAAACGGAGAAGTCGGGGAAGTCCGGATCGTCAACATCGACGCTGACCGACACGTTGCCTTCCGTGACGGTGGCACCGAAAGTACCGTCGGATTGAGTCTCGGTCCGGGCGGCCCGCAGGGGAGACTGGAAGGATACGGATACCGCCGGCAGCGGCTCGTCGGCCACCGCTCCGGGACCAGAGTCCTCGGGGAGCTCGGGGTCGAACTCCCCGTTACCGTCGGCGTCGACATAGACGAACCCCTGGACGAGGACCTCACCGGGCGGAATGGTGGTGGCGGGCACAGTGGTGTCGGTCGGCTCTTCATCACTCGGCGCCGCGGTTGTGGTGGTCGTCTCCGTCGGAGTGGTGGTGGTCGTGTCGACATCGGACGGCGGCGAGCTGGAAGGAGGTTCGCCGGACGACAGCTCTCCTCGTACTGCCAAGGTGACGTCGGCGAAGAAGCCCTCGATGTTCTCGATCACCTGCTCTTCGATGTCCGGTCGTGGCTCGGTGACAGGATCGACAGCCTCGCGGGCGGCCTGCTGGGCGTCCTCGTATCGGGCCACGTCTAGCACCGGTCCGGCCGCGACCACCTCGTAGTCCTGGGCGGCGATCTCCCCCACCTCGAGCTCGTCGGGGTCCTCGCGGTCGCCACCGTAGGCGAGGACGCCCCACGCGGCCACCGTGGTGGCGACGAAGACCGCCAGCCGCAGGAGGGTGGTGCGACGCATCAGCGGTGCTCGGGTGCTCTCTCGAACCGCTCGTACGCCTCGACGATGGAGGCGACGATGCGATGGCGGACGACGTCGCGGCTGCTCAGTTCGATGAACGCCACGCCATCGATACCCGCCAGGATGTCGTGGACGACCCTGAGACCGGACCGCTGTTGCGAGGGCAAGTCGGTCTGCGTGACGTCACCCGTCACCACCATCTTCGAGTTGAATCCCAGTCGCGTCAGGAACATCTTCATCTGTTCGGGCGTCGCGTTCTGGGCTTCATCGAGGATCACGAATGAGTCGTTGAGGGTCCTTCCTCGCATATAAGCGAGCGGAGCTATCTCGATGGTTCCCCGCTCCAGCAGACGTGAAGTCTCGTCGGGGCCGAGCATGTCCCAGAGGGCGTCGTAGAGCGGCCGCAGATACGGGTCGACCTTGGCGGCCAGGTCTCCGGGCAGGAACCCCAGCCGCTCACCCGCCTCGACCGCCGGCCGGGTGAGGACGATGCGCCTCACCGCGCCCGTTACAAGGCTCTCAACGGCCGCCGCCATGGCGAGGTAGGTCTTGCCCGTGCCGGCAGGCCCTACCCCGAACGTGACGGTGTTGTCGCGTACGGCGCGGATGTAGTCGTGCTGACCGCGGGTCTTGGCCCGCACCATCTTGCCCCGCCCCACTGCCAGGCCGTCACTCAGCACGCCCGAGGGGCTGGGGACCTGGTCGCGCACCATGTGCACGACCTGTGAGATCCGGTCGGGGTCGAGCCGCTGACCCTCTTGAATGAGGATCAGCAGTTCGTTGAGGACCGTCGTCACGTCCTCGACGAGTTCGGCGTCGCCCAACACTCCCACTTCGTTGCCGCGCGCGACGATGCGCACCTCGGGAAAAGTGGTCTCCAACTGGCGAAGGTGAATGTCACCCTCCCCGAGAAGGTCCAGCATGAGGTGGTTGCTTGCGACGCGCACGCGCGATTCAGTGGTTTCGGAGGTCACGCCAATGAGCCCATCTGCGAGAGAGCCGTCCAAGTGTAGGCCCGGCTCGACTCAAGCGGGAAGGCAGCCGTTACGTCAAGTGATGTAGCTGATCGTAGGCACCCGTCATGTAACCTCCGCTTGCGGGACGGCGGCCACCAGCGTCGACAGGATCGCCAGATCCGACCTACGGACGGCGAACTCGGTCAACTCGTCCGATCGCATGGCGTGAATCGCCTCGAGGAAGCGATCCACCAGCTCGGGCTGATCAGCCATGGCCGACAGATCGATCGTGGTGTCGACTCCCGGCGCGCCCACGTCGGCTGGAGCGGGTATCAGTTGATGGACGGGAACGCCGTAGAGGTCGGCCAATCCGACTAAGCGTTGCACGGACAGGGCCCGGTCGCCTCGCTCGTAGGCTCCCACCACCGAGGCCTTGAACTCATCGTTACTCAGGCTTTCGACCTCGGTCAGCGACAGTCCACGGTGGCGGCGAGCCGCCCGAAGCCGCATGCCGAGGGCGCGGTTGAATCGTTCCTCCACCATGAGCTGCCTCCTCAGGCGCCGATCCTAACCTTGCCGCTGAGGCCAGGACATCACGTCCCGGGTTTTGTTGGCGTGTCCTCCCGATCTGAGCAACGTCGCCCCCACCAAAGCCGCCGTCTCGACGCGAAGGATGGTCGGACCGAGGTCGATGCGCCGAGCTCCGGGGGGGATCTCGTCATCATCCAGGCCACCCTCCGGTCCGATCAGGAGGCAAAGGCCGGCGCCGGCCGTCGGACGGGAACCGCCGGGATGGGCGACCACCACGCCCGCCCCGTCCAGTTCCTCCAGGCTGGTCGTACCGACGTCCATCAGCCATGCTCCTCGGCTCTGTTCCATGCCGGCCACGGACCAGGCGACCGCCTTGTCGGATGACGGAGGACGTCCCTCGGTATGGCGGGTCCTCACCCAGCGCAGCCCGGCCACACCCAGCTCCGCCAGCTTCTCCACCAGGAACCGGGTTCGCGACCGGGATGAAGGCGGGGAAATCGCGACCGTCAGATCGCTCGGTCGGCCGACCTCCCACTCCTGACCACGGACGACCGCCTTGTCGCCCAGTCGCCCGGAACCGGTACGACCCGCGCCGTCGGTATATGAGAGGGGATCGCCCTCGCGGGTGCGAATCACCTTGAGAACGTGGCTTTGCTGTGATTCGGAGAGGGCCAGCTCGGCGCCGATCCACGGACCCGGGACGTACAGGTGAGGAATGTGCGCCATCAGCGGCGGGCACGCCGCCAACGACTCGGTTGAGTAGGCCGCTCGCCGCGCGACTCGGCGTAACGACGGAGGAGCTCCTCCTGCTCCGCAGTGAGATCCACGGGGACCACGACGTCGGCGACCACGATCATGTCTCCTCGTCCGCGGCGGCCCAGCCGGCCCATTCCCTCCCCCGGCAGGCGGGTGGTCCATCCCGGCTGAGTGGCGTCGGGGATGTGCACATTTTCGCTCCCACCCCCGAGCAGCGGCACCTCTACTTCGGTCCCGAGGGCGGCCTCGGCCATGCCTACGGTGACATGATGGATGAGATCGTCCCCGTCCCGGCGATAACGCTCATCGTCGGAGACGACCACCTCGACGAAGAGGTCTCCGGAAACGCCGCCGAACCCGGCCGCTTCTCCCCGGCCGGTCAGCCGGAGGCGGGTGCCCGTGCTCACCCCTGCCGGGATCTCGACGCTCACGTGCTGGTCGTCGCTTACAGCGCCCTTCCCGGCGCATTCGGGGCACGGCTCATCGACCGTCGTGCCGACGCCCTCACAGTCGGGGCACGCCGAAACGGTCATCATCGTCCCGAGGAACGACCGGCGGGCCATCCTCACCTGGCCGGCCCCCCCACACGTCGAGCACGTGATGCGGCCGGATCCGGGGGCGGAGCCATCCCCGCCGCAGACCTCGCAGGAGCGGTCGGCCCGGAAGGTGACCTCGGTCTCGGTCCCGAATGCCGCTTCCTCCAACGAAACCTGGACGTGGGTGAGGATGTCACGGCCACGCCGCTGGCCGCGAGCACCACCCCCGAACGAGAAGGGATCGCCGAAGGGGCTGCCTTCGCCGAACACCGACCGAAGGATATCGTCGAGCCCGCCGAATCCTCCGCCCCCGAAAAGGTCACCGAGGTCGATCGTGTCGCCCCGGTCGTAACGACGCCGTCGCTCGGTGTCGCTCAGGACCTCGTAGGCCTCGGCGATCTGGCGGAAGCGCGCCTCAGCGGTGGGGTCGTCCCGGTTGGCGTCGGGGTGCCACTGGCGGGCAAGGACGCGGAAGGCTCGTTTGATCTCGTCCTGAGAGGCGTCACGGGCGACGCCGAGGACCTGGTAGTAGTCGACAGCCACGCTGAAAGGTTACGAGACTCGCCGAATCGTGGGGAACCGGGTCACGATTGGATCCGATCCTGCAACTCGCGGGAAACCTCCTCTACCGCCGAGATGACCCGGCGGTAGTTCATTCGCATCGGCCCGATCACCCCAACGGTGCCGGGAGCCGTCCCGGTGTCGTATGTGGTGGAGACGACCGCCATATCCACGTCCGCAACCGGCAACTCGGTCCCGATCAGGATGGATGTCCCCGGTGCCCGAGCGAGGATGTTGAGCACCATCGCTTCGCGTTCGACCACCTCGAGGACTCTCTGCACCTCCGACAGGTCCTCCCAGAGGGCTGCCATCTGCTGGGTACCACCGACGAACACGTCAGAATCGAGAGTGGCGGCGCCCTCGACTCCCTGAATCACCTTCTCGGCCGCCCCTGCGACATGCTCGTCCAGCGCCCGCCGCTGTTCCTCTTCGAGCTGGGTGTTGGCGCCGACCGAGGTGCCGATCACGGCACCCGACACGACCCTCTCCACTTCGCTCAGCTCTTCGGGCGTGATCGGCGAGTCGAGTCGCAGACGCTCTTGGAGGACACGACCGTTCTCGGTGACGACCATCGAGAGGATCAGGTCGGTGGTCAGGTGGACGAGATGGATGTCGCGGATTCGCTCGCCGGCAATTCCCGGCGCGACCACCACGGCGGGAAGCTGTGTGACATCGGCCAGAAGACGGCTGGTCGCCTTCAACAGCTTGGACAGTTCCAGGTGCACCGAGTCGAAGAAGCCGCTGATCTTGGTCTGGGTGGCGAGCCGGAGACGGGAGGGGCCCAGATGGTCGACGTAGTATCGATAGGCGGCCGCCGTCGGCACCCGGCCGGCGGAAGTGTGGGGCTGGATGACATATCCGTCCCTTTCCAGGGCGACCAACTCGTTGCGGATGGTGGCGGTCGACACCGCCAGGTCGCTGCTGTCTGCGATGGTCCGCGAGCTGACGGGCTCACCGGACTTGATGTATTCCTCGACGAGGGTCCGGAGGATCTCATTGCGGCGCTCCTCCAACATGATGTCAGGGTAGTGGCACGACCCCCGTCCCCGAAGAGCCCAACTCTTGGGAAGACGACTTGGACCGATCAACACGGTCGGGGCAAAGGTCAGAGAGCGAGGACGGCCCGCTCGGCCTCGTCGGTGAGGAGCGGACGGGTGACCCGCAAGCGACCATGGGAGTGGTCGATCACTCCCGCCGACAGGAGCCGCTGCCCGTCCGAGGAGGCGAGCAGCGCCTCGACTCCCGGGCCGTCGCTTACCCCGGCCGCCCGGCGGAGGCCTACGAAGAGCCGATCCTGCTCGGCTTCGGGACCGGTGAGGGCGTCGTCCCCCGCCCGCGGCGACCGACCTTCTTCGACCCGCTGGAGATACGCCTCCAGACGGCGCACGTTTCGAAAGCGGCGCCCACGCCGGAAGCCGTGGGCGCCATTCCCGAAGGCCTCGTACTCACCCTGGGCCCAGACGGCCAGGTTGTAGCGGCAGACGTGACCGGGCCGGGCCCAGTTCGACACCTCGTAGCGCACCAGGCCGGCACCGGAGAGCAATTCATCGGCCATCTCATACTGGTCGGCCTGGAGGTCGGGATCCGGCGCCGGTGCCCCGCCGGCCACCGCCCGACTGAGAGGTGTGCCCTTCTCCACCGTCAGGGCGTAACACGAGACATGGTCGGTGCCTAGCTCGATCGCCTGCTCGATGGTGGTTCGCCAGCCGGCGAGGCTTTCGCCGGGAGTACCGAAGATCAGGTCGATGCTGACCGACCGAAAGCCCTCCCCCCGGGCGTCTGCCACTGCTTCGGCGATCCGTGCAGGCGTGTGCCGACGGCCGAGACAGGACAGAACCGAGGGATCGAAGGACTGGGCGCCGAACGACACCCTGGTATAACCCCGTTCGACGAGGTTGGCCGCGAGCTCGGGAGTCCAATCCTCTGGGTTGGCCTCCAGAGTCACCTCCGCCGAGGGAGCAAGTCCGAACTTCCTGTCTAGCGCCGAGACGAGACCGGCGAGCCGGGCGGCACCGAATCGGCTGGGAGTCCCTCCGCCCACGAACACGGAATCGAGGCGCCTCCACTCGGGACGGGAGTCGATCTCGCTTTCGACGGCGTTGAGGTACCGATCAGCGAGGTCGTAGCGGCCTTCCACGACGGCGAAGTCGCAGTAGGGGCAAACCCGGGCGCAAAACGGAACGTGGACGTAGGCGCAGGCCCAGTCGGCGGCGGTGTCGGCGAGTTCGGGCGAGTCCGGCCGAAGCCGGGTGTCAGTCTTCGACACGTAGGGCCTCGACGAACGCCTCCTGGGGCACCTCGACGGATCCGACCATCTTCATGCGCTTCTTGCCCTCCTTCTGGCGGGCGAGAAGCTTCTTCTTGCGGGTGACGTCACCGCCGTAACACTTGGCGAGAACGTCCTTTCGCTTGGCCTTCACCGTTTCCCGGGCGACGATTCTGCCTCCGATGGCCGCCTGGATAGGGACGTCGAACAACTGGCGAGGAATCAACTGGCGCAGCCGCTCCACCATTCGCTTGCCGTACTCGTATGCCTTGTCGCGGTGGACGATCGACGAGAAAGCGTCCACCGGATGGGAATTGAGCAGTACATCGACCTTGACCAGGTCGGTGGGCCGGTAGTCCGACGGTTCGTAGTCGAGGGAGGCGTAGCCCCGGGTGCGGGACTTGACCTGGTCGAAGAAATCGAACACCACCTCGGCCAGGGGCACCTGGTAGTCGATTTCGACGCGCTCCGTCCCCACGTAGTTCATCGCCCCCATCTCGCCGCGACGGGTCTGGAGGAGATCGATGATGGTGCCCACATATTCCGACGGCGTGACGATCATCGCCCTCACGTACGGCTCGGCGATCTCGGCGATGGCGGCCGGGTCGGGTAGGTCTTGGGGCGAACGTACTTCTCTCTGCTCGCCGTCCACCATCGTGACGCGGTACGCCACTGAAGGCGCCGTGGCCACCAGGTCGAGGTCGTACTCCCGCTCCAGTCTCTCCCGGACGATCTCCATGTGGAGCAGGCCTAGGAACCCGCAACGGAAGCCGAAACCTAGCGCCTTGGAGGTTTCCGGCTCCCAAACCAGCGAGGCGTCGTTGAGCGAGAGCTTGTCCAGCGCCTCGCGCAGATCCTCGAAGTCGTCGCCGTCGGTCGGGAAGATACCCGAGAAGACCATCGGCTTGGGCTCGGCGTAGCCGGGGAGAGGTGTGGTGGCGCCCCGCTGGGCGGTGGTGACGGTGTCCCCGACCTTGATCCGATCGATCTCCTTCTCTCCGGTGATGAGGTAGCCCACCTCTCCGGTGCCGAGGCCGGCCGCGGCGACCGCCTTCGGGGTGAGGTAGCCGATCTCGTCGGCGCCGTGCAGATCGCCTGTCGCCATGAACCGGACCTGCTCGCCGGCGTCGATGCGTCCGTCGACGACTCGGATGTAGCACACCACTCCCCGGTACGAGTCGTAGTAGGAGTCGAAGACCAGTGCCCGCAGCGGCGCGTCGGGTTCCCCGGCCGGCGGTGGCACCTCGCCCACGAGGCGCTCGAGCAACTCGTCGATGCCCTTGCCAGTCTTGGCCGAGACCAGCACCACCGACTCGGCCTCCACGCCGAGGACGTCCGCCACCTCGTCGGCCACCCTGTCCGGATCGGCCGCGGGAAGGTCGATCTTGTTCAGCGCAGGGATGACTTCGAGGCCTCCTTCGACCGCCAGATAGGCATTGGCCAGTGTCTGGGCCTGCACTCCCTGGGCGGCGTCTACCAAGAGGAGGGCTCCCTCACAGGCGGCCAGCGACCGCGACACCTCATACGAGAAATCGACGTGGCCCGGCGTGTCGATGAGATTCAGGATGTATTCGTCGCCGTCGGGGGCGGAGTAGTGCAGCCGTACAGTCTGCGCCTTGATAGTTATGCCCCGTTCTCTCTCCAGATCCATCGTGTCGAGGATCTGCTCGCGCATCTCACGGGCTGTGATGGCACCTGTGCGTTCGAGCAGACGATCCGCCAGGGTCGACTTGCCGTGGTCGATGTGGGCGATGATCGAGAAGTTGCGGATGCGCGACTGAGGGGTCAAATAGCTCGGTGGGACGGAGATTCCGCATTGTACCGAGGGCGGCCGGAATGCTATCTTTGGACTCCTCGCCACGCGTTCCGCCACGTCGGCGCGCCGGCGTCCCTTCTGCCGAAACCAACCAAGGATCAGCCATGGCCAACATCAAGTCTCAAATCAAGCGCAACCGACAGAACGAGGTCCGCCGCCGGCGCAACAAGGCGGTGCGGAGCGAAGTCAAGACGGCGATCAAGAAAACCCTCACCGCAGCCGAGGCCGGCGAGCCGACAGACGACCTCTTCCGGGCGGCGCAGAAGCAGATCGACCGGGCGGTCGCCAAGGGGATCATCAAGCCCAACACAGCGGCTCGACACAAGTCCCGCCTCTCCGCCAAGGTCTAACCGGAAGAAGACCGGCGCCCTTGTAAACGAGCGTGCACCCAGCATGCTCACCCGCACCTATTGGGCCTCTCGTCGCCATGGGGAATCTTCGGTGATGCATACCTCAGCGGCGAGCCGGTTGAGGGCCCCTCCGGCGCCGGACCCAGTGACGGTCGCCAACTTCCGACTTCCGACTCAGGACTTCCGACTCAGGAATACCAGCGGCAGAGGGCGACAGTGAGCCGTTCCATCGTCACGCGGTGGGTCTCCTCCGGTTCGGTCTTCAGAACCCGATCTGCGCGTAACACGGCCTCCTGGGCACGGCGGAGAGCCGACTCGGGAACCCGACCTCGCATCCTCCACAGGCGGTCGGTACGACGGTCCGAGGGCTTCGCTCCCAGCCACCGCGTCAGGGTCTCCTGATCCGGGGCGGCGGCGGCGAGCGTCCTCCGCCGCACGTCGTTGTCGAGGGCCCCTACGACCTGCAGCGGGTGGCTGTGGGTGAGAAAGTCGGCCAGCCGCCGCAGCGCTTCGCCCGCCCGACCTTTCTCGATCGCGTCGATGTAGAGGAAGAGTGGTTCTTCGGGCCGATTCTTGAACCTCGAGAGGATCAGGTCGGCGGTGATCTTTCCCCGGTGCTCGTGTAACTGGTCGAGGGCGCGAGACATGGAGGCGGTGTCGGTTCCGAAACGCTGGACCAGGGCGTCTGCCGCTCCCTTCTCGAAGGTGAGGGATCGGCTATTGACTTCCTTTTCGATCCACTGCAAAGCCTGGCGTTCCCACATCTTGCTGACCGATATCGTCTCTCCAGCTTCCTTGGCCAGATCCGCCAGCCGCTTGGGGAGGCGTCCCCCGCTGACGAGGACGACCGTCACGGCGTCGGCGTCCCGATGACGGATCAGCTCCGCCAGAATGTCGGCTTCCGCCGCCTGGAGCAGGTGGGCGTCCACCACGAGCAGGGCTTGTGACTCACCAAAGAGGGAGCCTGACTGGAGAATGGGCACGGCCGGCTCCAGTTCGCGGCGTAGGTTGCCCTCGCCTTCCTCCCCCGCTCCCCTGCCCGGTACATCGATCCGAACCACGTCGGCGGCACCAACCCCTGCCCCGTCGAGGGCATGCCGGGCGGCGGCGATCATCGCTTCTCGTTCTCCCGGGCCCGGGTCGGACGGTCCGGCGATCACGTACAGGGACATCGACGCCAACCTACACCCGACGGCGGAGGTCCCCGCCCGCCCGTCGGCGAGCGTGCAATTGGCGGCCGTGAGGATGGCGCACGCACTCTTGTCGCCGATAGTCGACGAGATAGCGACTCGGCCGGGCGCCGCCCGCCTCACGCCTGGCCGCTACACCCCGTCGGGCAACGCCACCCGGGCGGCCACGGCGGTCAGACGCTCGGCCAAATCCGCCGCTCGTTCGGTCTCGAGGTCGATCGCCATGACACGGCCGGAGAGCATGGTGCCGGCAGTGTCGACCTCCACCGTGGCGATGCCGAGACGCCGCTGGAAAAGGGTCTTGCGGATCGTTACGTCCTGGACCTTGTGTACCGGCACCACGATGAGTCGGCGCAGCATCACACCTCGGCGCACGAGGAGATGGCGGTCATCGACACTCCAACCGAGCACCCTCCAGCGTGCCCGGGCGTAGAGCACCAGAATGGTGAGGCTGATGGCCGCCACGATCCCGAGTGCCCAAAGGGGCCATCCCAACCGGCTCATCGTCACCGCAAGGCCCGCTACAGGCAAAGCCAAGATCACCGACCCCCGCGTGATCATCCGCCGGATCGTATGACGCGAGGACGGTTCGAGGCTGGTCTCGGCGACGTCGACCCGTCCCACCAGGGTCTCACACAGGGACCGCCACGTTCCGATGGTCTCCAACGGCGCGATGGTGCCGGCGATCTGAGCGCTTTCCGAGGAGGAGCCTATGTCCCCCGTGACGATGGAGACCGTCTCCATGCCGATCAGACGACGGAGCGGTGGCCGGCTCACCTGCACCGCCTGAATCCTGCCGAGAGGCGACTCGCTGCGCCGGCGGCTCAGGAGCCCGGCCTGCACCAGCACGCGGTCGCCCTGGATCCACGAGCCGAAGCCTACGAGGCTGAACGTACGCAGCACCGGCCAGACGATGACCCAGCCGACGGAGAGCGGGGCGAAAATCCATCCGAAGGCGAAGACCACCACGATGCTGGCGACAAGGACGAGCACCGCGGGCACCAGGCCCGTTTCAGTCAGGCCGAACGTCAGGAGTCGACCGGAGTCGAGGGAAGCGAGCGGCCGGCGCTCTCCCTCCATCTCCGGCGATGCCTCCGCTCTCCTCTGCTCCAGAATCCGGCGCAGCCCTGCCGCCGCCTCCTCGGATACGAAGCTGAGCTGGATGTCCTCGGTGTCGGCCGCCGACACCACGATCGTCGTCACGCCCACAAAGCGTCCGATGAGGCCGGTATGGGTCCCGACGGACTGGATCCGGTCGCGGGGCATCGACTGAAAGGACTTGACCAGCACGCCACGACGCAGCTCCAGGCTCTGGTCGGTGATGCGGTATGCGGTGAAGAGGTACCGCAGAGTGGCGAACCCGAAGACCCCGACCGCGATCACAGCTTCGGGCCCGGCATCGGTCCAGGGCAGATCCGGCTCGTCGAAGTCGAAGATGATGGCGGCCACCAGCGCCCAGGCGAGCGCCCCCAACTCCTTGATGATCGTCGCCGGGTGGAGGCGCTGCCACCCCTCCTCGGGCGGTGCAGTGGTCATGTCAAGCCGAGCCGTCGCCTGATCGCCTCGGCGTGCCCGGCATCGAGATCCTCTACTGAGACGTTGGGGGTGCGGGCCCCGGCGGTGTGCACCGTCAAGGTAAGGACACCGAAGCGGCGCTGAAGCGGCCCGGCCGTCGTCGTCACGTTTTGGATGCGGCTGCGAGGCACGAGATGGACACGGCGGACCAGGACCCCTCGACGGACCTCGAACTGATCGGACGTGAGACGCCATGCCCACCGCGAATGATCCACTCCCACCCACCACCAGGCAAAGGCTGCGGCAACGACCACGAGCACGAACGGAGACCAGATCGGGATGGGGAGATCCGTCCAGGTCCACAGGGCGATCGCCACTCCAGCCGCGACTGCCGTTCCCGCTACAGTCTCGAGTACCACGCGGGTCCGACGCACGGCGAGCGCGTCCCGACCCAACGGCCGCAAAGGGATGCTCTCGACGGTCATCGTTCGACGTTGCGATCCCAGAGCCTGGTGAGGCTGGCAGCGATGGCGATGTCATGCACCCGGATGATGTCGGCTCCGTTCTCGAGGGCAAGGGCGATGTAAGCACTCACCCAGTGGATGTCCCTCTTACGAGGAATCGGGATGAGCAGTGGTCGGCCGAGAGCGGTGAATACGTCGCTGTGCCGAATCACATCCATCTGCAGCCGCGTGTAGGCGGCGTAGTCGCCGCGATAGTTGATGGCGATTCCGGGATCGAGGATGAGACGTGAAGCCACGTCGGGATCCAATCCGGCGAGCAGGGCGCGAAACTCCTCGGCTCGGCGCTGGGCCGCGTCAGGGCCTCCGATGACTTCTCCCACGGCGTGCGGATTTTCGCCCTCGACGTGGACGGCGATGACGCCGGCGTCGGACGTCTCCACGGCTGCCCGCATCTGGGGCGACCGGAAGCCTCCGGTGTCGTTGATCAGGAGAGCCCCCGCGGCCAGGGCGGCCTCAGCCACCGCCGGCTTCCATGTGTCCACGGCGACCACGAACCCGTCCTGAGCCAAGATCTCGACCACAGGCACGACCCGCTCGATCTCGTCGCTTTCGGGGATCGTGGGGTTCTCGAAGTGCGACGATTGTCCTCCGACGTCGACCAGGTCCGCCCCCCACTCGCGGTAGCGCCGAGCCAAGGACAGCGCCGACGCCGGAGAGGTGACCACCGTATGGGGGTTGCGCGACTCCGGCGAGACATTGATGACACCCATCACATATGTGACGTCTCCGAAGATCAGGGTCCGACCACCGACCCGCAACTCACCCTGATACATCGGTGGCAGTTTCGATGGCCGTCCGTCGAGCGTCAACGTGGCGCCAGCGGGACGACCACGTCACCTTCGACATCGGTGCGTGTCACCTTCGATCCCGCCGACCGCAGAGCCGCAATCACCCCGTCCGATGGATGACCGAAGTCGTTGGGTCCCACCGAGATGATGGCTTCGTCCGCCCCGACTGCGGCGAGCCAGGCCGTATCGGAAGTGGCCGCGCCCTGATGCGGTACCTTGAGAATGTCGGCTTTCAATCCGGCCAAATCGGCCTGGGCGTACGTCTCGATGTCTCCGGTCAGGAGGAGGCGTGGTCCCCCGGGGGCATGTATCAGGAGGACCACGGACTGATCGTTGGGTGAGGCGTAGCGCCGCACCGGCGCCAGAACCTCGACCACGAGGTCACCCAGCGTGACCGTGTGCCCGACAGGAGCGTGGCGGCTGGGAATACCTGTCTCATTGGTCAGGAGCCGCACCCTCCGGGAAGCCGGGGTGGAGTGCGGAGGGGAAGGCAACCAGATCTCGCCGACCGGCCGCCGTCCAATGACGGCCTCGAGACCGGTGGCGTGGTCGGCGTGAACATGCGTTAGAACGACGAGATCCAGGCGGGTGATGCCGTATGCCGACAGCTTCTGCTCGAGGATCGCCGGATCCGGTCCCCCGTCCACGAGCATCGTCCGATGGTCGTTCGATACTACGAGGATTGCGTCACCCTGGCCGACGTCGAAAATTACCGCCGCCGGCGGGGGTAGCCGGCTGGGGCCGGACATCAACGTGAAGCCGACGAGAGCAGCGCCGACCAGGGCGGCGAACGGCCGGAGTCTGCTCACGGCGAGAAAGAGGGCCACCGCCAGAGCGATCGGCACCGCCTCCCATCCGATCTGGGGCCAGGAGGCTCCCATGCGCGCCACGCTCAGCACCATGCCCGCGCCTGCGGCGGCGACTCCGATGAGCATTTCGAAACCGAGTGCGACGCCGACCGCCCCGAAAGCCGTGGAGACGGCGACGATAGGGACCGCCACGAGGTTCGTAACCGGCGCCATCAGCGGCATGGAGCCGAACACCGTCAGGAGAACGGGAGCGACTGCCACCTGAGCTCCCAAAGTGGCAGCGAGGGCCGACCCCAGAAACCGTGGCATCGACGGAGACGACAGCATGCCTCCCACCAGAACGCCGAGAGTCGCCAGAACCGACAGCGTGAACCCCACGTCGGTCGCCATCTCGCCGAAGAGGACCACAACTCCGATCACGGTCACCCCCAAAGACGTCACGGTGTCGAGCGCCCAACCGCCCACTCGACCGGCGAGGACGAGGCCCGCCATGGCGCACGCTCGAACCACCGAGGGCTCCCAGCGTGTCGCCACGACCAGAACGGCCAGCGCGATCAGCCCGATGACGGCGCGCCGCCGGGGACCGGCGGCTAGTGGTCCGGCGGCCAATAGCGTGAGCATGAGAAACAGCGATACGTTGCTCCCGGAGACGGCGACGAGATGGCTGAGGCCTGTGCGGCGCATCGCCTCCAAGTCGGCGTCGGGAACCTCGGAGGTGTCGCCGACGAGAAACCCGGCCAGCAGCGCGTGCTCGGCGCCTCTTCCGTGGAGCCGTTCCAGCGCCGTCTTGCGGATCCCGTTTCCGGCTTCCCACCACGGCGCCTGCTTGTCGTCCACCAGCCGGATCTGAGTGACGAAGAGCACACCCGAGTACGGATCTCCTCGGGCGCGGCCGGTTCGACCGGCCATCCGTCCGACCACTTCGAGATGTTGGCCCGCCTGGCCGGGCGGTTCGTCCTCGAACGAGAGAAGCATGGGGATGGAATCGGGACGGGCTCCGGCTGGGTCGGCAACGGCAAGTGCCCACCAGCCGTAGTCACCTTGCCGGGGGTCGACTAGGAGCCGAACCGGCAAGTCGACCGGCCCCTCAGCCGTCACGAAGTCGAGGATTGCCTGTTCGCGGAGTGCGGCGGAGTGACCCGACCACCAGCCGGCAACCGCCAGGACGAGGGCGATGCCGAGCATCGGCCGCCACGGTGGCAAGACCGCTGTGGCCGCGCTTGCCAAGGCGACCACGATCACGCCGGCCCATCCCCACCACCGACCGGCGACAGCCCCACCCCAGACCAGTGCCGCCACGAAGAGGACTGTCCACGACCGTGCAGCAACTCCGAACAGGTCAGGGGACAACGACCAGGTCCCTGATCGAGTTCAACTTCGCCTCTCCGATCCCGGCGACTCCGAGCAGGTCCTCGACGCTCTCGTAATCCCCGTGGTCTTCGCGGTGGGCCAGGATCCGCTCTGCCAAAACGGGCCCGACGCCCGGAAGAGATTCCAGGTCGGCGACCGTGGCGGAATTGAGGTGGATCATCCCGCCGTCGTCTCTCGTTTCGGCATCCGGAGCTTCAGCGGATCGGTGGACGGCACCCGGGCCGGGCACGTGGACCTGTTGGCCGTCCGAAAGCACGGTCGCCAGGTTGAGCGCCTCGAAAGAGGCACCAGGGCGTAAGCCGCCGGCTGCCGCCAGGGCGGCTCCCACGCGGCTTCCTTTCGGGACCTCCACCAGGCCGGGACGTAGCACCCAGCCGGCCACATGGACGACGATCGTGTCGTTCGGCGCATTCGCCGCCACGGTGGAACCGGAGGTGGGGAGGACAGCCGGCGGGAGGTCGCCGACCGGCGTGACTCCCCTACCCCACCAGATTCCGGCCAGCACCGAGGCGGCCGCCACCCCGGCGGCGAGTATCCAGCGGCGGTCCATCTTCCTCCTCGGTCGGCCCGCCCTCGAGGCGCCGCTGCACCCTCCGTTCTACTCAACCGGGTGGGTGGCAACTACCCCCTTGGCCCCGAGCGGAGATCGCGCTGGATCTATCGTGCCCTGATGGTGTACGAATCCTTTCTGGTAGCACCCGGCGACGAAGTGGACCTCGCCGACTATCCGACCCGCTCCGACGAGGGCTGGTCGGGCGGCAAGTCCGACGGCAAGGACAGAGTGAAGGAAGTCGCCAATCGGCTGGCGGAGCTGCAGCGTGTCTTTTACGCCGACGGCTCGCACCGCCTTCTGGTTGTTCTCCAGGCGATGGACACCGGCGGCAAGGACTCCACTATCCGAGACGTGTTCGGGAGGATGAACCCCCAGGGGGTCGACGTCGCATCATTCGGGGTCCCCACTCCAGGAGAGCTGGCGCACGACTATCTGTGGAGGGTGCATCCCCGGACCCCGGGCGATGGGCAAATCGTGATCTTCAACCGCAGCCACTACGAGGACGTGCTGGTGGTCAGAGTGGAAAATCTCGTTGGGGAGGACACATGGCGAGCCCGCTTCGACCAGATCGTCGAGTTCGAACGACTGCTAGCGGCGGAGGGCACGACCATTGTGAAGTTTTTCATCCATATCTCGAAAGACGAGCAAAAGGAGCGGCTCCAGGCGCGCCTGGACGATCCCGAGAAGCACTGGAAGTTCAGCTTGGGTGATCTGGACACTCGCAAGCGCTGGGATGAGTACCAGGCGGCGTATGCCGAAGCCCTGTCCCGCACCTCGACGGAGTTCGCCCCCTGGTATGTGATCCCCGGAGACCGCAAGTGGTATCGGAAGCTGGTGATCGGCGAGATCATGGTGGACCTGATCGAGTCGCTGGGATGTGAATATCCCCGGAACCCGGACGACCTATCGGACGTGGTCATCGAATAGTCGGAAGTCGGAAGTCGCCGGCCTCTCGGCTACTTACGCCGATCGCGGCCCCTGCTCGCACCTGGTTCGAGCGTCTTTGTCGGAAGCGCCCCGATCAAAGCAGGTCGACGGCTTCGCGGGCCTCCGCCTCCAACGTGATCGCCCGATAGGCGTCATGGTGGCTCATTCGCCGCAGGCGAGCGCGGGTGTAGTCCTCGAGATAGTGGCGGAGGAACCCGACCACGCCATGGGTCTTCCACTGCTGGACGTGGATCAGCTCGTGGACGATGAGTCGGGACAGGCGGTCTGAATCACCTTCCAGGACTGCATTTCGCACGTAGATCGCCCACGGCATCGTGACCGCCCCCACCCATTTCGGCCAGACCCGGTCCAACCACCGAGGGAATCGCCGCACGTCGACGTTGGCGGGACGCACCGGGAGCAACCGAACCCTGAGGGCGGGCGTGTCGCGGTCGCCCAACACATCGGATGCGTTCATCCCACGACGATGTTGACGAGGCGCGGCGGTCGCGACACGACTCGTTGAACTTCCCCTTCGCCGATCCACTGGCGGATCCTCTCCGAGTCGAGGGCCAGCCGCTCGGCTTCCTCCGCTTCGATCGACGCGTCCACCTCGAAGCGGTCCCGCACCTTGCCGTTGACCTGGACTACCAACGTCACGACCTCTCTCTCGACGAGGTCCGGATCCCACTCGGGCCACGGCTCGGAAGCCAGCAGTGTCGAGTGGCCGGTCATTTCCCACAGCTCGTGCGTGATATGAGGAGCCATCGGCGAGAGCGTCAGCAGCAACAGCTCGACAGCCCGGTCGAAGGTCTCTCGCCTGGCTCCTGCGCGCACGTAGTCGGTGAGCGCGTTGGTGAAGGTCATCAAGGCCGGAACGGCCGTGTTGAACGCAAAACGATCGATGTCCTCCGTCACCTTGCGTACGGCGCGATGGGCCTCCGCCAGAATCTCGCGGTCGGCGTCGTCCTCCTCGCGATCGGTTGGCTCGCCCACGTCACCTGCGACCAGCCGCCACACCCGGTCCAGGAATCGGGCCGTCCCGTCGATGCCATTCTGGTCCCAGACCGTGTCATCGGTCGGAGGCCCCATGAAGAGGTGATACAGCCGAAGGGCATCCGCGCCATGTGAAGCCAGCAACTCCAGCGGTCCCACCACGTTGCCCTTCGACTTCGACATCTTGGCACCGCCCAACGTGATCATTCCCTGGGTGAACAGCCGGGCGAAGGGCTCCTCGACCGCAGCCAGGCCCATGTCATGCAGCACCTTGGTGATGAACCGGGCGTACAGCAGGTGGAGGACGGCGTGTTCCACCCCTCCGATGTACTGGTCGACCGGCATCCAGTAGGAAGCGTCTTTCGGATCGAAGATACGGTCGTCGTTGCGGGCATCGGTGAAGCGCAGGAAGTACCAGGAGCTGTCAACGAACGTGTCCATCGTGTCGGTTTCGCGCTGGGCCGGGCCCCCACAGGCCGGGCAGATGGTCTCGACGAACTCCGGCAATGCAGCCAGGGGTGAGCGGCCCTTGGGTGCGTAGTCCTGGATGTCCGGCAGCATCACCGGCAGCTGGTCCTCGGGAACCGGCACATATCCGCAGTCAGGGCAGCTGACGATCGGAATGGGACAACCCCAGTATCGCTGGCGGCTGATCAGCCAATCGCGCAACCGGTACTGGGTCTCTCGCCGTCCCACTCGTTGCTCTTCCAGCCAATCGATGATCCGGGACTTCGCCGCCTCCATCTCCAGTCCGTCGAGGAACTCCGAGTTGATGGCGGGACCATCACCGACGTAGGCCTCGCCTTCGAACCCGGCGGGAGGCTCGACCGTGCGGATGATGTCGATCCCGTACTTGCTGGCGAAGTCCCAGTCGCGCTGGTCCTGGCCGGGGACGGCCATGATGGCTCCTGTCCCGTATCCCATCAGAACGTAATCGGCGACGTAGATCGGCACCCGCTGCTGATTGGCGGGGTTGATGGCGTAGCGACCGGTGAAGACGCCGGTCTTGTCTCCCTCCGCCAGGCGCTCCACCTCTGAGATGCGAGCGGCTTTCTGCTGGTAGACGCGAACTTCGTCCTCGACGTCCGTTCCTTGAACCAACGTCTCGACCACCGGATGTTCGGGAGAGACAACGGCGAAGGTCATCCCGAAGATCGTGTCTGGTCGGGTGGTGAAGACATCGAAACTGGCGTCCATGTCCGCCACCTGCATCGTGAACCTGGCGCCTTCTGAGCGACCGATCCAGTTGCGCTGCATAGTCCGGACCCTGTCGGGCCAGTGGTCGAGTTTGTCGATGTCGTCCAACAGGCGCTCGGCGTAGTCGGTGATCCTGAAGAACCACTGGCTGAGGTTGCGCCGGATCACCTCGGCGCCGCAGCGCTCGCAGTGGCCGTCGATCACCTGCTCGTTGGCCAGGACGGTCTGGTCGTTGGGACACCAGTTGACCGGCGCCTCCGCCTTGTAGGCCAGTCCCTGATCGAACAACTGCAGGAACAGCCATTGGTCCCAGCGGTAGTAGTCGGGATGATGTGAGGCGAGTTCTCGGCGCCAGTCGTACATCGCCCCCAAGCGCTTGATCTGATCGCGCATCTGGTTGATCTGCGCCTCGGTGTTCTCCCGGGGATGGGCTCGTGTCGAGATGGCGGCGTTCTCCGCCGGCAGACCGAAGCTGTCCCATCCCATTGGCGACAGCACGTTGAAACCCCGCATCGTGTTGTAACGAGTCAGGAGGTCCCCGAACGTGTAGTTCCGGACATGCCCCTGGTGGAGCGATCCCGATGGATACGGGTACATGCACAGGTTGTAGAACTTGGGCCTGTCCGGGTCGGCCTCGACCTCGAACGTTCCGGCCTCGGCCCAGCGCTCCTGCCACTTGGCTTCGATCTTCTGGTGGTCGTACGACATGCAGCCCCGAGGGTACTCCCCCCTTGAAAACCCGAGGAAGTGGATTCCGCTCGCAACACTCGGCACGAGGGTGCCCTGGTGACACGGTCGCCATCAGATCTGATTCACGAGCCTGCCACGATCCGGCGCGTCTCCGTTAGCGTTGCGATGATGACGGACGCCATCGAGACCCTCAGGGAACGGGGTCTCATCCAGGACCACACCGACGAAGACGCCCTTCGTCAGCATCTCGACTCGGCCCCTCGAACCTTCTATTACGGCGTCGACCCGAGCGCCGCCTCGTTGCACGTCGGGAACCTGGTAGGCCTCATGACGATGGTGTGGCTCCAACGCATGGGGCACCGACCCATCGTCCTGGCGGGAGGTGCCACGGGACGGATCGGCGATCCCTCATTTCGGGATGAAGAGCGGTCCCTCATGGACGAAGAGACCGTGGAGCGCAACCTGGCGGGCATCCGTCAGGACTTCGCCCGGGTCCTCGACATGTCGGGGACCGTCGTCGTGGACAACTACGAGTGGACGAAGGACATGACGGTCCTCGAGTTCCTACGCGACATCGGCAAGCATTTCAGCGTCAACCAGCTCATATCGCGCGAGGCAGTACGGCGCCGGCTGGAAGATCGAGAGCAGGGCATCTCGTACACCGAGTTCAGCTACGGGTTGCTCCAGGCGATGGACTACGACCACCTCTTCTCCGCCTACGAATGCACCCTGCAGATCGGCGGGTCGGACCAATGGGGCAACCTCATCGCCGGAGTGGACCTGATTCGGCGCCGCCACGGCGCGCGGGTACACGCGCTCACGTGGCCGCTGATCGAGGGCTCCGACGGCAAGAAGTTCTCCAAATCCGCCGGAAACGCCCCGTGGCTCGATCCTGAGATCACGTCGCCGTTCGCTTACTACCAGTGGTGGCTGAACACCGACGACCGCGACGTGGAGCGATTCCTCAAGATGTTCACCTTTCTGCCGCTCGACGACATATCGGATACGGTCAAGCTGCACCACGAGGACCCGGGATCCCGCTCGGGGCAGCGTCTCCTCGCCACCGAGGCAACCCGCATCCTCCACGGCGAGGACGGCGTCAGAGCCGCTCTGGAGGCAACCGCGGTGCTCTTCGGGGGGGGATCGGTGACGGATCTCGACGACCGGGTCCTCGCCATGGCCTTCGAGCAAGCACCCACAGTGGAGCTGTCTCGTCGTGAGCTCGACGGCGGCCTCGGTCTCCTCGATCTGATGACGCGCGTGGGTGCCTCCACGAGCAACGGCGAGGCGAGGCGGCTGATCGAACAGGGCGGTGTGCGTCTCAACGACGAACCGGTCACCGACTCGACCCGTACTGTCACCCCCGACGACCTCGCCACGGAGACCACCCTTCTCCTCCGCGTCGGCAAGAAACGTCAGTACCTGGCGCGCTTCACCTAGCTCCCGTTTTGG
>DATABS010000103.1:0-17891 GCA_036259475.1 Acidimicrobiia bacterium | reverse complement strand
CGCGGTCCGAATCGAGACCAGAGCGGCCAGTCCGACGGACTCGATGAATTCCAGATCAGTGGTATCGATGACGATCTGGTCTAGGTATTCCCAGCCTTGGATCGCCTCGAGGAGTGCGGAGACGCCGTTCATGTCCAGCTCGCCCGACAAGGCCAGGCGCCGCACGCCATCCTCTTGAGTCTGTTCGATGCGGTATCGATTTTTTTCCAAGTCCATCCCCCTCGTCTTGTGAAAACTTCGGCTCTACGGGTGACCCACTTGAGAGCACCTCCCGGCCGACCAGAAAGGTTTGCCCGCCAGCGAGGAACTCCAGACATCGGACGGGGGTGCCAGGGTCCCCATCTGCACGGTCAGCAGAACGCCACGGGACCCGGAGACCGGGGGTCGTCGCGGCGGGGGTGCGAGGGGGTCGTCCCCTATGACAATCAAAACGGTGGGCGTTGACGGACTCGAACCGCCGACCCCTTCCTTGTAAGGGAAGTGCTCTAGCCAGCTGAGCTAAACGCCCGTAGGGCGGAATTGTACCCCGACGCCCGTAAGGGCCAGCATTCGGCGGGGACGGGGGCCATCGTCACTCCGGTCCGTACACTGGCCATTCCCCGATAGGAAGGCTTCGAGGGTGGACAATCACGTCCCCAGATGGCTGCGAGACTCCGCCGCGGTGTCGTGGCGACTTCTGGTCGTCGGTGCGGCGGTGTTCTTCTCCTGGCAGGTCCTGCAGGACGTGTCGGTGGTCGTCCTCTCGGCGGTGATAGGGCTCTTCCCCGCCTCGCTGCTCTGGGGCCCGGTCCAGAACCTGAAGCGGAGGGGTTGGCCGCCGATCGTCGCCACCTGGGCGGTGATCGTTGTTGGCCTGATGGCCTTGGTGGGCGTCACGCTCCTCGTGGTCCCCGAACTGATCGACGGTCTGGAACCGTTGGGAGCCGACCTGGCCGCGGCCTACGAGAGCTTGATCGAATGGCTGTCTGACGGACCCTTTGGTTTGGCTCCTGCCGACGTCGAGCGCTACTCCGACCTGCTGATCGAACAGCTCCAGAGCCGTGTTTCGGGGCTGGGCGCCGGGCTGCTCAGTGGGGCCGCCGCCGTACTCGAGATCATCACCGGGCTCTTCCTCGCCGTGATCGTTGCCTTTTTCGTCCTTAAGGATGGGGACCGAATCGCCCGAAGAGTCGCCGAGCGGATGTCACCAGCCAAGGCCGACCGCTTCCGTCGAGGCGGCAAGGCGGCCTGGGACACCCTGAGCCGATACGTCAAGGGACTGGCGATCGTGGGACTGGTCGACTCGGTCGCCATCGCAATCGGCCTGCTGATTCTCGGCGTTCCACTGGTATTCCCCCTGGCGGTGCTGGTCTTCATCGGTGCGTTCTTTCCCCTGGTGGGGGCATTCATCTCGGGGCTTTTCGCGGTGGCGGTGGCACTGGTCAACGGCGGTGCGACCGACGCATTGATCGTGTTCGCCATCGTGGTGGCTGTCCAGCAACTGGAAGGCGACGTGATCCTTCCACTTGTCTTCGGACGCACCTTGCAACTCCACCCACTCGTGGTGCTCCTCGCAATCGCGATCGGCGGCGTCGCCTTCGGAATCCCTGGCGCCTTCCTGGCCGTCCCTCTGGCGGCGGTGATCATGGCAGTCGACCAGGAGCTGTCCGATGAGCCGGAGAAGTCGATGGTCGCCGTCGTCAAAAGCATCGATTGAGCCGACCGGCCCCTTTACTTTTCCCTCTGCGGAGCCGATACCTCGACCAACTATTCAAGTTCTGGGAGCCATGGCAAGCACGCGACGAGAAAACGACAGTGAGGCTATTCGCCGCTATCTCGATGGGATCGGCAACTATTCCTTGCTCACGGCCGAAGACGAGGTCCGCCTCGCCAAGGTCATGGAAGAGGGTCGTCAGGCGGCCCGGGAGCTCGAAGATGCCGTCGATCCTCCGGAGCGGGCGCGTCTTCGGGCGGCGGTGACCGCCGGGGACAGCGCCCGACGTGAGTTCATCCAGTCGAACCTCCGCCTGGTCGTCTCCATCGCCAAGCGATACCCCTCGGCGAACCTGTCGTTCCTCGACCTCATCCAGGAGGGAAATCTCGGACTGATCCGGGCGGTGGAGAAGTTCGAATACCGCAAGGGCTTCAAGTTCTCGACCTACGCCACATGGTGGATCCGCCAGGCAATCACCCGTGCCATCGCCGACAAGTCCCGCACGATCAGGGTGCCGGTCCACATGATCGACACAATCACGGCGGTCCAGACGGCGGAGGCGAACCTGTTCAAGCGCCTCGGCCGCAATCCGACAGACGAGGAGATCGCCGAGGAGTCGGGCGTCGAGGCGAAAAAGGTTCGGGATGCCAAGCGCCTCGCCCCCGAGCCGGTGTCGATCTTCCAACCGGTCGGAGACGACACTGCCGTTCTGGGGGACTTCATCGAGGACACCGAGACGGTCTCGGCGTTCGACCTGGTGATGCTCCAACTCAATCTCGAGAGCCTGGGAATCGTCCTGAACCGGCTCGACGACCGGGAACGACGCATCCTCGAGATGCGCTACGGCCTCAACGGCAGTGAGCCCGCCACCCTGGACGAGGTGGGCAGGGAGTTCAGCGTGACACGCGAACGCATCCGTCAGATCGAGACACGGGCGATCGAGAAGCTGCGCCAGGTCGGCGATCTGGACGATCCCGGGTCGCTCGAGTTCATCAGCCAGACGGCCGCCCGCTGAGTCGGACCCGGCTCCCTTCGGAGCCGGGCTTCTACGCCGACCTGACCAGAGCCTCCAACTCGTCCCGATCCGCCTCGACCGGTAGTTGGGTGTCGGAGCGCCGAGGGCGTCCCCTTCCACGTTTGCGGTGGAATGCCTGCCCATCCCAGAAGATGACGCCTCCCCAGACGCCGTACTCCAGGCCTTCCTCCAGCGCGACCTCCAGGCATTGGATTCGTACGGGGCACCGAGCGCAGATTGCCTGCGCCGACGCCAGGTCGGATGCCCGCTGGCTGAAGAACAGATGATGGTTGTTGCCGTCGTTGCAACGGCCGGATCGATAGATGTCTCTCATTCGCAAACCTTTCGGGTGATGCGGCCACGAAAAAAGCCGCCGGGGGGAGTCAGGGCCCGGCGGCGAGGTCAGCGGTGGTGCTCGGACCTAGTGGAGCCGCCGGGGGGCGTTGTCGACGAGGAGGACGCCGGCGCCCGGAGCGGAAAAGGGCGCGTCGGAAACCCGCATCGTCAGAATCGGGTTGGTGCGCTGCCGCTCCACTTGTGCCTCGTAGCTTGCGATCGCGGAAAGGTAAACGACAGCGGTGGGCGGTGTCAAGGTAATTAGAAGCGATCTCCGCGGATCGTCAGACAACCGGCTCCAGCCATCCGCGGCCACCCTCGGCGAGCAACTCGAAGGCGGCCGTGGGTCCCCACGTGCCGCTCGAATACGGGTGCGGCGTGTCCTCCATGTCCAAGACGGGGGACACGATGCGCCACGCCTCGTCGACCTCGTCGGCCCGCACGAACAGTGTCTGATCACCGATCATGACATCGGCCAGGAGAGTCACATAGGCGTCGGGCAGTTCCCCGAAGGCCTCGTCGTAGTTGAACCGCAGCCGCTGCGTCTGGAGGTCATACTCCTCCCCCGGCAACTTCATCTCGAAGGACAGGGAGAAGCCCTCCGAGGGTTGGAGACGGATGTCGAACACGTTGGGGTGAAGGTCGCATCCGTCCGCTCCCGAGAAGAGGAACACCGGAGGCTCCCGAAAGACGACCGACACCTGGGTGACTCGTGTGGCGAGGCGTTTGCCGGCGCGGATGTAGAAGGGGACGTCCTGCCACCTCCAGTTGTCGATCCTGAGGCGTAAGGCGGCGAATGTCTCGGTGGCGGACTCTTCTCGCACTCCCGGTTCGTCGAGGTAGCCGACGACAGCCTCACCTTCTATGTCACCGGCTGTGTACTGGCCCCGCACCAGATCGCCCGGTCCGATGGAGTGAGTGGAGCGCAGCACCTTGACCTTCTCGTCGCGGATGTGCTGGGCGTCGGCCCGAACGGGCGGTTCCATCGCCACCAGCGACAAGATCTGGAGGGCATGGTTCTGGACGATGTCCCGGATGGCCCCGGCCCGGTCGTAGTAGCCGGCACGCGACCCGATACCGATGTCTTCCGCGACGGTGATCTGAACCGAGTCGATCCTGTCGCGGGTCCAGGACGATTCGAACAAAGGGTTGGCGAATCGCAACGCCATCAGGTTCTGGACAGTCTCTTTGGCCAGATAGTGGTCGATGCGGAAGACCTGATCCTCGGCGAACCAGCGGTGGAGCAATCCGTTCAGCTCTTGACTGGTCGCCGAATCCGTCCCGAACGGCTTCTCCACCACGACCCGGGTCCACCCTCCGCCGGCAGTGAGATCGTGTTTGCCGATTCCCTCCAGCGTGTCGTCGAAGACGCCGGGAGGCACGGCGAGATAGAACACCCGATTGCCTCCCAGCCCGGAGGCGCCCTCGATGTCATGGATCCGGCGGGCCACAGCCTCGAAACCGTCCTTCATCGACTGATAGTGAAGGCATTCAGCCGCCCAATCTGCAGCGTCTTGCTGACCGTGGGAAGCGAGAGCTTCCGCCGCCATCGCCCGATAACCCTCGTCGGTGAGATCGCGAGTCGCCACAGCCAAGACCTCGACCTGATCCTCGAAGTGACGGCGCTGAAGAAGTTGGTGGAGAGCGGGCAGGAGCTTGTTGCGGGCGAGGTCCCCTGTGCCGCCGAAGATGACGAATAGGTGGGGTTCGATCCCCACCGACAGTGCACCGGGGGTGTAGGCGTCATTGCTCATCCGAGGGCTTCCAGCAAAGCTTCGATGCCCGAGTCGGTGACGTCGACGCGTAGCACCCGGCGGTCGGCCTCCCGGAGTGCGGCGTAGTCTCCGTCGGCCTGGGCGGCGATGATCTGACCGAACGTGTAATCCGTCTCCGGCACCGGGATGTCCTGGGCCGGGCGGTCGATCACCTGGATGAAGACACCGGTGTTGGGGCCGCCCTTGTGCAGCTGGCCGGTGGAATGGAGGAAACGGGGTCCGTAGCCGAAGGTGGTGGCGCACTCCGTCTCTTCGGCGATGATCTGTCGGAACCGGTCGGCCGCCGCGTCGATGTCGGGGTCAGGCGCCAGGTAGGCCTGCAGCGCCAGATAGTCCCCCGGACGGATCTGGGCGAGGAATCGCTCGAGCCGAACCCGAAAGGTGTCACCTCCCGCCGGAACCGGTGCCACCGTGTCCTCGGCTTCGGATCCCGACATTGCCTTCTTGGCCAGTTGTTTGGCCCGTTCGACATCCGGCTGGTCGAAGGGATGGACGGCCATCACCTCTCCGGCGACAGCCGTGGCGATCTCTGCCCGCAGCATTTCCGCTCCCAATGCGAGGCCGTCGGGGACCTCGAGCCGTGCGTGTGGAAATTCTGACGGTGGGGCGTCGAGCGACTCGCCGGCGAGAACGTAGTCGACAAAGACCCGGTCGTAGCCGTATCGAGCCAGGGGCGGTTCTCCGGCGACGGGAATGATTCCTCGACCTTCCTTGCCGAGGCTTTCGGCGACGAGCTGCTCCAACCAGGCCGGGAAGGAGGCAAGGGCCGGTGACGTGCGGAAGGTCAGCTTGTCGTGACCGTTCCGGGCGTGAGCCGCCCAGGCGAGACCGAGAGCGATCGCCGGGTCGTCGCCAGCCCGGCTGCCGTGAGCCTGCTCCGCCAGGGCTTCGGCCCGGTCGAGGAGGGCGGTGAGGTCCACTCCCATTACGGCGGCGGGTACCAAGCCGAACGCGGTCAGCGCCGAATATCGGCCGCCTACGTCGGCAGGAGCGAGTACGACTTCTCGGAAGTCTCGCTCGTGGCCCAGCTCTGCCAGCGGGGTGCCCGGATCCGTTACGGCGATGAAGCGGGACCCGTCGCCCCCGGTCCTGTCCCAGAAGTAGCGAAAGAACGACAGTGTCTCGAGAGTCGTACCCGACTTCGACGAGATGATGAAAGCAGAGCGGTCCACATCGATGGCACCGGCGACCGTGTCCACCGCCGCGGGATGGGTCGAGTCGAGCACCGTGACCTTGGGGTGGGTGCCACGTGAGCCGAGCACCTGGGAGAAGACGTCCGGGGCGAGGCTCGATCCGCCCATGCCACACACCACTACATCGAGGATCCCGTCGTCGACGAGCCCGGCGGCGAGCCGTGACAGGTCGTCCACCCGGGGCCGCATGGTGCGGTGCAGGTCGAGCCATCCGAGGCGATCCGCCAGCTCTGGAATCGGCCCCTCGGACCAGATGGTCGGGTCGGCCCGCCACAGCCGTTCCGGGTAGGCCTCGGCGTCCCAGCGGATGGCGGCGGCATCGAAACCGGCCACCGAGGTCAGCGACTCATACATGCGGTCGAGTATGGCATCGCCTCGGGCCGAAGCCACCGGCTGTGGCTCCGGCCGGCTCAGGTGCCAAGATGGACGTCATGCTGCGGCGTCTGTTGAAGTCGATAATCGCCGTGAACGTTCTGATTGCTCTGGGTGGGTTGGCCGCGCGGCTGGTCCTCACCAGTCGGGGGGGACCCGACTCGGACGAGATCGACCTCGTCACGGTCTTCGAAGGGCTCCACCTCAGATCCAACTCCGACTCGTTCATGGGCGGATCGGTACTGGCACTCTTCGGTGGAGTCGTCCTCGACATGCGGCGCGCCAAGCTCGGCCCGACCGGGGCGTCGCTGGTGGTCACAACCGTGTTCGGCGGCACGAGCATCGTCGTTCCGCCCGACTGGCGAGTGGACGTCGACGCTCGCACCTGGGTCGGCGGCCTCGACCTTTCCAACGAGCAGCCGGACGACCCGGACGCTCCCCGCCTCACCATCCGGGCGCGAACTCTTTTCGGCGGCTTCCAGGTCGAGTCACGGCCCCGCCTGGAGGCGGTGTCCTGAGTGGCCGTGGTCCACATCAACGCCTCGCAGCTCATACCTGGTGACGGTGAGCCCGTCAGCGACGGGGTGGTAGTGCTCGATGGATCCGAGATCACTTATTCCGGGCCGGCGGCCGACGCTCCCGACTCGCCGTCCGCCCAGGTGGTACAGGCGGAAACGGTCATGCCGGGGATGTGGGACTGTCACACCCACCTGATGGGACTGGCGGCCGGAGTGGTCAATCTGGAGGCGCTGATCACCCAGACGCCCCAGATAGGAGTGCTTCGAGCGGCGCGCGACGCCGCCGCCGCCCTCGACGCCGGCTTTACGTCAGTGAGAGAGGTGGGTGGCTTCGGTGCTCTGCTGGCCCGCGCAGCCGAGGAGGGAATCATCCGGTCTCCTACCATCTATGGAGCGGGGGCCGCCATTTCGCAGACCGGCGGTCACGGCGACTTCCATGGCCTAACTCCGGCGGAGGCCGACGCCGTGGTCGAGAGGCTGTGGGGTGCCCCATCGCTCGCCGACGGGCCCGACGACTGTCGTCGGGTAGTCCGCCGTCAACTCCGGCTCGGTGCCCGGGTGATCAAGGTATGCGCGTCCGGCGGAGTCATGAGCCAGATCGACCACCCGATCCACCAGCAGTTCTCGCGAGAAGAGCTGGTCGCCATCGTCGAGGAGGCCGGTCGAGCCGGGCGGGTGGTGGCGGCTCACTGCCACGGCAAGCCCGGGATCATGGCGGCCGTCGAAGCCGGAGTGAAGACGATCGAGCATGGCTCCTACCTCGACGACGAGACGGCGGCGGCGATGCGCGAGCGTCAGGCGATCCTGGTTCCCACCCGGTGGATAGTCGAGCACCTCGGGCAGGTGGGGAGAAGTCAGGGAATGCCCGACTACGCCATCGCCAAGCTAGACATGATCGCCGGACGCCATCGGGAGGCCGTCGAGCTCGCCATCGAGACCGGCGTCGACATCGCCTGCGGCACCGACATCTGGGGAGCGGGCATGTGGGGACGAAACGCCGAGGAACTCGGTCACCTCGTCCGGCTCGGCATGTCACCACTCGACGCCATCCGGTCGGCGACTGCCACCGGCCCGATGACGGTCGGAGCACAAGCTCCACAATCGGGTGTGCTGCGGACCGGCTACGCCGCCGACGTCATCACGGTGGACGCCAACCCGTTGGATGACATCTCCGTGCTCGCCGACACGAACCGGATCAAGCAAGTCTGGAAGTCGGGCGAACTCGTCAAATAGATCGTGGAGACCCGGCGGGACCGACCGCCCTAGACGATGCGTCGGTCCGATGCCCAGCGGGTCAGCTCGTACCGGCTCGACAGCTGCAGCTTGCGCAACACAGATGAGACATGGGTTTCCACCGTCTTGATCGAGATGGACAACCTGCGTGCCACCTGCTTGTAGGGGTAGCCGCGGGCGATGAGACGGAGGACCTCCTTTTCGCGGGGCGTGAGCTGGTCGAGCTCCGGGTCCGCCGCCTCGGGAAGGCCGTGAGCGAAGGCATCGAGGACGAACCCGGCCAGACGAGGCGAAAAGACGGCATCGCCTCCGTGTACCCGCTCGATCGCGTCCGCCAGCTCCTCCGAGCCGATGGACTTGGTGACGTATCCCCGGGCACCCGCCCTGATCATTCCGATCACATCCTCGGCGGCGTCGGAGACGGAGAGCGCCAGGAACGTCATGTCAGGGTGGGTCTCCGTGACGTTGCTGATCACGGCCAGCCCTCCCCCACCGGGCATATGGACGTCCACCAGGACGACATCGGGGTTGGACTGGCGGATGCCGGTGATGGCATCGTCGACGTCCGAGGCGGTGCCGACGATGTCGAAACGATCGGTCATGTCTTCGAACTCCGCCCTGACCCCGGAGAGAAACAGCGCATGGTCATCGACCAGGAAGAGCCGGATCATTCGCTGTCCCCTTCAGTCGTATCGGTACGGGGAGCCCACAAGTGGATCTCAGTGCCCTCCCCTGGGCGAGCATCCACAGAGGCACCCCCCCGGACCCGCGCCATCCGGCCGTGGATGGAGTCCTTCAATCCCCGGCGATCGGCCGGGACTGCTTCAGGATCGAAACTCTTGCCGAGGTCGGCCACCCAGACGTCGATTTGTCGTTCTCCCGCTTCGGCGTAGACCGAGACCTCGTCGGCGCCCGAGTGCTTGGCGGCGTTGACGATTGCCTCCCCTGCCGCCGATACAAGGGCATGACCCACGTCGTCGAGGGGGGCATCGCCCACCGCGACGACCTCGACGGGGATGGTGAAATCAGCTTCGACGCGGGCGGCGGCATCCTGCAGCGCCGACGTGAAATGCTGACCGTTCGGGGTTGAATCGCCTCCGTAGAGCCAGGACCGCAGCTCACGCTCTTGTTGGCGAGCGAGCGTGGAAATCCGCTTGGGGTCTTCGGTTCGCTGCATCAGAGCAAGCGTCTGCAAGACGGAGTCGTGGAGGTGGGCGGCCATCTCAGCCCGCTCCTCCTGGCGGATCCGCTCCCTCCGTTCGGTGGTCAGCGCCCGACCCATCCCCACCAGCCACGGCCCGAAGACGAGGACGACGCCGACGATGCTGATGACCACGGCGGTCGTCATCGTCCCCAGCGAGCGGAATTCCGAGGCGGCTCCGGCGAGCAGACCGAGGCCAATCAGAAGGAGGACGGCCCCGCCGGCAATGCGCAGTTTCGACGGACGGGCCGAATCGGGGTCGAGGAGCCGACCGAGCCAGTCGAAGTCGGAGAGGACAGCCATGCCGAAGGCGAGCGTGGCGACGATCACGACGGCCAGGTCACCCGGCCACCAGCCGATTGTCCGAAGGGCCAGCAGGGAGCCGGCGAACACCAGTCCGATCCCGACTTGACGATGAGAGGCGACACCCCGTGTCGGACGATCCTCGACTCGTTCGAAGGTGGCGATCCACAGCGCCACATACAGAGCGACGCCCAGGCCCCACAGGACGGAGGCCACGACGAAGCCGGCGCGAACGTAACCGGCGGGGAGGCCGAGACGGTCGGCTACCCCACCGGCAACACCGGCGATCACACGATCGGAGGAGCGGCGATGCAGATCCAGGTCCAGACGCCGCTCGGCGAATGAGCTCATCACCATTGATGTTGCCACCGTCGGCGAGCAGCAACAATGGGGGACGACCCTGAGCGTCTCCTGAGTTTCCGGTTCCTGCTCAGGGAGATACCCGATAGACGGGAGCGCAGTTGGTGGCCGACGATGCGGGCATGAACACCGATACCACAACTGCTGAGTCCACCGAGACTCAAACGGCTCCGCCGAGGCGTCCTCTGGTGCGCCCCTCGGCTGGCCGAGCCATCGCCGGCGTGGCCGCCGGCCTCGCCAACTATCTGGGCGTCTCTACCGGATTGGTCCGGTTCGGATTCCTCCTCGCCATTGTCTTCGGCGGACTGGGCATCGCCCTCTATCTCGCCGGATGGCTGCTGATCCGGGACGAGGCGGAACCGACTTCGATCGCCCAACGCGTCTTCGACAACCTGGGCTCCGGTCCGTCATGGATCGGCATCGGGCTGCTCATCCTCGGAGCGGTGATCGTCCTCGACAACTTCACCTTCCTGTCCGGGTCGCTCATCTGGGCCGTGGTGCTGGTGACGGTGGGCTTTCTCCTCTACCGGGGTGACATCGGACCGCGCTCCGACACCGAGTCGCGCCCCGCCCCCGACACATCCGCCGCTGGGATCGTGGACCGGCCGGTGACCGGATCGGAACCGCCACCTGCTCCGCCGAGCGGAGCCCGACCGGTGCCCTCGAGCCCGCCGACTCCTCCTCCACCTCCCCCGCCACCCTCGATTCTCGGCCGGCTGACCATCGGCGTCGGCTTGCTCGCTCTGGGCGCTCTGGCGGTCATCGACAACGTCACTCCCCTGGTCGATCCCCAGCCACGCCACTATCTGGCTCTGGCCACCGTGGTCCTGGGATTGGGCCTCATCACCGGCGCCTTCGTCGGACGGGCCCGCTGGATGATCCTCCTCGGGATTTTCCTGCTGCCACCTCTGGTTGCATCCCCGGCCGCCGAGGTGGAATGGGATGGCCGCTTCGACCGGACCGTGGCTCCCACCGATCCGACCGAGCTGGGTGGCCGATACGAAGGCGCCGCCGGCCGGTATGTGTTCGATCTCACGGATTCCGACTGGAACGGCGAGAGCGTCACCCTCGACGTGGAACTGGCCGCCGGCAACATCGTGGTTCTCCTTCCCCCCGACGTTGGGCTCACCGGCACGGCCTCGGTTGCCATCGGAGCGGTCGAAGGACCCGACGGCAGCCGAGGCGGACTAGGCGACATCAGTCGGAACTTCGACATCCCGGGTGACTCGGGGAACCTCGACGTGGATCTGGAGATCGGAGCCGGGGTGATCGAGATCCACACCGACGGTCGCGAACGGAGCTCGATCGACCACCGGGTCCTCGATTTCGGCGCCGGCCGCATCACTTTCGATGAAAGGAACCGCTGATGGAACGCCATCGATTCGACGTCCTGTCCTTCGCCTTCGGGCTCGTTTATACCCTGGCAGGACTGATCTTCCTCCTGCCCGCCACGCCATTCGACCTGGTGGACACCGTGGCTCTCTCTATGCGCTGGGTCTGGCCGGCCGCCATCCTCGTGATCGGCGCCGCCATCCTTATCCCGCTGATCCGCCCTCGGAACGAAGAGAAATAGAAAGGCTCTTCTGTGAGGATTTTCCCGGTAACCCGCCGGGAAAATCCTCACAGGTTCGACTGCATCTCTGCGATCACCGACTGCTTCAAGTCGTGGGAAGCCTCGCTCAGCGACACGTGATACACGTGGGGGTTGACGAGGCGGCGGACACCCGGGTCCAAACGCTCCAGATCGGCCAGTCGCCGCTCTCTCGCTGCCTCCACCGCACCCAATTCGTCGACGGGTGACCAAGCATCGACCTTCTCGAGGAGCGACTCGCTATCCGACGCCGAGATCAGACGTCGTTCCACTCCCGGTTCAGTGGGGTGGTACAGGCGGAGCGGCGGAGTCAGCTCCTCGTTCGCCTGGGCGATGACATCGGCGGTGGCGAACCCTCGCTCGTCGTAGACACGATGCACTGCCTTGCGGCCCGGGTTGACGACCTTCCCCGGGGTGTCGGACAGCTTGATGGCCGGCCGCCACTGGTCCTCCCCGTCGATCGCGACCAGTTTGTATACGCCGTCGAGGCTGGGATCGCCCTCACTCGTGGCGAGTTTGGTTCCCACTCCGTAGACGAGTCGCCTGATGACCGAAGCCGGATCCACGCCGTAGCGGGGAGCCTCCTCTCCGATCTGGTTGAGGATCTGCCAGATCGTGATTTCGTCGAGACCCGAGGACAGGACGATGGTCACGTCCGGAAACCCGGCCTCGTCCAGCAAGCGGGCCGATTGGACCGACAGGTGCGCCAGGTCGCCGGAGTCGAGGCGGATTCCGGCCGGTTGATGGCCCTGGGCGCGCAATTCTTCGAACACCTTTATTGCGTTGGGCACACCGGATTCGAGCGTGTCGATCGTGTCGACCAGGAGAAGGCAGTCGTCGGGGTACACCTCGGCATATGCTCGGAACGCTCCCAGCTCGCCTTCGCCGAGGGCCATGAAGACCTGGACCATCGAGTGGGCGTGGGTGCCTTTGGGTGCGATGCCCACCTCATGGGACATGCCGGCGTTGGACGAAAAACCGACCCCTCCCACCAGTGAAGCGCGAGAGGCGGCGGTAGCACCCCGTTCGGGTCCTCGGCGCATGCCGAACTCGAGCACCGACCCACCGCGGGCGGCCTCCACCACCCGGGAGGCCTTGGTGGCGATCAACGTCTGGAAGTTGAGATGATTGAGTAGCGGCGTCTCGACGATCTGGGCCAGAGCGAGCGGGCCCTCCACGACCGTGATGGGAACGTTGGGATGGACCACCCGGCCCTCGGGGATCGACTCGATCCGCAGCGATGACAGGTCGCCGACATCGGCCAACCACCCGAGGAAGTCGTCCTCGAAGATCCGCTGGCCGGTGTCGGTCTCGTGGCCGGCCAGATGAGCCAGGGCCGCCTCATCGAAGCGGGCCTCCTGCATCCACTGAACGAACCAGGCCATGCCGGCGTTGATGCAGTAGCCGGCTTGGTGCTGGCCGTAGTCCGGATAGCGACGAAAAAAATGCTCGAAACGAGCGTCGCGCTCGGCCAGGCCCTTCCGGAAATAGAGCTGTGCCATGCTGAGCTGGTACTGGTCGGTGAACAGGATCCCCTCGGCGACGGCTCGGTCCATCGCCATAGAGTAAGTCCCTGCCACCAGCACGGTCCACGGCCCTAGGGTCGTTGTATGAGCGAATACGACGCCGGAACCGCCCTGGTAGTGGTCGACTGTCAGAACGACTTCGCCGATCCGGAGGGATCACTCTACGTGGAGGGTGCGGGCGACGTCCTGGCCGAGGTGAATCGACAAATCATCGCCGCAGCCGCGGCCGGAGCGCCGGTCGTCTACACCCAGGACTGGCATCCCGAGACGACGCCGCACTTCCAAAAGGACGGCGGAACCTGGCCGGTGCACTGCGTCAAGGACACCTGGGGCGCCGAGTTTCACCCTCGATTGATCGTTGTCGGTCGCTCGGTGAAGAAGGGCTCGAACGGGGAGGACGGATACTCCGGGTTCACGATGCGCGATCCTGAGACGGGCGAGGAGATGCCGACTGAGCTCGACAGCGTCCTGAAGAGCCTCAACACGCGGCGAGTGGTGGTGGTTGGCTTGGCTCTGGACTACTGCGTCAAGGCGACGGCGCTCGACGCCTCCCGGCTCGGCTATGCCACGATCGTCCCCGAGGACTGCACCGCCGCGGTCAATCTCGAGCCGGACGACGACGACGCGGCTCTGGACGAGCTCCAGGAGGCAGGAATAGACGTCAGAGAGGCGATGTCCTAACGGCTGGCACCCACCAATGAGCCGGCTCCCCGGCGCAATGCGCGCAGGCGACTCCGACTTTCCTCGCAACGCTCGGAGAAGTCACCGCACGATTCCAGCGGGTGACTGGTTTCTCGACTAGCTTTGCCGTCGTCCATGCCGATCGGCGAAGAATTGGAGGCGAGATGACCGACACGGCGGATCGGACCGATTCGAGGACATCCGGCCCTTCGGGATTGGATTCCTACTTCAAGCTCACGGAACGAGGGACGTCCGTTGGAACAGAGGTCCGGGCGGGCCTGACGACGTTTCTCGTGATGGCATACATCATCTTCGTCAACCCTTCGATCCTGTCCGCCGCCGGATTCGATGGAGGAGCGGTGGCGGCCGGCACGGCACTGGTGGCGGGGCTTCTCAGCATCCTGATGGGCGTGGTCGCCAACTACCCGATCGCCATGGCGGCTGGTCTGGGAATCAATGCCGCCGTGGCCTTCGGCCTCGTGCTAGGCGATGGCCTCACGCCGGAAGGAGCAATGGGTGTGATCGTGCTCGAGGGCCTCATCGTCGCCGCCCTCGTGCTGGTCGGGTTGCGCGAGGCAATCATGACTGCAGTCCCCCTCAGCCTCAAGCGGGCCATCGGGGTCGGCATCGGGCTTTTCATCCTGTTCATCGGCTTCGTAAACGGCGGCCTGATCGGGATCCCCGAAGGTGGGGCGGTCCCTGTCGAGTTCATCTTCCCCAACAGCACCGGGGCCTGGCTGACGCTCATCGGGCTCCTGATCACCGTTCTGCTCTACGCCCGTCGGGTGCCAGGGGCCTTGGTCGTAAGCATCCTGGTCACGGCCCTCATCGGTCTCCTGCTTGGAGTCCAGGACGTCCCCGAGACCCTCGCCGTTGCCCCCAGTTTCGCCACACTCGGCGCTTTCGACCTCGGCAACGTGTTCAGCCAGTTGGGGTTCATCGCCGCCGCGCTGACGATCTTCAGCTTCATGCTCACCGACTTCTTCGACACGATGGGCACCGCAACCGCGATCGTCGAGCAGGCGGATCTGACTGAGGAGGACGGCAATATCCCGGGCGTAGGCAAGCTGTTGTTCGTCGACTCGTTGGGAGCGGCCGCCGGTGGAGCGGCCGGTGTCAGCTCCAACACCAGCTATATCGAGAGCGCCGCCGGCGTTGCAGAGGGCGGCCGGACCGGTCTGACGTCGGTGGTGGTCGGTGTCCTGTTCCTGGTGGCGATATTCGTGTCGCCTCTAGCCCAACTCATCCCCCTTCAGGCGACGGCACCGGTGCTGATCCTGGTCGGATTCCTGATGAGCGGCCTCATCAAGGGCATCGACTTCGAGGACTTCGAAGAAGGCTTTCCTGCCCTTCTCACGATCGTCCTCATGCCGCTCACCTTCAGCATCACGGTGGGCATCGGCGCCGGCTTCGTGATGTATGTGGTGGTCAAGTTGGTGCGGGGCAAGGTCGCCGACATCCACCCCCTGATGTGGGTGGTGGCGATCGCCTTCCTCGTCTACTTCGCCCAGGCGGTCCTCGGTCAGGCCATCGCCGCCTGATTGGGACCGGGGATGGGTCAGACGGGTCCGACCAGGAAATAGGTCGGCATCAGTCCTTTACCCTTGATGTCGACCAGACCGCGCTGTTCGAAGCGATAGGCGCCGCCCAGCCGCTGGAAGACCGTCTCGGTCACGTGGATCTCGTTCGGCACCCCGTGTGATTCCATCCGAGCTGCCGTGTTGACGGTGTCGCCCCACAGGTCGTAGCTGAACTTGCGTTTGCCGATCACTCCCGCCACCACCGGCCCGACGTGGATTCCGAAACGCATCTGGACTGCGCCCAGACCCTCGACGGGGTGGCGCCTGACCTCGTCCCTCATCCGTAATGCCATCTCGGCCATCGACGACAGATGGCCGTCCTTCCAGACGGGGAGACCACCGACCACCATGTAGGCATCGCCCACAGTCTTGATCTTCTCAAGGCCGAGCGCATCGGCCAGATCGTCGAACGGACAGAAGATGTCGTTGAGGAACTCGACCATCTGATCGGCCGTCAGGCGTTCCGACAGCGGTGTCGAGCCCACGAGGTCGGCGAAGAGGACGGAAACGTCATCCATCCGATCGGCGATCACTCCGCCGTTCGACTTCAGGCGATCGGCGATTTCGACGGGAAGGATGTTGTGGAGCAGACGTTCCGAGTGCCGGTGCGCCGCATGGACCTCCTCCTCCGCCACCTCCGCAACTCGCCGGTGGTAGATGCTCACGCCGGCAATGAACGCCACGGTTCCCAGCACACTCGTCAGGAACAGGACAGCTTCGAGGGACGAGCCGGCGATGGGCGCCGGCGTCGGCGGCTCGGCGAGGGCGATGCCGGCGAAGGCGGCCAGACCTACCGCGGAGAAGGCGACTGACAGCTTCAGGGACCCGGGCGGGGTCACCAAGACCGAAACCGCAGGAATGACGAGAAGGAAGAGGTAGACCCCGGTACCGATACCGAAGAAGTAGGAGGCGAGAACGAGATTGAAGAATGCTGTGCCGAACGACATCCACATGGCGGCGTCCGTGTGAAAGGCGGCGTTCGCTCGCAATACGGCGAGGTTGAGCAGAACCGCAATGGAGTTCGTCAGCAGCGGGACGATGAACGCCACGACGTCGACGACCAGGATGATCCCGATGTAGACGAGATTCAGGAACACCGACCCCAGAGTCACCAGATTGATCGTTTGGACACGCCGCACCTGTGCGGGCGTGAGGCCGGATCGCACTCCCAGCGAAATAGCGCGACTCAAGACGCCATCCATCGGCTGGACACTACCGGTCGAGCCGGTTGTCATCCGCCCCGAGGGGTCGTCAGTAGCGGCCGATCAGTCTGAAAAGTGCTTCGGCGCCGAAGTCGATCGACGAGACGGGGACCCTCTCGTCTGGACCATGGATCAGACCGGGTAGGTCGATCTCGGGTGGAAGATCCATCGGGAGGAAGCCGAAGTGGTGGATGCCATGATCGGCGAACAGCCGACCGTCAGGACTCTCGTTGAAGAGGTAGAGAATCGGAATGCCAGACGGGTCCAGTTCGCCCAGGATCGACTCGAGCAGCTTGAACATCCCTGGTTCGAAATGATCCTGCGCGGGCGGTCCGACTTCCACCACCTCAACCGTCACCTTTTCGCCGACGATCGAGCGTAGGTCATCCACGACGTCATCGAGGGTCCGGCCACCACCTCGCGCACGACGAAGGAAGGAGCTACCGCCGTCAGCCGTCGGGACTGACCGGGGTATCGGGGTCGGCCAGTCCGAGGACCACCAGAGGAGACACGCAACCCACCGGGCATTCTTCCGTCAGCCCGATGAGGAGCCCATGGGGGCAGCGGAGGCGACGGCCTTCGAGGCGGGCGGCCCATCGGTCGAACCCGTAATCGGAGAGAAGGGCTTCGAGAGTAGCGCCGTCGATGACCTGCATCTTCTGGTCCAGGTTACGTGGGTTCGGCACCTGATCCAACGACCCAACTCATGGCGACGCATCCGGCCCGCTGACTCCAAAGCCAACATCAATGAGGATCTGTTCGGATGTGGCGAAGTTGCAGCAGACGCTCAGGAGGTATTCCTTCGCCGCCTGAGTCAGGTCGAACGCTACGCGGTCGAGGATGACAATCTGTGCTTGGCAGATGCCGACGTCCGAATGTGTTTCGAGCGAGCCTCGTAGCAAAGGGATGCCGCCAAGACCCTGAAATTATCCACGAAGCTCTAACGCCGGAGGGGTGCGAGGGAGTCGTCCCACTATGCACGATCATGAGAGTGGGCCCGGCAGGACTTGAACCTGCAACCAACGGATTATGAGTCCGCTGCTCTGACCGGATTGAGCTACGGGCCCAGAGACGTCCATTGTACTGGCCCGAACAACCATCCACCTAGGTAAACAGGCGTTGGGTGTGCATCGCCCGACACAGAGTGTGGGCGAAGGCACAGAGAACCCCGGGACCGGATGAACTGACGTGCAATAACCCGTCGTGGCGACGGAAAATTGTCCGTCAGTTGGGTATGTCTCTGTCTAGGGGCGGCGGAACTGGGACGACACACGAGCGATGAAGACGTCGCACGGAGCCTCCGCCGCCACCT
>DATABS010000102.1:0-2759 GCA_036259475.1 Acidimicrobiia bacterium | reverse complement strand
GGAATGCACGCTATGGCGTGCATTCCATGCGCGAAAACGGGTGTGAGGCGAGGGTGAAGGTCCTTCTCGTCGGATCGGGAGGCCGCGAGCACGCCCTCGGGTGGAAGCTCACGCAGAGCTCCCGGGTCGACGAGCTGATCTCCCTGCCGGGCAATCCAGGTCTGGCGCTCCTGGGTCCAGTGGTGGAGGGAGTGAACCCCCTCGACGTGGGAGCCGTCGCCGCCCTGGCCCGGATCCACGCCGTCGACCTGGTCGTCATCGGCCCCGAGGCGCCGCTGGCGGCCGGATTGGCGGATGCAGTGTCCGCCTTGGGGATTCCGGTGTTCGGGCCTCGCCGGGCGGCGGCTCGGCTCGAGGCCTCCAAGGCCTTCGCCAAAGACGTGATGAGGAGAGCCGGCGTGCCCACCGCCGAGGCATGGACCTTCACCGACCGCCACGCGGCACACGAACACATCGGCGATCGCGTCGGACCTCACGTCATCAAGGCCGACGGGCTGGCCGCCGGGAAAGGCGTGCTCGTCAGCGACGACGACGAGGCGGCCCACGCCTGGGTCGACCGCTGCTTCGATGGCGGCTTCGGCGAGGCGGGCGCCACCGTCGTGATCGAGGAGTACCTTTCCGGTCCGGAGGTGAGCGTGTTCGCCATCTGCTCGGGGACCGATGCCGTCGCCCTCGCTCCCGCCCGCGACTACAAGCGGCTTTACGACGGGGATTTGGGACCCAACACGGGCGGGATGGGGTCGTACTCGCCGGTCGACGACCTGCCGCCCAGGCTGGTATCCGACACGGTGGAGGACGTGATCCGACCGACACTGCTCCAGCTGGATTCGGACGGACATCCCTACACGGGGTTCCTCTATGCCGGCCTGATCCTCACCGACGAGGGCCCCCGTGTGCTCGAGTTCAACGTGCGGCTCGGTGACCCGGAAACGCAGGTGGTCCTGCCTCGCCTGGAGAGCGACCTCGTCGACATGATCGAAGCGGCCCTTGCCGGATCGGTGGTAGAGCCGGAGTGGTCACCCCGTGCCGCCGTCGAGGTGGTGCTGGCTGCCGAGGGATATCCCGACAGTCCGATCAGCGGCACCGCCATCCGGGGACTCGACCGGGTACCGGAAGACGTGCTGGTGTTCCACGCCGGCACCGCCCGGGAGGGAGAGAAAACCGTGACCGCCGGCGGCCGGGTCGTCAACGTGGTCGGTTTGGGGCCAACCCGAGCCGAGGCACGGGAACGGGCGTACGCCGGAGCGGAAAGGATCCGCTGGCCCGGCATGCAATACCGCGCCGATATCGCGGCCGACTAGCTGCCGCGGGTACCCCACCGGTTTCCCTGTCAGCGTGAGGGTGGTCCCTCCGCCGATTCTTCGGTGAGATCCTCGAAGAGAGACTCCACCCGGCGGCGGATCTCATCTCGGATGGGGCGTACCTCTTCGACCGCCTTCCCGGCCGGATCGTCCAGGTCCCAGTCGACGTAGCGCTTTCCGGGAAAGTAGGGACATGAGTCGCCGCATCCCATGGTGACGACCACGTCGACGGCTGAGAGTTCGTCGTCCGACCATCGACCCGGCGTCGCAGCCGAGATATCGATCCCTACCTCTTCCATTGCCTGTACCGCACTGGGGTTGAGCTCGGCCGCTGGCTCCGACCCGCCGGAGAACACGGCAACCCCATCGCCCGCCAGGTCGCGCAAGAACCCGGCCGCCATCTGGGAACGGCCGGCATTGTGGGTGCAGAGGAACAGCACTCCGGGTCGTTTCCGGGATGTCGTCATCTGACGCCCAAGGTTACCTGGCCTGTGGTCTTGCTAGCGTGCCGACGATGCCAGCACGCGTAGCGATAGTTATGGGATCGGGCTCGGACCGACCCGTGATGGAGAAAGCGGCCGCCATCCTCGACCGGTTCGGGGTCGAGCACGAGATGAGAGTGCTTTCGGCACACAAGACGCCCGACCAGGCTCTCGAGTTCGCCACCAACGCCGCCAGCCACGGTTTCGGGGTGATCATCGCCGGAGCGGGAAAGGCGGCGCACCTGGCGGGAGTGATGGCGGCCAAGTCGCTCCTTCCTGTGATCGGGGTGCCTATCTCGGCGTCGCTCGATGGACTGGATGCGCTCCTGTCGACGGTGCAGATGCCCACCGGGATCCCGGTGGCCGCAGTGGCGATCGACACCGCCGCCAACGCCGGCCTGCTCGCCGTCGCCATCCTCGCAGTGGGCAACGACGCCCTCACCGCCAAGCTGGCCGAATACCGCCGCGAGTTGGCCGAAAAGACCCTCGCCGGCTGAGCACGCCCGACATTCCCCGAGCCGGTCGGAGTACCTGACGCGGGAACGGGTATGTCCGCCTCGGTACCATGGGTTCTCACATGAGCGACATCTCCCTGGCGACACCCGACCCTCGCGACTTCCTCGACACCGACTCGCTGTTCGACGAGGAGGAGCGCCTGCTGCGCGACACGGTGCGCGACTTCGTACGCAAGGAGATCGTGCCCAACGTCGCTGATTGGTGGGAGGAGGGCATCTTCCCCGGCGAGATGGCCAAGACGATGGGAGACCTCGGCCTGCTCGGAATGCACCTGGAGGGCTATGGCTGCGCCGGCACCTCGGGCACGGCTTACGGCCTGGCGTGTTTGGAGCTGGAAGCGGGTGACTCGGGAGTGCGCAGCTTCGTCTCGGTCCAGGGATCGTTGGTTATGTTCCCCATCTGGAAGTTCGGGTCGGAGGAGCAGAAGCAGGAGTGGCTCCCCCGGATGGCGTCGGGTGAG
>DATABS010000101.1:0-2464 GCA_036259475.1 Acidimicrobiia bacterium | reverse complement strand
GACTGCTTGTCACCATCTGAGAGTCGACGGGGCAGGAAGCCGAAACGACCTGGTTGCAGCCGGCTCCGGCGAGCTTGGTCATCGTCGTCGTTGCACAAGTAGATGAAGCTCTGGTCCTATCCGATCCCAGCCAATGGAGGCAGAGAGACGCCTCCCGAGCCGTCGTGATCTTCGCCGGATGCCCATTCGCCGGGGCCCTCCAAGCGAGCGTTTTGCACTCGACCGCCACTTCTTTGGCTGACGGGAGCAAGATCGAATCGGTGCCGCTGTGGAACTTCGCCTATGCCGATCCCTATTGCCAACTGCAGGTTCAATCGTACGCAACGAGCGCCTTGGTCACCTCCGCCTCGAGGAGGTTGCCGCGATGGACGTGGGAAACTCCGCCTTCTCCCCTGCCCCTCCCTCCTGTCCACCAAGCGACGCAGATCATTTCGGGCGTGTAGGCCGCGAGGGCGTCGCTTACAATCACAAACGATAGCGATGCCCCATTACCTGGACCGACACGACTCCGTCGACGTCGCCCCCGCCGAGCTCGCCCAGCTGCATCTGGCGGATCTCGCCGTCCAGGACCGCTACGGCGTCGAGTTCCTCACGTACTGGTACGACTACAAACGGCAAACGGCCAACTGCCTGGTACAGGCGCCCGATCCCGAGACGGCCGTGGAGGTGCACGCTGAAGCACACGGGGCGATACCGTCGGCGATCATCGAAGTCGACATCAACGAGGTGTTCGGGCTGTTGGGCCGGGTGACCGATCCCGACGGCGACGACCCGATCGACGAGCCCGCCGTTCGGACGATCGTATTCACCGATATCGTCGGTTCGACGGAGATGATCGACCGTCACGGAGACGCGTTCGGGATGGAGCTGGTCCGCACCCACGACGAGTTGGTCCGTTCCGCACTCCGGACCAACCACGGCCGGGAGGTCAAGCACACAGGAGACGGCCTCATGCTGGCTTTCGACTCATCCACCGGGGCAGTGTCCTGCGCCGTCGATGTGCAGCGCCGGCTGGCCGGACGGGACTCCGACCCGCCGCTCGTGGTACGGATCGGGATCAACACGGGCGAGCCGGTCACCAAGGGCGCCGACCTGTTCGGGGCGGCGGTGAATCTCGCAGCCCGCCTGTGCGACCGGGCCGAGGGCGGGGGGATCCTTGCCTCGAATGCGGTTCGGAGCGACGCCACCGAAGACGGTTTCCGGTTCGGAGAGCCCCAGGCGGTGGAGCTGAAGGGATTCACCAAGCCGGTCCTGGCGTGCCCAGTCCTCTGGGAGGCTCCTGACCGGCCCCGGAGGCGGGCCACAGCCACCTGAGGCCGTCCGGGCCCCGGGGAAGGCCCTACCCGGAACATACGCCTCACCGTCACCGAGTCATTCGCCCTGCCGGGCGCATGGCCCTACTTCAGGCGACTTGTTGCCTACCAGTGCGCGCCCACATGCCGTGGAGCCCCGCCTGGCTGCCAGAGAAAGAGACCATCGAAGTAGACCTGCATGCTCTGGCGCCACTCGACGAGTGTGATGTCCTCGAACCTGGTCCATGGTGCGTCACTGACCGTGCCCCCACATGTTGCAAAAGTCGGGCCCGATGTGCACGCCCCTGTGGATCAGAAGGTCCGGCGAAGTCAGGCGGGAGTGGATGTCCACCGAGTACTTCGTGGCCGCTTCTTGGGGTCGGTCGCCGCCACTCGTGTCCGGAAACGGGCGTTCGACATTCGTCCAAGCCGGGTAGGGAGAGTCCGTGCCGATACCAACCGACTCCACCCAGCCAGTGACCATCCGCGCCTATCCGGACGGCCCATTCCTCGTGCGGGGCGACTTCGTTCTGATGGACTGCGAAGACGACCCGGTCGATGTGAGCCGTTCCGTGGTAGCCCTGTGCCGCTGTGGCCGCTCCGCTAACGCTCCACTCTGCGACGGCAGCCACCGGGCACCTCGGAGAGCCCGCAGTTCACGCAAGGAGTGAGCCGCCCGCCGAAAGCGCCCACCTGAGTAGGGGGCGCCCCCCGTCATCCGAAGGAGCATCGCGATCCACACACACAGGCTCCGCTCCAGGAGCCACACGGGCGCCCACCAGACAGAACGAGCGGGAAAGACCTGTCCTCCGCCGTGGACGCGCCGGCCCCACTCAGCAAGGGCCACCGCGGCCAGTGCGAGAGTGCTCAATCCCACCGGCCCCAACCGCCGAGCACCCAGCACGACGGACGGTAGGCCGACCAGAAACCCCGCCATCTTCGCCGGCTGGGCGAAATCGTCGTAGGCCTGACGAGGCCGCTGTTCCCAGAACCGCCTGGCGCTCGAGGGGAGCCTGCGGACGAACAGATCGGGACGATCCGCCACCCTCCCACCGGCTGCGATCACCGATCGGATCAACTCGAGGTTTTCGTACAGGACGGAACCGTCGTAGCCGCCCATAGCCAGGAAGAAGGACCGACGGATCGCCAGAGTCCCGGGACTGTCCGACGAG
>DATABS010000100.1:0-19268 GCA_036259475.1 Acidimicrobiia bacterium | reverse complement strand
GGGGGTCAGGCGCCGTCGACCTCGACGCCGAGCGCGCCGTTGTTCCAGCGCACCCGGACCTCGAAGTCGTCGTCCTCACCTTCGAACTCGACTCTCACCTCGTCCGGTCCCCGATCGTCGATCTCCATGGCATAACCCGGGGAGGGGGTGGCGGACTCCAGTCGCACCTCACCGGGTCGGTGAGAGACCACCACCACTCCCCCACCGGAAGGAACGGTGAGACTGGTCCATTCGGCCGCGGTCGACGAGGACGACGACGAGGTGGTGGTGGTGGTCGACGACGTGGTGGTCGACGACGTGGTGGTGGAGAGGGTGGTGGAGGTGGCGCTGGTCGTGGGCGCGGCAGGTGAGGTGGCCGGCGGCGTCACGCTCGTCGAAGAGGAGGGCACCGCAATCACCGCCGGCGAAGGGCGGGTCTGGCGGTCCGCCGAGCTGAGCACCGCCCATGTGGCGGCGGTGGCGATGGCGGCCACGGCCACCCAGGCGGCGATGATTCCCCAACGCGTCATGTGCCCATGGTGGCGCGTTGGCGCCCGGAGAACCTCAACGGGACGTCAAGGATCCGGCCTGTCGCTCGCCTAGCCTTTCTCGGATGGCCTCCGTCCTCCTCATCGAAGACGATCCCGACATCCGCCGTCTGGTGGGAGAGACGCTGGCGGCGGGCGGCCATCAGGTGACGAGCGCCGACACCGCCATGTCGGGTCTCCAATCCGTTGTCGAACGACGACCTGACCTGGTGATTCTGGATCTCGGCTTGCCGGATCTCGACGGAAGCGAGCTACTCCGGATGATTCGCTCGGTGTCGGCCGTGCCGGTCATCGCCGCCACCGCTCGTGGTGACGAGAGAGATGTAGTGGACACACTCGACGCCGGGGCCGACGACTACCTGGTCAAGCCATTCTCGGTCGGCCAGCTCGAAGCCCGGGTGAGAGCGGTGCTGCGCCGCGCACACGGGGCCCCCGAAGAGCCCGAGATCCGGATCGGAGATCTCGTCATCGACGCCCAGGGCCGCACTCTTCACAAGGACGACATCGAGATCGAGCTCACCCCGAAGGAGTTCGAGCTGCTGGTTTACCTGGCCGAGCGACCCGGCCAGGTCGTGTCGCGCCAGGAACTCCTGGCGGAGGTATGGCGCCAGCCTTTCGGCGGAGCTGACCGCACCATCGACGTCCATCTCTCGTGGCTACGCAAGAAGCTGGGAGAGTCCGCCGCCGAGCCGCGCTACCTCCACACCGTCCACGGTGTGGGCGTGAAGCTGGTGGACCCCGCCGGATGAGACGCCGCCTCAACTGGCTCGTTTTGGCGGTGACGGGGCTCCTGGTCGTCGCCTTCGTCATCCCGCTGGGCCTTCTCGTCCGCCGCCAGGCCGTCGAAGGCGCCCAGATCGCGGCCGAACAGCGCGCCCAGGCGGTGGCGGCCGCGCTGGCCGTCGCCGCCGCCGCCGAAGGCGAGATCACACTCGACAGGGCCGAGACGGCCTTGGTGGCCGACGCCGCCATCGTCCTCCCCGACGGTGGTCGCGCCGGCACGGTGGCGATCCCCGAGTCACTGATCGAGCAGGTTCGGAGCGGACGCGCGGCGTCGCAGACGACCGGCGACGGGGCGTGGACCATCGGTCTCCCGGTCGCCATACCCGAAGGGATCGTGACCGTAGCGGCCCGCGCCGAAGCTACCGAGATGACAGCCGGCGTGTGGCAGGCCGTGCTGCTCCTGGCCCTCCTCGCCGTGGCACTCATGGGTGGATCGGTGGCTCTGGCCGACCGGCTGGGAAGATCGCTGGTCGATCCGGCACGTGACCTGGCGATCGTCGCCAACCGGCTCGCCGAAGGGGATCTCGGGGCGCGGGCGGCGGAGTCCGGCCCCCCGGAGATCCGACGGATCGGTCAGGCTCTCAACGGCCTCGCAGCCCGCCTCGAGCGGATCATCACCGGGGAACGCGAAGCTCTCGCCGACCTCTCCCACCGGCTGCGTACCCCGCTGACCGCACTCCGGCTGGAGGCCGAGCGGTTTCAGGCGGGCGAGTCGCCGGAGAGGATCCTCGCCCAGGTGGACAGGGTCCAACGGGCGGTCGATCAACTCATCCGGGAAGTACGGAGCCGCGGCAGCCATCAGGAACAGGCCGACGTCACCGAAGTGGTCGAGAATCAACTCGCCTTCTGGTCTGTCCTCGCCGACGACCAGGGCCGGGCGGTCGACTGGAACTCGGTGCCCGGCCCCCTGCTCGTGCCCACCCCCGCCTCAGACCTCGCCGCCGCGGTGGACGCGGTGATCGGCAACGTCTTCCAGCACACTCCGGCCGGGACAGGATTCTCCGTGCGGGTCCACTCCGACTCCGGCACTCCGCTCATAACGGTCATCGACGAGGGCCCCGGGCTCCCCTCCGACCCGGTGATCGAACGGGGCACCAGTCCGGGCGGCTCCACCGGCTTGGGCCTCGACATCGCCCGCGGGCTGTGTCAACGGCTCGGCGGCGATCTACATACCGGCGAGGGCCCCGGTGGAGGGGCCCTCGTGAGGATGCGGCTCGGGAGATGATCAGTCGCTTCGGGTCTCCACCTCGAGGCGGCCGTCCTTGATGCGGACCCTCAGCTCGGCCTCGGTGTCGGAATCCGATTCGAACTCGACCCGGATGTCGTCACCCTCGGCCTTGTCGACCTCGTAGCTCCATCCGCCGTTGGCGTCGACACTCACCAGGTTGAGGCGCCCGCTCCGGATCTCGATCGTCACGGAGCCCGCCGCATCGACGGGGAGAGTCTTCACCCCGTCAGGGATCGATACGACGTCGTCGTTGTCGTCGATGGTGGTGGACGTCGTACCCTCGGTCGTCGAGGTCGTGGCCTGACTGGTCGACGTCGACTCGACGGTTGTCGACGTGCTTGGCGTGGTGACCTTCGTCGACGATGTGCTGGTCGGGGAGGTCGAAGGAGTAGTGCCCTGTGTGGTCGACGTGGAGGCCTCGCTGGTCGAGGTCGTCGAGTCGAGGTCGGTGGTGAAGGTGGTCGACGTGGAAGAGGAGGTCGCTCCTGCGGCCAGCCGTTCCACAGTCAGCCTCACCTCGCCGTCCTCCAGCTCGGCTTCGAAGTCCACCCGGGCGCCATCCGACTCGAACCGGGCTTCGACCTCGCGCCCCAACGGCACCTCAACGGTGACGGTCCATCCGGGCTTCGGTTCGACGGCGAGTATCGACAGACCGGCCTCGACTTGACCCAGCGAGACGGTGCCGGCCTCATCCACCGGGATCACGGTCACGGGAACGGCGTCTTCCGGGTCGCCGCTTCCTGCCCAGGCGACGCCGGCGATGAGCATGGCGGCAGTGATCAGTCCCATCAGGACCTTGGATCGCATCTGCATTGTCTTTCCTCCGATGTGGGATTACCCGCCCATCGTCGGAGTCGGCGCCTTTTGCGCGCCTCAGGCAGATGTCAAGAAATCCATAACGGCGCCGGTTCCCAAAGCCGGGTTCCGGGAGTCAGTTGGCCGGGTTCGACCGAGACCCTGCTCAGGCCCCGGCGTCGGCCGGGCGCTGGGAGCTTCTCGGAGCAGGCCCCTCGACTGTCACCTCGCGGGTGACACCCTCCGGTTCTTCGATTCGCGAGGCGGCGGCCCGGGTGCCAGGGTGAGGCTGGGGGTCGAGGGGGTAGCGCACCCGAAGGCCGTCCTTGGAGTGCTCCCACTTCGGCACGTCGGAGAAGATCTCGGCCACCTCGTCGGGGCCCACCGTCTCCTGTTCGATCAGGGTCGCCACCATTCGCTCCATGGCGTCGCGGTGCCGAGTGAGGATCTCGTGGGCCTCGTCATGGGCCGCGTTGACCATCTTGCGGACCTCGCTATCGATGAAGGCTGCCACCTCGTCCGAGTAGTCCTGTTGGCGGCCGTAGTCACGCCCCAGGAAGACCTCGCCGGGGCCACGGCCGTACTGCATCGGGCCGAGCTGGTCGGACATCCCGTATTCCATGACCATCTTGCGGGCGATGGCGGTCGCCTTCTCGATGTCGTTGGCGGCACCGCTGGTGGGGTCGGCGTAGATGATCTCCTCCGCCACCCGGCCGCCGAGCAGCATGGCGAGCTGGTCGACCAGTTCCGAGCGCCGCACGAGATACTTGTCGTGGGTTGGAAGGGCAAGGGTGTGACCCAAGGAGCGCCCGCGGGCGACGATCGTGATCTTGTGGACCGGGTCGGCGTTGGGCAAGGCCCAGCCGACCAGCGCATGACCGGTCTCGTGGTAGGCGATGAGCTTCTTCTCGTCGTCGGTCATCACCTTCGACTTGCGCTCGGGGCCGGCCATCACCCGGTCGATGGCTTCCTCGAGCTCCGACATGGTGATCTCGGTCTTCCGTCGCCGGGTGGCGAGTAGGGCCGCCTCATTGATGAGGTTGGCGAGGTCCGCTCCGGTGAAGCCCGGGGTCCGCCGGGCGAGCACCTCGAGGTCGATCTCGTCGGAGAGGGGCTTGCCCTTGGCATGCACCTCGAGGATCATCTTCCGTCCCTCGATGTCGGGGGCGTCGACGACGATCTGGCGGTCGAATCGACCGGGACGCAGCAACGCCGGGTCGAGGATGTCGGGCCGGTTGGTGGCGGCCATGACTATCACGCCAGTGTTGCCCTCGAAACCGTCGAGCTCGACCAGCAACTGGTTGAGGGTCTGCTCGCGCTCGTCGTGACCGCCGCCCAGGCCGGCGCCACGGTGGCGGCCGACGGCGTCGATCTCGTCGATGAAAACGATGGCTGGAGCGCTGGTCTTGGCCTGCTCGAACAGGTCCCGGACGCGGCTGGCGCCTACCCCGACGAACATCTCGACGAAGTCGGAGCCGGAGATCGACATGAAGGGGACACCTGCCTCACCGGCGACGGCCCGGGCCAGGAGCGTCTTGCCTGTCCCGGGCGGGCCGAACAGCAGCACGCCCTTTGGGATCTTGGCGCCCATCTGCCGGTAGCGGTCGGGGTTCTGGAGGAAGACCTTGATCTCCTGGAGCTCCTCGATCGCCTCCTCCAGCCCGGCGACGTCCTTGAAGGTGACCTTGGGTTGATCCTTCGAGACGACCTTCGCCTTGGACTTGCCGAATTGCATCACCCGGTTCCCACTTCCCTGCATCTGCATGAAGATGAAGATCATGAAGCCGATCAGGAAGAGCCACGGCAGGAAGCTGAGGAACATCTCCATCAGCCCGGGTGGCTGGGTATCGGTGTCGAACGGAGTGTTCGATTCTTTGAGGATCGTCGTCAGGTCACCCTCGTAACCGTCCGGATACGAGGCGGTGATGTCGAATGCCTCGGGGGGCAGATCGGAGCCCTCAGCCCGGGCGAGCACCTGGTTGCTGCGGGCGAGGATCTCAACCCGCTCGAAAGCGTCTGTCTCCACCTGGGCGATGAACTCGGAGAGCGTCACCTCTTCCGGCCCGGTGAACTGGTCGAACCACCACTGCGCCATCACGGCCAGCATCACGATTGCCAGTCCGTAGACGAGCAGCGTTCGGACGGTTCGGTTCACGCTCACCTCAGGGTGGGTAGGGGGCGGGGGTGGTCATGGTACGGGATGGCCTCCGTTAGAGGAACCCCTCGGCAGACGCACCTCGAATCGAGCCCCGCCACCGGGCGCGTCGGCTACATAGATCTTGCCGTGGTGGGCGTCCACCAGTGCCTTCACCAGGTACAGGCCGATTCCGGTGCCGGCGTTGGAGCCGTCCAGCCGCACGAACCGCTCGAAGATGCGGTCCCGGTCGGCGTCAGGCACTCCCACCCCCCGGTCGGACACGGCGATCAGCGCTTCGGCGCCCGCCTCCGTCACCTCGACGGTGATCAGACCGCCGACAGGCCCGTGGATGGCGGCGTTCTCGACCAGATTGGCCACGACCCGGTGCAGGCGAAGCATGTCCCCGTCCAGGCGCACCGGCGCATCGGCCTTGAGGGCAAAACGATGCGCGGGGAACCGCCGCCGAGAGGATTCCACCACCTGAGCGGCGATCTTGGACAGGTCGAGGTTCTCCACGTCCAGGGTGGTCTCACCGAGGTCCACCCTTCCCAAGTCGACCAACTGTGCCACCAGGTCGGAGAGCCGCTGGGATTCCGCCCCGATGAATTGCACCGCCTCGATCGCCATCGGGTCCGACGCCACCGAATCCAGCTCCTCGAGGATCCGGGCGAACCCGATGATCCCTGCCAACGGCGATCGCATGTCGTGAGCCACTCCGACGAGGAAGTCGGTGCGCTCCCGCTGCGCCCGATCGAGCTGGCTGAGCCGGCGCTGGATGCGGGCGACCCGGCGGCTGGAGATGATGGCGTCCGCCACCTGGCGGCCGACCTGGGAGATCAAATCGACGTCGGCTCCGTCGAATACGCCGGCGCGGTACGACTGGACGCTGAGCACACCCACGACGCGCTTGCCACTCCAGGCGGGTACCCCCACGTACGAACGCGCGTGCGGGGCCTCCTCTCCGACGAGACGCCGGAGCGGGATACCTGATTCCATCAGGTCCGGGATGTTGAGTGGCTCCTCGCCGAGCAGGACCCGTTCGGTGAGACCTCCGCTGTTCTGGGGCGATGAGGTGACGGTGAGGGCATCGCCTTCGAGGATCGTGAAGCGGAGACGCGATCCCTCCGCCACGGCGAAAGACACCACGTCGGCGCCGACGGCATCCTTGGTTGCCTCGAGGGCTACCCGCACCACCGCATCAGGGGAGTCACCCCGTGACAGGGCTCGAATGATCTCTCCCAGGGCGATGAGGCGGTTACGCGTCGACATGGTCGTCAGAGGGTGGCGGAGTCCAGAACTCCGACGTAGGGCAGGTTGCGATACCGGCCGGCGTAGTCGAGGCCGTATCCCACAACGAACTCGGGACCGATCTCGAAACCCGTGTAGCGGACATCCAGTTCCACGCGCTGAATGCCTTCCTTGACGAGCAGGGCGGCGATCTCCAGGGAGGCGGGTTTGCGTACCCGCAGGCTCTTCAGCAGGTAATTGAGGGTCAACCCCGAGTCGATGATGTCCTCCACGATGAGGACGTGGCGATCGGCGATCTCCTCGTCCAAGTCCTTGAGGATGCGCACCACTCCGGACGTCTGCGTCGAGGCGCCGTACGAGGAGACGGCCATGAAATCGAAGTCGACCGGGATGTCGATCTTGCGCGCCAAATCGGCCATGACCATGAAGGCGCCTTTGAGAACTCCTACAACCAGCAGATCCTTGCCCCGATAGTCGGCCGAGATTTCGGTCCCCATGCGTTGCAGAGCGGCTTCGATCTCGTCGGCTGTTATCAGGGTTTCGATCTCTGCCATGTCCGCTCTGTCCGAGTGCGGACGACAAGGTAGCGGCGCGTCTTCCCATCGACCCAACCGGCGCCGAGCCTTCTCACGAACGGCACCCAGGCCACCCGCCCATCGGCGACCAGCACGGGATATCCGGGTCGGTCGGCGGCTGTGACCCCGGCCGCCGTCAGCAGCTCATGGACGGCCGGGTGCTCGGCGGCCGGCTCCACCCGCGGCTGAACCATCACGTCGGCGTCGGCCACCATCCAGGCAGCTCCGAGCGGCATGGCGGTTGGCGGCTCCTCGCTGACGAAGGAACCGAAAACCCACCGGCCGAAGCCGGTCTCACCGGCGATCTCGAGGTCGACCGGCGACGGGAGGGAAGGCGAGTCGGTCTCGGCTACCAGCAGGGCGCCTTCACGGCGGATCGAGATGCCGGCGCCGGGTTGGTGGCGTTCGGCCTCGCCCCGGGCCACCGCCAGTGTCCCGGCCACCGCGGCGACGGAGGCGGCATCGAGCCCGGCGGCGGCGAGAAAGCGCCGGGCGAGCCGGGTCGCAGGGGAAGCTTCCACCGTGGTGAGGGCAGAGGCGGGGATCTTCACCCTCCCGGGTTCCAGCTCCAAGCCGGTCGTGATCATCGAGTCGAGGTAGGCGACATCGGCTGCGACGAGGTCGGCGGTGATGGCGAGCGACTGGCGAATCCGGCGGTTGTACGTCTCGAGCATCGGTAGGAGGCGAAGGCGGATCCGGTTCCGGAGCGGATCCAGCGACTCGTTCACCGGGTCGTCCACCCACGGTAGGCCGGCCAGCGTGGCCAGTTCCCGAGTGGTGGAACGGTCGACCATCAGGAGTGGGCGGGCAAACGGTGGCCGACGGGCCGGGATGCCGCGTAGGCCGTCGGGGCCGGCCGTGCGGAGCAGGTGATCGAGCACCGTTTCCGCCTGGTCGTCAGACGTGTGGGCGGTCAGAATCCATTCGTCCGGCCGGACGGCCCGGTTGAGAGCTTCGTAGCGGACCAGACGAGCCTGGTTCTCGGGAGACGGGCCCCTCGGCACCGTGACCCGCTCGATCTGCAGATCGACACCCACCTGCGCCGCGATGGCAGTGGCGGCGTCGGCCAGCCGGTCGGAGGCGGCCAGGCCGTGGTGCACATGGATCGCCCGGACCTGCCGGTCGAGACGGCGGCAGAACCAGATCAGCGCCGCCGAGTCGGCTCCACCCGAGAGGGCGACCGCCAGCGGCCCGGAGGGAATGTCGGCCGCCGTCTCGGTGGCGGCGGCCAGTTCGGTCAGGCGACGCGGCTCAGCCACCGTCCGGGATCCTCGATCTCGTCCAGGGTGGGGAGGGCAGCCGGTGACGTCCAGGCGGCGTCGAGTGCCTCCCAGCCGGCCCGCCGCTCCACCTCGAAGATGAACGCCTCGCCCAGCTCATACTGGCGCATCTTCATCTCGAGGCCGGTGAGGCGGAAGAGCAACTGGGTCTTCGGATCGGAGCGCCGCGCCTTCAGGACCCGCGACATGCGGGCGTGACCGCGCAGCACCCCGGCGCCGATCCGATCCATGACGACGTGCCCGTGCCCCTCGAGGAGGCTCATCAGAGCCTGCACCTCGTCGAGGGTCTCGCGCTGAGCGGGGGAGGCGAACAAGCCGAGTAAGCCCCGTTCGTCGATCATCGGCCGGTCCCCCGCCCGGGCGTCGGCCAACTCCCTGACGATCCGGGCGAGACGACCCGGCTCGGGGACCGCCTGGCCGACGAGGCGCTCGACCAGGCCGAGAAAGTGGTCGGCCATCCATTCCACCCCGACGAACTGGGCCCGATGGGTCATCTCGTGGAGCGCGACCCAGAGACGGAACTCCGACGGCCGGAACTGGTGCCGGCGTTCGAGGTCGATCAGGTTGACACCGACGTAAGCGACCGTGTCGCCCCGGTCGCCGGTGGGGAGGACGAGTTCGTACTGGCCCAGGACCCGTCGCGAGAGGAATCCGAGCAGAAGACCGGTCTCGGCGGCCACCACCTGGTGGGCCAATGCGGCCGTGGCGCTGCCCATGCGGCCCGAAGCCTCGAGCCGTTCGGCGATCCGGCGTTCCGCCGGTTCGAGGAGGTGGCTGAAGGAGGCGAGGTTGCGCTCCACCCAGTCAGTCCGGCCCACGACGTGGACGTCGGCCGCCGAGGGGGCGGGAAGGCGCGTGGCCTCAGTCACCATCTCCGACGCTCGGGCGGTGGCGTCCTCGATCTCATTCACGAGGTGGTCGACGACGTAGGTACCCGAAAGGGGATGGGATCCCGCCACCCGGGCCGCCAGGCGGCCGGAGAGGGGGGAGGCAGCCGTCACTCGACGACTTTGTAGCGGTTACGCACCACGCGGAGGAAGTACTGAATCGTCGTCATCACGACCACGAGGACCGCCAGGGCCAACAGAGTGGGGATCAGGTACCGGTACGTCCAGTCGGCGGGGGTGTCATCGGCGGTGGTCGGTGGCACCGTGACCGCCGGCGGGTCGACGTTGACGTTCTGGGTGGCCTCGTCTTCGGCGACGGTGGTGTCAGTGGCGGTGTCGGTCGTCGTAGCCGGTTCCTCCACCGCGATGGCCGGCAGCGCCGTCACGACGAGAGCAGCCAGGGCGAACAGCGCGAGGAGCGAGCGACGGGGGGTTGGCATGTCGCGGGCAACACTACCAACGGCACCCCGCCGGGCGGAACGTCACTCCGACGGAAGGGTCTGCTCTCGGCGGATGGCCTCGTTGAGTCGGAGGATGAAATCCTGCGGTACCTCGACCGACATGCACTGGCGTACGACGACCCGCAATCGCTCTTCGAAGGAGTAGCCATTCAGACAAGGAGGGCATTCACGGAGGTGCCGCCGGATGGAGCGCCGTCGCCACCAGGTGAGCTCGCGGTCGAGGTAGAGGTATACCTCGGCGAGCGCCTCATCGCAGGCTTTCTTCATGGGGTTTCGGCTCCCTCGGGCACGAGTCCTCTTCGGCTTGCGAATTCCCACAACGCTCGCTGGAGCTGCTTTCTTCCCCGATGCAGCCGCGACATGACCGTCCCTATCGGGACGTCGAGGATCTCGGCGATCTCTTTGTACGAGAAACCCTCCAGGTCGGCGAGAAGGACGGGCAGCCGGAAATGCTCCGGCAGCGCCTCTACCGCTTCCTTGATGTCCGACTCGACCAGGCCCTCGAGAAGCTGGTCCTCGGCAGAGCGGGACATGTCGGCCGACTCCTCCGAGCCGAGGCGACGGTAGAGATAGAGATCCTCCACCTCCCCGAGGTCGGTCTCGCTCGGGCGCCGCTGGGCTTTTCGATAGCGGTTGATGTAGGTGTTGGTCAGGATGCGGTAGAGCCACGCCTTGAGGTTGGTGCCTTCCGTGAAAGTGTCGTAGGCGCGGTAGGCCTTGAGCATCGTCTCCTGGACGAGGTCCTCGGCGTCGGAGGGATTGCGAGCCATCCGCATGGCGGCGGCGTAGAGCTGACCGGCGTACGGCATGGCGTCGCGCTCGAAGTTGGCCTGGTCTGCCACAGAGCCGGAGAGGGGATTCGAACCCCTGACCTATTCTTTACGAGAGAATTGCTCTACCCCTGAGCTACTCCGGCGGACACCCAATGGTAGCCCCACGCGGCTGCTCTCCCGCCCCGGGCCCTTCACGCCAGGAAGCCCTTTCGCTTCCGCCACTACATGGACTGTGTCCTGCTCGGTCGTCAGGAGTGGGACCGAATCAGTCCCGGTGGGACGGCTGCCGGCGAGAGGATCCGGTCGACCAGTCCGTACTCCACAGCCTGGTCGGCCGTCATCCACCGGTCACGGTCGGTGTCCTGGCGGATCCGCTCGATGTCCTGACCGGTGTGGCGGGCGAGTGTCTCGTTGGCCATTTCCCGCTGGCGGAGGATCTCGGCGGCGTGGATTTCGATGTCGGACGCCTGACCGCCGATCCCTCCCACGTGCGGCTGATGGATCATGACGCGACCGTGAGGCAAGATCGAACGTCCGCCGGCCTCTCCCCCGGCCAGGATCACGGCGGCGGCGGAGGCCGCCATGCCGATGCAGGTCGTCTCGACCGGTGGGCGGACGTGCTGCATCGTGTCGTAGATGGCGAACATGCCGTCCGCTGAGCCGCCGGGCGAGTTGATGTACAGGGAGATGGGCTTGTCGGGGTCAGCGGATTCGAGGTGTATCAGCTGGGCGACGACCAGGTTGGCCACCTCATCGTCCACCGGCCGGCCGAGGAAGATGACGCGATGTCCCAGCAGGCGCGAGTAGATGTCGAACACCCGCTCTCCTCGGGATGTCTGCTCGACGACGTTGGGAATCAACATGGCTTTTCCTCCTATCTGCAACCAATCGGTTGCTCTCACTCTACCAACTCGCGTGCAACTGCTAAGTTGCAGCTAATGGACGAACAGCCAGTGATCGAACGAAGCGTTGAAGTTGCAGCGGCCCCTGGAGAGGTATGGGAGACGATCATCGATGGCGAGCTGGCCGAGGAGTGGCTCGGAGTCACCCTCGAACCGCGACCCGGCGGTCGGGTGAGCGTTCGCGGCGAGGACACGATCGGGACGGTGGAGGAGGTCGAAGCGGGCCGGTCCATCACCTGGTCATGGCGCCAACCTGACGGTGACCCGTCTCAGGTGACCATCCAGATCGAGCTGGCCGAAGCCGGTTCGCGGGTGACCGTGACGGAACGGCTGTTGGAGTACCGCATCACGGGATCGCCGCCGGTTTTTTTCGCCCGGGCGGCGTGAGCGACCTTCAGCCACTCTTCGCCGCCCTGGCCGACCCCACGCGCCGGGCGGTCTTCGAGCGGCTGACGGCCGGGGGCCCGGCGTCGGCGTCGAGGCTGGCGGCGGAGCTGCCGGTGTCGCGCCAGGCAATCGCCAAGCATCTCGCCACCCTCGACGAGGCTGGACTGGTCGAGCGTGCCACGGTGGGCCGGGAGGTCCAGTACTCAGCCCGCCCCGCCGCCCTGTCCGACGTCACCTCCTGGGTGGACCGGGTCGGCACCGCCTGGGACACCCGGCTCTCCCGCCTCAAACAAACCCTCGAATGACGTTCTTATCAGCTGAGCGTTGCGTTGGGCGAAACGTTCGTTGGACGGTGGCGGTCGGTTTCCGGGCGCTGAGGACCATAGAACGATGAAGCCATCTGTTCGCGTCCAAAGAAGCGGGAAGCGGCTGTCGTCGCTGCATCCGACCGGACCTCACCTCCGAGCCCGAGCGACGAAGCTGGAACCAAGATCCTGACCCAACGATGTGTCAGGAGAGCGAAAACAACGCGGGTCAGGCGAGGGTGGCGAGGAGGTTGGCGAGGAGGAGCTGGCGACGGAGGTTCAACGTCAGATCCACTGTGGCGTCGAGGACGGCTTCGGCGTTGGCCACGGCCTTGGCCGGCGTGACGTCGGTCAGCTCGGCCAGTGGGATGTCGGCGTTGCGGACCGGCCCGCCGTTCTGGAGCGAGGCCGAGTCGGTGTACCAGGAGGCGAGGATCTCGAGCCCGCTCGTGAGCAGCGCCAGCTCCGTCCTGCGCTCGGCCCGGGCGCGGCGCTCCTTGTCCTCTTCATCCCCGACCGCTTCGCTGACCATGGGGGCCAACGCCTTCAGCACCTCCTCGGCCAGGAGCTGGGCGTCACCCGGTCGGGGCGTGACCCGTGAGGGCAACGAGAGCCAAAGTCGCCTGAACTCGGCCGCCTCCGGCCGCTGGGCGAGCGAGAACGCCAAACCGGGCCGGCCGCCTGCCACCCGGGCCAGCCCTTCAGCGTCGCCTCGGTCGAGGCCGCCGGCCTCGAGGGAAGCCACCAGCTCATCTTCGGCCACCCTCCCGAAGTGGACGGTGCGGCAGCGGGAGGCCACGGTGGAGGGAAACTCGTCTTCGGACTCGGCCACCAGGATGAACACGGTGGTCGGCGTGGGCTCCTCGAGGGTCTTGAGCAGTGCGTTGGCCGCCTGGTCGGTCATCGACCCGGCTTCCTCGAAGAGGAAAATCTTGCGGTCGCCCTCCACCGGCGACAGGGCGGCCTGGGCCACCACCGCCCGGGCCTGTTCCACCCCCAGCGTCGCTCTGCCCTCGGGCAAGACGGGTACGAGATCGACATGGTTACCGCCACGCACCCGCCGACAGATGTTGCAGGTCAGGTCTCCGGTGGGACACAGCAGTCCCGTTGCGAAGTGGCGGGCGACCGTCGCCTTCCCGACGGAGGCGGCGCCCACGAACAGGTAGGCGTTGGCTGGTGACTCCAACTCCCGTTCCAGCAGCGAGGCCACCTTGGCATGCCCCACGATGCCGTCGAACCAGGCGCTCATTCCAGCATTCCCACGATCTCATCCACCACCTCGTCGAGGGGCCGGGCGGCGTCGACGAGACGGACGCGTTCGGGATCGTCTGAGGCCAACTTGGCATAAGCCTCTGCCACCTCGCGCTGGAATCGCTCACCCTCTCCCCCGATCCGATCCACGCCGTCCTGACGGGCGAGGGCGTCGTCCGGGTCGATCCACAAGACCACGACACGATTCGGAAGGATCCCACCGAGTCCGGCCTCATTGACGTTTCGAACCGCTTCAACGCCGAGCTCTCGGGCACCACCCTGGTACGCCAAGGAGGAGTAATAGGAGCGGTCGGATATCACAGACTCCCCCCGCGCCAGAGCCGGCTCGATGACTTCGGCGGCGAGTTGGGCTCGCTGGGCGGCGAACAGCAGTGCCTCGGTCCAGGGCGCCATCTCGTCCCCGTGGAGCAACAGCGACCTGATCGCCTCGCCGATGGTGGTGCCGCCGGGCTCCCGCACCATCAACACGGCCTCACCCATGTCCCGCAGACGCCCGGCGACCGCCTCGCACACCGTGGTCTTGCCGGCTCCGTCGACTCCTTCTATTGCGAGATAGAGGCTCATTCCTCCTTGGCCCTCCTGGTTCCTCTCATCCAGGTTATGGAGTCCGCTGCCTCCGACATCCGCTCCAGCTTCTCCTCATCCAGGCGTAGCTGCCACAGGTTGGCTCCGACCAGCACGGCCGCTCCGGAGATCCCCACCACTACCCCACCCAGCAGCAGGACGGCACGGATCCCGTTGTTGAGCTCGCCCGGGAAGACACCCGCCAGGGCAGCGGCGCCGACGCCGGCCAGGGCGAACGAGACCAACAGCGCCGTCCGGGAGAACGTGTAGACGGCGGCGAACGTCCTGCCGCGCACTTCGTCGTCGACGGTGGCGTGGAGGTGCGTGAATCCGCTCACGTAGGCGACGCCGGTTCCGATCCCGGCGATGAACGCCCACCCGGCTGCGCCCAGCACGCCGTCAGCGAAAGCCGCGAAACAGATGGCGGCGCCGGCAGCCAGGAGGGCGAACCCGAAGAGTGGCTCCCGCCGGGTGTTGATCGAGGCGAGGATCGTCACACCCACCATCCCCAACCCGACGCCCACTCCGAGGGCCGTGACGAGGATGCCATAGCCGCTCTCGCCCGATCTGAGCACCTGCTGGGAGAACGGCTGACCCAGCACGAAGAGCGCCCCTCCACCGAAGAGCCCTGCCGACATACCCAGCATCAGCCGTCGCACCGGCCCGGGACGGAAGACAAATCTCATGCCGTCCTTCACGTCTCGCCAGGGTGTGGTCGGAACGTGTCCGGCCGTCTTTTCGAGCGCCGTGCGGGGAGCACCGATGGGGATCGACAGCACCATGACGCCGGACACGAGGAACGTGAGGCAGTCGAAGAGGAACGCCGTGCCGATGGCCGGCCCCACATTTCCCACCTCAGGCAGGAACCTGCTGCTCTCGGCGAGGAGGGCGAAAAGCAGAGAACCCACCGGTGCCGTGCCGTACATCGCCGCCAGGTTCAGCCCGTTGACTGCCAGGAGATGATCGCGCCTGACCAACGTGGGTACCACCGCCTCGCGAGCCGGTTGGCGGATGAGTGCGAAGACCTCGATCACCGCCACCAGGATGAAGAGCTGGATGTAGCTCGTGACCAGAAGGAGACCCAGAACGAGGACGGCGCGCCCGAAGTCGGACACGATCATCGTCGTCTTGCGGCTCCACCGGTCGGCGATGAGGCCCCCGACGAACCCGAAGAACAAGCCGGGCAGGATGCGCCCGACCAGAGGCACCAGAATGGCGATGGTCGCCCCCCTCCCGCCGCCCGCCAGGTGGGCGGCGAGGGCGAAGTTGGCGAACAGATTGACCCAATCGCCCAGGCTGGAGACGGCCTGTGACCACCACAATCGGGCGAACGGGCCCCTGCGGATTAGGTCCCGGCCCCGCTGGGCAATAGGAGTGTCCATCGAGACCGAACGGTAACCATGCCCAAGAGGTGAGCGCGTCCGTGACTACTCCTGCCGACATGCCGTGGTTACTGTCACGCCCCACGATATGAGCAAGACACTGGTGATCGTCGAGTCACCCACCAAGGCGAAGAAGCTCTCCGAGTACCTCGGGAGCGACGTCGTCGTGGAGGCGTCCATGGGCCACATCCGCGACCTGCCCCGTTCGGCGAAAGAGATCCCGGCGAAGTACAAGGACGAGCCCTGGGCGAAGCTCGGCGTGAACGTGGAGGACGACTTCGAGCCGATCTACGTCCTCACTCCCAATCGACGTGACAACATCAAGAAGCTGAAGGGTCTGGCCAAGGAAGCCGAGGCCATCTACCTCGCCACCGACGAGGACCGGGAAGGTGAAGCCATCGCCTGGCACCTGGTCGAGGTCCTCAACCCCAAGGTGCCCGTCAAACGGATGGTGTTCCACGAGATCACGGCCTCCGCCATCCGCCAGGCGTTCGAGAATCCCCGCCAGGTCGATGAGCGACTGGTCGACGCCCAGGAGGCGCGCCGGATTCTCGACCGCCTCTACGGCTTCGAGGTCTCACCCGTGCTGTGGAAGAAGGTGGCGACGGGTCTTTCCGCCGGACGGGTCCAGTCCGTGGCGGTCCGCATCGTCGTCGAACGCGAACGCGAGCGAATGGCGTTCACCTCCGCCTCGTATTGGGACATCGTCGGCCGCTTCGCCAAGGACGGCGACGCCGCAACCTTCGACGCCACCCTCGTGTCGGTCGACGGCACCCGGGTGGCCACGGGTCGCGATTTCGACACCTCGGGCAGGGTGGCTGAAGGCGTGCTCGCCCTCGACTCTCAGGCGGCCGAAGCCCTGGCCACGGGTCTGGAGGAGTCGGACTTCTCCGTCCGCTCGGTGGACACCAAACCGTACACGCGCAAGCCCTACGCCCCGTTCCGCACCTCCACCCTGCAAATGGAGGCGGGACGCAAGCTGCGGTTCTCTTCCTCCCGCACGATGGCGGTGGCCCAGCGGCTGTACGAAAACGGCTACATCACATACATGCGGACCGACTCGGTCACGCTCGCCGGCGAGGCCATCTCCCAGGCCCGCCACCAGGTGGAGCGGCTCTACGGCGCCGACTATCTCCCCGACCAGCCGCGGACGTACGGGCAAGCAAAGAGCGCGCAGGAAGCTCATGAGGCGATCCGGCCGGCGGGCGACACATGGCGGACACCCCAGCAGGTCGGTCGAGAAGTGGGCAGCGACGAGGCGAGACTGTACGAGCTGGTCTGGAAGCGGACACTCGCCTCGCAGATGCCCGACGCCAAGGGCGAGACGGTGACCGTCAAGCTGGGGGCGACTTCCTCGGACGGTCGCGACGCGGAGTTTTCCGCGTCGGGTCGGACCATCACCTTTCCCGGCTTCCTCAAGGTCTACGTCGAGTCGCTCGACGACCCCAACGCCCAAACCGACGACGAAGAGTCGATCCTGCCCGCCCTGGAAACAGGCGATCCCCTCGAGGTGCTCGACCTCGAACCGACCGGCCACGACACCCAGCCTCCCCGCCGCTACACCGAGGCTTCGCTCGTGCAGAAGCTGGAGGAGCTGGGCGTTGGTCGACCGTCGACATACGCCTCGATCCTCACCACCATCCAGGACCGGGGGTACGTGTGGAAGAAGAGCGGGGCGCTGATCCCTTCCTTCACCGCCTTCGCGGTGGTGACCCTGCTGGAACAGCACTTTCCGAACCTGGTCGACTATGCCTTCACCGCCCGGATGGAGGACGACCTCGACGCAATCGCCACCGGCCAGGAGGAGCGGGTGCCCTGGCTGACCCGCTTCTATCTCGGCGCCGAAGGCCTCCGCCAGACCGTCGAGGAGAAGCTGGGCCATATCGACGCCCGGGCGGTCAACTCGATCCCGATCGGAACCGACGAGTCGGGTCGCGAGATCGTCGCCCGGGTCGGTCGTTACGGTCCCTACCTCGAACGGGGCGAGGATCGGGCTTCCATCCCCGACGAGCTGCCGCCGGACGAGCTGTCGGTGAGACGAGCGACCGAGCTGATCGACGAGGGCAGCCGCGGCGACAAGATCCTGGGCACCGACCCTGACTCCGGTCTGGCCGTATACGCCCGCACGGGCCGTTTCGGGCCCTACGTGCAGCTTGGCGAACAGGAGGAAGGCTCGAAGGAGAAGCCCAGGCGGGCTTCCCTCTTCCAGGGGATGGACCTGGACTCTCTCGGTCTGGACGACGCACTGCGCCTTCTTTCCCTGCCGAGGACTGTCGGTACCGATCCCGAGGGAGTCGAGATCCTGGCGCTGAACGGCCGCTATGGCCCCTACATCCAGCGAGGCGGCGACCGCCGCAGTCTCGAGAGCGAAGAGCAGTTGTTCACCCTCACCGTCGACGAGGCGTTGGCCCTGCTGGCAGAGCCGCCCCGCCGCCGGGGTCAGGCTCGCCAGTCGACGATCAAGGAGTTGGGTGACGACCCGGTGAGCGGCAAGAAGGTAACGGTGCGCTCCGGCCGCTACGGCCCGTACGTGACCGACGGAGACGTCAACGCCAGCCTGCGCAAGGGCGACGATCCCGAGTCGATCGACCTCGAACGGGCCGCCGAGCTACTCACGGCCCGCCGCCAGAAACTCGGCAAATAGGTTCCAGATCGGACGCGATAGCAGGCGCTTGGTGAGTGCGAAGTCAGGCCGCGCGCCAGGACCGCCGGATGGCGGCATCGAGATCGGCCGGTTCGATACCCAGGCTACGAAGCAGTCGGACGGCGGGGTCGTTGTGGCCCCCGAGGGCGAGGGCAGCGAGCAGATGAGGCACGGTGACGGCTCGGTGGCCCTCGGCGACACAGATGTGCAGCGTGCGCTGGAGGGCCCGCTTGGCGGCTCGGTTGAACGGGACGTGACCGCGGGGAAGGAACCGCCGCAGCCTCTTCCGGGACGGTGGCGGCTGGAGCGACTCGACATCGGCGTCGATTCCCACGGCCCGCAGCGCCCGGGCATCCCATTCCACCAGCCGGGCTCTGATCCTTTCGGGTGAAAGGTCGAATGCATCCGTCACGGGGTGACCGACGCAGGCGCTGCCGAGCAAGAGGTGCTCGGTTCCCAGCTTGGGATCGCCACGACGGTTCGAGGCCTCCTCGGCGGCGGTCAGAACCGCCCGGCGCACGTCCTCGGTGAACCGCTCGAACATCAGGTGAGTTTCCTGTACTTCTTGTGCACGGCCTGGCGGGACACCCCCAGGGCGTCTCCCACCTCCTCCCACGTCCACCCCGCCCGCCGAGCCCGGATCACATGCTCCGCCTCCACTGCCTCCACCAGACGTCGCAGGACCAATACGGCCCGGAGGCCATCGGCCGGGTCGTCGCCGCCTACTGCGGTCACCGCCTCTTGCATCTCGCTCGCCTCTGTCATCTTGAGTTGACAAAAGATAGTGTCGGCCCAGTCTGGTGTCAACCGCCGATGACACAATCCTCTTGCGCATTTCCGCTCCCCTGTGTAATTATGTAATCATGCTGACATCGAAGGAGGCTACCGCCTGGGTGGCGGGACGAGTCCCCGACGATTGGTTCATCGAGGCTCCCGACGTGCGGGTGGATCGGGATGAGATCCTCGTGATCGGGCGTCTGGCCCCGCCGGAGCTCTCCGGGAACGACGACGAAGGAGATCGGGCGGTTGCGGACCGCTCCCGGATAGAGGCGTGGAGGGAAGAAACCCGCCAGGCGCGGGTCCGCATCGCCCAGCAGGCCGAGGCAAACCTCGACCGG
>DATABS010000099.1:0-11915 GCA_036259475.1 Acidimicrobiia bacterium | reverse complement strand
ATCCACGTGGGCCTGAACCGTCGGACATAAAAATCGCGGAAATCAGCGTTCTTCGAGATACACCCGACTGCCTTGTTGCTCACGTGGAACTTGACCTCACTGCGTGGAGGGGTGACAGCTCCATAGGGACAACCGTGAATGTTCTCTACCCGAAAGGTGATCGGTGGAGGTTCGCAACAAACTGGACCGATCCCAACGATATGTGGGAGCAGGATTGCACTGCCGACCGAAGCGACGAACTTCCATAGTCTTCCTCGTAGGCTGCTTGAGTCTCTCGCTGTCCGCAAGGGCTCAGGAAGCCTTTATCTCCTGCTGGGTAGAGGAACGGTTGGATCCGGTTTTCGAGCTCGTCGAGGTGGTCACCGTCTGCCGTCTCGTCAACGGCGAAGTCACCGAATTCCCCGGCGAGGAGCCTCCCGGCGACTTGCAGCCTTCCGTCGGCAACGACGCCATCGGCGAGTGCTGGTTCTGGACTTCGTCGGACACCGACTGGGTGATCCTCTCGACCTTTGCCGATGGCTCGGCGATTCTTGGCATCTACCTCGACACGTTGTTGGTCTTCGATACCGGCCAGATTCCTCGCTGCACATCAGAGCCGGAGGTGGGCGAGCCGCCGGATGAGGCGGCCTGGGATGCGATCACTCAGTACGTCCACAATCCACCCGAACCCGAACTGAATCCTCCCATCGGTCTGGGACTGACCGGCCTCGTCACCCATGCCGGGGTGGTGGTGCCGGGTCCGTGGTCTGACACGATCAGTATCCCCCTCTATACCATCAACGTCGAGGTCCGGGTCGATGCTCTGACCATCGACTGGGGAGACGGATCGGTTACGAGCTATCCGCCCGAGGCTTATCCCCGGCTCATCGGCTACCCCGATGGAATCGCCCAACACGTCTACGAGGTCAAGACCTGCAACCCGCCGGGCCGTGACTACGACTGCGATCCGGACGACACCGCTTATCCGCTCACCATCTCATACGAGTGGGGCGCACGATGGCGGGCCAACGCCGGCCCCTGGATCACCGTCGAAGTGCCGCCCAGCACCACCACGGTGGCTTATCCGGTCACCGAAGCGATCTCGGTTCTGACCGAAACCGGTTGAGAAGCCGATCTTGTGAAGATCCTCTCGGCATCCGGCCGGGAAAATCTTCACGGAATGAGCTGGGCAATAGATTGGACGATCGGTGAGGACGGCTACCCTCCCCGGGGTGCTCGAGGCATGGTTCTTCATCGCCGCGGCGCTGCTCGTAGTGAGCGGGGGATCGAAGCTCTGGGACCCGGCTCCGACGCGGGGCGCTCTGGTCAGCAGTGGGCTGCCCAGCGGTCCATGGACGGCTCCCGCCCTCGGCATCGCAGAGATTCTGGCCGGTCTGGCCGGAACCCTGGTGGGCGGTTGGGCGTCTCTCACCGTGGCCGCCATCTACCTCGCATTCGCCGGGTTCGTCGCCTACGCCCTCCTCCGAAAGATTCCGCTCCAGTCGTGCGGCTGCTTCGGACGCACCGACACGCCTCCGACGTGGGGGCACCTCGTCTTCAACGTCGTCTCGGCGGGGGCCGCCGTGGGCGTATCCGTCGTGAATAGCGCACCCTTCGACCTGCTGGCCGACCAGCCCCTGTGGGGTCTCCCCTATCTCGGTTTCGTGGCGCTCGGTGTCTGGGTCGTGTACCTCCTTCTGGCCGAGCTTCCGCAACTCGCCGAGGCCGGCCGATGAGCCGACGTCTAGTCGACGCCAGCTCACGCCTGCTCGAGTCTCGTACCAGCCGGCGAGGCTTCCTGCGCCGAGCCGCCCTGGTGGGGACAGCCTTGATCGCCGCACCCGGGACCTACATCCTCCGCCCAGGCGACGCCTACTCCGCCGTGGTGAACACGCCGAGCAGTTGCCCGCCGGGAAGTAGATGCCGCGACGGAGGGTGGACCGAGTTCTGCTGCACGATGACCGGCGTCAACACGTGCCCGCCCGGAACGATGATCGCCGGATGGTGGCGGGCCGAGTACCCAGGCTCGGGAACCGACCACTGCGACGGCAACTCGCGTTACTACATGGACTGCAACTCGTCTGACTGTCACGGCTGTGGTTGCGGAGGGTCGGGTACCTGCGGCAACGACTGTGTGGATTGTGGCTGCACCTGCGCCAACGACGATTGCGGCGAATGGAAGACCTGCTGCACCCGGTTCCGCTACGGACAATGCAACCAGGACATCGCCTGCCTTGGACCGATCGTGTGCAGGGTCGTGACCTGCGTCTCGCCGTGGGAGTGGGACTCGACCTGCACCACTACTGACGCCGTCAGCCAGTCGACCTGGTACCACGACGCCGGGTGCCTCCATCCTTCCGGCGCGTATCCGGCTCTACCGGCGGTGGTCGATGGAACCTCGTGGCAGCTCCGCAACTCCCTCTCGGGTGGTTCGCCCCAGACGACCTACGTCTACGGTGAGCCGGGGGACGTGCATCTGATGGCCGACTGGTCGGGTTCGGGGATCAAGACGTCGGCGGTGGTCCGGGGTGTCCGCCGCGGACCGGCGGGTGATACGGGGCTCACCTGGCACGTCCGCCAGGTCGAGGAAGGCGGTCAGCCCGACCTCGTCTTCGAATACGGACGAGCAGGCGACATACCCGTAGTGGGCGACTGGGACGGCGATGGGGTGGCCACCCCCGGAGTGGTGCGGGGCAACAGCTGGCTGCTGCGCAACTCCAACTCGTCGGGGCCGCCCGACATCGAGCTCCAGTTCGGTGATCCCGGTGACGTTCCGGTGGTCGGCCGTTGGACGGACGACGGCCGGGCCCGGCCCGGCGTGGTGCGAGGAAGTACGTGGATAGTCCAGACGACTGCATCGGGCGCCACCAACACGTTCGATTTCGGCCCGGGAGGCGTTCCGGTGGTGGGCGACTGGACCGGCACCGGGGTCGACCGGCCGGGATGGTTCGACGGCGGAACGTGGCATCTCCGGAACAGTCTCAGCTCTGGAACGGCCGACACGACATTCCAGTTCGGTTCGGCGGGTGACGTCCCGCTGACTTGGGGACGGGTGACGTGACTGCCCTGGTCACCATCGAAGCGATCGTCATCGCGCTCCTCATCCTGTTGGTGGCGGGACTGCTGCGCTCTCACGCCGAGATCCTCCGGCGTCTCCACGCACTGGACGGCGGCGAACCCTCCCGTGCGGCGACGGGCGGGCTGCAGGTCACAAACCGCGGTGTATCACACACCCCTGAGGCGGTGACCGGGGTGACACCGAAAGGTTCATCCGCAGCCGTTGCCCTACGCAACAGCCGGGGATTCGTGCTCCTGGCATTCCTGTCGAGTGGCTGTTCGACCTGCCGACCGTTCTGGGAGGCGTTGTCGGGAGACGTCACGATGCCGGGGCCAGATGTTCGGCCGGTCATCGTGGCCAGAGACGCCAGCGGTGAGAGCGCCGGCAAGATCGCCGAGATGGCTCCCAAAGCAATACCGACGATCATGTCCTCCCAGGCGTGGGACGACTTCAAGATCTCGGTTTCGCCCTATTTCATCCTCGTGGAAGCCGGACACGGGACAGTGGTAGGCGAGGGAGCGGCCGGATCATGGGATCATGTGCGCGACCTGCTGAGTTCGGCCATGGCGGACGCCGGATACGGCGGAGGCAACACCGAGGCTCGTTCTCGGCGCACCGAGGAGCGCCTCGATGCGGCCGGCATTCAACCCGGCGATCCCAGTCTGTACCGAAACCCGCACGGGGAGGGGAAGTGACGGCTCTGGCGGTGATAGTCGCCCTGTTGGCGGCCATCCGTTCCCACTGGTCGCCTTGAGGGGAGTCGATGCTGTCGAGCATCCACCCGCTCGGTGAGCGGGCTCGCCACAACCGATGGGGACTCACGGTGACCTCGTTCGTCGTCGGTGCCACCGGTGCCGGAGCGCTGGGGGGCTCCGCGCTGGGATGGATCGGCTCCTTGCTGCCCACAGGCGACTGGCGGCTGGGGCTGGCGGTGAGCGTCGTGCTCGTGGCGGGCGTCGCCGACCTCGCTCGCGTGACGCCTCCGGGGGTCAAGCGCCAGGTGAACGAAGATTGGATCGGCGCCTTCCGAGGGTGGGTGTATGGAGTCGGCTTCGGGATCCAGCTCGGATTGGGGATTGCCACCTTTGTCGTGACCTGGGGCGTGTACGCCGTCTTCGCACTCGCCGTGCTGACCGGAGACCCGCTCGCGGGAGCAATCGTCGGGGGATCTTTCGGGCTCGGCCGCTCGGCGTTCCCGCTGGCGGCCGGGTGGATCGACCGTCCCTCGCGGCTCACCGCCTTCAACCGGGCGATGACCGACGCCGCCCGTCCCGTCGCTCGCATCGTGGGGACCGGTTTCGTGATCGTGGCGCTGGCGGGTGGTGCGTTGAGGCTCATGTGATGCGATTGGAGGCGGCAGGAGTGACGGTCGAGCTGCCCGTCGGGTGGGAAGGCGAGATCGGGGGAGGAGGTGGCCTGGCACCGCAAGGGGTCAGCCGCCGTCCGACGGTGGCGCACTTCGCCAACTTCCCGTTGCCCGCAGTCCGCGCCGACTTCGGGGCGGAGGCCGTCGCAAGTATGCAGGCAGGCGACGTCTTTGTGGTGTTGTTCCAATACGGGGCCGAATCCGCCGGCAAGGCGCTGTTCGCCACTGAAGGAGTGCCCCGTGTGCAGGCTCGAGACTTCGACCGAAACTCCCTCCAGCACGGACAGCCCGGACAGTCAGCCCTCCAGCGGTTCTTCACTGTCAAAGGCCGCCCCTTCTGCCTCTACGTGGTGGTGGGTAGCCACATCGATCGGGCCGATATGGTGGAGGAGGTCAACCGACTGCTGGACTCGGTGACCGTCTCGTGAGACGAGCGGTAGCAATCCTGGTAGGAGCACTCACCGTACTGGTAGGAGCGGTGTGGTCGTCGACGGCGGTGGGATCATCCACCGACGGGAGGGGTAACTTTCTCGACGACGACGGCTCCGTGCACGAGTCGGCCATCAACGGCATGGCCGCATCCGATATCACCCGGGGCTGCAACCCTCCAGATAACACGAGATACTGCCCGAACGAGCCAGTCAGCCGGGCGCAAATGGCAACGTTCCTCGTGCGCGCATTGGGTCTGCCCGCGACCGACGAAAGCGGATTCCGAGACACGAGCGGGAGTGTGCATGCCGAGGCTATCGACGCCTTGGCCTCCGCCGGGATCACTCGAGGATGCAACCCTCCCGCCAACGACCGGTTTTGCCCGGCGGACTCGGTCACGCGGGCGCAGATGGCTTCGTTTCTGGTTCGAGCCTTGGACCTTCGTTCGGCTGAAGCCCATGGCTTCACGGACACCGAGAACAGTGTTCACCGCCAGAGCATCGATGCCCTGGCGGCGGCAGATATCACCCGGGGTTGTAACCCGCCGGACAATACCCGCTTCTGTCCAGACCAGCCTGTGACGCGCAGCCAGATGGCAACGTTTTTGGTGCGTGCTCTGGAGGGAGTCGATCCCATCGTCAACCGGCTTTCCATGCGTAGTGGACTCAGGTGCTCCAAAGACGGGCTGTCGTGCACGGGCCGGGTCACTCTGGCCGCAGGGGTCCAGTTGCAGGTCACCGAAGGGTGGTATCAGGTGCTCCCCTACCGGGCCGAGGAGGAGGAGGCCTTCAAGGCCGGTTCCACCGAGGTCTCCTTCGCCTGGAATGGATCACCGCTCGAACGGAATTACCTGGGAACAAGCGAAGGCTCCTCCCCCGCGACTCGAACATGGCGAACAAACCCGCCGACTCTCACCTCCGGAACCCACACCCTGCGTGCGGCGTGGCGTTGGGCGGGAGACGTGACACAGAGTGTGTCCTATACGATCACTGTCCCCTGATGGGATGACCCGTTCTCGTCATACCGACTTAGGCGGCTTCCAGGGTCTCCAGCGAGTCACCCACTGAACGGTCGACAGCTCGCTGGGAATACTTGTCCTCGACCAGCATTCGGGCGGTCTTCGTCATCGTGGACGAACCTGCCATCAAGGCGTCGAGCGCTTCGACGTAGTCGCGGGGCTCCTCTGCTCGGAGGTAATGAATGCCCTCTTCGAGATCCAGTCCCTCCACGGCTTTGGCTGTGGCAATAACGGGCAACTCGGAGGCGAACGCTTCGAGAACCTTCAACCTCGTTCCTCCTCCCTCGAAGAGAGGAACCACCATCGCGGTTGCTCGCTCGAAGAACCCGAGGATGTCGTCGACGGCTCCAGGCATTTCAATGCCGACTGACCGGGCCAGCTCGATCAGATCAGGTTGAGGATCTCGACCAGGCAAAAGAAACTGCGATCCCGGCCACCGTGACGACACGACGGGCACGAGCTCACGGGCCAGAAACTCTGCGGCACGCACATTCGGCTCATAGCCGAAGTTTGCTGGGAACAGCAGCACCGGCGGGGACTCAGGTTGGTTGCGACGCGAGCGAACGCCCTCATACCGGCTCGGCTCGATGCCGTTGGGTACGACGTCGACGGGAACCGAATCCATGGCGAGAAACAGAGCACGATCCGATTCGCTGCAGGCCCACACTCGGTCGACTGCTTTCACAACCCGAGACTCGAGCAGCTCAACCCTCTCGGCGAAGTGTTTACGAACCATCCGCCGGACGCCACGCTCCGCCTGCGCCATCTCGGCATGTAGGTGCGATTCCACATTGTGGGCGTCGAGGATGACCTTGCCTCCGCTGGTTTCGGCGATCTCGAGATAGCCGGCGGTGACCAGCTGCTCAAGGACGACGATTTCGGGTCGGAAGTCCGACATGACTTCGAAGATTTCATTGGCGATGGCCTTGGAGAAATAGCGATCGCTTGGCACCCAGTCAGGCTCGCTGATCCATCTCGAGTCCGGAAGTGACTGGTCGTGGGCAAGTACCGCCGCCGCACTCGTCGTTTCCCAGGCATGGAGGTTCGAAATCGGAGGACGCTCGATCCTCGTGCGGCCGATTCCGAATACCGCCACGGCGCCTTCTTCACCCAGCGCCTTGAGAACGGAAGTCGTTCGTAGATCGGCTCCGCTCCGAGTGGGATACGGAAGATTCGGTGCGATGACAAACGCCCTAGCCATCGTAGGTCTCAGGGGCGATTCCCCAGTCTCTTCGCTTGCTTCGGGCGAACCAGCTCAACCGGCGACGGACGCGCCGGAGGACCTCACCTATCATGCCGGTCCAACTCGGCACCGCCCACGTCGTCTTGAGTTGGCGCACAAACCCGACAGGCGTGGGTATGCGGGCACGTTCCCGTTCTGCTCGCCAGTAGGCAATCCACCGCAGCGGCAGCATCCCCCAAGGATGGCGGGCGGTAGCGTGGAACCGGAACCAGTTCTCGACGCGCTGACTGACCACCGTCTTGCTTTCGAGCGCATCGACTACGCCAGCCGGAACGGGCGCGTCGTACTTCGACTGAAGGTAGGTAAGGGCCGCAGCGACGGTTGCTGAACCCCGCAAGATGCCGGCCACGGCGAGAAACCGCTCCCAATCGATATCTTCGGCGTGCCTCTCCATGATGAGGAATGAATCGGGGACCCAACGGATCGGCAGTTCCTGCTCCCAATGCAGACCGTGAATCAGACTATGCACTAGCTCGTCGGTGTGGTTCATCGCCCTGGTTGACACGGAGTTGAGCTCGAATGGCATCGATGCTTGCCAGATAACATCGGACACAGCCTCCGATTGGTGATACTTGGTCAGGTACCAGTGGAGATCGATCTCGAGTCCTTTTCCGGATCTGTAACTCATTGCGTGGCCTGGAAAGTAGGGAATCGTCCTCTCCCAGCCGTGGTCCTCGAGCACTTCTCTGGCCACTGAGCTGAATGAGAGCGGCACCATGATGTCTCCGTCTCCCATCGACCGGGCGCCAAGATCTTCGTAAGTCCGAAGCGCGAGGGGTATTCCCTTCATCAGCAGAGTCGGTATCCCGCGGTCGTGAAGTGCGTCCAACATTTCGGCCACCGAGTTACCCAGAAGCTGATTCCGGTACCACGACTGTCGATAGGTTCCGCGTAGTTTGGACATCTCGTTGCCGTGGTAGTCGGCGGCCGCAAGTTTCGTATAGAGCAAGGGAAGCAGCCGAAAGGTCCCGAAGCTAAGTCGATCGATGTCGTTCGTCTCCAGCCACTCGGCCCATAGGGCCGGGGCATCCTGGGGAGAGGCAAGGGCGGCTCTGATCACCAACTCCTCGCTGGCGGACGGCCAGATGCCATGCAACCGGAGAGGCATTTCATGGGTCATACCGGTTCACCACTCAGGTGCATCGGGGCAGCGTTCATACGATGGACGATCGTCTGATTCTCTATTTCGTAGACATCGTCCGCCCACAATTCCACATCCTTGCGGTGGGTTATGAGTAGCACTGCAGGAGCAGTCGGGAGATTCAGCACCGTCTGGATGATGTCTTCGAGGATCACATCGTCCAGGTGGTTCGTCGGCTCGTCCAGAATGAGGAGCCGCGGATTGCTGATCAACGCCCGAGCAATGGCGATCCTCTGTCGTTGCCCACCGGAAAGGGTGAATCCCGAGTGGCTGATTCGGGTCTCGTATCCGTCCGGCAGTTGCATTATGAATTCGTGAGCCTGGGCCAACAGGGCCGCCTCTTCCACGTCGGCCCTGCTCGCCGTCTCATGGCCATAGGCGATGTTCTCTTCAATGGTCCCTGAGATGATCACCGGCTCCTGCGGCACCACTCCCATCCGAGCCCGAAGATCAGGAATATTGAGATCGTTATACGGATGACCGGACGCAAAAACCGATCCCTTGAGAGGCTTGTAGAACCCCAGTATGCAGGCAACGATTGTGCTCTTTCCCGACCCGTTGAGGCCGGAGAGTGCCGTGGTCTGGCCGGGTTGAACTCGCATGCTGGCCGACCGGAAAAGTGTGCCTCGGCCATAATCGAAGCTGACATCTGTCAAGGCGACTTCTCCATCGAAGTCGATGCGACGGGTTCCCTTGTAGGGCCGTTGATCAGGGTCTTGTAGCAACTCGTCCACGTAGACGAGCGACTGGATGCCTGAGATGATGAACGGCAGGGACGTGAACATCGCCACGAGGGGGCCTCGCAGGATCGCCAGGCCGGCATAGAAAGCAAAGAGGTCACCAATGCTGAGACGTCCTCCGATGACAGCCAGGCCGCCGAAAACGAGGACGACGACCCCAGCTGCTGCAATTAGGCTTTGCTGCGCTGCGCTGTACTGAGTCTTGGCGACGGCCATATCCCAATCGGCTTCCCGAAGATCATTCAAGGTGTCCGAGGCCCGTTCCATCTCGGACCGCTCGGCGGCTCTGACTCTTGTCAGGTCCATCGCTCGCAAGATGAAAAGGACGCCGTCGGAGAAGCGGGCGAAACGCTCCCGGTGAGCCCGCGTAGCTCGTTTGACGTGAGGGGTGGTCAGCTTGTGGGCCACGACGATGAAGGGAACGACGGACAGCATCAGGAGGAACAGCTGCCAATGCATCACAAGTAGCACCGAACCGATGCCGAGGCTCGTCATCACAGCGGGAATGAAACTCGAAGCAAGAGCGTCAGCCATCGCATCGATTCGCCTTGTCTCCTGCACGACCCGATCGTGGAGGATTCCAATTTCAGACCGCCGGTGGAAGTCGATCGATACGGAGTAAAGCTTCTGGATGACCGTTTCCCTGAGCTTTCTCGTCGCCTCAGTCGAATGGCCGGTTACTACCCGCCTGCGCCAAACCGTGGTCACCGCGTTGACCACTTGAGCGGTCACAAGGCCGCCCCCGAGAATTAGCAGGAGCCCGCTCCTCTCTTGTGGAATCGCCACATCAAGCGCATGCTTGATCAACAAAGGGATGGGGACAAGCGCCAGCGTGCCGATCACCGTGATGACGGCGACCACGACGACCGGTCCGACCGAACGATCGTAGAACCGACCGTAACGCCGCCAGGCCGACAACGTTGCCGCCTCGAGTCGCATCATGCTTTCTACCCCCCACCCGACCGACGCCGGGTCAGTGAACGGCGGATGGCGTTGAGGTATTCACGCTGTTGCGCCTCCCTACTTACACGACCGCTGTTGGTGGCGTGAACGCGCCGGAGAGCCAGGACCTCGTCAACAACATGCAACCTCAAGCCCTGCTCTCGAACTCTGAGTATCCAATCGAGCGCTTCGCCGGACTCCCGGTCCTCCCGAAACGCTCCCACCTGTTGGAGAGCCCGCCGAGAAAGCAACAACACGGAGGGAATCGGGGCGGGGTATGGATCCGGTCGCGCCTGAACGGTATGCGCTAGTGACCCCGGGAGGTCGTCTGACACGAACTCTTCGACCCAGGCGTAGACGAGATCGAGATTCGGTTGGTGGTCGATCGCCGACATCTGTCGGCGTAGTTTGTGAGATTTCCACACATCGTCCGCGTCCAGGAACGCAACCCAGTCGCAAGTACTGGCGCTCACGCCGGCATTGCGAGCCGCACCCACCCCGGAGTGAGGGCGATGCAGGTAGGTCACGTTCCGAAAGTGCGTCACGACCTCCTGCGTGTCATCATCTGATCCGTCGTCGACGACGATAAGCTCCGTTTCCACAGCTTCTTGTGCGAGAACGCTCTCGATGGCGGCGGGAAGATAGTGAGCGTAGTTTCTCGTCGGGATGACGACCGATACTGCCGACTTGCTCATGCAGCGACACGCTGGATGAGGTCGACAAGGGCAGGCGACGCTGGGCCGTCCCTGCCGATCCTCAGTCGGAACAGGGGGAGTGATCGGACGAGCCTCGCCATTGCGGAGAAGTCCTCTGCCGACGAGCCTTCCAACTGGAAAAGCGTCGTGGGAGCCATCGCCGTCAACGCATCTCCTCCCGAGACCTCGATGACCTTCGTCTCGGAGCCATCGCCGAGGGCTGGAACCACGAGAGCAACCAGCCGGTGGGTGCTCGCGAGGGCAGAGGCAAAAATGTCGGTCCCGAGAAAGAAGTGCTTCTCCTTCCCTGGTTCGCCGACGAGCCCGCGACTGAGAGCACCGATGTGGGGCGCAAATTCTTCAATCGCCCAGCGATCCATCTTCGCCGAGGAGTAGATTGAGTGCACACGGGGCCCTTCAGGATCCACCACCACATAGTCATCCCCCAAGAAAGCCATTCCTTCGAGCGCGGCCCGGACCGCAGTTGTAGATTTTCCCGCTCCACCCGGCGCCGTGATCAGGGCAGCGGCACCGTCGGTTCCCACGGCAGCACCATGGACTAGTTGCAAACCGTTGTAAGTCGCCCACCAGCCAAAGAGATTTCGAAGCGGTGCGGCGTTCATCCATCCCGGGTAATAGCTCGGATCACGAATCCAGAAGATGCCTCGACCCTCTTGGAGATCCGCCATTGTCAGAACCCCACAGTCCACCCGGTAGGCAGTTCTCCAGGGGTCCCGGTTGAATCCTCGTATCTCGCCTCGGGCGAGATAGTCACGCGGGCCCCACGGAGGGGGACCCATTGCCGCGCCGGTCGAGGTCGTATCGAAGATATCGATAGTGAACGCGGCTGGTCCGCTTCGGGAGGTTCGAAGGTGGCGTAGTGCCGGCATGACTGACTGAACGAGCGCCCCGCCGGCGAATCTCAGATCAATGGAATAGTCGCCGAGCTGGATCCGCTCGGTGAGTAGCTCATCCCTTGCAGCCTCATCGAAGGCATCTGTGAGTTCGGCAAAGAAAACGGAGCACCGCTCAACCTGAGATGGTGTCGGCGGGGCTTCATTCATTGTGGCGGATCGACGGCTCCGGGAGGTTCGGCCAGCCCGTCTCATCGACGTCGTGGATCGGATCGTATAAAAGCATCTCTTTCATCTCGTCGAATTCCTCGAGCACCGGCGGCTCAAAGGGCGTGACTTCAGCGACCCTGACGTCCTGCGCCTCGACGGAGCCATCCGTTTCCACCATCAGGTGCTGTGCGACCAGACGGTCGACAAAAGCCTCGAGCGGGTCCCGAACGTCCGTCGATG
>DATABS010000098.1:0-3923 GCA_036259475.1 Acidimicrobiia bacterium | reverse complement strand
CATTCGCTCGAGAATCGGCTGGGTCCCCTCCGTCGATCGAAGCTTCTACCTCCGAGTGAGTGGACTCGAGAATTTGCTCTTCTTCGCCCGCATGTACGGCGTCACCAAGTCCCGGGCCCGACGCCGAGCAGTCGAGCTGCTCGACGCCGTCGGTTTGTCCGACCATGGGAGCAAGCGAGCTGGCCTCTACTCACATGGAATGCTCAAACGGCTCGCGGTTGCACGGGCACTCATCTCCGAGCCGGATGTTTTGCTCTTGGACGAGGCCACGCACGACCTGGATCCGTTGGGCTCCGCAGAGATCCGCAGCCTGGTTTCGAATATCGCCAGCCAGGGCGGTGCCATCGTCTGGGCAACCCAGCGGCTCGCCGAACTGCGCGACTTCGCCGATCGGGTCACGGTGCTGCAGGATGGCCTCACCCGTTTCGCCGGCTCCGTCCCCGAGCTGATCAGCCGAGCTGCGCTCCGCTCGTTTCGGCTCCGCTTCGCCAACCCCCTATCCGTCGGCGGAGCTTCCATGCCACCCGGCATGGAGTTCGAATCTCTCGCCGCGGACGACTCCGTCCTCCTTCACCTGTCGGCAGAGGTGTCACTCGGCGAGGCCCTCGATCACATTCGCCAGCAGGGACTCGTGCTCGTCTCCTGCACCGAGGCGACATCGGAAGTGGAAACGGCATTCCTGGAGCTGACGACCAAGGAGGGGGCCAGGTGACGTCCTCCAGCCTCGTAGGAGAGTTGAGGAAACTGCCGGCCTTCGTGCGCCGCGACTTCCTCACTGCCTGGAGCTACCGAACCGCCTTCTTCGGTGACGTGATCAACCTATCCACGCAGATAATCATGTTCTACTTCGTCGGTCTGATGGTGGATCCAGACGTGATCCCCAGGTTCGGAGGCAGAGAGGTCGGCTACATAGGCTTCGTGTCCGTCGGTATCGCCCTTGGAGCGTTCCTTCAACTCGGGATGGGTCAGGTGTCGACGGCGATTCGTCGTGAACAGCTGATGGGTACCCTCGAATCCCTCTTCATGACGCCCACTTCGACAACCACCCTCCAGGTCGGGTTGGCGGTCTACGACCTCGTTTACGTTCCCGTCCGAACCGCCCTGTTCCTCACCGCGGTGGCGATGATCTTCAATCTACAGATCGTTCCATCGGGAATCCTGCCGGCAACCGTCGTGCTTCTCCTCTTCATCCCATTCGTCTGGGGCATCGGCATGATCAGCGGGGCAGCGGTCCTCACCTTCCGCCGCGGAGGTTCTATGCTCTCAGTCGTCGGCTTCGGATTGAACATCACCTCCGGCGCCTACTTTCCCCTCGATCTCTTTCCCGGATGGGTTCAGCGGCTGGCCGAAGTGAACCCGGTCGCCATTGCGTTCTCCGCCACCCGAGAAACCCTGTTGGGCGGGGCCGGCTGGGACAGCGTGGCACCGCACGTCGCTCCCCTGGCCCTCTTTGCGATCGGCGCCCTGACCCTGGGCGCCATCGCCACACGCCTGGCCCTCAGCCGCGAGCGGCGACAGGGAACGCTGGGCCTCTACTGACCCTTTTGGGAACATCAATGCACGACGACACCAAAATCCGACACGGCGCCAACGTTGTCTTCCGGCAGGTGGCTGACGGCGGAGTGCTGCTCAACACCGGAACAGGTGACTACCACGAAGTCAACGCCATCGGCCGGACCATCTGGGAGATGAGTTTCGATTCGACCATCGGCGAGGTCATAGAGGCGATGCGTCGAGAGTTTCCGGAGGCAGGAGACCAGGTCTCACAGGACACAAGAGATTTCCTGACCCAGCTCGCCGACCGCGATCTCGTGGTCCTGGTACCCGTTTCGTGAACACCCGGCGGACCGCTCCAAGATCTCCGAGGCTCGCGGCGTGAAGTCACTCGGCGGCCTCGTTTGAGTCGGCCCCATCTCCTCGTGGCACGGGTGGCGGCCGGCCAGGAAATCGAGCCGGAGAGTGTCGCGCTCGATGTCGTGGACTCCGCAATCGAGCATCGCATGGCCGGTCTCCTTCTCCACTCTTGTCGACACGCGTTAGAAGCGCTCCCTCCCGAGTCCGCCGCCAAGCTGACTGCTTACGACCTCGGGATTGCCGCTCGCCGGACCCGTCTGCTCGAGGTACTTCGGATCACTCACGAGCGGCTGAGCGAGGAAGGCATACCTCATATTGTCTTCAAGGGCCCCGTTTCCGCCACCCGCTATTTTCCCGATCCGCTTCTCCGGCCCTTCGCCGATCTCGACGTTGTCATTCCGGAACCGGCTCATCTCCTGCAAGCGGTCCACGCGCTCATCCCCGACCACCCAGATCTCGACGTACTGAAGAAGGTGCCACCCCACTCCCTCGACACCTTGAGCGTCACGATCGGTGACGTGTCTGTCGACCTCCAAACCGATCCCCTCCGCATGGGGATCGGTCCGAGGCAGAGGAACGTCTGGACCAAGCGTACGAAAACCATGGAACTGGAGGGAGTCGGAGCGATCGAGGTTTACGACGACGAAGCCGACCTCCTCATATTCCTCCTTCACCAAGCCCGGGACCGATTCCGATATGCGCTCGGTATCGCCGAAGCGCGGCTTCGCTTTGAGCGGGATATCGAGTGGACTCGCGTAGATGAGCTTGCCCGTCAGGAGGGACTGTTCGATCAGATCTCGGTCGCCACACGCGTCATTCATGAAGAGCTCGGCGCATCGTCCAACGGCGCGCCGGAGTCGGGATGGCGGAGCCGCCTGTGGACGCGGCTGTGGAGTCCGCAAGTCCGCCTGCTGGGTGACGTCGGCCGATTCAGACACAAGCGACGAGCCGCCTGGCTAATGCCGCTGACGGCACAAGGGAGGAGCTGGGAGGCGGCCCGATGGATCCTGCACAAGGCTTTCCCGTCCGACGCCGAGCTGCGCCTCCGCCATCCCAGCGCCTCCGGGCCGTACCTCTGGCGACTGGTTTGGGCCCGAATTCGTATCGCCGTACAGCAGCGGCTCTGGGCCCGTCGTCGGGAGACATCACAGATGCCCTCATCCTGAGATCGGCCCACGACCCAAGAATCTGCCGATATCACCCTGCGTGGCGCTAATGCTCTAGGTCGCTAGGCCTATTCCATAGGTGGCCAGTTCCACAGGAACCGACCACTGCTACTCTCCGTGTTGGGATAAAGGGACTTGGAGGCGCAACTCTCGTCTTCAAGCGGGCACAAATGGGAGGACGGGAGTGACGGATTCCAGGGCTCGAATCGATGATCACGGGGTCGATTCGACGAACAGCATCGACCTCACGGCGGAGACTCCGCGGATCATTCCGCTGCGTGATGTCGGCGAAGCCTTTGGGCGGCCGACGTCGATGTATGAAACATTGTTCAAGCCGATCATCGATGGCATCGGCGCAATCTGTCTGCTCGTCGTGACCCTGCCACTCATGTTGGCGATCGCCCTAGCGATCAGAGCGACAATGGGTCGGGGCGTCATCCTGAAGCAAGAGAGAGTCGGGCAGTTCGGAAAACTGTTCATCCTCTACAAGTTTCGAACCATGGAGGCTGACCGCCGCCAGGACCACGTCCCGTTCGTCGGAGAAGACCGACGCCGTAACCACAAGGATCCCGATGATCCTCGCATCACCCCGGTCGGGCGGTTTCTGCGGACTTGGAGCCTCGACGAGCTTCCCCAATTCGTCAACGTATTGAAGGGTGACATGAGTCTGGTCGGGCCTCGCCCCGAGCTGCCCGAGATCGTTGCCCGCTACGAGCCGTGGCAACACCAGCGCCATGCCGTGAGACCGGGGATAACAGGCCTCTGGCAGATCTCCGAGCGCGGCGACAAGCCACTCCATGAATGCACGGAGAGTGACCTGGCCTATCTGGATCGGCTGACGCTGGGAACCGATCTGATGGTTCTGGTCCTAACGCCGCTGGCCGCGTTAGGCGTCCGCAGAGG
>DATABS010000097.1:0-15880 GCA_036259475.1 Acidimicrobiia bacterium | reverse complement strand
GGGGCTACGACTACTACGGCGGGGCGCGCACGGTGGACGTACACGTGCGGCGGGTACGGGCGAAGCTGGGCGAGGAACGGGCCAGCTGGATCACGACGGTGCGCTCGGTGGGCTACCGCTTCGGCTGACCTGCGCAAACTGACGTGCAATTTTCCGTCGCGGCGACGCATTTCTGCACGTCAGTTTCAAGGGCCTTCAAGTCGCCGGCTGATTCGGGCATGGTGGCCGGATGGAGATTGATCGACGGCTCGACGAGTTCGCCGCTCGCCAGTACGGAGTGGTGAGCCGAGCGCAGGCGCGGTCGGTAGGGATGACCGACGAGATGCTCCAACGTCGTGTCGACAGCGGGCGCTTGATCCGCCTGGTAGCCGGCGTCTACGCCTACGCCTCGGCGCCTCCGAAGTGGGAACGTCAGGTCGCGGCAGCGGTACTGAATCGTCCTCGCGCCATCGTGGCCGGTCGATCGGCTGCGTCACTGCACAGTTTCGAAGGTGTGACCAGGAGCAAACCGGAGATCCTCGTACCAGCGAGAAGCACCGGCAGGTCACCCCTCGCCCGCCTCATCAGGGATGTCCATTTCGACCAGATCGCCACAACCCGGGTAGCCGGATTTCAGGTGACGACGATCGCTGAAACTATCTGGACGATGTCGTCGCGCCTACCGCTCCCGAGGCTGGAGCGGCTGGTGGACTCGCAACTCGCCGCCCGAAGGATTGTCGTGGGCGATTTCGACGCAATCCTCGATCGCATCGACGGTGAGCGCCGACCAGGAGGACCGAAGCTGCGATCGGTATTGGCGGATCGCAGATTGGACTCCTACCAGCCGGCGACGACGGAGCTCGAGGCTCATCTGTACCCCCTGTTGGACAGACCCGAGATACCGCCATACACCCGGCAATGTCCCATCCAACTCGACGAGGGAGTCGACGCCGTTCTTGACGCTTTCATCGGCTTCTGGGGGATGATCGTCGAGGCGGACGGTCGGCGATGGCACACACGGCGAGCCGACTTCGAGCGTGATCGTCTACGAGACAACGCCGCCCTGGCGATGGGCCTGATTGTGGTCCGGTTCACCTATCGCATGCTGGTCGACGATCCGGCCTACTGCATCCAGACCCTCCTCAAGGCGGGACAGAGCCGGCTCGTCGCAACTGGCGTGCAATGACCCGTCGCGACGACTGAAAATCGCACGTCAGTTTCGGCAACTGCCCGGAGCGGGCACAATGGGACGCATGGGCTTTCGTACCGACCAGATCCACGCCGGCGTCACCCCCGACCCCGTCACCGGGGCCATTCTCACCCCCATCCACCAGTCGACCACGTTCGTCCAGGAGTCGGTCGACGAGTACATGTCGAAGGGCTACAGCTATGCCCGGGGCGGAAACCCGACCGTGCACGCCTTCGAGGAGAAGATCGCCGCCCTCGAAGGCGGGGCCCATGCCACCGCCTATGGCTCGGGAATGGCCGCCACGGTGGCGGTGTTCCTCGCCACTCTCTCCGCCGGTGATCACGTCCTCGTAGCCGACGTCGTCTACGGCGGCACCTACCGCTTCGCCGACCAGTTCCTGAGGAAGTTCGGGGTCGAGGTGGATTTCGTCGACACGGCCGACATCGAAAAACTCCGGGACCACATCCGTCCCAGCACCCGCCTCGTCTTCACCGAGACCCCGGCCAATCCCACCCTCAAGCTCACCGATCTCGCCGCCGTCTCCGAGGTGACCCGGGAGTCCGGCGCCCTCCACGTCACCGACAACACATTCCTCACTCCCTATTTCCAGCGCCCATTCGAGCTCGGCGCAGATGTCATCGTCCATTCGACCACCAAGTACCTGGACGGCCACAACGCCACCCTCGGCGGTGCCGTCGTGGTCAACGACGCCGACCTGCAAGAAAAGATCGCCTTCGCCCGCATCTCCGCCGGGCTGGTGATGTCGCCAATGGTCGCCTGGCTGACCCTGCAGGGGGTGAAGACGCTGTCCGAGCGCATGGAACGCCAGTCGGCCAACGCGATGGAGGTTGCCACCTGGTTGGAGGACCACCCCAAGGTGGAGAACGTCGGGTATCCCGGCCTGGCTTCGTTCCCCGCCCACGACCTGGCCCAGAAGCAGGCATCCGGCTTCGGCGCCATGGCGTGGTTCGAGGTGAGAGGTGGCGTCGCGGCCGGCAAGAAGCTGATGGATTCTGTGCGACTCTGGTCCCTGGCGGAGAATCTGGGTGCCGTCGAGTCGATCATCACCCATCCCGTCACGATGACCCACGCCGCTGTCCCACGCGACGAGCGGATCGCCGCCGGCATAACCGACGGTTTGGTGCGTCTCTCGGTCGGGATGGAGGACGTCGAGGACCTGATCGCCGATCTCGATCAGGCTCTCGACCAGGTCTAGGCGACGGCGGCCACGACCGACTCCAGCCTGGTGCGGACTTCGGTAGCAATGTCCGCCATACCGGGCGAATCGACCAGCTCCATCACCGACTCCGGTTCGATCGCATCGACAACCACGTCGTCGTCTTCCACCCTGACGACGACGTTGCAAGGTAGCAGCACGCCGATCTGAGGTTCGACCCCGATAGCCCGTTGCGCCAGAGGTGGGTTGCAGGCGCCGAGGATCAGGTACGGGTCCATCTCCGCCCCCAGCTTCTCCCGGAGCGTTGCCTGGACGTCGATCTCGGTGAGGATGCCAAAGCCTTCGGCGGCCAACGCCTCCCGCACGTGCTCCACCGTCGCCCCGAAGTCGGCACCAGGGAGGCGCCGGGTCAGGTAGTACTTCACGGTTCTCTCCTCTCTCGCGCCCGCGCCAAGAGTACGGTGTCGGCCGCCCTACCGGCCTCGATGTCGCGATAGCGCCGCTCGCAAAATATGACCTCCAGCGGTGCGGCGGCGGCCGCGGCCGTTTGCGGATCCCAGAGCAGTCGGGGGTCGGGTGGACCACTGACGCCGACCGTCGAGATGTCGTGACCCACGACGAACAGGTGCCCGCCTGGAGCCACCCACCCGGTCGCCTTTTCCATCAACCGGTCACGATCGTCGGGAAGGAGATGGACGTAGGCGAGCACGACGAGGTCGAACGCGAGGGCGGGTTGCCAGCTCAGGACGTCGGCCTGAATCCATTCCACTTCGACTCGCCTCTCGGCCGCCATGGCGTGGGCCCTCTCTAGAGCCACGGAGGAGAAGTCGACGCCTGTCACTCGCCAGCCTCTCTCGGCCAACCACACGGAGTTGCGTCCCTCGCCACACGCCACGTCCACCGCGCTGCCCGGCGCCAGGTTCGCCAGCTCGGCGGCCACGAAACGGTTTGGCTCCGCCGACCAGAGGAGCGGCTTCTCCCGGTAGCGGTCGTCCCACAGCTCGGCTTCGCTCAAAGCTCGCTCTCCAAGACTTTCGTCGCCTTGCCGGCGGCATACTCGGACCATGACCTGTCCAGGCGCGTCCGGTCGGTCACGGTGTCACATCGGTCGAGGTCGTCCAGGTAGTCGGCGGCGAGCCGCTCGTTGAGCTGGGCGTCGATGGCGACGACGCCGACCTCCTCATCCTTGTAGAGCGAGCGTTCGTTGAAGTTGACCGACCCGAACATGGTGAGCGTCTCATCGGCGATGACGGTCTTGACGTGGAACATCGAGGGACGGAAGCGGTGGAGCCGGACGCCGGCGTCGAGCAGTTCGACGGCCTGCTCCTTGGCGGAGATCAGCGAAACCCGCTTGTCGATGTGTCGCCCGGGAATCATCAGCCTGACCTCCACACCCCGGCCGGCCGCTCGAGTGAGGAGCTGGGTGAGTCGCTTGGTGGGGTTGAAGTACGGCGTCGCGATCCACAGGCGGCGCTCGGCGAAGGCGACGATGCACTCCAGCACCCGGCCGGCGGTGTTGAGCTCGATCTGGGCCGAGCCATCGACCACTCCGAGCACCGTGTCCCCGGCCGGAGCCGGCCGCTCCGGGATGCTGCCGTCCTCGAACATCTTCCCTTCGGTGTCGCGCCAGTCGGAAAGGAACGCGGAACGAAGGGCGTCCACCGCCGGTCCCCGGATCTCGAAGTGGGTGTCACGCCACTCGGTCTGGTTGCGAGCATCACCCTCCCACTCCTCGGCGACGCCGACGCCGCCGGTGAATGCGACCTCGTCGTCGACCACCAGCAACTTGCGGTGGGTGCGATGGTCGGTCTCCCATACTTTCCATCGGACGACCGGCCGGAACCAACGCACCTCCACCCCGGCATCTGTCATGACGTCGACCAGGCGATCGGCCATCTGTGCCGCTCCCACCGCGTCCAAGAGGACATTGACCTCGACCCCTGCCCGGGCGCGCTCGGCGAGGGCGTAGGCAGTTTGAGACGCGATGTCACCGGTCCAGTAGACGAATGTCACGAAGTCGATCCGGCGCCGGGCGAGCCGGATCGCTCGCAGCATTGCCGGGAAGATCTCGATCCCATTGCGCAGCCGGTTCACCGAGTTGCGATCGGTGAACACCACGCCGGCGAAGGCCTCCAGCGCCCTCCGGAGCGGGTCGGACCTGGTGTCCGTCAACCGAACGAGATTCCCTGCGCCAGCGGCAGGTCGTCTCCCCAGTTGATCGTCGTGGTCTGCCGTCGCATGTATGCCTTCCACGAGTCCGATCCGGCCTCGCGTCCCCCGCCAGTGTCCTTCTCCCCTCCGAAGGCGCCTCCTATCTCCGCCCCGGACGTGCCGATGTTGACGTTGGCGATGCCGCAGTCGGAGCCCGTGGCCGAGAGGAAGCGTTCTGCATTCTTCAGCGACTGAGTGAATATGGCCGACGAGAGACCTTGGACCACGCCGTTGTGGATCTCGATCGCCTCTTCCAGAGTGTCGAATTCGACGATCCACAGGATCGGGGCGAACGTCTCCTCCTGCAGGATGTCCGCCTGGGGCGGGATGCGGGCGATGGCCGGTTCCACGAAGAATCCGGCTCGTTCGATCGGCTTCCCGCCCGTGACGATCGTGGCGCCCTGCAAACGGGCCGTCTCCACCGCCGCCAGCATCTGGTCGACCGCCGCCTGGTTGACGAGGGGACCCATGAGGGTTCCCTCCTCGAGTGGATCGCCGATCGAGACCTGGGCGTACGCCTCCTTCAAGCGGTCGACGAGCTTGTCGACGATCGCCCGATGGACGAGGAGACGGCGAAGGCTGGTGCAGCGCTGCCCCGAGGTGCCCACGGCGGCGAAGAGCGCAGCCCGCACCGCCAGTTCGAGGTCGGCGTCATCCATGACGACGATGGCGTTGTTACCGCCGAGTTCCAGGACGCTTCGGCCGAGCCGGGCGGCCACCTTGGGCCCCACGATCTTGCCCATCCGGATCGAGCCGGTGGCGGAGATGAGGGGAAGCCGACGATCGTTGACCATGGACTCGCCGATCACGTCTCCCGTACCGGCCACGAGGTTGAACACTCCCTCGTAGCCGCTGCCGGCCATCACCTCGTTGGCGATCCGGGTCACCGCAATGGCGGTCAGCGGCGTGCGTTCGGACGGCTTCCACAAGATCGGGTCGCCGCACACCGCGGCGATCGCGCTGTTCCAGGACCAGACGGCCACCGGGAAGTTGAAGGCGGTGATCACGCCGACCGGGCCCAGGGGATGCCACTGTTCGTACATGCGATGGTCGACGCGCTCGGAGGCCATCGTCTTCCCGTACAGCTGACGTGACAGCCCGACGGCGAAGTCGCAGATGTCGATCATCTCCTGAACCTCACCGATCCCCTCGGGCAGGATCTTGCCGACTTCGAGGCTGACGAGTGCGCCAAGGGCGTCTCGCTTGTCGCGGAGGGCGTTGCCCAAGCGCCGGACGAAATCGCCCCGGACCGGTGCCGGGAGCGTCCGCCACCTCTGGAAGGTCTCGACGGCAGACGTGACCGCCGCCTCGTAGTCGGCCTGGCCGCCAACCCCCACCGTTGCCATCGTCTCACCGGTGGTCGGATTGGGGATCTCGACTGTGCCTCCGGAACCGGGGCGCCACTCGCCGGCAATGCTCACCCCGGAAATCGTGGTCCCGCCGTCGAAGCCAAACGACTCGAACACTTCCCTCTGGTTCATCGGCTCTCCTCTCGTTTCGCCGCGATCACCTCGATCTCGATTCGGAAGCCGCCCGGCAGAGCCCCGGCCTGGAAGGCGGAACGGGCGGGCGGCTGATCGCCGAAGTAGCTGGCGTAGATCTCGTTCACCGCCGGGTAGTCGACCATGTCGGCCAGAAACACGGTCGTCTTGGCCACATCGGAGTAGTCCAGGCCCAGATCTCCCAGGATGAGGCCGATGTTGTCCAGCACCCTCATTGTCTGCGTCTCGATGTCGTCGGGCACTCGATCGCCGCTCTCAGGATCGAAGGCGACCTGGCCGGATAGGAAAACGAATCCCCCCGCTTCCACCGCGGCCGAATACGGGCCTATGGCAGCTGGACCGGAGGGTGTGTCGAGGATCCGTGGCATGGAGGGCTCCTGTCTGAGACTGGTGCCCAGGCTACCGGGATCCAACCCGGTCGAATCAGCCGAAGCTGTTACCGCAACCGCAAGTGCGGGTGGTGTTGGGATTTTCGATGGAGAAACCGGCGCCCATCAGGCCGTCCTTGAAGTCGAGGGTTGCCCCTCGCACCATCTCGGCCGATTGGGCGTCGACGACCACACGGACGTTCCCGAACTCCTCGACGATATCCGCTTCCTCCACCTGGCTGTCGAAGAACAGCTCATAGGAGAATCCGGAGCAACCACCGGGGCGGACCGCCACCCGGAGAGCCAGGTCTTCGTCGCCTTCAGCGGCGATCAACTCGCCGACCTTCTCCACCGCAGTCGGCGTCAGGTTGACGGTCTGTTGGGGCTTGTTCGACTTGATGGAAAGAATTTGAGTCATCTTGGTCGTATCACCGGCAAATCGGGGTTCACGGTCGCCCAGTATAAGGGATATCGTGGCCTTTGTATTCCACCCCGGGAAGACACAATAGCTTCCACAGAAGACATCTATTCGGCCCTCGAGGCGGTCAACGATCCCGAGCTGGGCGGCAACATCGTCGAGCTGGGGATGGTGTCGTCCGTTCACCTGGATGTCGAAGGAGTCGCAACGATCGGCATCGCCCTCACCGTCGCCGAGTGTCCGATGCGGGGCCAGATCGAGGGCGACACGGTCCGCAAGGTGCGAGCGCTCCCCGGTGTGACCGACGTGGTCGTGGAGACGACCGCCATGACCAAGGCGCAGCGAGCCGAGGTGATGGGCCGGGCTCGGCGCCGGGCGCGCCAGAACGCCCAGGCGACCCAGGTGGCCCCCACCACCCGGGTAGTGGCGGTTGCTTCCGGCAAGGGCGGCGTGGGCAAGTCCTCCGTCACGGTCAACCTCGCCCTGTCACTCGCCGCCCGCGGTCATCGGGTAGGAGTCCTCGACGCCGACATCTGGGGGTTCTCGATCCCCCGGATGCTCGGAGTTGCCGGTCCTCTCTCCGCCGACGAAAGGACCCGGCTCATCGAGCCGGGCTCAGCTCATGGAGTCTCGGTCGTCTCGACCGGCCTGATCATCGAGTCGGAGGAGACGGCGCTGATGTGGCGCGGTCTGATGCTGTCCAAGGCTCTCGAGCAGTTCCTCACCCAGGTCGACTGGGGAGCGCTCGACTACCTGGTGATCGACCTGCCACCGGGCACCGGAGACGTGCAGATGGCGCTGTCCCGCATGCTTCCCCAGGCCGAGATGCTGGTGGTGACGACGCCTCAAAAGGCCGCCCAGAAGGTGGCCGTGAGAGTGGCCGACATGGCCCGCCGCTCCTACATGCCGGTGATCGGGGTGGTGGAGAACATGGCCGGCTTCACCTGTGACCACGGCGAGACCTACCAGCTGTTCGGCTCCGGCGGCGGCGGCGAACTGGCTGAGGCGATCAGCGTGCCGCTCCTCGGCCGGATTCCTCTCGACGCCTCTGTGGTCGAGGGCGGGGACACCGGGGCCCCCGTAGTGGCGGCTCATCCCGAGCGTCCGGCCGCAGTGGCGTTCAACCAACTGGCGGGGCGGCTCGTGGAAGCGATGCCGCCGGTCGCCGACGAAACCTGCACGGGCCGGATTGCCAAGCTGGTCGCCCAGATGGACGACGACCTGGCCGCCGCCAGCGGCTGAGCCACCACCACTTTTCCCCTACCAGACGCATGACTAGTCAGTTCGGGCACATGTGAAATACGCCTACCGCTCCGGGCAGCGCCCGACATCATGGTCATCGAACGTGCCCTAGGCCAGTAGCAACTGGCGCTGGCGATTGGGAGGCATCCGAGTCGGATGGATCGGAACGGGATGGATCCATCCGACGAAGTTCTTCGAGGTCCTGCTCCCCCCGGGGCTTCGAAGTAGAACGGGGCTCTGTTTTCCCCCACAGAACCTCGTCGAACCGGGCGACTCGGAATACGAGTCGCCCGGTACTTTTGTGGCTGCGTTCAGCCGCAGATGCCCTTGACCAGCGGATAGGGATTCACCGCCGCGCCGCCGCCGGGGTGATACTCGAAGTGGAGGTGGGGATAGGCGGCCGAGGCGTTGCCCGTGCTGCCCACGTAGCCGATTATCTGGCCCGCCGAGACCGGTGTGCCCCCCGAGATTCCCGCCGCGATGCCGTCGAGATGGGCGTAGTAGAAGCTATCGCCGTTGGCATGCATCCAGATCGTGATCCCGCCGAGCGAGCTGCCCGAGCCGGTCCTGGAGATGGTGCCGTCGTAGATCGCCGCCACCGGAGTTCCCCGGGCAGCCATCATGTCCACTCCCTGATGGCCCCGTCCTCCGGAGCGGGAAGCGCCCCAGCTGTCGACGAACGAAACCGGCCCCTGGACAGGACACGCTTGGGCGAGACCTGATGGTGGTGGTGGTGGTGGTGGTGGTGCGGTCTCGGGGGGAGAGTCGGCGTCGTCTTCCGATGCCTCGGCCGCCGTGTCGGGAGGAGACGTACCCGCCGCGGTCGTAGTTGGCGGGGCCGTCGTGCTGGTAGCGGCGGCGAGCGCCGCCTGGCGAGCCTCCTCCTCCCTCCTTCGCCGTTCTGCCTCCTCGGCGGCCCGCCGGGCGGCAACGGTCTCGTAGTCGTCGGCCGCCGATAGGAAAATGTCCTGGGCTTCGGCGGAGAGGGCGGTGAGTTCGTCCGTGACCGCCTGGTGCTCGACGCGCGCCTCGTCGAGACGGTTGGTCTGGCGCTCCAGCTCGGCTTTGGTCGCCTTGAAGTTGCCTATGGCGCTCTCTTCGATGCCCGTCACTCGCCGGACATACTCGAGACCGGCCGGGGCCCGTTCGTTGTCCCCTCCCAGCAGCACGACTAGCGATACGGAAGAGGATGCCCCCATGTACATCTCGACCGCCAGATCCTCGACCGCCGCCTCCGCCGTCTCCAGGCGGATCTGAGTCCGCTCTCTCGCCGCGGTGAGATTGTGTATCTCGTCGTCGAGCTGGACCTGACGGACATAGGCGTCCTCCAGCTGCTGGGCGAGCTCGTCGGCTCGGGCCTGTGCTTCCCGCATCCGCTCCTCGGCCTCCTCCACGTCCTGGCGGGTGACCTGGGCGTAAGCGGGCGCGGCCAGCAAGGTGATCAGGATCACGGCCAGCACGCGTCTCATCGAACATCCTCGGACGACAACCTGACCGTCTTCCCTGTCACGACGACCGCCATCTCCTCGGCCAGCTTCTCCAGATGGGCAGCGACGGAGCGGGCGGCGAGCGGATGCAGGGACCGGTCGACGTCACGGTAGACCCGCTCGACGATGTCGGCCACCGAGGCGTCCCCGTCACGTACCGCCTCGAGAACCTGGCGCTCTCTTTCCAGACGGTGGGCGACGTACCAGTCGATCACGGATCCGGGGTCCTCCATCACCTCGCCGTGGCCCGGGTAGAGGGCATCCAGCTCCAGATGACGCAGCTTTTCCAGGGATCGAAGGTAGTCGCCCATCTTCTCGACCATCACCGACGAGCCGCCCATTATGTGATCGCCCGTGAAGAGCACCCGGCCGGCCAGGAAGCACAGATGGTCGTCCGAGTGGCCGGGGGTGTGGACGACGCCCAGGTCCGTGTCGCCCAGCTCGACCTCGGAGCCCTCCTTCAGCAGCAGGTCAGGCTGGAAGTCAGGCCCCGGCCCGTAGCCGTAGGCGGCTACCTGCAGTTCCGACGCCAGCGGGTTGGCCAGCGGAGCATGGTCCTCATGCGTGTGGGTCACGACGACGGCCTTCACCCGGCGATCGCCGATCCGCTCGAGAATGGCAGCCATATGCCCGCGGTCGGAGGGCCCTGGGTCGATGACGGCCACCTCACCCGCCGACTCGAGAAGCCAGGTGTTGGTCCCGGGTCCGGTGAAGGGGCCAGGATTGGGAGCCAGAACACGCTCGATCTTCATGGGAGCTCGGCCGCAGCCGGGAGCCGGACCCGGACCTCCGAACCGTCCTCTTCTATGATCGGCTCGACCCGGCTCATATTCGCCCGGCCCGCCGTCGACCAGATGTCCCCGACCTCGCTGTGTTCCGCCAACCACCGCAGATGGTGGATGGTCGGTGTCACCATCGCCCATAGCCCCCGATCCATACGGTCGAGCGCCTCTTGCGGTCGCACCCAGGCTACGTCGGTGACTTCCCGCTCCTGGGGAATCAGCACCGGATCCTCCGTGGCCACCGCCAGATAAAACCGGGCATCGAAACGGGTCGGTGCGCCTTCCGGTGTCACCCACTGGGAGAGCAGGCGCAGGCGCCGCCCGTCGAGGGTCACACCCCGGGACCGCAGGTCCTCGAACAGGCTCGGACCGTTGAACCCGACGGCGTCTCCCGACGGGGGGTCGGTGAGGAGGAAACCCACCTCCTCGACGGTTTCTCGCAGTGCCGCCGACCGCCACGGGAGGTCATCGGCACCGTCGGGGATGGAAACCACCTCCCGGGCGAGCGCACTTTCATCTATGGGATCGAGTGCCCCGCCCGGGAAGACCCAGAGGCCGCCGAAGAACCCGCGAGCGATTCGCTCCAGCATGAGAACCTCGGGGCCGTCGTTTCCGCTTCTGACCAATACCAGCGTGGCGGCCGATCTGGGCGTCACACCCGCCACACTTCGACCCGGGTGGCGGATCGGTCATCGAATCGCCGCGCCAGGCGGTCGCCGAAGCGGCGACGCAGCCAGTTACGGGCCGACGGCACCAGCAGGATCAGACCCGTCAGGTCGCTGAGGAAGCCGGGAGTCATAAGCATGATGCCGGCGGCGAGCAGCATGGCACCGTGGATGATCTCGTCGCTCGGAAACCGCCCCTGGGCGAGTCGGCTCTGAGCCGACCGCCACGTCGCCAGGCCCTGACGTTTGACCATGGTGGCGCCGGCCACTCCGGTCAGGACGATGATGAGCAGGGTGGCGCCCACCCCAATCTGGCGACCGACCCAAATCAGCAACGCCATCTCGAGAAGCGGGATGCCGACGAAGAGGAGCAGGCGGATCATCGCGGGAAAGGGTACCGCCGACGCCCGCGAACCGGCGATTGGCAGATCCACTCCTGGTTGCGACACTTGAGGCGATGAGCGAGCGACTGGAGCGTCTGGAGCCCGGGATGATGATCCCCTTCGGCGGCGACCGGGTGGCCGAGGTGAGCGAGCAACTGGCCGCCGCGTTCCGCCCGGGAGACCGTCTCGTCGTGGTCCAGGACACCGGTGACCTGCTCCACATACCGGCGGAAGCATGGTCAGCGGCCCGGGCGGCGGTGGATGCGGCGTATGCATCCTTCGGATCCATGGCCCGGGTCGATGATCACGCCGTCAGCGCCTTCTACGGCCGCTTCGCCGAGTTGTTGGAGGACGACGCCGTCTTCGAGTCGGTCCTCGAAGCGAACCGGTCGGATGTGGAGACCGCCCGCCGACGCGGTCGCTCCACCACCCGGTTGGAGCTGACCGACCGGATGCGAGCCGACATGGTCGCCTCCCTCCGGATCTGGGAGAAGATGGAGCCGGCCCGCGATGCAGCCGAGGTGATCGACCACGACGGGTGGCGGGTCGAGATCTGGCGGGCCGGACTGGGAGTGGTCGGCTTCGTTTTCGAAGGCCGTCCCAACGTCTTCGCCGATGCCACCGGCGTGCTGCGCAGCGGCAACACGGTGGTGTTCCGCATCGGGTCCGATGCACTCGGCACTGCCCGAGCGATGATGGACCACGCCCTCCGGCCTGCATTGCGGGAGGCGGGGCTCCCGAAAGGAGCGGCCTCCCTGGTCGACTCACCGGAACGCGCCGCCGGGTGGGCCATGTTCTCTGATCCCCGTCTCGGGGTGGCCGTCGCCCGCGGTTCGGGAGCGGCGGTGGGCCAGCTGGGGGCAGTGGCCCGCCAGGCCGGCATCCCGGTCAGCCTGCACGGCACGGGCGGGGCGTGGATCGTGGCCGCCCCCGACGCCGACCCTGCAGCCCTCGAGTCGGCCGTCTACCACTCGCTCGACCGCAAGGTGTGCAACACCGTCAACACCGTCGTCGTGGTTGGTGACGAATCGCAGGCCCGCATCGATGCGGTTCTTTCGGGGCTGCGACGGGCCGCCGAGCGGACAGGCACCGAACCCAAGCTGCATGTGGTGGGAGCCATTCCGCTGGATCCCTGGTGGGACGAGGTGGCACCGATCTCACGAGCGGGAGGCGTGGCCCATGAATCTCGGGCCGAGGCCATGGACGCCGCCCGGGCGGGCCACGAGTGGGAATGGGAGGCCAGCCCCGAAATCACACTGATGGGGGCGGCCGGCATCGACCAGGCAATCGAAGCATTCAACAGCCACTCACCCCGCTTCATCGCCAGCCTCATCTCCTCGGACCCGGCGGCCCACGACGACTTCTACTCCCGGGTCGACGCGCCTTTCGTCGGCAACGGCTTCACCCGCTGGGTGGACGGTCAATACGCGCTGGAGCGGCCCGAGCTGGGACTGTCCAACTGGCAGTTCGGGCGCCTCTTCGGACGTGGGGGCGTGCTGTCGGGGGACTCCATCTACACCCTTCGTACCCGGATGATCCAAGAAGATCCCGATATCGGCCGCTGAGCCGGCCCCGGGGAAACGGGTCGGGGAACGGGTCGTTACCCTCTCGCACCATGCAACAGCAGCTGCGTGGGTCGATACGGGGAGCAGAAGTGAGGCGGGTAGAGGACCCTCGCTTCATCAAAGGGCTCGGCAACTACCTCGACGACATGCACGTGGAGGAAGCCGTGTGGGCAGTGTTCATCCGCTCCACCGTCCCCCACGGGATCATCACGGCCATCGATACCGCCGGCGGCGCCGACATGCCCGGGGTGGTGGCGATCGTGACGGCCTCCGACCTCGAGTACGGACCCATGCCCCACGTCGTGGGTGGGCTCGGCGATGAGACCCGCCGGCCGCTTCTCGCCACCGACCGGGTCCGGTTCGTGGGCGAACCGGTGGCAGTGGTGCTGGCCGAGTCGCAACGAGAGGCCTTCGACGCCGCCCAGATGGTGTGGGTCGACTACGAGCTCCTGCCGGCGGTGGCAACGCCTCAAGCGGCACTCGCCGACGATGCACCGCCGCTGTTTCCCGAAATCGGGACCAACGTGGTGCTGGAAGATGCCGAAGTCGACGACGACGTCCACGGCGCGGCCGCGGTCGTGGTATCGGTCGACATGGAAAATCAGCGGGTAGCTCCCGTCCCACTCGAGACCAACAACGCCTTGGCCATACCCCGTAGCAACGGTGAGATCGACATATGGGTCGGATCCCAAAACGTTCACGCGGCCCGCAACACCATCTCGCGGGCGCTCGGCATCGACCGGGACCTGCTGCACGTTCGCACGCCTGACATGGGCGGGGGGTTCGGGGCGAAGATCAACGTCTACCGGGAGCAGGCTCTGGTTGTCGCCCTCGCCCTCCGGCTGGGACGCCCGATCCGCTGGCAGGAGGGCCGGGGAGAAGGCTTGCTCTCGATGACTCACGGCCGGGCGCAGCACCAGCACGTCGAGGTGGGCGCCAGGCGGGACGGCACGATCACAGGCTTGCGATGGGAGATCATCCAGGACGCCGGCGCCTACCCGCTGGAGGGCGCTTCCATGGCCGAGCTGACCCAGCGCATGGCATCGGGCCCCTACGCGGTCCCGGCCATCGACTTCCGCTGGAAAGGGGTGCTGACCAACACCACCCCCACCGACGCCTACCGCGGTGCCGGGCGCCCCGAGGCGACGATGGCCATCGAGCGGGTCATGGACGTCCTGGCGGCCGAGCTGGAGATCGACCCGGCCGAGCTGCGACGCCGCAACTTCATCCCTCCGGAGGCCTTCCCGTACGTCACCGCCACGGGCGAGCGCTATGACTCCGGCGACTATGCCGCCGCCCTGGATCTGGCTCTCTCCATGGCAGGCTACGACGAGGTCCGAACCGAGCAGGCGCGTCGCCGCACCACCGGCGACCGCTACCAGTTGGGCATCGGCCTTTCTTCCTACGTGGAGGTCACCGCACCCGGCGGGAGAAAAGACTGGGGACGAACTGAGGTGACGGCCGACGAGGTAGTCGTCTACTCGGGAGCGCTCTCCCATGGGCACGGTCACGAGACCACGTTCGCCCAGATCGCCGCCGATGCCCTGGGCGTCGCATTCAGTCGGGTCCGGTTCGTCCAGGGAGACACCGACTTCGTCGTCCGCGGCGGTGGCACGATGGGGTCACGGTCGCTGCAGATGTCCGGTTCCGCCATCCTCCGTTCCTCACAGGCCGTGTGGGAGAAGGCAAGACGCATCGTCGCCCACCACCGCGAGGCGGCGCTGGAGGACGTCGTGCAGTTCGACGACGGGCGCCTCGGCGTTGCGGGGGTGCCCGACAGCGCCATGACGCTGTTCCAGGTCGCCACCCTGGCCGAGGACCCGGCCAACCTGCCGCCCGACGAGGAGCCCGGTCTGTCCGCCGAGGACCGCTGGGCCCAGGAGGAGGCGACGGTTCCCTTCGGCACCCACGTCTCGGTGGTGGAAGTGGACACCGAGACCGGAGACGTCCGGGTGCTTCGCCATGTGGCGTGCGACGACTGCGGAACGATCTTCAGCCCGATGATCGTCGACGGCCAGGTGCACGGTGGTGTCGCTCAGGGACTGGGACAGGCCTTGTGGGAGAGCTTTCGGTACGACGACGACGCCAACCCGCTCACCGCCAACCTCACGAGCTATCTGCTGCCCACCGCCACCATCGTCCCCTCTATCGAGATCGACCATACCGAGACCACGACCGACCAGAACCCGCTCGGAGCGAAGGGAATCGGCGAGGCCGGGACGATCGGCTCCGCTCCAGCTGTGGTGAACGCGGTCCACGACGCCCTGCGGCCGTTCGGGGTCCGTCACCTCGACATGCCCCTGACTCCGTGGCGGATCTGGCAGGCTCTCCACGGCCGATCGCCGGCCTCCTAACCTTCCAGGACGATGACCGACACCCGCCCGCCGTCGGTGGACTCGGTGGTCCGCCGCATCGACGACGGAACCCTGCCGCGGCCTCTGGTCGTGGAGACGGTACGCGACGTGATCGACGTGTCCCGGCGCGACGCAACCGTCGACATCGAAACGGAGGCACGACATCGCCTCGATGCCATCCGACGATCGGTGCCCCGCCGGATCGTCAACGCCACCGGCGTCATCCTCCACACCAACCTGGGTCGCTCTCCCTGGTCGGCGGAGGCGCTGACCGCGGCGTCCGAAGTGGCAGCGGGTTACGCCAATGTCGAACTCGATGTCGCGACCGGCGAGCGGGGAAAGCGCAACGACGTTGCCGAGCGGCTGGTCACGATCCTCACTCGGGCGGAGGCCGCCCTGGTGGTCAACAACAATGCCGGAGCGGTGTTTCTGACACTTCTCGCCCTGGGAGCCGGCCGCCGGGTCCCCGTTTCGCGGGGTGAACTGATCGAGATCGGCGGCTCCTACCGCCTCCCGGAGTTGATGGCCGCCGCCGGTGCCGACCTGGTCGAGGTCGGC
>DATABS010000096.1:0-23226 GCA_036259475.1 Acidimicrobiia bacterium | reverse complement strand
TCCCTGAGCGCATGCGGTGGCTGGTCGACCCCGGCCTCCCTCCAATGCAGCTGGGTGAGCGCTTCGCCGCGGCCGGCTTTCAGCTCTTCCTGGTGGGCGGGTCGGTGCGTGACGCCTTCCTGGAGCGTCGCTCCGACATGGATTTCGATTTCGCCACCGACGCCCGCCCGGACGACATCGAGGCTCTCCTCCGCGGCTGGTCGAAGACGGTGTACACGGTGGGCAAGACCTTCGGGACCGTCGGCGCAATCAAGGGAGATCACACCGTCGAGGTGACGACCTTTCGTAAGGAGGTCTACCGCGACGATTCCCGTAAGCCGCATGTCGAGTTCTCCGACAGCATCGAAGTCGATCTGTCGCGCCGGGACTTCACGATCAACGCCATGGCGATCTCGTTTCCCGATGTCGTGTCGGTCGATCCCTACGGCGGCGCCGCCGATCTGGTGGCGGAAGTCCTTCGCACCCCGCTCGAGCCGGAGGTGTCGTTCTCGGACGACCCGCTTCGCATGTTGCGCCTGTTCCGTTTTCAGGCCGTGTTGGGATTCGAGCCGGGCGAGGAGGCCGTCGCCGCAGTGAAAGACATGGCCTCCCGGCTCAGCATCGTGTCCGCCGAGCGGGTCCGCGACGAGTTCTCCAAGCTGATCGTCGCCGACGACCCGGGTCCGGCCCTACGCGGTCTCGTCTCCACGGGCCTCGCCGATCAATTCGTCCCCGAGCTGTCGGCGCTGGCAATGGAACAGGACCCGGTCCACCGCCACAAGGACGTGCTCGCTCACACCATTGCCGTGGTTCAGAAGGCTTCGCCCGATCTCGTGCTGCGACTCGCCGCCCTCCTTCACGACATCGGCAAGCCCGACACCCGCGATTTCGGGCCGGCCGGCGTGTCGTTCCACCACCACGAAGTGGTGGGTGCCCGGATGGCACGGACCCGGTTACGTCAGCTCCGCTATCCCAAGCAAGTCGTCGCCGACGTGTCTCAGCTGGTATTCCTCCACCTTCGGCCCCATACCTTCGAAATGGGGTGGTCCGACTCGGCCGTACGCCGGTACGTCCGTGACGCCGGTCCGCTCCTCGAGCGGCTTAACGAGCTCGTCCGCTGCGACGTGACTACCGCCAACCGGAAGCGAGCGGAGGCGATCCAGGAGCGGATCGACGAATTGGAGCAGCGGATCGACCTCCTCATGGAACAGGAGGAGCTGGCGAGGCTGCGCCCTCCCATCAACGGCCGGGAGGTGATGAGCTACCTTGGGATCGAGCCCGGTCCCCTCGTGGGAGATGTGATGGACATGTTGCTCGAGCGACGGATCGAACAAGGCCCCTATACCGAGGAGGAGGCCTACCAACTGGTCCGAACGTTTGCCCTGGAGCGCGGCCTTCCGGATCCCGATCACGCCGGCTGACTGGGCGCCTGTTCCGGCGGTATTCGCATATGCGTATAATCGTCGCGATGTCTTTTACGGCGGCGGTCTTCGGCGCCTCCGGCTACGCCGGGGGAGAGCTGGTCAAGCTCCTCGACGCTCACGAGGCGATGGGCGTCGTCCATCTCGGCGCTCACAGCCAGGAGGGATCTCGACTCGGCGACGTCCATCCGCACCTCTCCGGCGGGGACCGTCCGCTTGGGCCCAATGATCCCGACGTCCTCGACGACGTGGACGTGGTATTCCTCGCCTTGCCCCACGGCGCTTCCGCCTCAATCGGCCACCTCCTTCGGGAGAGGAGGAGTGTCGTCGTGGACCTGGGAAGTGACTTCCGCCTGGATACGGCGAAGCGGTACGCCGCGGCGTATGGCAGCGAGCATCCGTTCCCCGAGGAGCTGGGGGAGTGGGCTTACGGTCTCCCCGAGATCTTCGATCTCGCCGGGAGGCGGGCCATCGCTTCGCCCGGGTGCTACCCCACGGCGGTCTTGTTGGCGCTCGGTCCCCTCCTGGCGGGAGGGCTCGTTTCGGCGGACGGCGTGGTGGCCGACTGCCTGTCCGGCGTGAGTGGTGCCGGGCGCGGCGTCAACCCGGATTTGACCTTTGGAGCAGTCGATGAGGGAGTGAGAGCCTACGGCGTCACGACCCATCGTCATCGGCCCGAAATCGAGATGGCTCTGGATCAACGGTTCGGAGGTGAGCACCGCCTCGTCTTCACTCCTCATCTGGTGCCCATGCAACGCGGGATCCTGGCAACCGTCACTGCCCGGGGTGACGTGGCCACCGACGAATTGCGCCGGTGTCTGCGCGACTTCTACACCGGGGCTCCGTTCGTCGACGTCATCGACGGTCCGCCCCAGACCCGCTGGGTCGTCGGCTCCAACCGGGCTCTCGTCACCGCCTTCGCCGATGAGCGCACCGGGGCCGTCATCGCCCAATGTGCCATCGACAACCTCGTAAAAGGGGCCGCCGGACAGGCCGTTCAGGCCGCCAACATCGCCCTCGGCCTGGACGAGACGGCGGGGCTTCCCTTTTCGGGCTGGATGCCGTGAGCGTCACTGCCGCCGAAGGGTTCGTGGCCGGGGGGGCGGCCGTCGGGATCAAGGCTGGAGGGTTGCTGGACCTCGCCCTGATCGATGCCGGCCGCCCGGTACCGGCCGTCGGCGTCTTCACCTCCAACACCGCGGCGGCCCCCCCGGTCCACCTCTCGCGCCTCCACCTCGAGGACGGGATGGCACGGGCAGTCGTGATCAACTCCGGTTGTGCCAACGCCGCCACCGGCGACGCCGGGATGGCGGCAGCAGAGTCGACCGCTGCGGTGGTGGCCTCTCACCTCGGATGTGAAACGACTGACGTCGTCGTCTGCTCCACCGGTCCGATCGGCCGTGTGGTGCCCGTCGCCAAGATCGAGGAGGGCCTCGGCCGCCTCGACCTGGACCGCCAGGGAGGGGCTGCTGCCGCCGAGGCCATCTTGACCACCGACAGCCGGTCCAAGCAGGAAATCGTGAAAGGCGAGGGTTACGTCGTTGGGGGGATGGCCAAGGGCGCCGGGATGATGCGTCCCGACATGGCGACGATGCTCGCCTTTCTCACCACCGACGCCCGGGTGGAGACTCCGGTGCTCCGCTCGGTGCTGCAGCGGGCGGTCAGCCGTTCGTTCAATGCCCTCGACATCGACGGCTGCGAGTCCACCAACGACACCGTGGTGCTGCTTTCCTCCGGAGCCAGCGGCGTCACCCCCGCTCCCGAGGAACTGGCGTCCACAGTGGAACTGGTCTGCCGGAGGCTGGCCCGGCAGATGGCCGAGGACGCCGAAGGCGCCACCCGGGTGGTCACGATCGAACTCGACGGTGCGGCGGACGACGAGACCGCCCTCCTCCTGGCCCGGGCTGTGGCCGACTCGGCCCTCGTCCGGTCCTCCTTCTTCGGAGCGGACCCCAACTGGGGTCGGCTGGTGGCGGCTCTGGGTGCCACCCGGGTGCCTTTCGATTTGGACGCCGTCTCGGTGTCGTATCAGGGCGTCGTCGTGGCCGAGAAGGGGACCGACGCCGGAGCCGATCACGACCAGATTGCGGAGACGCTGAGCGGCGACTTCACGGTGGGCATCTCCGTGGGGGTGGGTCCCGGCTCCTGTTCGCTCCTCACCACCGATCTCACGCCGGACTATGTGAGGTTCAACGGAGAGCGGTCGTGATCGGCCACACGAGGCCCGACGTTCAGAAGACCCGCATCGCCAATTCGATGGGCCGGGCCCGGATCCTGATGGAGGCGCTTCCCTACATCAAACAGTTCCGGGGAACCACGGTCGTCATCAAGTACGGCGGCTCGGCGATGGACGATCCCGAGCTGCGAGAGAGTTTCGCCGGAGACGTCACCCTCCTCGCCATGGTCGGGATTCGTCCTGTCGTCGTCCACGGCGGCGGCCCCCAGATCTCGGCGGCAATGGCCCGCGACGGCATAGAACCGACCTGGGTCGACGGACTCCGGGTGACCGACGAGGCCACGATCGCCGTAGTCCAGCGCACCCTCGTAGGAGTGATCAATCCCGAAATCGTACGTTTCCTCAACCTGCGGGGCGCACCCGCCATCGGAGTCAACGGTCTCGACGCCGACCTGTTCTCGGCCACGCAGCGCGACAGCCGGCTCGGGTACGTCGGTGACATCACGAATGTGAACAGCCGCCTGATTCAGGGGATCGTCGACAACGGGCTCGTTCCGGTGGTCGCCTCGATTGCCCGCGGCGACGACGGGCGGGTCTACAACGTCAATGCCGACACCGCCGCCGGACGCTTGGCCGCGGCGTTGGGGGCGCAGAAGCTCGTCTACTTGACCGACGTCGAGGGCGTCTACCGGGATCCCGACGATCCCTCCACTCTCATCTCCCGGATGGACCTCACGGACCTTCGCCGGATCCTGCTCGAAATCGACGGCGGAATGCTTCCCAAGCTGCGGTCGGTGGCCGAGGCGCTCGAAGCCGGCGTCTCCCAGGCCCACATCCTCGACGGCCGGACCCAGCATGCCCTCCTGCTGGAGATGTTCACGTCGGAGGGGATCGGCACGATGGTCACCCCGTGAGCAGTCTCTTCGAGCGGGAGTCGGCGGTATTGATGCAGACCTACGCCCGTTCCCGGGTGACGTTCGTTTCCGGTGAGGGATCGTGGCTGGTGGACGATTCAGGCGAGCAGTACCTCGACTTTCTCACCGGTCTGGCGGTGACGTCGGTCGGCCACGCCAACCCGGCGGTGGCGGCGGCGGTCGCCGACCAGATGGGACGCCTCGTCCACGTCTCCAACCTCTATTACACCGAGCCCATGGTCGAACTGGCTGAGGCACTCGCTGCTCGCTCCGGCCTGGAGCGAGTGTTCTTCTCCAACGACGGTGCCACCGCCAACGAAGCGGCGATCAAACTCGCCCGCCGCTTCGTCCAGGAAAGACATGGGCCGGGCCGACACCGGATCATCTCACTCCTCGACTCATTCCACGGCCGCACCCTCGCCACCCTCGCCGCCACCGGCCAGCCCGCCAAGCAGGCGACGTTCCAGCCCTTGCCGCCCGGATTCAGCCAGGTCGCCCCGGGTGACATCGGCGCCCTCGAGACCGCCCTCGACGACTCGGTGGCGGCGGTCATGCTGGAGACCACCCAGGGAGAGGGAGGTGTCCAGCCGCTCGATGAGAGTTACCTCAGGGCAGTCCGCCGGCTCTGCGACGAGTCGAAAACGTTGCTCATCGTCGATGATGTGCAGGCGGGAGTGGGGCGCACCGGCTCCTGGTTCTCGTGGCAGCAGCTGGGCTTCACCCCCGACATCGCCACCACGGCGAAAGCACTCGCCAACGGCCTGCCGATCGGAGTGTGCCTGGCCAACGAGACCACCGCAGCGGCATTCAAGCCCGGTGACCATGCCACCACGTTCGGCGGAGGACCGGTGGTGTGCGCCGCGGCTCTCGCCGTGATCGACGAGATCGAGAGCCGGGACCTGATGATCAACTGCTCGGAACGCTCCGACCAGCTACGGGCCATGCTCTCCGACCTGCCTGGTGTCCGTGGCGTGCGCGGGAGGGGACTGCTGATCGCGGCTCAACTGGAGGACAACCGGGCCGGTGAGGTAGCCCGAGCGGCCCTCACGGATCAGCACCTGATCGTCAACGCCGTGCGACCGGATTCCATCCGGCTCGCCCCACCGCTCACCGTCAGCGAGGCCGAAGTCGCCGAAGCCATCAGCCGCCTCGCCAAAGCCCTCCACTGACCGATCGGCAATCGCAGCGGCGACGTTGCGGGAGGCTGCGAGTAGCTTGGGATCATGCCGGGGAACGTCCTGGTCGACGACATCGAAGCCGAGGAAGCCCCGCCGCAGCCTTCGTCCTGGTGGCTGACCGGTTTGGGGGCGATTGTGGTCGTCGTTCTGGTGCTACTCACCGGACAGCCCGACTCGGCACCGGCGCCGGTCAACGTCACGGTGCCCGAGGTGGTCGTTCCCGAGGATCGTTGGACACCGGTAGAGCTACCCGGCACCGGGAGACTGACCGACATCGCCGCCGCCGACGACGGTTATGTGGCGGTCGGGGAGGGACCTCAGATCTGGCGTTCGGCCGACGGTTCGACCTGGGAATGGTCGACGGCGCCGGATATGCCGAACGGCGCCCTACAAGCGGTTACTCCCTTCGCCGACGGGATGGTCGCGGTCGGCTTCGCGAGCCCGGATGGCGTCATCCGTCAGGCCACCGTCTGGCGGAGCCGCGGGGGAACCACCTGGGAACAGGTGAACCTCCCTGTGGGCCCTCCTTCGGGACTGGAAGGAATCACGGCGGCCGGTGGCCGGGTGGTGGCCTGGGGCTGGAAGGGCTCTTCCGGTGATTTTGCGCCGGAGGCGGAGCCGCTGCTCCTCATCTCCGACGATGGCTCGCAGTGGCGGGAGATCGAGATGGCCGAGCGCCTGCACATCAGTTCGGTCACCTCGCTGGAAGGGAAATGGTACGCCAGCGGGTTCACCATCGGTCGGGCGGCCCTGTGGTCTTCGCCCGACCTCGAGCGCTGGGAGCAGGTCCCGACAGACGAGATGCTGTTCGGCTGGAACATCACCCGGGTCACCCACGACGGCTCGCTGGTGGCCGACCTGGTCGGTCTCGACGAGGAGGGATTCCGGCAGTGGCGCCAACAGGACGACGGCTCGTGGGTTGCCATGGAGGAGCAGCCGGGGGATTCGTTCAATGTCGTGACGGTGGGAGGCGACGAGTACGGGGTCGGCGGGGGGAGGCTGTGGGCGAAGGAGGCAGATGCCTGGACTCAGATCGACCTGGAAGGAGAGGTGACCGCCGCCGCCGACGGAGTCGCTGTCGGCGCATACCGCCAGCAGCCGACGATCTGGACGGCAGATGCCGACGCCGAGGTGGAAGTGGAGATGGCGGCGGACGGCCGATGGGAGACCTTCATCGACCTTGGAGAGGAGACCTACGTCGGTGCCTGGCCGGTCGCCGAAGGGTGGCTGGTGGCGGGGGAGACACAATGGTGGTTCCTCGACCAGGCCGGAGTGGAACCAGTCGCACCACCGGGACCCACCTGGACCATCAAGGAGATCGGGGATGAGTGGGTGTCCCTGCCATCGATGCACTGGACGTCCGATGGTGTCCTCTGGGAAGAAAGGGCGCAGCCCTGGACGATGGCCGGATCGGCCCAGATCGAGGCGGTCAGTGCGATCGACGGCGAGGTGCTCGCGGTGGGCCGCAATCATCTCTTCCTGTGGACGGTTGCCGCCTCCGCCGATCAGGGCCGCACCTGGAGCCTGGCCCAATCGCCCAGAGTGAGGCCGCCGTTGTGGGCGGTGGTTGGCACACCGAGTGGTTTTGCGGCAACGGCCGCCCGGTCCCGGGGGACCGACGAGATCGTGATCAGTGCGGACGGCCAGGAGTGGGAGACTTTGGCCGGTGGAACGGTGATCGTGGCGGGGGGCGACGTCCCCGCCGCCATGACGGAGTCCGGTGATGTGCTGCTCCTGGACACCGACGAGCGGATCACCCCGCCGCGGGTCGATGTCACCGGCATCCGCCGCGACGGTGACGGACTGGTGGTCGTCGCCGACGGAAACTTGTGGCTGGGGAAGGACGAATGGCGACGCATACCGGTCGATCCTCCGCATGGAGTGGTGGGAGCGGTCGACCCCATTCCACTCGACGGCCGGCTTCTCGCCGTCGAGATCGATCGGAAAGGCATGCGAATCCTGGAGTGGAGCGGGGATTAGCCAAGGTATACGCATATACGTATACTCTCGTGTATGGCCACATCATCCGCCCGGCGGCGCATCATCCGCTCGCTCCTGACTGACCGAGAAGTCGCATCCCAGAACGACATCGTCGCCCTGCTCGCCAGCCAGGGCTTCGACGTGACTCAGGCGACGGTGTCGCGTGACCTGGCGAGCATCGGAGCTCACAAAGATGGTGACCACTACGTTCTCGGTCCCGGACCCAACCACGACGGCGGTGAGCTGGCGCTGGCGGGGATCATCGACGCGTTCGTCACCTCCATCGAGCCGTCCGGCAACCTGGTGGTCCTGAAGACCCCTCCCGGAGCAGCTCAAGTAGTGGCCGCAGCTCTCGATCGGGTTTCCTATACCGAGATGGCCGGTTGCGTGGCCGGCGACGACACGGTTCTCGTCGTGGTGAGTGAGCGAGCCGCCGGCAGGGAGTTCGCGGAGCGCCTCCAGCAACTCGGCGCCAACCTGTGAAGGTCGTTCTCGCCTATTCGGGAGGGCTCGACACGTCTGTCATCCTGGCGTGGCTGCGTGAGACCTACGACGCCGACGTCGTGGCCTACACCGCCGACGTCGGTCAGGGCGAAGAGGTGGCCGAGGCGAAGGAGAAGGCGCTCGCCACGGGGGCCGTGGAGGCAGTGGCCGAAGATCTGACTCCGGAGTTCGTCAATGACGCCGTATTCCCGGCGCTGCGCGCCTCAGCCATCTACGAGGGCTATTACCTGCTCGGGACGTCACTCGCCCGCCCCATCATCACCCGCGGGCTGATGCGCACCGCCAAGGCGGTGGGGGCCGACGCCATCGCCCACGGCGCCACCGGCAAGGGCAACGATCAGGTCCGCTTCGAGCTCTCCGCCTACGCCATCGATCCGGATATCCGGGTGATCGCCCCGTGGCGGGAGTGGGATCTGCGGGGACGGGCCGACTGTGTCGCCTATGCCGAGGCTCGGGGGATTCCGGTTCCCGTCACCCAGGAAAAGCCCTACTCGATCGACGCCAACCTCCTCCACATCTCCTATGAGGGAGGGGTGCTGGAGGACCCGTGGTCGCCACCGCCACCGGGGATGTTCCGCCTCACCAGCGACCCCGAGGATGCCCCCGACGAACCGCAGTACGTCACGGTCACGTTCGAGGCGGGGACCCCGGTCGCCATCGACGGCGAAAAGCTGGAGCCCGTGGAGTTGCTGACGCGTGCCAACGAGATCGCCGGCCGTCACGGAGTCGGCCGTATCGACATCGTGGAGAACCGGTTCGTCGGAATGAAGAGCCGGGGGGTCTACGAGACGCCCGGCGGCACCCTCCTCTACCACGCCCACCGGGCTGTCGAGTCGATCACCCTCGATCGGGAGGTGGCCCATCTGCGCGACGAGCTGGTGCCCCGTTACGCCGAGATGGTCTACAACGGGTTCTGGTTCTCGCCGGAACGGCGCGCCCTGCAGGCCTTCATGGACGACATCCAGCGTCGCGTCAATGGACAGGCACGGCTGAAGCTGTACAAGGGCGGAGTGTGGATAGAGGGTCGTCGCTCGGAGCACTATGACTTGTACGACCAGGCCACGGCGACGTTCGAGGAGGACGACGTCTACGACCAGGCTGATGCCGCCGGGTTCATCCGCCTCAACGCCCTCCGGCTGCGCAAGCTCGGCGAGGAATTGCTGGGTGAGGGCGAGTGAGCCGGAAATCGGCAGTTCGCCACTCATGACGCTTTGGGGCGGTCGCTTTGACGAGGAACCCGACGACGTGCTGTGGCGCTACACCGCCACCCACGAGGACCGCCGGCTCCTGCCTTGGGACGTCCGGGGATCGATGGCGCACGTCGCCATGCTGCGCCGGACCGGCATCGTCGACGAATCGGATGCCGCCGCTCTCAGCGAGGGACTGCGCACGATCGCGGCAGAGGCGAGCGAGGGAACCTTCGAGTTCGCCCCTACCGACGAGGACGTCCACTCGGCGGTCGAGCGACGCCTGATCGAACTGACGGGGCCGGTGGGCGGCAAGCTCCATACCGGGCGCTCCCGCAACGACCAGATCGCTCTCGACCTCCGCCTCTATCTCGCCGACGCCGCCACTGCCCGCGCCGCGGGGCTGCGCCATCTCGCCGGGACGTTGGCTGATCTGGCCTCTCGGCACGCCGACGACGTCATCCCCTCCTACACCCATCTGCAGCAGGCCCAGGCGATATCGCTCGGGCACCATCTCGCCGCCCATGCCTGGTGGGCGCTGCGCAACGCTGACCGCTTCGACGACGCCCGACGTCGGGTGGCGGTGTCGCCGCTCGGGGCCTCGGCTTCGGGAGGGTCCTCCCTGCCACTCGACCCGGCGGTAACGGCGGCGGAACTGGGTTGGGACTCGCATTTCACCAATTCGCTCGACGCGGTCGGTGCCCGCGACTTCGCCTCTGAGTACGGGTTCTGTTGCGCCCAGGCGATGGTCGACCTATCCCGCCTCGCCGAGGAGCTCGTCATGTGGGCCACGACGGAGTTCGGCTGGGTGACCTTCACCGACTCCTACACGACCGGCTCCTCGGCCCTGCCCCAGAAGAAGAATCCCGATATCGCCGAGCTCGCCCGGGGACGGGCGGCGGGTGCGATCGGGTCGCTCACCTCGCTGCTCGTCCTCCAAAAGGGCCTCCCTCTCGCCTACAACCGGGATCTTCAAGAAGACAAGGTCCATGTCTTCTCACTCGACGACACCCTTGCCGGCACGGTCGAGGCGCTGGAAGGTCTGGTCTCCACCGCCACGTTTCATCCCCCGGCGCCGTCCAGCTTCACGACCGCCCTCGATCTCGCCGAAGCGCTCGTCGGCCGGGGCGTCCCTTTTCGGGAGGCGCACGCCGCGGTGGGGACACTCGTCGCCGGGCTCGTCTCCGACGGACGACACCTCGAGTCAGCCACCGTCGAGGATCTGACGCGCGCCGACGAGCGGTTCATGGCGGACGACCTCGCCCTGGTCGACCCGACGTCCTCGGCGAGCCGGCGGCGGTCGCCGGGAGGGGGCAGTCCCGCTTCCGTGCGAGACCAGGTGGCGGCGATCAGGGCCGAAATCGACCGTTCTCGCGCGACTTTCCCGTCGCCACGGACCTGAATGTCGAGCGAGAAGGGAGAGGTGCTCCAGCGGGAGGTGGGTCTGGCCGGCGCCGTCCTCCTCGGATTGGGTTCGATCGTCGGGACCGGCGTCTTCGTCAGCCTCGGCCTCGCCGTCGGCCTTGCCGGGTCAGCGGTCCTGTGGGCTGTGGCGGTGGCGGCCGGGGTAGCGTTGTGTAACGGTCTTTCGTCGGCCCAACTGGCCGCGTCCAACCCCGTCTCCGGCGGCACTTACGAGTACGGGTATCGCTACCTGCATCCGGCCGCCGGGTTCACCGCCGGGTGGCTCTTCCTCGTCGCCAAATCAGCCTCGGCGGCGACCGCCGCGCTGGGCATCGCATCCTATGCCGGGGTCGGGGCGGAGCGGCTGCCCGCTCTCGTCGCCCTCGTCGCCGTGACCGGCCTGGTCCTGGTTGGCATCCGCCGTTCGAATCAGACCAACGCCCTGGTGGTGACGCTAGCCGTCGGTTCGTTGACGGTCCTGGCGGTGGCGGCCTGGCCTGAGGCGATCACTGCTCCCTCGGGCGGCCCCGGTGATTTCCCCTCGGTGGCCGAGGCTGCCGCCCTGGTCTTCGTCGCGTTCACCGGCTACGGACGGGTGGCGACTCTGGGAGAGGAAATGCACTCGCCCCGACGGACGATTCCCCGTGCCGTCGCTGCCACTCTGGCCGTCACCGCCTTGCTCTACCTCGGCATCGCCTTCATCCTCTCCCGCCTCGGCCCCGATGGCGTCGGACAGGGATCACCGCTCATTCCCGTCGCCGAAGGTGTGGCCGGGACGCCGCTGTCGGGCCTGGTGCGGGTGGGTGCCTTAGCCGCCATGGTGGGGGTACTCCTCAACTTGATCCTCGGCCTATCGCGAGTGGCCCTGGCTATGGGACGGCGCGGGGACCTCCCCATCATCCTGGCGCGAGTGCATCGCCAGGGACGGACTCCGACCCCGGCCATCCTGGCGGTGGCGGGTGTCGTCGCTGCCTTCGTGCTGGTGGGCGACATCGAGACGACCTGGTCGTTCTCGGCCCTGACAGTGCTGGTCTACTACGCCCTGACCAACCTCGCCGCCCTGCGCCAGCCGCCCACCGAACGTCGCGTTCCCGTTCTCGTTCAGGTGGTGGGTCTGCTCGGATGTCTGGGTCTCGCCATCTTCGTCGACCCCCTCATGTGGTTGTGGGGACTGGGACTCGTCGCCGTCGGGCTGGCCTGGCATCTCGCGGCACGGCGGCGGGCGTTAGCCGACGGTCGAAACCCATTAGCCTGACGCCATGTTCGGCAACCGGCGCCCGGCGAAGAAGTCGGTCTCTGTGCTGGGGGCGAAGATGGCGTACGTCGAACAAGGCCACGGGGACCCAGTCGTGTTTCTCCATGGCAACCCCACCTCGTCCTATCTGTGGCGGAAGGTGATCCCCCCGGTGAGCAGTCGGGCACGCTGTATCGCTCCCGACCTGATCGGAATGGGCGACTCCGAGAAGGTGGGGAGCGGGCCGCGTTCCTACCGATTCATCGACCACCGCACCTACGTGGATGGGCTGTTCGAGGTGCTGGGCATCACCGACAACGCGACTCTGGTGGGCCATGACTGGGGTGGCGCCTTGGCTTTCGACTGGGCGTACCGTCACCAGCAGGCGGTGAAAGCTCTCGTCTACATGGAAACGATCGTGACTCCTCTCACCTGGGACGACTGGCCGGTGGCGGCCCGGGGGATCTTTCAGGGGATGCGGTCGGAAGCCGGCGAAGAGATGGTCCTCGACAAGAACGTGTTCGTGGAGCGGATCCTCCCCTCGTCGGTGCTCACGCCACTCGACGACAAGACCATGGACGAGTATCGGCGGCCGTTCCGGTCGCCCGGTGAGGGTCGACGTCCCACGCTGACGTGGCCCCGGGAGATACCCCTCGACGGGGAGCCGGCGGCGGTGGCCCAGGTGGTCGAGAGGTACGCAGAATGGCTGTCCCACAGCCAGGTTCCCAAGTTGTTCATCAATGCCGACCCGGGGTCGATCCTCATCGGTCGCCAGCGCGAGTTCTGTCGGACCTGGCCCAACCAGAAAGAGGTGACGGTTCCCGGAGTCCATTTCATCCAGGAGGACTCCGGCGCTCTGATCGGCGCCGTCATCTCGGAGTGGCTCCCTTGAAGCTGCCCATGCCCGGGATCCCTCGTCCATAGCGGGCCTGAACCGGACAACGGGGCTCAGCCGTGCCTCCTACCCTGTGGCCGATGATCCTGCTGGCGATCCCGGCCGTGGCGTTGACCATCGTCAGCATCGCCGCCTTCTTCGGCCGCTGGTCCTGGTTCCTCGACGTTCTGGCCAACTTCCGAGTGCAGTACGCCGCCGTCCTCCTCGTGATGGCCCTGTTTTTGGCGGCTGGAAGATGGTTTCGGGCGTGCCTGATCGTTCTGGTGGGTGCCCTGGTGAACGCGGTGGTGATCGTCCCGCTCTATCTCGGAGGTGGGGAGACCAGCGCGGCCGTCGACGATCCGCTGCGGATCCTGTCCTTCAACCTTCTGTCGTCCAACGAGCGATTCGGCGAGGTGGTCGCCTACATCCGCGAGGTCGATCCCGACATCGTCTTCCTGCATGAGGCGTCGCGTCCATGGGAAATGGCGATGTCCGGCGCCGGCCTCGACTATGAGGTCACACGGTCGCGAAGCGACGATCTCATCTTCGGTACGCTGGTGCTGTCCCGGCCGGGCGATCCCGTCACCAGCTTCGGCTTCACTGTCGGTGGGCCGCGGGCAGTCGAGGTGAATCACGCCGGGGTGGCGGTGCTGGGCATTCACCCAGTTGCTCCGACGACGGCGGAGCGGTCTGCTCTCCGCAACGCCCAGATGGAGTTCGCCGGGGAGTGGTCGGACCAGCAGGCCGGACCGCACGTTGTGGTAGGCGATTTCAACGCCACACCGTGGTCGTACCCGTTCCGGCGAATCCTCCGCGACACCGAACTCGTCAATTCCCAGCGCGGATTCGGGATCCAGCCCACCTTCCCGGCCTATAACCCCTTCTTGATCCGCGTGCCGATCGACCATCTCCTCCACAGCCCGGACCTGGAAGTGATCGAGCGCAGGTTGGGCCCGCCGCTGGGTTCGGATCACTTCCCCGTCGTCGTGGAACTGATCGCGCCGAGTTAGCGTGTAGCCGATGGCCGACCGCTATGTAGACCACCGCCGCAGACTGGCGGAGACCGTCGGCGCCGACGGTATCGCCGTCATCCCCGCTTCGGCAGAGACCGTTCGTAACGACGACGTCCATCACGAATTTCGTCAGGATTCCAACTTCGCTTACCTGACCGGATTCGAAGAGCCTGACGCGGTGGCGGTCATCGCCCCAGGTCACCCCGACGGCGATTACACGTTGTTCGTCCGGCCCCGCGACCCCGAGATGGAGGCGTGGACCGGCTATCGGGTGGGTGTCGAGGGCGCCAGGGAGCGCTACGGCGCCGACGCCGCCTACGAGATCGACCGCCTCGACGAGGTCCTTCCCAAGATGATGTTGGGGAGGTCGGCACTGTGGTACCGGATGGGAAACCCAGGACACGATGCCCGGATCACCGCGCTGTTGGACAAGGCCCGTTCCTATCGCGATCGCTACGGGCGGCCGGCTCCCGAGGCGGTGCTCGACGTTTCCCGGCCGCTGGGGGAGGCTCGCCTGATCAAGTCGCCGGAGGAACTCGAATCGATACGCGCCGCGTGTCTGCTTTCCGCGGAGGGGCATCGGGAGGCGATGCGCTTCGCCCGGCCGGGCGTGTACGAGTACCAGGTGCAGGCGGCGATGGAGTACGTGTGGAGGGAGGGTGGCTCACCCCGTAACGGCTATCCCTCGATCGTCGCCTCCGGCCCCAACGCCTGCATCCTCCACTACATCGAGAACGATCGGGAGATGGAAGACGGCGACCTCCTCTTGATCGATGCCGCCGCCGAAGTCGACTACTACTCGTCCGACATCACCCGCACCTTTCCGGTCAACGGCTCGTTCACCGGCCCCCAGCGCGCCCTCTACGACGTGGTTCTGTCAGCGCAGCGAGCCGCAATCGCCGAGATCTCACCCGGAGGGCGGTGGCACTCCATGCACGACACGGCCGTCAGGGTCCTCACCGAGGGGTTGGTCGACCTGGGTCTTCTCCCCAGGGGCGTTGACGACTCTCTGGCCATGCATCACTACCGTCAGTACTACTTCCACGGCACCGGTCATTGGTTGGGCCTCGATGTCCACGACCGGGGCACCTACCGAGTCGACGGCCAGAGCCGCCAACTGGAGCCAGGGATGCTGTTCACCGTCGAACCCGGGCTCTATTTCGACATCTCCAAGGCCAAGCGGTCCTTCGCCCTGCTCGAGTACGATCTCGATGAATGGACCGAGGAACGGATCCTGGAAGGAACCGCGGCACGCAAGCGCCAGGAGCAGGCGCTGGAGGAAGCCGAGCAGGTCGAGTTCGAGGTTCCCGAAGAGTTCGTGGGATTGGGGATTCGAATCGAGGATGACATCCTCGTCGTCGAAGGCGGGCACGAGAACCTCACCTCCCACGTGCCCGTCGACCCCGGGGAGGTCGAAGCGTTGTGCCGGGAGCAGTCCTGGCTCCTCCGCCGCTGAGCCGAACCGCTCAGGCGACGGAGACGATCGCCGAGTAGTGGAATGCGGCCCCGGCCATCACCAGCACGTGGAACAGCTCGTGATAACCGAACACCCGAGGCGCCAGGCGGGGGCGTTTGGTGGCGAAAACGATGGTGCCGATCGTGTAGCAGACGCCTCCGGCGAGGATCAGGACGACGATCCCCCAGCCCAGACGTGAGGCGAACCAGGGAAGGAAAGCGAGCGCGCTCCATCCCATCGCCATCTGCAAGGAGATCGACAGTCCGGTGCGGGGGTGACTCAGCACGAACTTGAGCAAGATCCCCACGGCGGCGATCCCCCACACGATGAGCATCCCGATCAGAAGTGCCAGCCCTTCCAGCGCGGCCAGCGCCAGGGGAGTGAAAGTGGCGGCGACGACGAGGAAGATCAGGGTGTGATCGATCCGCTGCATCCGCCGCTTCCATCGCTTGGTCCACGGGACCGAGTGGTACAGGGCGGAAACGGTGAACATGGCGATCAGCGCCAGGCCGAAGATGATGACTCCCGGGCGGGTGAAAGAGTCGGCGTCCACGCGAGACATGAGCACTGTCAATCCCACCACCGAGAACAGGGCGGCCGATCCATGCAGCAGCCCTCTCATCGGGTTCTGCATCCGTCCCCAGGTCATGCGTCGCATAGTCATTCGGTATAGCGGTTCTGCCCCGTAATCGTGAGCCGCAATCGGCTTCTGCCGTTAAGTTGCTGCCCATCATTCCCGCCGGCAAGGAGCGATACTTGTGACTCTCGGATTCGGACTCTTGAGCGCCCAGCTGCGACCGGGGGAGAGGGATTGGGCGCGGGCCTACGAAGACTCGGTTCGCCTGGCTATCGACGCGGAGCGCCTCGGATTCGCCTCGGTGTGGACCACCGAGCACCACTTCGTGGACGACGGTTACATGCCCTCACTGCTGGTGGTGAGTGCGGCGCTGGCTGCCGCCACATCCAAGATCCAGATCGGCACCGGGGTCGTCCTCGCTCCGCTTCACCATCCCCTCCGGCTGGCGGAGGATGCCGCCACCGCCAGCCTGCTCAGCGGCGGTCGTCTCCTCCTCGGATTGGGACTGGGCTGGATAGACGCCGAGTTCGAAGGACTGGGAGCGGAGATGAGGCAACGGGGAAGAGCGATGGAAGAGATCCTCCAGATCCTTCCTCAGGCCTGGACCGGCGAGCCCTTCCGCCATCGAGGAGATGTCTATGAGCTGCCTGAGCTGGCCGTGCGGCCCACTCCGAGCAACAAGGTACCGATCCTCATCGGAGGGGGAGCCGAGCCCGCTATCCGCCGGGCGGCCCGTCTCGCCGATGGGATCTTCTCGAATGCGACGGCCGGGCGGTTCCTCGACCAGATCGGCTGGATCCGCGACGAGTGCCATCGGATCGGCCGGGACCCGGCCGAATTGGCGATCCACCACTACTCGGTGCTGCTCCCGGGGACCTCGGCGGAAGATGCCTGGGATCGCTACGCCGACCATGTCTGGCAGATGCAGTGGAAATACTCCGACATGCAGGCCTCCGTCACCCGTTCCGGCCCCCCGCCGCCGGCTCCCGGGCTCACCGACGAACTGCGACAGCGTCTCCAGCAGCGATCGACCTTCGCCGGCACCGGCGAAGAGATAGCCGCCTCGTTGCTCGACCTGCGGGAGAAGGCGGGGATGCCGGTGCAGTTCACCGCCCGCAGCTACTTCCCCACCCTCGAGTACGACGCCCAGCTCGAGTTGATGCAGCAGCTGGCAGAAGAGGTGGGCCCGCGGCTGTAGACGGTCGCCTCCGCCTGGAGCGTTTCTTGAGAGGGTTTGGCGTAGCCCTGGAGGGTCGTCGGATAGATCTACCTCCATGCCGTCGTCCCGACGACGACGGGAGGAGGTCGAGATGTACAACTTCACAACCGCCAAGGCGCTTCAAGAAGAGCGTTACCGGACTCCCCGGACCGGTGCGATCCGACCGGCACCGTTCGAGCTCGACCGGCCGCGATCACCTGCACCGAACCGCACTGGAGAGGCGATGACCAAGATCCCGGGGCAGGTGGCCCGCTGGGTCGGCGTCGCCCTTCACCGTCCTCGGCACTCCGCTGTCCTGGCGGACGTCGAGCCCAAGGCCGGCGTCAGTCATCTGAGCTGAGAGCCGGGGTCAGCGGCCGAAGCGGCGCTCTCTCCGGCTGAAGTCGCGGATGGCGCGCAGGAAGTCCACCCGCCGGAAGGCAGGCCAGAAGACGTCGACGAAGACGAACTCGGCGTACGCCGACTGCCACAAGAGAAAGCCCGAAAGCCGCGACTCTCCCGAGGTGCGGATCAGGAGATCCGGGTCGGGCAGGTCGGCCGAGTACATGTGGCGGGCGAGGGACTCGGCGTCGACGTGAGCGGCCATCTCCTCCGGTCGAAGGCCCCGCCGGGACAGATCCGAGATCAGGTCGCGGGCGGCGTCGACGATCTCCTGTCGTCCCCCGTAGCCCATCGCCACGTTGAGATGGCGGGTCCCATCAGGCCGGGCCGCCTCGGCCGACTTCGCTGCCCGCACCACGTCGTCGGGCAACAGGTCGAGGGAGCCGATGAAACGGATACTCATCTCGTGACGCGCCGCCAGCGCCGGAAGGCGCTCGAACAGCTCGCTCAGCACCTCGAAGTACGGGTCGAGCTCCTCGGGGGGACGATCGAGGTTCTCCCGTGACAACACCCAGGCCGTGACGGCCGGGATCGTCAGCTCCTCGGCCCACTCGAGGAACTCCTCGAACCGGCGCATCCCTGCCCGGTACGAGTCGGTGTAGCTCGGCAGCCCTTCCTGGCGGGCGTAGCGACGGTGACCGTCGAGCACGATTCCCAGGTGGTGGGGAAGGCGGGTGCGGTCGAGGGAGCGGACCAGTCGGTCCTCGTAGATCTTGTAGAGCAGCTTCGAAGGGCTCTTCATCCAATCGAGGATGGTACCGGGCCGGTCGTTCCTTACCGAGGTTCGACCGACCCATATAGATCCCGGGGCATGTCCACCGGCCGCGCCCGTAGGTACTCACCCAGCGACTTGGCCTGGGGGTCGAGGCGAGTCGAGGAGGCGACTCCCTCGCCGAGCAACCCCTTCACCACGAAGTTGACTGCGTGCAAGTTGGGGAAGAGATGGCGCTCGACACACAAGGAGCGAGTCTCAGGGACGAGGCGTCTGAACTCTTCGACGGTGAGCATCGTCACCAGCCAGGGAAAGGCTTCCGCCTGGCGTACCCAGACTCCTACATTGGCGTCACCGCCCTTGTCGCCTGAACGGGCTCCCGCCACCATTCCCAGTGGTGCAGTGACAGTCTTCCCCTGCTGGCTGAATTCGTCCACTTCGACGGGCTCGTCTTCGGCAACGGGGCGGGAAGCGGGAGCACGGCTGGGAACATCCCAGGTTTCGCTGTCGAGATGGACGACCGCTACCACGTTCTCCGCGGCCACGGTGCCCGGCCAATACACGGCGTAGGGGACGGCGTCACCGGGCGGATCGGTCAGAAAAAAACCGGGGTAGTGAGAAAGGGCCATTGCCACGGCCGCATTGGAAACTCGCCGCCCCACCTTGTCAGCATCCGCGTCCTTCACGGTGACTCGTAGGAATGCCATGGCCTCGGCGTTGTCGGTCGGCTCCGGTCGGTCCGATCGGATCAACTGGACATCGGTAGCTTCGAACTGATCCTCCCCTCCAACCGCCTTCCAGAGCGCCTGAGTCACCGACCGCGCCTTCTCCTCGATGTCGAGTCCCACCAGCACGAAAGTCACTTGGTTGCGGAAGCCGCCTAGGTGGTTGACCGCCACCTTCAGGCTCGGAGGGGGCGGCTCGCCGACCACCCCCGAGACCTCCACTCGGTCCCGACCGACCCCGTGGAGTCGGATGGTGTCGAAACGCGCCGTGACGTCGGGGCTCGGATAACGATGGGCGCTGATCTCGTACAGCAGCTGGGCGGTGACGGTTTCCTCGCTCACCAGCCCGCCCGATTGCGGGTGTTTCGTCACCACGAAGCTGCCGTCGGATCGCATCTCGACGAGAGGGAAACCGACATGGTCCAGACCGGGAACCTCGCGGAAGAACGAGTAGTTGCCGCCGGTCACCTGGGCTCCGCACTCGATGACGTGCCCGGCGACGAGGGCTCCCGCCAGGGCGTCCCAGTCATCCCGGTCCCAGGCGAAATGGTGGGCCGCCGGCCCCATCACCACGGCGGCGTCGGTCACCCGACCAGTGACGACGATGTTGGCCCCGGCCTCGAGGGCCGAGACGATCCCCCAGCAGCCGAGGTAGGCGTTTGCCGTCACCGCAGCCAACCCGTTGTCGGCGAGGCGAGTCCCATCGTGGAAAGAGCGAACGTCCAGGTCTCCCAGCCGGTCCATGAGGTCGTCGCCGGCAACGGCGGCGATGCGCGGTTGGAGTCCCAGCCTCTGCGCCACTTCGGTCAGCTTTTCCGCCAGCCCCAAGGGGTTCAGACCGCCGGCGTTGGCGACGACCCGAATCCCTCGTTCCAGGCAGGCGGCCATCACTTCTTCCATCTGGTCGAGGAACGTTCGGGCGTACCCGCCGCCGGGATGTCTCTGACGGGTGCGCCATAGGAGAGCCATGGTGAGTTCGGCCAGGTAGTCACCGGTGAGATAGTCGATCGGACCGCCCTCCACCATCTCCCGGGCCGCCGACCGCCGATCGCCGTAGAAGCCGGAGCAGTTGGCGATACGGACGACGTCCATGCGCCGGGACGATAGAGCAGTCCGTTCGGGTCCCGGCCGATACGATGCCTCCCATGAGCGCCCGCCAGGCACTGGTCGAACACCTCCGCGCCCATTCATTGCGTACCGACGGGCCGTTCACTTTGGCTTCGGGCAAGGTGGCCGACTGGTACATGGACGCCCGTCGCACCACCTTCTCCGCAAACGGCGCACCGCTGGTGGCGCGAGCCATACTCGAGGTCCTGGCCTCCGACATTCGGGCGGTGGGGGGAATGACGATGGGAGCCGACCCCATCGCCGTCGCCACCGCCACCCTTTCGCAGGGTCGGGTCGACGCGTTCTCGATCCGCAAGCAGGCCAAGGATCATGGCACCGGCGGCCGCCTGGTGGGGCCGGTAGAGCCGGCCACTCCCGTGGCGGTACTGGAAGACACGACCACGACCGGGGGTGCGTTCCTGGAGGCGGTGGACGTGGCGCAGGCGGCAGGCCTCGACGTGGTCCAGGCCATCTCCCTGTTCGACCGTTCGGCCGGTACCGTTGAGGGTCTCATGGCGTCCCGGTCCCTTCCCTATGTTGCTCTCGTCGTGCCCGCCGATCTCGGGGTGGCCGTGTGACGCGGGAGCGGGTGGCGCTTTCGGAGGCGGTCAATCCACCTCCGTTCGAACCGCTGGTCGTGCATCGCTCGACGCTGCGGACTTGGCTGATCTCGCTCGCCGCCATCCCCGCCGTCGTGGTCGGCGTCGACGTCCTGTGGCGCCAGCGGATCGTCGCATGGGTCTCCGACATGGTGTTCGAGTCGGATCCACAGGCTTTGGACGCCCGCGACCAGATCTGGGCTTGGGCGTTGGTGGTGGTCGGTGGTGCTCTGGTCTTGTGGGGATTGAAGGAGCTCTTCTTCCCGGTACCAGTGCTGCGCACCGACCTCGAGGGCGTCCATGTCCGCATGGGCGGACCGTTGAAGCCGCCCACGACGCTGCCTTGGTTCTCACTTCACGACGTCGACGCCGGCACGCTCGAGCACGACGAGGAGGCCGTCGACGTGTTGGTCGTGGAGGTGAAGGATCCTGAGCTGCTTCCCGCCAACCCGTGGGCGGCCCGCCGCTACGACGACCGGACGGTCGCTCTCTTCACCACCGAATGGGATACCAGGGCCGACGAAGTGGCCGTCACGATCGCCGATCAGGCGGTGACGGTCGCCCGCCACACGCCGGCGGACTGATGCTGGTCGGTGCCCACGTCCCGGCGGCCCATCCCCTGGCCGAGGCGGAGGCGCGCAACGCCGATGTCGTTCAGATGTTCCTCTCCAATCCCCAGTCGTGGAAGAAGCCGGCGCCTCGGGCCGATGCCGCCGCCCTCGCTGGTTCGAAGATCCCGATCTATGTCCATTCCCCCTACCTCATCAACGTCTGCACCGACAACAATCGGGTGCGAATCCCCAGCCGCAAGATCCTTCAGGACACGTGCGACGCCGCCGCCGAGATCGGTGCCGTCGGGGTGGTGGTGCACGGCGGCCACGTCACTGGCGAGGGCGACGTGACCGAAGGCTATCTCCGCTGGCGCAAAGCTCTCGAGAGCGTGGATACCGACGTGCCGATCCTCATCGAGAACACCGCCGCGGGTGACAAGGCGGTGGCGCGGCGCGTCGACCAGCTGACCGGACTGTGGGACGAGATCGGCGAGTTCGGTGTCGGATTCGTGCTCGACACCTGTCATGCCTGGGCGGGCGGCGAGCCGATCGAGGAGCTGGTGGGGCGGGTGCGAGAGGCAACGGGCCGCATCGATCTGGTCCACCTCAACGACTCACGCGATCCGTTCGATTCCCGCCGTGACCGCCACGCCAACATCGGTCGGGGAGAGATCGACGAGGGCCTTCTCACGGCGGTGGTGGCGGCGGTGGACTGCCCGATAATCGTCGAGACGCCGGGCGAGGCGGACGAACAGGGAGCCGACATCGCCTGGGCGAGAGCGGTAGTAGGTGTCCCCCGCCCGTGAGTGGTTGCACCCAGGCGGTGCAGGCATCCTCACAGAATCTGAGTTTGCCGGGCGGCTAAGCTGGTCGCCAGATCCCGTCAACCAGCGGGCACGGGCGACCGCCTCGGGCGGCGGCCGAGGTCCATCAGCGACGGTCAGCCACACAAGACGACATCCCCCAACCCGTCGCGGTGGGGAGAGAGGAGTCACGATGGGTGACAAGGTCACCGTCCCTGACGTGCGGGCCCGCAAAGGTGGGCCAAAGCTCACAATGGTCACCGCTTATGACTATCCCTCGGCCCGTATGGCCTCCGAGGCCGGTCTCGACATGATCCTGGTTGGAGACTCGGTCGCCAACGTATTCCACGGCATGGAAGACACCCTCGGGGTCGACATCGACATCATGGTGCTCCACGCCCAGGCGGTCAGAAGGGCGCAGCCCGATCCGCTCGTCGTGGTGGACATGCCGTGGCTCACCTTCCACATTTCCCGCGAGGACACGCTGCGCAACGCCGGGCGCCTCGTACGGGAAGGTGGCGCCGAGGCGGTGAAACTGGAGGGCGGGAATAAACGGGTGCGGATGATCGAGGCGCTCGTCGGGGCGGAAATTCCGGTGATGGGCCACCTCGGGCTCACGCCCCAGTCGGTCCACGCCATGGGTGGATACCGGGTGCAAGGGCGGGAGTTGGAAGCCGCCAGGACGCTCATCCAGGAAGCCAAGGAGCTCGAAGCGGCCGGGGTCTTTTCGGTCGTCCTGGAAGGGGTTCCGGACGTGGTCGCCCGGATGGTCACGGAGCAGGTCTCCGTGCCCACGATCGGAATCGGGGCCGGTCCTCACTGTGATGGCCAGGTCCTGGTCTACACCGACCTGCTGGGTCTCGGTTTCGGCCACTACCCCAAGTTCGTGCGCCGCTATGAGGAGTTCAGAGAGCGCGGGGTCGCCGCCCTGACCGCCTACGTCGAAGATGTCCGGTCCGGTGCGTTCCCTGGCGACGAAGAGACGTATCACTTGGCCGACGAGGTCGCCGCCGAACTGGAGGGAAGACCGTCGCCCGGCGCGGTCTGATCGTCCTTCTCGCTCTGGCCGCAGCTTGCACGCCGGCGGTCGAGGACGGCGAAGGGACAAGTACTTCTAAGGCATCCACTTCGATGACCGAGCCAGATCCCACAACCACGGTGGCCCCTTCCACCTCGACCTCTCTCACCTCGGGACTCGACAGATCACCCGTCGAGAGAGTGGTCGAGGT
>DATABS010000095.1:0-16843 GCA_036259475.1 Acidimicrobiia bacterium | reverse complement strand
GGTGGGGCGGCCGGAGGGCCGCCCCTTCCTTGCGTGTCTTACTTCCGATGGTCACCCAGGATGGTTCTCTACGTCGATTCGATCCAGGGTGGGGGGAGCGATCGGCGAGTTCGCTTCGAAGTAGTCGACCATGGCGTCGAGATCGACGTCACCGCCCAACTGGTTCGTGCCCTCGAGGAGGACGGAGAACCCGTCGCCACCTCCCGCCAGGAAGCTGTTCACCGTCACCCGGTACTCAGCTCCCAGATCGATCGGAGCGCCACCGAGCATGATGTCAGCCGGGTCGACCTTGTCACCCACCTCGGCGGTGTAGTCCCAGGTATAGGAGAAGCCTTCGGAGACGTGGAGTATCTCCCATTCGTCCTCTGCCGGCCCCTGGAACTGCTGCTCGAGCAAGTCGTGGATCTGCTGACCCGTCAGGGTCATCGTCACCAGGCTGTTGCCGAACGGCTGAACCGCGAAGGCTTCGGCATACGTCACGTTGCCGTCTCCTTCACCCGAGCTCTCGGCGAACAAGAACCCTTCGTCGGTGCGCACACCGCCATTGTTCATGAACGCCACCACGGCGTCGCCTTCTCCCGCCTCGTCGGTCGCCGCCAACTGGGCATCGGCGATCAAGTTACCGACCGCTGTCTCACCAGAATCGTCGTAGTCCTCGGGAATGTCGTCCGTTATCTGTCCGATCACCTGGTTGGCGAGCGGTCCGGACAGGGCGTCGTATTCGTCGATGAGGGCGGTCAGATCGGCGGCCGCCGTCACCTCCGAGTGATACGTCGGGACATTGTCGATGGCCTCGATCATCATCTCGCCGGTCAACCGGCTGAGTGACGTGTCGATGTCGGTGTACAGGCGTCCGGCGTTGTCGGCCATGGTGACCCACTTGCCGTCCACCTCGCACACGAACTCATCATTGACATGGCCGGCCACGACGAGGTCGACAGCGTCGTCGAAGGCGGGAACGATGTCGGCCAGGGGCCCCGTGAGACCGCCTTCGCACTCGTCGCCCTCTTCGCCTCCCTCCGAGAAGCCGCCCTCGTGCAAGAGCACGACGATCGCTTCGATGCCTTGTCCTTGTAGCTCGGGAATCAAGGCGTTGACCGTCTCGACCTCATCATGGAAGAGAAGTCCTTCGACGCCTTCCTGAGTGACGATGGTGGGCGTGCCCTCGAGGGTCATCCCGATGAAAGCCACATCGACTCCGTCATATGTCTCGACGGAGTACGGCGGGAAGATGGTCTCGCCGGTGGCCTCGACCTCGACGTTGGCGGCAAGGAACTGGAATTCGGCTCCCTGGAAAACGTCACCACCGAAGTCCCCATCGGTCGGATGGGTCCCACCTTCCTGCATGCGCACCAATTCTTCAGGACTTTCATCGAATTCATGGTTGCCGACCGCATTCAGGTCGAGCCCTATCAGGTTCATCGCCTCGATAGTCGGCTCATCGTGGAACAAGGCCGAGATGAGAGGCGATGCGCCGATCAGGTCGCCGGCAGACACGAAGATCGAGTTTTCGACCTCGGCTTCGGCGCCACGAATGTGCGCAGCCAGATAGTCGGCTCGTCCCACGGGTGCCTCGTCCGGGCCCCAATCGCCCGTGGTGGCGATGTTCCCGTGGAAGTCGTTGAGCGCCAGGATCTGGAGCTGGACGCTCACCTGACTCGCACGATGGAAGAACGCCGCCATCTGCTGGCGGGTGATGAAGTCGTCAGGGCAGTACTCGTCATTGGCCGGTGGATTGCACCCCCGCGTGATGTCGCTCGCCGACAGACGGAGAATGTCTTCCTCGAAGATGTGCCCATCCGTGTCGGTGAAGTCAGTGCCTCCCTCGGTCGAGCTGAGGCCCAATCCTCGGACGAAGAACGCCGCCATTTGACCTCTGGTCACGAAGTCATTCGGGCAGTACTCGTCGTTGTCGGGCGGATTGCACCCACGGGTGATGCCGGAGGCGGACAACCGCAAGATGTCTTCCTCGAAGATGTTGCCGTCGGTGTCGGTGAAGTCGGTCCCTCCCTCCGTCGAGGTGAGGTTCATCGCCCGCACGAAGAACGCCGCCATCTGCCCACGCGTGACGTTCTCGCTCGGGCAGTACAGGTCGTTGTCTGGCGGGTTACAGCCCCGCGTGATGTCGTTTTCGGCCATCCATCCGATGTCGTCATGGAAGATGTTGTCGTTCGGCACATCTTCGAATCGATCGGATGCCACACCGGGTGCGGCTACTGCTACCAGGCTGGCAGCTACGGCCACGACCAACAATGCTGTCAGTCGCCGTCTCATCATCCCTCCTCTTGGTCGACAAGGCGGGTCTTGGTCTCCCCGCTCCGCTCCAACGTACTCACCTTCGAAATCTTGTGTCGAGATGAGCCGACGCGTGTCCCTGAGGTACCTGAACGGCCGACATGCCTCACCGGGTACCCTTTGTCCGCCATGGCCATCTTCCCCATCAGGACGTTCGGCGATCCGGTGCTGCGCACCCCTGCCAAGGCGGTCGAGGACGTCGACGACAAGATCCGCAAGCTGATCGAGGACATGTCCGAGACCATGTACGAGGCGCCCGGCGTTGGACTGGCGGCCCCGCAGATCGGCGTCGGCCTGCGAGTGGCAGTGTTCGACACGGGCGACGGCCTCGGTGCTCGCACGATGATCAACCCCGAAATACTCGAAACGGAGGGGGAGTGGGAGTTCGAGGAGGGTTGCCTCTCGGTTCCCGGTTACTGGTGGTCGATCACCCGGCCCGCCTACGTCGAGATCCGGGCGCTCGACGAGAACGGTGAAGAGGTCGTCTACGAGGGCGACGAGTTGATGGGACGGGTCCTCCAGCACGAGTACCAGCACCTCGATGGTGTGATCATCATCGACCAGCTCGGAAGGCGGGAGCGAAAGAAAGTCCTGAAGGAGCTGAGCGAGCAAGCTCTCGGTCTATGAATTCGGAAGTCGGAGAGCGGAAGACTGGGAAGAGCCGGCCGGTGCTCCTATGAGCTCAGCGGTGTTCATGGGTACTCCGGAGGCGGCGGTTCCGTCGCTCGAAGCCCTGCACTCGGTGGCAGACATCCGCCTGGTAGTCACCCGCCCCGACCGGGGCCGAGGACGGTCGCGTCGCGTGCAGCCTCCGCCGGTAAAGAAGGCCGCCGAAAGACTGGGTCTGGAGGTCGCCCAACCGGAGAACCGTGCCGCTCTTGGCACGGCCATGGAGGGACGATCCTTCGATGTCGGGATCGTGGTGGCCTTCGGGATGATTCTCCCACCCGACGTGCTGGCCGTCCCTCACGCCGGTTTCCTGAACGTGCACTTCTCACTGTTGCCGCGGTGGCGGGGAGCGGCGCCGGTAGAGCGCGCAGTGATGGCTGGGGACACCGAGACCGGCGTCACTGTGATGGTGATGGACGAAGGCTTGGACACCGGGCCGATCGTTGCTCAGCGAGCCACCACGATCGCCCCGGAGGAGACCGGAGGATCCCTACGTACACGGTTGGCCAAGATGGGAGCCGACCTGCTGGCGGGCGTCGTCCCCGCATGGGTGGCGGGAGAGCTCGAAACGGAATCCCAGCCCGACCGTGGTGCCAGCTATGCCTCCCGCCTCGAGACCGCCGACCTCACGCTGGACTCCTCCATGAGTGCCGAACGGGCGGCGGCGCTCGTGCGCGCCCTCGCTCCGGACCGGGGAGCCAGGCTCGAAATCGACGGCGTCGTGCACAAGATCCTCGGCGTCCGCCCCCATGGGGCTGGACTGGCTCCCGGCAGTTGGGGCGAGATAGATCACAGGCCCGTCCGCGGCTTCATCGACGGCGCCCTCGAAATCCTCACCATTCAGCCGCCGGGCAAGAAACCGATGTCGGGCGAGGCCTGGCTCAGGGGAAGGCCACTGCCCGTCGCCTGAATTGGGAGTTCGCGTCGGTCTGGTTCTTTAGACTCATGTCCATGAGACCGGTGAAGATCGCCCCCTCCCTTCTGGCGGCCGACTTCGCCCGCCTCGGCGAGCAAGTCGCAAAGGTCGCCCCTCATGTCGAGAGCCTCCACCTCGACGTGATGGACGGCCATTTCGTGCCGAACTTGAGCTTCGGGATCCCTGTGATCGCCGCCCTCCGGCGAGAGACCGACCTTCATTTCGACTGCCACCTGATGACCACCAATCCCGACGCTTATGTAGACGAGCTGGCGGAAGCGGGCGCCAACCTCCTCACCATGCATATCGAGGCGGCTCCCGACCCCACCCGGGCGGCGGAGCGGACTCGACGAGCCGGCCTGGAATTCGGCCTCGTCCTCAACCCCGCAACACCCTTCGCCGCGGTGAAACCCTTTGTCGAGCTCTGCGACCTGCTGTTGATCATGTCGGTGGAGCCGGGCTTTGGAGGCCAGGAATTCATGCCCGAAGTCCTGCCCAAGCTGGAAGATGCCCGGGAATGGGTTGAGTCCCAGGGCCTCGCGGTCGATATTCAGATCGACGGGGGCATGTCGCCGGAGACAGCACCCAGGGCACGAGCCGCCGGGGCCAACGTTTTCGTGGCCGGGTCGGCGATCTTCGGATCGCCTGATCCTGCCGGCGCCGCCGACAGGTTGAGACAAGCCATCGAGGACAAATGACCGAGCGAATCCTGGTTGCAGACGACGATCCCGACATCCTTCAGGTCGTACGCGTCAACCTCGAGCTCGAGGGGTACGAGGTCGAAACCGCCCTCGACGGGCAAGAGGCGCTGGAGAAGGCGACGGAGCAGCCTGCCGATTTGATCCTGCTCGACATCATGATGCCGAGGATGGATGGCCTCACCGCCCTCCACCGCATTCGGGCGCATGCCTCCACCGGCAACTCGTCGATCATCCTTCTCACCGCCCGAGGCCTTCCCGAGGATCGTGTACGGGGTCTCGAGCTGGGAGCCGATGACTACATCACCAAGCCCTTCGATGTTTCCGAGCTGGTCGCCCGGGTCAAAGCGGTACTGCGTCGCACTCAGGCAGCCCGCGACCTGTCTCCTTTGACCGGACTGCCAGGAAACTTCCGTATCTCCCAAGAGATCGAGGACCGGATCGCCACGGGCCGTTCCTTCGCTCTGGTCCACGGAGACCTCGACAATTTCAAGGCCTTCAACGACCACTACGGCTTCATGCGCGGCGACGAGGTCATCCGGTTCTGCGGGCGTAGCCTCCAGGAGGCCGCTCGCGGCATCGGCCAGGCCGACGCCTTCATCGGCCACATCGGCGGCGATGATTTCGTGGCGATCGTGGGCGCCGACGTGGCGGAGGCCTACTGCAAGGAGGTCATCGAGCGTTTCGATGACGGCATCCTCGACTACTACGACACCGCCGACGCCCTCCGCGGCTACATAGAGGTGGTCGACAGGCGCGGGGAGCGCTACGCCGTGCCGATCGCGTCGATCTCGCTCGGTGTGGCGACCAACGCAACGAGGGATATCACCACCCAGTGGGAGGCCTCGGCGGTTGCGGTGGAGATGAAGGAGTTCGCCAAGAAAAAGGCCGGCTCGTCCTACGAGATCGACCGTCGGAGCAACTGACAGGACATGGTCCGGCCTTGACCTTCGCCCCGGCCGAGACCGAGGCGATGCGCCGGGCGATCCGCCTGGCTGCCACCCATCATCCCCATCCCAACCCGAAGGTCGGCGCGGTCGTCCTGGACCCGGCTGGACGCGTCGTCTCGGAAGGTTTCCATACCGGACCCGGTGAACCTCATGCCGAGCAGATGGCGCTCCAGGGCGTCAGCGGACCACTTCCCACGGGCTCGACCCTGATCGTGACGCTCGAGCCCTGCAACCACTACGGACGTACCCCACCCTGCACCGAGGCGATCCTCGCCGCAGGTGTTACTCGGGTGGTGGTGGGGGCAAGGGATCCCGACCCAATTGCGGCGGATGGCATCGACCACCTCCGCAGTCACGGGATCGCCGTCGAGACGGGACTGTTGGCGGACGAGGTCGAGGATGCCGACCCGGCCTACTTCCATCATCGTCGGACCGGCCGTGCATTGTTCATACTGAAGACGGCGACGACGCTGGACGGTCAGATCGCCGCCCGGGACGGGACATCTCAGTGGATCACCGGGGAGGAGGCGAGAGAGGACACCCATCTCCTGCGAGCCAGAGCCGATGCCGTGATGGTGGGAGCCGGCACCCTCCGGGCAGACGACCCCCGCCTCACCGTCCGGTCGCCGCACTACGAGGAGCGGCAACCGCGGGCAGTCGTTGTCGCGGGTCGCGGACCCCTGCCCACCCGGGCGAACGTTTGGGACCGAGACGGCACACTGGTCGTCGCCACCGAACTGGCCGACCTCCCTGTGGAAACGGTCGTCGTGGGGAAGGGGGAAGACGGACTTCCTGATCTCAATCAGACGGCTGAGACCTTGGCCGATCGCGGTCTCCTGGAGGTGCTCGTCGAAGGAGGCCCCCACCTCGCCAGTTCGCTTTGGCGGGCCGACCTGGTCGATCGGGGAGTCGCCTACCTCGGCGGGAAACTGGCCGGCGGTGTCGGCATGCCGATGTTCGCCAATAGTTGGGACACCTTCTCGGGCAGCCGGACGGTGAGGATCACGTCGGTGCGGCGGCTGGGGCCCGATGTCCGTATCGATTGGAGCCCCGTACGGGAATGAGGCTTCACCTACTACCGTTGTCAGCGGAATGTTCACCGGGATCGTCGAGCACCTCGGCACCGTCGTCACCCTTGAGGAGGCCGATCGAGGGCGAACGTTCACGATCGACGCCGGGCCAGTCGCTTCGGGGACAGAGATCGGGGATTCGGTGGCAGTGAACGGCACATGTCTGACCATCGTCGAGGCCGCAGAGGAGCGGTTGACGTTCCAGGCCGTAGGCGAGACCCTTGACAGGACCAATCTCGGTGAGCTGACAGTCGGGTCGCAGGTCAACCTCGAACGTCCGTTGTCAGCCGCGGGACGTTTCGACGGCCACATCGTCCAGGGCCACGTGGACGGCGTCGGAACGGTGCGAGCGGCCGGGAACGACGGCGCGGGACGACGCCTCTGGATCGACGTTCCGCCCTCTTTGCTCCGCTACGTGGTCGAAAAGGGATCGATGACCGTGGACGGTGTCAGCCTCACCGTGGCAGCTGTCGACGACCAAGGCGTGGAAGTCGCCCTGATTCCACACACTTTGGCGGTGACCACGCTCGGCACTCGCCAGACCGGCGACCGCGTCAATCTCGAGGTCGACGTTCTCGCCAAGTACGTGGAGCGCCTGCTCGGAGCTTCTCTGTGACCGAGTTCGCTCCAGTCGAGGCGCTCATCGATGCCATAGCCCGGGGCGAGCTGGTGATCATGGTCGACGACGCCGACCGGGAGAACGAAGGCGACCTCATCATGGCGGCCGAGAAGGCCTCGACCGAGAAGGTCGGCTTCATGCTCCGCCACACGTCCGGGATCATCTGTGTCTCGATGCTCGGCGAGAGGCTCGACGAGCTGAAGCTGCCCATGATGGTGACGAGGAACACCGCCGAGTACCGCACGGCCTTCACGGTGTCGGTCGACGCCGCCGAAGGCGTCACGACTGGGATCTCGGCAGCGGATCGGGCGCTGACTATCTCTCGCCTCGCCGACCCATCGTCGGAGGCCGCCGATCTCGCCCGCCCCGGCCACGTCTATCCGCTCCGCTACGAGCCGGGCGGGGTCATGAAACGCGCCGGACACACCGAAGCGGCCGTCGACCTTGCATCGCTGGCCGGGCTGTACCCGGCGGGCGTCCTGGCAGAGGTAATGAACGATGACGGCTCCGTGGCCCGTCTCCCCGAGCTACTCGAATTCGCCGAAGAGCACGGTCTTCTCGTCGGCAGCATCGCCGACCTCATCACATACCGCCGCCAGGACGAGAGGCTCATCGAACGCATGGTGGAGGCGCGCATTCCGACCCGCCACGGCGAGTTCAAGGCGGTCGGCTACCGGTCGCTCATCGATGACCGCAAACACGTTGCGCTCACGATGGGCGACATCGGCGACGGTCAAAATGTCCTGGTACGTGTTCATTCGGAATGCCTGACGGGCGACGTGTTCGGGTCGCAACGTTGCGATTGCGGCGAGCAGCTCGACCAGGCGCTGGAGAAGATCGGGGAGGAGGGGCGAGGTGTCGTCCTCTACATTCGCGGTCATGAGGGGCGGGGAATCGGCCTCCTCAACAAGCTCGCCGCCTACGAGTTGCAGGACCAGGGACGCGACACCGTCGACGCCAACCTCGACCTGGGGCTCCCGATAGATGCCCGCGACTACGGGGTCGGCTCCCAGATCCTCTATGACCTCGGTGTGAGGACGATGCGGTTGATGACCAACAACCCGACCAAGCGAGCCGGAATCACCGGTTACGGGCTGCAAATCGTCGACCGCATTCCGCTCGTGACCGAAGCCAACCCCCACAACTGGGTCTATCTCAACACCAAGGCCACCCGCCTGGGCCATACCCTGCACCAGGACGAAGACGGCTCCCTGTGACCGAGATCCACACCATCGACCACACCAACGGACGCCCCTCTGATCTCCACGTCGGAGTCGTCGTCGCCGGCTGGAACCGATCCATCACCGACCGCCTCCTCGATGGCGCCCTGAACCGGCTCAGCTCCCTGAGTGTCGGCGAAGTGACTGTTCTCAGGGTGCCCGGGTCGCTCGAGCTTCCGGTCGGAGCCCGAGCGCTCGCCCGCCGCGGCTGCGACGCCGTCGTCGCCCTGGGTGTGATCGTCAAGGGGGATACCGATCACTACAGCATCGTGTCGACCGAGTCGTCTCGGGGGCTCACACTGGTGGCGCATGAAGAAGGGATACCCGTAGCGAATGGGATCCTGGCCGTGCACGACATCAGCCTGGCGCTCGACCGTGCCCAGTCCGGCCCCTCCAACAAGGGAGACGAGGCGGCGAATGCGGCGGTCGAGACGGCTCTCGCAATCGCCGGCCTCAAGGAGCGAACGTCAACGTGACCACGGCGGCCCACTCTGGTACCCTTGTGGACAACAGGCGAGATAGCCGAAAGCGGAAGCTGCTGCTTCCCACCCAGCCGCCGCTCAGGCGAGCTGTGGTCACCGGCCACCTTCCTCCCTCGAGGGGAATACCGCGGTGAGCAGCAAGGTTTTGCTTTGCTGCTCTTTCTCTTGTCAAGACCGTGCCGATTGCGGTGCGGCCGAGCACACATCGACGACATCTATCAGGAGGTACTCACATCGCTGAGTTGCGCGTAAACGGATACATCCGCGCCCCCGAGGTCCGAGTAGTGGCCCCGGACGGGGAACAGATCGGGGTCAAGAAGCTGGCCGAGGCCCTTTGGCTGGCCGAACAACTCGACCTGGACCTCGTGGAGGTGGCCCCCAACGCCAGCCCTCCGGTCTGCCGACTCATGGACTACGGCAAGTACAAGTACGAGCAGTCCGTGCGAGACCGCGAGGCGCGGAAGAAGCAGACGCGGACGACGGTCAAGGAATTGCGGATGAAGGTGCGGATCGGTGATCACGACTTCGAGATCAACCGCCGCAAGGCCGAAGAGTTCCTGGCCGACGGCGACAAGGTCAAGGTGACCATCCGCTTCCGAGGACGCGAGCAGGAAAGGCCCGATTTCGGGCGACAGCTGCTCGAGCGCCTCGTTGAGGAAGTGGCTGACCAGGCGGTCGTCGAGCAGAGTCCGGCGATGGAAGGGCGCAACATGACGATGGTGCTCGCCCCCTCCCGTAGGAGCGGGGCAGGACGAGAGTCGGAGCGGCAGGAAGCACCAACCCCCGCTGACGGCGAGTAAGGAGATTCCATGCCCAAGATGAAAACGCACAGCGGCGCCAAGAAGCGCATCAAAGTCACCGGTTCGGGCAAGTTCATGCGCCGGCAGGCCGGCCGCGGGCATCTGCGCCTCGCCAAAGGAAAGCAGACGTTCCGTCGCCGAACCGGCGAAGTGGAGCTGGCGCCGGGCGACGCTCGCGTCGCCAAGAAGCTGCTCGGTCGCTGAAGTATTCGGGAGGTAAGAAATGGCACGCAGCAAGAATCCCGTCGCGGCCAAGAAGGCGCACAAGAAGGTCCTCGACAAGGCCAAGGGGTACAAGGGCGCTAGAAGCCGCCGCTTCCGGACTGCCAACGAGCAGGTCATGCATGCCGGTCAGGATGCGTACCGGGACCGCCGGGCCCGGAAGGGTGAGTTCCGCAAGCTGTGGATCACACGGATCAACGCCGCCGCCCGCCAGAACGGCACCACCTACTCGCAGCTGATCGCCGGCCTCAAGGAGGCGGAGATCGAGGTAGATCGCAAGATGCTGGCGGACCTGGCCGTGAACGACCCGGCCGCGTTCGCGGCGCTGGTGGAAGCGGCCGGCGCCTCGCAGAGCTGACGAACGACCCGGCCGACATGGAGCCGATCCGTTCGACCCGCAACCCGGCGGTGATCGAGACGGGTCGGCTTCATCGCGTTCGGGAGCGACGCCAGCGCGGCCGGACGATCCTCGAAGGGCCCAACCTCGTTGGCGAGGCGATGCGGGCCGGGATTTCCATCGAGCGCACCTTTGCGCTGACGGACGATCCACGAGCGGGGGAGTGGCCGGCAGTCACCCTGGTCGATCATCCGGTGATGCGAAAGCTCGCCGCCACGGACACACCGCGGGGTCCCGTAGCCGTGATGCAAATCCCGGATTGGACGATGCCCGACGCGACCGCCCACCTGCTGGTCCTGTGGGGAGTCAGCGACCCGGGCAACGTGGGGACCATCATCCGGTCGGCGGCCGCTTTCGGCCTGGGCGTGGTGGTGGGCCCGGAATCGGCCGATGTCTGGTCACCCAAGGCCCTCAGGGCCGGAGCCGGAGGGCACTTTCGGCTTGCCAGCCTCAGTTCGGTCGATCGTTTGAAAGAACTGCCTGACCACCGGCTGGCCGCAACAGTGGTTTCGGGAGGGCAGGATCCCGCCCAGCTCGGCTCCGGTCCGTGGGCGCTGGTGATCGGTGGCGAGCCCCACGGGCTCGATGCCGATGTGACGGCGACGACCGGGACCCAAGTCACCATTCCGATGGCGGCCGATACCGAGAGCCTCAACGCCGCGGTGGCGGCGTCCATCCTCGCCTATATCTTGAAAACCGGTTCCGGGCGCCGACCGGCCGCCCACTAACCTGCCCTCTCCAATGGATCTGCTCGACCGGCTCGACGAGGTCACCGCCGATGCCTCCGCTAGGGTCGCGGAGGTCTCGACCCTGGCCGAGCTGGATACGCTCGAAGCGTCGCTGCTGGGCAAGGACTCGGAGATCGGCACGGCTCGCCGGTCGATGGGCCAGGTCGACACCGACCTGCGTCCGGTCGTGGGAGCGAAACTCCAGGATGTCACCAGCACCGTCACATCTCTCCTCGGCAGTCGGCGCCGTGAGTTGGAAGTCGAAGAGGCAGGGCGCCGGCTCCAGGCGGAACGGGTAGACGTCACACTGCCTGCTTTTCGCTATCCCACCGGTGTGCTGCACCTCATCCAGCAGACGATCGACGAGATCACCGACATATTCACCTCGATCGGTTACCAGGTGGCCGACGGCCCGGAGGCGGAGCTCGCCTGGTACAACTTCGACGCTCTCAACACTCCACCGACGCATCCTGCCCGGTTCGAGTCCGACACGATGTATCTCGAGTACGGCGACCCCGCCGACGAGATTCTGCTGCGGACTCAGACGTCGCCGGTGCAGATTCGATGGATGGAGAGCCACCAACCGCCCGTGCACGTCATCGTCCCGGGCAAGACCTATCGCACCGACGCCATCGACGCCACCCACCTTCCCGTCTTTCATCAGATCGAAGGCTTGGCGGTGGACAGTGACATCACGTTCGCCGATCTGAAGGGGACGCTGCACTACTTCGCCGAGCAGTTCTTCGGACCCCGGACCGAGATCCGGCTCCGCCCTCACTTCTTCCCGTTCACCGAGCCTTCCGCCGAGCTGGACGTCTCTTGTTTCAACTGCGACGGCGGCGAGCCCGACTGCCGCGTATGCAGGGGCGCCGGGTGGCTCGAGATGCTCGGCTGCGGGATGGTCGACCCGGCCGTTTTCGAAGCGGCGGGCTACGACCCGGCCCGGGTGACCGGGTTCGCGTTCGGCATTGGCGTGGAGCGACCTGCCATGGTGCGTCACGGAATCACCGACATCCGCAACTTCATCGAGAACGACCTCCGCTTCCTGGAGCAGTTCACATGAACATGATGTCGCCGAAGGCGTCTACGTCGCGGGGGACGAGATGAAGGTTTCGCTCAACTGGCTGCTGGAGTTCGTCGACTTGCCCACGCGGGAGACCGAAGAGCTCCGCCGCACTCTCGCCATGCTGGGTCACGAGGTCGACGGCGTCGAGCGTATCGAGGCGAACTGGTCCAAGGTCGTCGTCGCCGAGGTCGAATTCGTCGCCGCCCATCCAGACGCCGACCGGGTAAGGCTTTGCACCGTGAAGGCCGGCGGCGAGGCGATCGAGGTGGTATGCGGGGCCTGGAATTTCGACGCCGGCGCAAGGGTCGCGTTCGCCGAACCCGGCGCGGTCCTTCCCGGCGGCTTCGAGATCGGGGTACGGTCGATCCGGGGCGTCGAGTCGCACGGGATGATTTGCTCCGAGCGCGAGCTCGGACTGGGCGAGGATGCCGAGGGGATCCTCGTGCTGGAAGGAGACGCCCCGATCGGAGAACCCCTCGAGAATTTCCTCTCCCTCCCCGACGTGATCTTCGACCTCAGCATCACCACCAACCGTCCCGACGCGATGTCGATCCTGGGCATCGCCCGCGACATGGCAGCGTGGTACCAGGTTCCGTACGAGCCGCCCACCCCGCAACCGGCCACGGTGCCAGGGGAACCGGGGTTGACCGTCACGATCGAGGATCCAGTCGGTAACCCCCGCTTCGTCGCCCGCCGCGTCGACGACGTCACCGTGGTGCCCTCACCGTTGTGGATGCGCACCCGTCTCCGAAATTCCGGCATCCGGCCCATCTCGAATCTGGTCGACATCACCAACTATGTGATGCTCGAACTCGGCCAGCCACTGCACGTCTTCGACGCCGACAAGGTGGTCGACCAGCAGCTGACTGTGCGAAGGGCCAAACCCGGTGAGACGCTCGTGACACTCGACGGTGCGGAGCGCCGGCTGACACCGGAAGACCTGGTCATTTACGACAGTGAGGGGCCTACATCTCTCTCGGGAACCATGGGCGGTCAACGCTCCGAGGTGTCCGATACCACGACCTCGATCATCATCGAAGCAGCCAGCTGGGACGCACCCACGATCCTGAGCATGTCCCGTCGGCACGGTCTCCGGTCGGAGGCTTCGGCCCGGTTCGAGCGCGGCGTGGACCCGCTCCTGCCTCCACTGGCTTCCTTGCGCGCGGCGGAACTCGTGCAGGCTCTCGCCGGAGGACACCTACGGCAGGAATGGATCGACGAGGTAGCCATGCCGTTCGAGCCCACCACCGTAGAGTTGGCTGTGGGGGACGTCACCCGCTTGCTCGGCGAAGGTTTCGATCCGGGTCGCATCACCGACCTGCTCGAAAGGCTTGGATTCGAAGTCTCCGGTAGCGACCCACTCGTCGTCGAAGTGCCGAGCTACCGACCTGACGTCGGGCGAACGGCCGACCTGGTGGAAGAGGTGGCTCGTCTGGCCGACTACGACACCTTCGGCGAACGTCTGCGCCTCGGGCGGGGGGGTGGTCTCACCTCCGAACAGACGCTGTCACGACGTCTGCGGGACCTACTGGTCGGCGTGGGATACTCCCAGGCCGTCAGCCTTCCCTTCGTCACGCCGGCGGAGATCGGCGCTTTCACTCCGCCACCCGGCCACGAGCTGCACGAAGTCGTGCGCGTGAAGAATCCGCTGAGTGACGAGGAGTCCATCCTGCGTCCTTCGCTCTTGCCGGCGTTGTTGCGGGCGTTGCGTCACAACCGCAACCGGGGGAGGGCCGACGTGGCGCTCTTCGAACTCGGCCGCGTGTTCCACAACAGCCCCTGGTCCCGTGACTGGCGTGTGCCGACACAGCCGAACCGTCTCGGAATCGCCGCCATCGGTGTCGTGGCACCAGCCGATTTGAGCGGCCAGGGCCATACTGCGGACATCACTGCCATCACGGGGCTCATTCGCCATCTCGCCGACGGGCTGGGTCTCGGGCTCACACTCGAACAGGCGACGGCTCCTGGCTATCACCCCACCCGAACCGCCCGCGTGATGAGCGGGTCGGAGGTGGTCGGGTTCGCCGGAGAGCTGCATCCCCTCACCGCCCAGGCGTTCGAGCTAGACGGTCGAGTGGGGGTGGCGGAGCTCGACCTCGACCTGCTGCTGGGTTCGCGCCGGACCCCTGAATACCGGCCCGTGAGCCCGTACCCGCCCGCCGACTTCGATCTGTCGTTTGAGGTGGACTCGGACCTGGCGGCGTCGGACCTCGTCGCCACGATCGTCGCCGCCGGCCGTGAGTTGACCGAGTCGGTCCGTGTTTTCGATGAGTACATCGGCGGAAACCTCGACCAAGGCCACAAAGCACTGGCGCTGCGGGTGCGTCTCCGGGCTACCGACCGGACGTTGACCGCCGAGGACATCGCCGAAGGCCGGAGGGCGATGATCGAAGCCGCCGCGGCAAGGGGAGCCTCACTGAGAGGCAGCAGTTGAACTTTCTCTCTGCCGCCGACTTCGGACGCGAAGGCCTGGCATCGGTCCTCGAACTGGCCGACGACGTGAAGCGCGATCCGGGTAGTTACCGGACCGCACTGGCGGACCGGTCGATCGGCCTCTTCTTCGCCAAACAAAGCCTGCGGACTTGGGTCTCGTGCGACGTGGCGGCAATCGAGCTCGGAGCGCATCCGCTCGCCATTCGCGACGACAATGCGGGGCTGGGTAGCCGGGAGACCCCCGCAGACGTGGGCCGGGTCCTCGATCGATACCTCGACCTGCTCGCCCTACGGGTTCATCGACACGATGACCTGGTCGAGATCGCCCGTCACGTCGAGATGCCGGTGGTCAATCTCCTTTCCGACGCCGAGCACCCGTGCCAGGCATTGGCAGACCTGCAGACCATGGCCGAGTACAGACAGGTCGAAGGCTCGGTAGTGACCTACGTGGGTGACGGGAACAACGTGTGCAACTCGCTGATGCTCGCGGCCGCTCTGAGAGGGGCCGAAGTCCGAGTGGCGGCACCGGCCGGATACGAACCGGATCCCGCGGCGGTGGAGGCGGCCCGTCGCCACGGGAAGGTGGACCTTTATCAGGACCCACATCAGGCGGTGGAGGGAACCGACGTTCTCTACACCGACGTCTGGACCTCCATGGGCCAGGAAGCGGAGTCGGAGCTTCGTCGCCGACACTTCGCCCCGTTCCAGGTAACGATCGACCTGTTCGAGCGAGCCAACTCCGACGCCATATTCATGCACTGCCTGCCGGCCCACCGGGGTGAGGAGGTGGCCGGCGAGGTGATCGATCATCCCCGGTCGGTGGTGTTCGACCAGGCAGAGAACCGCCTCCACTCCTTCAAGGCCCTACTGCTCAGCCTGCTTTGAAAAAGAACGGTTCACTGCAGGACTTCCTCCTAGCTCCCTCGTGGGAAGTCGCCCCACTGCTGGTGGGATGGCGGTTCGAGACACGCTTCGACGCTGCCACTACCGCGGTTGTGCTCACCGAGGTAGAGGCGTACGACGAGACCGACGCTGCGTCGCACTCCTTCCGGGGGATCACACCGCGCACGGAGGCCATGTTCGGACCGCCGGGACATCTTTACGTGTACCGGTCCTATGGCATCCATTGGTGCGTCAATCTCGTGACCGGGCCGGCAGGTCACGGCGCCGCCGTCCTGCTGCGAGCGGGAATCCCGGTAGAAGGGGAGGAGACGATGGCCCGGCGGCGGGGCCGCCGATCCAACCTCACCGATGGCCCGGGGAAATTGACCCAGGCGCTGGGAATAACGGGTAGCCACAACCAGTTGAACCTCATGCAAGACGGAATGGTCCGGATGACACCCACCGGGGAGTCGCCAACGGTCATTGCCACGCCCCGTATCGGGATCACCAAGGCGGTCGAAAGACCGTGGAGGTTCGTGGCCGCGACCTGGCGGGAGGGGTTTTGACTCTCGCTCCACGGAAAGTGTATGATCTGGTTTCCATCTGGGATTGCACCGCAAGCGGGCAGGCCTGGATGGACCCACATACCTAGGGGGCTACGGAAGCGGACGGAGAAACCTCCGCCGTTTCATCGACGCCCCAGGTTTGGCATCTGTCGGAAAGGCGAGCTAGCGTGCTCGCTCCACCCCAGCGCCGAGCGCCTGTGTGGTGGGAGCAGGGCTCCTTGACAACTGAACAGCGTGACCAAAAGTCAGCAATGCAGCGGAGGAACCGGTTTCAACCGGTTACCAACGCAATTTTGCATCGCTTGGACTGGAAGAGCCATCTTCGAATGGATCGACCGGTTCAGGACTCGATTAGAGATAACAGAGCAGATGCAAACTCGAAAATGACATAGGGCATCCCCGGCCTAGCCGGCGGACGTCCAGGATGTACGTTGGAGAGTTTGATCCTGGCTCAGGACGAACGCTGGCGGCGTGCCTAATGCATGCAAGTCGAGCGACGCATACTGGAGGGGTAACCCACCGGTATGACGGAGCGGCGAACGGGTGAGTAACACGTGAGCAACCTGCCCCGAAGACCGGGATAGCCCAGGGAAACCTGGATTAATACCGGATACCCTCGGATGTCTTCATGGACGACCGAGGAAATGCTTTTGTGCTTCGGGATGGGCTCGCGGCCTATCAGCTTGTTGGTGGGGTAACGGCCTACCAAGGCATCGACGGGTAGCTGGTCTGAGAGGACGATCAGCCACACTGGGACTGAGACACGGCCCAGACTCCTACGGGAGGCAGCAGCAGGGAATCTTGCGCAATGGGCGAAAGCCTGACGCAGC
>DATABS010000094.1:0-85672 GCA_036259475.1 Acidimicrobiia bacterium | reverse complement strand
TCGCCGGGTGCCATCAATTCGACGACCGACGAGAGGGAGGCGTCGGGCTCGACCACCACCTGGCCCTGTTGCGGCGTCGGCGCCGCGACGAGGTCGCCGTAGGTGAGGGTTCCCTCTTCCGAGACCAGGAACGGTCGTCGGGAATCACGGGAGCGAAGCCACGTCTCCAGCACGATCGCATTGTGCCGAGACCGCAACCGCTTTGGGGACCGGTTGGTACGCGCTGTCGGCCGACGGCGCGCCCCATGAGGGCTGGTTCGGGTTCCGCGGGCTGTAGACACCGTAGGGGAGGTCTAGAACCCTGGGTTCCTGCGCTCGGCCAACCGCGGCTCCCAGACACCGGTAGGCGGGGTCTAGAACCCTGGGTTCGGCCTCCGGGATGCTCTCGCCTCTCGCGCCGTACCACCGCCGGATTCGACGAAGGCCACGCATCGTTCCCGGGCCCCAGTCACCGGCAGGCGGGGTCTAGGACCCTGGGTTCCAGCGCCCTTCGCCCGCCCCCCTCACGTTCTAGTCGGCGAAGGACGGGCTGTCGGCGGAGCCGGTGACCACCCACACCTCGACGGGTCCGCCGGTGGCGTCGAGGAGGTCCGGATCGATCATCGCCTCCCATCGGGCGGTGGTTCCGTCTGCCTCGAATGTGCGCGTCACGGCCGCCACCTCGCCGTCGATCGTGACGGCCACGATCTCGCTCCCGGATGCTCCCCGGTCGATGACGACGGTGCCGGACAGGTACGCCGGGACCGGATCTCCTCCGGGCTGGTAGCGGGATAGCGCCTCCCTCTGAGCCAAGGTCACGCCGACCCCTGCCTGTTCCACCCCCTCGACGCCCTTCCGCCCGAGGAGGGCCTGCCATCCCGGCGGGGTGAGCCGATACACATCTCCTCCCGGAAACCAGCGATCCTGCTCGGCCACCACCTCGGCCACGGCGTCATTGCCGGCCGGTATCTCGATCGGCCCCTCGGTACCGACCATCACAGATGTCTGTCGCTCGGCTCGGGCGTCCTCGGCGAGGAGAGACAGTCCGTCGGTGGACCAGGGCACGTTCACCTCGAGCACGTCAGCGATGGTCGGCAGGATGTCGATCGTCTCCGCTCGCAGGTCGTCCACCGTCCCGGAGACAGCCGAGTCGGCACTCAGCGGGTACTTCACGAAAAGGGGAACAAAGGCGACCGATCCGATCGTCTCCTCGGTGACAGTCCGCTGGTGCGGCGTGTTGGGGCGGATGGTGATGCCGTGGTCGGCCACCACCACGATCAGCGACTCGTCGTAGATGCCGACCTCTTCAAGGCGGTCGAGGGTCCTGCCCAACATCGTGTCGGCCCAGTGAGCCTGGATCAGGTGCTGCTGCCAGCCCTGGGCAACGAGGAAAGGATCGGGTCCCCAACCGACCCCGTCACGACCGGCCGGTCGCGGGGCGCCGTGGAGACGGCCTTCTGCGGTGAGGTCCCACGGGTGATGGGGGTAGAGAAAGTGGGCGAAACGTAGGGGCGGCTCTACCCCCAGGTCATCGAAGGTCTCGAGGAACCTTTCCAGTTCTCGTCGGCGGTCATCGGAGACCTCGTCGAGAAACCGCTCGATGATGTCGAATTCCTCTCCCGGGACCTGGCCGAAGCCGCCCCAGCCCTGGTCGATCGGCGGCAGGTCCTCGGCGAGAGCATCCGGCAAGATCATGTGCCCGTAGACGACCTGCAGGTCGGTGGTCACGGAGGTCCAACGCTCGGCCGGTGGGTCGATGGGACGGCTCACGTTGCCACAGATGAAGGCCGGGCACAGCTGGGTGACGTTTTCCACCGCCTCGATGTCGTACTCGGCCGACAGCAACGAGAAGATCGTGAACGGATGGTTCGACGTGATGGGAATGCTGTGCTCCGCCACCTCCCTCCCGGTGAGGATGGCCGGAACTGCCTCCTCTGTCTGTTGGCGGACGCCGACGGCGTTGCGGTACCACACCCCGTCGGCGGCCAACCGGGCAAACGATGGGAAGTGCTCGGAGTCGAGGGATCCGTCGGGATGCATCATCGAGGCGAGGGGAAACTCGTCGTAGACGATCATCACGACGGGGGCGGGTTGGCCGACAGACACCGCCTCTGGGAGATCCGCCCGTGAGGCGAAAAGGACATCGGAAACGGGAGTGGCGACCGCAAACCAGGCTCCGAAGACCAGCGGAGCCAGCCCCAGATACGTGACTCCGGTCCGGACCACCGAGAACATCGCATAGAGACCTGCGAGCGCCACCCCGGCGGCGAGCGCCACACCGAAGAAGGAGGCGGCGGGCCAGTCGCCGGCGCCGGAGGCGCGCAGCACGGTCTGGACAGCGACCGCGGTGAGCAGGACGATGGCGACGAAATGGGCGGCTCCTCCCGCGACCCGGTTCAGTTTCCGGACCAGAAGAACCAGGAGAGCCAGCACGAGCGGCGCGATCATCAGGGCGATCGCCAGCCCGACGATATCCGTGACGGGAAAGCGGCGGGCGATGAAGAACTCGGGATTGCGGCCCAGCAGATCGAGGAGCGGCTGCCCGAGGGCGAACGCTCCCAGACCGCCGATCGAGGCCACGACCGCCAAGGGAGGGAGGTTTCCCATCCCCTCGAGTCGCTGCCTCATGGACTCAGGTGATACAAACGGCGGGTCCCGCCGGGCAGGTCGGCGTCGTCGCGGATGGTGAAGTGCGAGCGAGCCAGCCGCTCGAAGCTCTCGCGATCCCGCTCGGGATGGAGCTCTTCAGGGCGCTTGTTGGCCGTCAGGCGTGCCACCATCGGATCATCGGGGGCGACGAACTCGACCACGACCGGTGCGCCGAATCCGGCCAGCCACTCCACAACTCGAGCGGGCGGAATCGAGGCGGTGTAGATGAGGTGGTGGATCAGCCCGTAGGCGATCACGAGATCGGGACGGGCCCGTTCGAACAGGGCCGGGCGCTCCGCTCCCGCCCAGCCCTGAGCCGGTGATGGGTTGGACAGGTCGGACAGCACGGGCGTGATGGCGGTACCCCGGACGAGCGACCGGTAGAGCCGGTCGAGCACTGCCTCGTCTCCGTCGACGGCGATCGCCATGGCCTTCTTCTCGACGGCCGTCCGGCTGAAGTGACCGTCGTTGGCACCCAGGTCTAGAACGGTTTCCGCTTCGACGGCATTCAGAGCCAGGTTCAAGAAGTCCGTCTTGGCCTCGCGATCGCGGGCGACGTGGTCGCACCCCTGATACTCCGCCCACGTCCCTTCAGACTCGTCCCATTCCATCGCCGCGACCAACGAGCGAAGCTTTCGGACGTTGGCGACGATCAAATCGGCGGAGAAGCCGGCCTCGGCGAGCGAGCTCCTCACCGCCTGGCCCTTCATCCGAGCTTCGGCCCGCGCCTGCAGACCGACGTGGAGCAATGCCGCGGGGCCGGCTTTGCGGCGGGCGGGCAGCAGCTTCCACATCTGGGCGCTGGTCGGGCCTTCCGGGTCGCCCCGGAGCCAGGGCTGGAACGGAACGCCGCACCATGCCCGGAGCATGAGCGGATACAGGAACTGTCTACAGAACTGGCGGTAACCCACCCACGGCTCTCCAGACCGGTACCGCTCGAAGGACCCCACGTCGATGAACTGAGGGCGCCCGGATGGGAACTGGATGTTGTACGGGGTGGCGTCTTTGAGGATCAAGCCTTCCGACAGCGCCTCCTCCATCAGGTCGAGTTGAAGCAAAGCTGCGTCGCGCAGCATGGAGAACGTCCACTCGAACGGGTAAGTGATGAACGGCAGGCGGGGATGCTCGAGTGCGCCGGCGGCCTCTCCGCCCGCATCGACCTCGGTGCTGGCGATCAACCGGCCATCGTCCACCGCGTTCTTCGCCAGCCGGGTGTCGGCGAGGGCGCGCCAGTCTTCCAGGCCTCGCTCGTCGAGCAATCTGATGACGGAGCCGTCGCCCAGGACGACACGAGAGGCCGGGTCCCGAAACGACCCGGGGTCGGACCGGTTCAAGAGGGGGGTCAGCCTTCGGGCTGGTCCGCCGGGACCGACTCCTCGTCGGCCTCGGTGGTCTCTTCGGAGTCGGCCGAACGGCCTCTCCACCGGTTGCGCATCGCCTTGGCGGCGACACCCAATCCGGCCACTCCCCCCAGCACGGCCTGGAGAATGAGGCTGCCAGAGCCGGGATCGAGGTAGGCGAAGATCATTGAGTTTCCCTTCTCATCTGATGAACGGCGAGATGGCCGCCGTCCACATGATCGTAACTATTCGGCGCCAAGCCAACTGCCCTACAGTCGGGATCTGTGGCTCTAACCTCCGGCCATGGTCTCCGAGCTCTTCGACTCTGAATCCTGGGAACCGGTCGGTGGATTCGAGTTCACCGATATCACATACCACCGGGCCCGGGAGGTGGGAGCGGTGCGGGTTGCATTGGACCGCCCCGAGGTGCGTAACGCCTTTCGACCGCACACGGTCGACGAGCTCTATTCCGCTCTCGATCACGCCCGGCAGAGCCCGGACATCGGCTGTGTCCTCCTGACCGGCAACGGCCCCTCCCCCACGGATGGTGGGTGGGCCTTCTGCTCGGGAGGAGACCAGCGCATCCGAGGCAAGGAGGGATACAGGTACGCCGAGGGCGAATCGGCCGAAACGGTCGACCCGGGCCGTCTGGGTCGGCTTCATATCCTCGAGGTTCAGCGTCTCATCCGCTTCATGCCCAAGGTGGTGATCGCGGTTGTGCCCGGTTGGGCGGTCGGCGGGGGCCATTCTCTTCATGTCGTCTGTGATCTCACGTTGGCCTCGGACGAGCATGCGATCTTCAAGCAAACCGACGCCGACGTCGCCTCCTTCGACGCCGGATACGGGTCCGCCTACCTGGCGCGCATGGTGGGTCAGAAGCGAGCACGGGAGATCTTCTTCCTGGGCCGTTCGTACTCGGCCGCCGAAGCTCACTCGATGGGCATGGTCAACGCCGTGATACCGCACGCCGACCTGGAGCGCACGGCGCTCGAGTGGGCGGCGGAGATCACTGCCAAGTCACCCACCGCCCAGCGCATGCTCAAGTTCGCCTTCAACCTGGTGGACGACGGCCTGGTGGGCCAGCAGATCTTCGCCGGTGAGGCCACCCGGCTCGGTTACATGACCGACGAGGCCGAGGAAGGTCGCGACGCCTTCCTGGAGAAGCGCCGACCCGAGTTCGAGCGATTCCCCTGGATGTACTGACGATGTGGATCGCGGCAGCCCGGCCCCGGACGTTGCCGGCGGCGGCCTCACCGGTCCTGGTGGGGGCCGGTCTGGCTGCCGGCGACGATGCCTTCCGCCTCGACGCCTTCGTGGCTGCCCTGCTCGGCGCCCTGGCTATCCAGGTCGCCGCCAACTTCGCCAACGACGCCTCCGATGCCCGGCGGGGAGCCGATCCGGCCGATCGCGTGGGACCAGTCCGGATGGTGGCGACCGGGGTGATCTCAGCGCGGTCGATGTGGACCGCCACTGCGCTTGCGGTCGTCATCGCCATCGCCTGCGGAGTTTGGCTCATCTCCATCGCCGGCTGGGTGGTGGCTGTGATCGGCGTTGCTTCCCTCGTGGCGATGCTCACCTACGTGGGAGGTCCCATTCCCTATGGGTACCGAGGGTTAGGCGAAGTGTTCGTGTTCCTGTTCTTCGGGTTGGCGGCGACCGTCGGCAGCCGCTACGTCCACGACATGCGTGCCCCGATATCGGCGTGGACGCTCGCAATCCCGATGGGAATGCTGGCGGCGGCGATCCTGGTCGCCAACAACCGCCGCGACATCGACACCGACGCCCGGGTGGGGAAGCGAACGCTGGCCGTGATCCTCGGCCGGCAGGGCACCGCCCGGCTCTACGCCGCACTCACCTACGGCGCCTTCGCCGTCATTGCCGTGGCGGCGGTGGCAGGGATCACCCCCCTCTTGTCCGGACTGGCGGCGTTACTGGCACCTTTCGCCATCGGCCCCAACCGATCCATGTCGAGCGGTCTCGAGGGTGTCGCCCTGATCCCCGTCCTCGCCCAGACCGCCCGGCTGGAGCTGTGGACCGGCGCCTCGCTCGCCCTGGCGGCCGCCACCTCGTAACGAGACAGGACCGCGGGGCCCACGAAACGAGATTCAAGGGTCGTCGGGGCGGCACGCCTCCTACTGTGGGAGTCGTGCATCCGTTCGATCTGACCGGACATGTCAGCGTCGTGACCGGCGGCAACCGGGGCATCGGTCTTGGACTGGGACGTGGCCTGGCGCGGGCCAACGCTTCCGTCGCGGTTTGGGCTCGAGATCTCGACGTGGCCGAGAAGGCAGTGGAGGAACTCCGTCCGCTCGGCGGCGGCGAGGCCGAGGCGTTCGCATGCGACGTGACCGATGAGCAGTCAGTGGTCGACTCGCTCGAAGCCACGATCGATCGGTTCGGGCGGGTGGACTCGCTCTTCGCCAACGCCGGCACCACCTGGGGTGTCTCGTTCCCCGAGATGGAGCTGGCGGACATCGAGAACCTTTTCGAGGTGAATGTGGGAGGAGTCTTTCTGGTTGCCCGGGAGGTCGCCCGCCACCTGATCGCGCGGGATGCCCCGGGTTCGATCGCCGTGACGTCGTCGATCGCGGCTCATCGAGGCCTGCCCACTGCTCCCCACTATTCCGCCTCCAAAGGGGCCGCCACCTCACTCGCCCGGGCCCTGGCGGTGCGTCTCGCCCGTCATCGGATCCGGGTCAACGTCATCGCTCCGGGCTGGGTCGCCACCGAGATGACCGACGATCTACAGGGCAACAGCCGTTTCGAGGACGCTCTGCGCTACCGGGTACCGATGCGGCGCTGGGGAGGTTCCGAAGACTTCGAGGGCGTGGCCGTCTTCCTCGCATCGGAGGCTTCCTCCTACATGACCGGCGCCGAGCTGACCATCGACGGCGGGTACTCGGCATTCTGACGGTTGTGATTGCAACGGGCACGTGGGCAACATGGTGGAACGAGCATCGGAGGAGTAGTGAGCATCTTGAAAAACATCGAAGGAACGGCGTCGAACCTCTTGTCACAGGTCGGGCCGGTAGGCGAGCGCGTGCGTGACACGGCCGACGAAGTGATCGAGTATCTGGGCACCGAGTCCCGTCAGCTCGGCGAGAAGATGGGCGAGCGCCTCAGTGCCCAGCTCGAGCAGGTCCCCGAGGCGACGCTCAAGCGTCTCAACCTGGTGACCACCTCCAAGTCGCGGCGTCGCACCATTCTGGCGACGCTCATCGGGCTCGTTTTGGGAGCAGCCGTGATGAAGCTCGTCATGGATCAACAGGACCGGCGGCGCCAGGATGACCGGACCCGCAGTGGCTGGGAAGAGCCCACTCCGGCGGTGGCGGTCACAGGGGAGCTACCCCAGTAGGGCTTCCTCGCGGTCGCCGACGCCGCGCAGCTTGAAACGCTGGATCTTCCCCGTGGCCGTCCGAGGGAAGTCGTCGACGAATTCGACGTACTGCGGGTACTGATAGCGCTGCAGTGCGTCCTTGCACCAGGCGCGCAGGACGTCGGGAAGTTCGTCGTCCGGTTCCGTCTGGGCGATCACGAACGCCTTGATTCGCATCAGCCCGTCGACCTCCACGCCAACCACCGCCGCCTCGCGCACGCCGGGATGCTCCATGAGACGGTTCTCGATCTCGATGGGACTGACCCAGTTGCCGCCGACTTTCATCATGTCGTCGACCCGGCCCTCGTACCCGAAGGATCCGTCCTCGGCCTGGTGATAGCGGTCGCCTGAGGCGAACCACTCGCCTCGAAGGCTGGACCTGGTCTTGGCGCCCTGATGCCAGTAGTAGCTGAATTGGCTTCCGCCCCGTACCATCAGCTCCCCCGACTGCCCAAGACCCAACCGGTGGCCGTCCTCGTCGCGTATTTCGAGGTCATATCCGGGAACCGGTCCACCGGATGTCCCCGGCCGGACATGACTCGCCCGGTTGGAGCAGTAGATGTGGAGCATCTCGGTCGATCCAATCCCGTCGAGGATCTCCACGCCCGTTGCGTCGTGAAACCGGCGCCACACTTCCGGCGGGAGAGGCTCCGCCGCCGATACGCCTAGGCGGACCGAGGAGAAGTCGGTGGCGGCGAACGCCGCATGGTTCATCATCATGTTGTACAGCGTCGGAACGGAGAAGAGCAGCGTCGGTTCCTGCTCCGCCACCTTCGCCAGGGCCCGCTCGGGGGTCGGCCGCCCTGTCATGTACACGGCCGTCGCTCCCGACCACAGGGGAAAACTGAGACTGTTCCCCAAGCCGTAGGCGTGGAACATCTTCGTGGTCGAGAAGTGGATGTCGTCGGGGCCGGTCTCGAGTATCTCGGCGGCATACGTCTCGCAGGTGAACCGCAAGTCGGTGTGGCTGTGCACCACACCCTTGGGACGTCCAGTGGAGCCGGAGCTGTAGAGCCAGAACGCCATGTCTTCGGGGTGGGTCGCCACCGGATCGACCTCGTCTTCGCCATCCTCCAGCCACTCATCGATCGAGTGGCCATCGGCTGCCGCACCGTTGGCGACAACCACAGCCACTTGCGGATGCCCGGCCAGAACAGGAGCGAGCTTGTCCATGAACGCCGCATCGACGACGGCCACCGTCGCGTAAGAATCGTCCAGGAAGTAGCTGAAGTCGTCGGCCCGCGCCAAGAAGTTGGTCGGGATCGGCACGGCACCCATTCGCATGGCCCCGAGGAAGGTGGCCGGAAAGGCCGGCGTGTCGTCGAGAACCATCAGGATCCGGTTCTCGCGCCGGACTCCGAGGTCGGACAAGCGACTGGCCACCCGGCAAGCCGAACGGCACATTTCGCCGAAGCTCAGAGGATCTCCTTCGTCCGTGATCGCCGCAGTGCTCTCGCCGCGTCCTGCGTCCAGGTTCCGATCCAGAAGGGTGCTGGCGTTGTATCGGTCCTCCATCGCCTCTCTCCTCGACTCTCAGGCTCGACCGCCTGACCGCGCGGTCAGCCAGGCCGACGTTACCATCCGGCTCCCGTGCTGCGCCGAGCCCCATGCCCTGCCTAGACCTGTCGGGCGTCGAACTCCACTACGAGCTGATCGAGGGCGACGCCCGACGCGGGTGGCTGGTCTTCCTGCACGAGGGCCTGGGAAGCGTCGAGCTGTGGCGCGAGTTCCCCGAGATGGTGGCCGGGTCAACCGGACGCCCGGCGCTGGTTTACTCCCGCCGCGGGCATGGCTGGTCCGAGCCGCTCGACTCCTCGCGTCCGCCCGGTTTCATGCACGACGAGGCACTGTCCGTCCTACCCGCACTGCTCGACCGACTCTCCATCGAAGAACCGGTTCTCGTGGGGCACTCCGATGGAGCCTCGATCGCCTTGATCTACGCCGGCGTCGCCGATCGGCCGGTGAGCGGTCTGGTTGCCCTGGCGCCCCACGTGTTCGTAGAGCCGCAGTCGCTGGAGGGACTCGCCGCCGCCGGCGAAGCTTTCACCACATCCGACCTAGAGGAGCGGATGGCCAAGTATCACCACGATCCGCGGCGCACGTTTTACGGGTGGCACGACATCTGGATGAGCCCCGAATTCCGCGATTGGAATATCGAAGACGTGCTCGTCGGGATCGAGGCGCCGCTGCTGTTGATCCAAGGAGCGGACGACGAGTACGGCTCCGCCGCCCAGATCGATGCGATCACCGCCGGCGTCAAGGGCCGAGTCGAGGTGGTCTGGCTGGAGGACTGCGGCCACTCCCCCCATCTCGACCAGCGCGAGCGAGTCACGGAGGCAACGGTCGGCTTCATCCGCCGTCTGCCAGGAAATTTCGATTCTCATGACTGACCGGTCAGTCCGTTGGTAAGCTCGCCCGCAGGCCGTGCTATGGAAGTCATCGAACGGTCAGATGGGGACAACCCAACCGGAGGAGACAAATGAGGCAACGTTCGAGAACCGGGCTGCTCGGGATCCTGCTCACGGTCGCCCTGGTGGTGGCCGCCTGCGGTGACGACGCCGCGCCGGACACCACGACGGGCGGCGCCGACGACACAACGGCTGAGACCACCGCCACGACACCCGACGACACGGCGGCAACCACGCCCGACACCACCGCCGGGACCGACACGACGCCGGCGCCGTCCGACGGTGAGCCGATCCGTATCGGGGCCCTCACCTCGCTCACCGAAACCTTCACCCCATGGGGCGTCCATGTCCGTGACGGGATGCAACTGGCGGTGGACGAGATCAACGCTCAGGGAGGTGTTGACGGCCGGATGCTGGAGCTCGTCCTCGCCGACGACCAGTCCAATCCCGAAGCCGGGGTCGAGGCGTTGGAGCGGATGGTCGAACAAGACGGCGTGGTGGCGGTCGGCGGAATCATTTCGAGCGACGTGGCCCTTGCCACCAGCCGGGCCGCCGAGGAACTCGAGATGCCGCTCTTCCTCATCAAGGCCGGTTCGGAGCAGATCCTCACGCAGGACAGCCGCTACACATTCCGTACCTGCCTCCCCTCCGCCCCGATGGTGGGCGATCCCATCCTGCAGTACGCCCAGGACCAAGGAATGACCTCGATCGGCGCCATCATCGCCGACTACGCCTGGGGCCAGGCCATGAGTGCCTCGTTGGAGGACACCTTCGCCGAGGCCAGCGAGATCGAGCTGCAAATCGAGGTGGCTCCGGTTCCAGAGCAGGACTTCACGACGTACCTGCGCAGCCTGGAGGGCATCGCCCCTGAGATGATCGTCGCCACGGGGCATCCGCCCGGCTCCGGCGCCATCACGATCCAGTCCGCCGACCTAGGCTTCGACGTCCCGGTCACCGGCGCCTACACCCCCTTCTCGCTCATCATGGGCGGCGGCGTGGCGGAAGCCGCCGTCGCCCGCTACGCCGACTTCAAGTGCGCCGATCACACGTCGGAGGACTACCAGGAGCTGGCCCGGCGCTACGTCGAGATGTCAGAAAACCCGTTCATGGACGATGACGCCGTCGCGGGCTACGGCATCGTGACCATGGTGGCCCAGGCCGTCGGCGAGGCGGGAGACGACCCGGTGGCAATCGCCGAGTACCTCCACGGGCAGTCCTTCGACCTTCCGGGATACATGTTCGAGATGGCGTGGACCGAGTGGGGCGAGCTGTCCAACGCGACGATCGCATTCGACATCGTCGGTGAAGGTCCCGCACCGGAAGGAACGAATAGCGCCGGCGACTGGTATCCCGAGCGCTTGTTCGTCTCCGAGCCGCTCGAACCGTACGTGCCGGGTTCCTAGCCCCACCAGGGTGGCGCTCTTAGAGATCGACAACCTGGAGAAGCACTTCGGCGGGCTACCCGCCCTGGACGGGGTGACGTTCGAGGTCGACGACGGCGAGATTCTCGCCGGCGTCGGCCCCAACGGCGCCGGTAAGAGCACACTCTTGAAAGCCGTCAGCGGTCTGGAGGCGCCGACCTCGGGCGGTATCCGGTTCGCTGATGGTCGTGTCGACGGGGTGGCGCCTCATCGCATCCGTCGGCGGGGGATCGCAATGGTGACGCAGACTCCGCAGGCGTTCGCGTCGATGACGGTGCTCGAGAACGCCGCCCTCGGGGCGATGTTCGGCAGCCCGAGTGGCCTTTTCGCCGAGGAACAAGCGCTCGAGAGGGCACGGGAAGCGCTGGACTTCGTCGGGCTGGGCGCCAGGGAGCACAACGCGGTGCGGACGCTCAACCTTCACCAGCAACGCTTCCTCGATCTAGCCCGGGCGCTCGCCGGTCACCCGCGACTGCTGCTTCTCGACGAAGTTATGGCCGGCCTGAATGACACCGAGCTGCGGGCGTCGATCGATATCGTCCGGACGGTTCGCGACCGGCTGGGCGTCACCGTGATCTGGGTAGAGCATGTGATGAAGGCGGTCATGACCCTGGCCGAGCGCGTCATCGTGCTCAACTTCGGGACGATGCTCGCCGAAGGCCAGCCCGGGGACGTGATGCGCCATCCCGACGTGATCGACGCATATCTCGGGACCGGGGCCAATGCTTGAAGTGAGCGGTCTCTCGGCCGGATATCACGGCGAAGACGTGGTGCATGAGATCGACTTCTCAGTCGCTTCCGGCGAGGCGGTGATCATCATCGGCTCGAACGGGGCGGGCAAGACCACCCTGTTCCGGGCGATCTGCGGCCTGGGACCGGTCTCGACCGGCACGGTGACATTCGAAGGAAAGTCGATCACCGCGATGCCCGTCCACAAGATCTCCCGGTCCGGCTTGGCCTACGTGCCGGCGGAGCGCCACCTCTTTCCCCAGATGTCGGTCGGGGAGAACCTCGGCCTCGGAGCGTTTCCCCGGGCACCAGATCCGGCCACGTTGAAATTCGTCCTGGACCTGTTCCCCCGGCTGGCCGAACGTCAGAACCAGCACGCCGGGACGATGAGCGGCGGTGAACAGCAGATGCTGGCGGTCGGCCGGGCCCTGATGTCGCGGCCGCGGCTCCTCATGCTGGACGAACCCAGCACCGGTCTGGCCCCGAAACTGGCGCAGGAGGCCTATGCCGCATTGGAAGTCCTCCGCAGGCGGGGAATGACCCTTCTCATCGCCGAACAGCAAGTCCCCCTGGCGCTGAAGCTGGCCGATCGGGGATATGTGGTCGAGAACGGTCGGATCCACAAAACGGGAACGACCGAGATGCTCGCCAACGACCCCGACGTCCGCCGGGCTTATCTGGGCGTAGCGTGAAGGCGGCCGTCCTCGACGGGCTGGTCCTGGGCCTCCAGTTCGGCCTACTCGGCGTGGGACTCACTCTCGTTTACGGACTGGGCGGCGTGCTCAACCTCGCCCACGGCGCTCTCGCCGTGGTGGCGGCGACCGTGGTCGCTCTCCTGATGGATGCCGGTCTCCCCGCCGGCGCGGGCGTTGCTGCCGGGCTGGCCGTGGCGGGAGCCTTGGGACTCCTGATCGACTCCACCCTCATGCGTCCCGTGTACCGTCAGACGGGGGAAGAACGGGTCCTCTTGGGCCTGCTGCTGACGCTCGGAGTGGCGTTCATGATCGACGGCTTCCTGGTTTGGCGATTCCCTCTCCGCGGCCTCAGTCTCAATATCGGGGGCGAGGCGATCTCGATCCTCGGTGTTCGGATGCGCTCGGGCAGCCTGCTGGCGTCTGTGGTTTCGATTCTGGTGGGAGTCCTGCTGGTGGTCTTCTTCCGGTGGTCGCGGATGGGTAGGGCTATCAGATCGGTGATCCAGGACGAAGAAGGGGCACAACTGGTCGGGGTCAATCCGGTCGCCGCCCGCCGCCTGATCTTCGGGCTCAGCGCGGTGCTGGCTGGATTGGTCGCGATCACCCGGTCGATGACCTCCCCGGTCCAGGTCACCGCCGGTATCGACTTCACCATCCTCGCCCTCATCGTCACGGTGGTGGGGGGCCTGGGCAGCGTCTTGGGGGCGTTCTTGGCCGGCATCCTCCTCGGGATCGTGAACACCATCAGCTCCTTCTACATCGGGACCTACATCACGACGATCATGCTCTTGTTGGCGGCGGCGTTGACCATCCTCTTCCGACCTGCCGGCCTGTTGGGCAGGCGAAGGTGACGTCCACTAAGTCGGAGCCGACCGTCCCGGCCGCCGGATCGAGAGCTCGGCGCTCTCTCCTGGCGGCATACGCCCCGATCGGCATCGCCGGCGCGCTGTTGGCGCTGGTGCCGCTCTCGATTGGAGAGTCGCGGCTTCTGATGGGACTGGCTGTAGGGGGTCTCCTGTTCGCCGCCTACGCCATCGCCTTCAACGTGATCTTCGGCAGCACCAACCAGCTGTTCCTCTGCGTCGGCGCCCTGGCGGGCATCGGCGGCTACACATCGGGGATCCTGGCAGACCGGGCCGGGGTGGGGATGCCCCTGGCGATGGTGGTGGCTGCGGTAGTCGCCGCAGCCGTGGGCGGTGTCATCAGCTGGATCGCAGTGAGTCGCTCACTCGGTGTCATCTTCACCGGCATCATCACCCTGGCTTTCTCGCTTGCGTTCCACAATCTCCTGCTGGGCCAACGCGACCTGACTGGCGGGGAGACGGGGCTGGTGATCCAGGCAGGGGAGGGAAGCCTCTTGCGAGAGCTGGTGCCGCCGTACTACGGCCTCCTGGCGCTGGTCGTCGGTTACCTCATCGTCTACCGGCTGCTCCAGATGTCTCACATCGGCTGGGCCTTCCGGGCCCTGCGCGACGACGAGACGACGGCCGAGTTGGCGGGCGTCGACGTCGCCCGCTACCGCATCTACGCCGGGATCATCGGTTCGGCGATGCTCGGACTGGCGGGGGCGCTGTATGCCCATACCGAGGGATACATCGGGCCCTCGACTTATTCGTTCGGTGAGGTGGACGTTCGGGTCCTGGTCATGCTGGCATTCGGGGGTATCGGAACGTTGCTCGGCCCTCTGCTGGGAGCGGTGGTGTTCACGGTGCTGGACGAAGTGCTCGTCGAGTTCGGCCAGTTGCGGGTCCTCATCTACGGCGGCCTCATCGTCGTCTTGTTCCTCGGCTTCAAGCAGGGCGTGATCACGGCGATAACCCGGTTGTTTGGCAGATTCGGCGGGCAGCGACCGGCCTAGGCTGGGAACGAGACACGAGACGAGGTGCTGACAAGGTGACAGAACGACCGCCATTCCGAGCCGACCATGTTGGGAGCTTCCTGCGACCGCCCTCCGTCATCGACGCCCGGGAGAGACACGAGACAGGTGTGATCGAACCGGAGGAATTGCGCGGCGTGGAGGATCAGGCGATCGCAGAGGTGGTCAAGAGACAGGAAGACGTCGGGCTTCGGGGCATCACCGACGGCGAGTTCCGACGCTTCATGTTCCACGTCGACTTTCTCCAACAGCTCGACGGTGTGACCGTGACCGAGGGAGACTTCCTGGCGAAGTTCAAGCGCGACAACGGCACCGAGATCGAGTTCAAGCCCCCAACGATGCTGGTCGACGCCCCGATCCGCCACTCCCATCCCATCCAGGGCGACGATTTCGACTTTCTCGCCTCCCAGGTCACGCGCACCCCCAAGGTATGCATCCCGGCACCCTCGATGCTCCATTTCCGGGGCGGGCGCAAGGCGATAGGCGAGGACATCTATCCCGATCTCGACCAGTTCTTCGACGACCTCACGGCCGCTTATCGGGAGGAGATCGCCGATCTGGCCTCCCGGGGTTGCACGTACGTCCAGTTGGACGACACCAACCTCGCCTACCTCTGTGACCCCGAAGTGCGGGAACGCACCGCCGCCCGGGGCGACGACCCCGACGATCTCACGCGCCTCTACTGCCGCCTCATCAACGACGCCATCAAAGGCCGTCCCGACGACATGGTGGCCTGCGTTCACCTGTGCCGGGGAAACTTCCAGAGCGCCTGGGTGTCACAGGGAGGCTACGAACCGGTCGCCGAGACCCTTTTCAACGAGATGGAGGTCGACGGCTTCTTCCTCGAGTACGACGACGAGCGGTCGGGCGACTTCGCGCCCCTGCGCTTCCTACCGGAAGGAAAAACGGTGGTACTGGGTCTGATGAGCTCCAAGCACGCTCGGGTCGAGGACGCCGACGAGGTGAAGCGGCGCATCGACGAGGCGGCCCAATATGCGCCCCTCGAGCAGCTGTGCCTCAGCCACCAATGCGGGTTCTCTTCCACCGCTCACGGCAACACGATCGAACCCGACGACCAGTGGCGCAAGCTAGGCCGCACCGTCGAGGTGGCCTCCGACGTGTGGGGCTACGAGCCGGGATGAGCAAACAACTGTGAGGATCTGTGCACCGGTTCCGTGCGCTGACGCTCACAGAAGGAACCTGGCGATCTCGGCCACAACTGACTTCGGGTCCCGTCTCACTTCCCGAGCGGTGTAACGGCGCAACTGGATCCCGGCGTTCATAACAGCGTTCTGACGTTGCAGGTCTCGTTCGAGCGCCTCCGCACCGGCGTGAGCATCCAGACCGTCTACTTCGACACCTTTCCCGAGTTGCGGCCAGACGAAGTCGACCCGGTACCGGCGCCCGTCCTCCAACACGACTTCGAACTGTAGAACCGGCTCGGGCAGGCTCTGACTTCTCATCTCATGGAGCAACTCCGTTTCGGCCGGGCTCCCCGTCGCCCGTGAGGCGTCCAACGCTGCCACCAGGGCCGCCAGCGGCTTGCTGGCGCGGACCCCGCGGCCACCCTGGTTCTGGATCGTCTCCCACAGAGATCGAGGAGACGTCAAGCCCCGCCGGACCGCACTGTCGATCCCCTTGGCCACCACAGGCGAGGAAGTAGTCCGGCAGAATCGAGGAGCGTGCGCTCCACACTCGTTGCTCTGATACCTCTGATGTCTGCTCCAACGAGGTCGCGCCTCGTTCGGTAGACGATCACACCTTTCGGCACCGGACCGTGGGTGGTACGGAACGGTGATCTCCAGGATCGCTGTTTGGAGGCGGTCCAGGAGTAGCCGGAAGCGGTCGGCGGGCAAGCGCCCTACCTAGAGGTCTATCCGCTTCATGGAGGGCCATCCCGCCAAACCCGGGGGACACAACACTTCTGTGAGGATCTGCGCACAGCTTCGGTGCAGGGATCCTCACAGAGACGACGCGTGACTCAACCAATCGGTGAGCAGGCCGCTGTATTCCTCCGGCTCCTCGAGATTGGGGAGGTGGGCGCGGCCCTCCAACACCTCGAGGCGACTGCCGGGGATGCGTTGATGGAGCCACTCGGCGTCGGAGAGTGGAGTCGATCTATCGACCTCTCCGGCGATGATCAACGTCGGCATGGAGATCTCCTCCACGGCGTCCCGTAGATCGGCGGTGGCCAGCGCGTGACAGCAGCCGATGTAGCCCTCGGGGTCGGTTTGCTCGAACATCGCTGTCGCCCGGGATCGGGCTTCGTCGTCGGTAAAACCTTCACTGAACCAGCCGCTGACGACCATCCCGGAGATCCCGGAGAGGCCGCGCTGGCGCACGGCGGCGATCCGGTCGGTCCATCCCTGTTCGCTGCCGATGCGGGCGGCGGTGTTCGAGAGAATCACCGATTTCAGGTGCTCGGCATGGTGGATGGCGACCCACTGGGCGATCTGTCCGCCGAGCGAGATCCCGCCGAGATGGAACCGGTCGAGCCCGGCAGCTTGGGCCACCTCCAGCAGATCGCGCCCCAACATCTCGATGGCGTAGGGTCCGGGCGGGGCGTCCGACTCGCCGTGACCGCGAAGATCTACCCGGAGTACCCGGTACCGGTCTTCGAGGGCTGTGGCCTGGGCCGACCACATCGCCGAGGCCGTTCCCAGCGAGTGGAGGAGCACCAGTGCGGGGCCCCTGCCCCCCTCCACCCAGGCCAGGCGCGTCCCGTCTGCCGTGGAGGTCAGCTTCATCCTTCGAGTTCCCGGTGGGCGGTAACGACCCGCTCGATCAGTCCGGCGTCGGCGGGCGCCTCACCGCCGGCCGCCGCTTTCATGGCTTCCACACCGACCTCGAGGGAATCGAGGCAAAGGGCGATCGCTGCGGCCGATGCCCCGGCGGTTTGGAAGGCGAGGGGAATCAGGGCCCACTCGGCATGCCAGGGCCCCATCCCCCGCTCGAGTACGTGGGACGGTGGAGCCACGAGCCCCGACACGACCACCTTGCACACCTGCGCCGCCGCCTCCGACCGCATCGCGTCGACCGGGTTCTCCTTGCCCGACATGGAGGACGACCTTCCCGATCGAACCCGTACCTCACCGTCGGCAGCCAGGACCGCCACGTCGGTGGCGATCTTGGAGCAGGCGGATGCGGCCCGCGCCAGCAACCCAGCCACTTCCTGGACCGGCCATCGATCGGTGTGCCAGGGCACCGCCCCAACCAGCCCCAAACGGGCGGCAACCCGGTCGCCGAGGGTGAAGGCGCCGTCGCCGTAAGAGACCAGGTCACCCACCGGACCTCCTAGCTGGATGGGGAGCCGCTCTGACAGTCGACGAGAGTCGCGACGGACCAGTACCAGCGGATGGAGCCATCCGGCCACGCGGCTACCGAAGCTCGTCGTCACCGCCGGCTGATAGAACGTGCGGGCCAGGGCGGCGGTTTCCCGGTAGACGTCGGCCAGCTCCGCCAGGCGGTCGGCGGCGGCGGTGAGGTCACCATCGAGACTCTGCAGGGCGGCTTGGCACTGGAGCATCAGCGCAGTGTCCGCCACGTCCTGGGTGGTGGCGCCGTGGTGGAGCCATCTGCCGTCCTCCTCGGAGAGTCCAGTTCGAAGGTCGTCGAGCAACGCCAGGACCGGTGTCCCCGTCTCCCAGCCCCGCCTCAGAATGGCGTCGGCATCTCCCCGCGGGTTGGAGCAGGCATTGGCGATCGCCCGGGCTGCTTGCGCCGGGACGATGCCCAGTTCCGCCTGCGCCTCGGCTAGCGCCGACTCGAACCGGCACATCAGTGAGATCCGCGACTCGGCGGAGAAGACACGCCTCATTTCTTGAGTCGTGAATCCGGGGTCGATCGTCATGATGCGCCCCCGTGGGCCGCTTCGGTCCTCGCCTTGAGATCACGCAAGACCTCCAGCTCTTCGACAGTCGGGGGCGGTGTTTCCCCCACTTGGTCGGCGAAGCGCACCTTCCACCCGGTGGCGTCGATGACATCCGAGCGGCTGACTCCGGGATGGAGATTCTCGACGATCAGCTCATTGGTCCCCTGCTCGGGCCGCATGGTGCACAGGTCCGTCACGACCAGGGTCGGCCCCTTGGTGGTGATCCCGAGCCGCTCCCGCTCCCGGCCGTCGCGCCCGAAGCCGAGTGACGTGATGAAGTCGACCTTCTCGACGAGGGCGCGAGGCGAGTGGCTCGCCGTGATAAAGACCTCGCCGCACGACGTGGCGATCTCCGGCGCACCGCCTCCGCCGGGAAGCCGGACCGACGGCCGGTCGTAGTCGCCGATCACGGTGGTGTTGATGTTGCCGAATCGGTCCATCTGGGCTGCTCCCAGGAAACCGATCGTGATGCGGCCGCCCTGAAGCCAATATCGGAACATTTCCGGCACCGACACGGTCGTGACCGCCGTCTCCGACAGATCGCCGTCGCCGATGGAAAGAGGCAGCACGTCGGGTCGCGCCCCGATCGTCCCCGACTCGTAGATGAGCGTCAGGTGGGGGGCATGGGTCAAGCGGGCCAGGTTGCATGCTTCCGACGGGGTCCCGATGCCGACGAAACACACATCGTCGTTGGTGAGTGCCCGGGCGGCGGCGACCACCATCATCTCGGGGGCGGTCCATTCGCTCATGTCCCGATCACGTTCTGTTGCATCCACCGGTCGAATCGATTCCGGTCCCGCGAAATGGCGTCCCACTCCTGATAGAAGGAGTTGTCCCGCGGGTAGTAGCCGTGGGCATAGGAGGGGCGGGCGCCACCTGGCACCACGGCAATGGCGTCGATCGTCCATCCGGGGATCACGACGCTGTTGAGGCTCGGAGCGGCCAGTTCGTCCACCACCTCCTCGACCGTGACGACCGAGGCAGCCGAAGCCAACACGGTTTCCTTCTGGATTCCGACTATGCCCTCCACCAGGACGTTGCCCCGTCGGTCGGCTCGCTGGGCGTGGATGATGCCGACATCCGGACGGTGGGCAGCCACTGCCGCCAGCTCTTCGCCGGTGAAAGGGCAGGTCACCGAGCGGACCGTGGAGCCTAACTCGGTCAGGCTGGTCCCTCGGTATCCCCGAAGCAAGGCGAACGGGAGGCCGGACGCTCCCGCCGCCCAGGCGTCGGCCATGGCGGCGTGACTGTGTTCCTCGATCTCCAGCGGTACCGGATGGCCGTTCTCCACCGCGTCCCGAAAGCGATGCAGTGAGCCGACCCCCGGGTTTCCGCCCCATGAGAAGACGAGTTTGCGGGCGCATCCCATCCCGATCATCTGGTCGTAGACGAGGTCGGGTGTCATCCGGATCAGGGTGAGATCTCTTCTGCCCTGCCGGATGATCTCGTGGCCCGCCGCGAATGGGATCAGGTGGGTGAATCCCTCGAGGGCGACGACGTCCCCGTCCGTAACCCAAGAGGCTATTGCCTCCTGGAGTGAGACGAACTCCGCCATCAGAAATCGAAGAAGACGGTCTCGCCCTCGCCCTGTAGTCGAATATCGAACCGGTAGCAGGGTGGGGTGGTGTTCTCCACCGGCCGGGCGATGAGGGTGGAGCGGCGATCCCGAGGCACCATCCCCAGCACGAGGTCGTGCTGGTTGGCGTCCGCCTCGTCGGCGAAGTAGATCCGGGTGAAGTAAGGATTGAGGATTCCCCTGCCCTGGACGACGAGCGCGATGTGCGGAGCCTGCATCTCGCCTTCCGGGTCTGGCACGGGCCCCGGTTTGACCGTCTCGAAGAAGTAGCGGCCGGTCTCGAAGTCGCTCAACGCCCGTCCGAAGCCGCGGAACCCGTCGGCCGCCTGCGGGCCGGCGTCGTCGGGATGCCGATAGTTGCCCTTGGCGTCGGCCTGCCAGATCTCGAGCAGGGCATCTTCGACGTGGTTTCCCTCGCCGTCGTAGACGAATCCTTCGATCCTGATTCGGCTGTCATCGTCGGGGCCGACCAACAAATTCTCGCCCGGATGTGCCAGGGCCATCGAAAAGTATGGCCCGACGGTCTGGGAAGGGGTGAGGCCGACGGTCATCTCATCTTTCCCCTGCCGGCGCCGTTCCCGAGCCACGCAGCACGATGTCCCAGCGGTACCCGAGCGCGAAGTTCTCTTGGGTGATGTCGTGGTCGTATGTGGCGACCATCCGTTCCCGGGAGTGGGCGGGCACCGAGTTGTAAATGGGGTCGAGTGCCAGCAACGGGTCACCGGGGAAGTACATCTGGGTGATGAGGCGACTGCCGAGGGAAGGACCCATGAGCGAGAAGTGGATGTGGGAGGGCCTCCAGGCGTTGGGGTGGTTGCCCCAGGGATACGCCCCGGGGCGGATGGTGGTGAACCGGTAGACGCCGTCGCTGTCGGTGAGGGCCCGCCCGACACCGAGGAAGTTCGGATCGAGGGGCGCCGGGAACTCCGATTCGCGCCAGTGGACGTAGCGTCCGGCGGCGTTCGTCTGCCAGATCTCCACCAGAGTGGACGGGACGGCCTGCCCGTCCTCGTCGAGCACCCGGCCGGTCAGGATCATCCGTTCGCCGATGGCGGGATGGCCGGTCCCGGCGTTAGTCGTGAGGTCGGAGTCTTCTTCGGCGACCTCGCTCCAGACCGGTCCCGGTCCCGTCGTCTCGGTGAGGGTCTGGATGATCGAAACCATGCTCTTCTGCGGCGCACGCTTGACCGTGGACTTGTACTCCGGATACGAAAACGGGGGGTGGTCGCTGTAGTCCCGGCTCCGGTAGCGCCTCAGCGCCTGTTCAGTCATCTGTGCCTCCGTGTATCTCCTTGGCCAGCTTGAACGCCGAGTGGGCCGCGGGGACGCCAGCGTAAACCCCGACGTGCATCAGCACCTCGGCGATCTCCTCGGGGGTCGTACCGGTGTTGGTGGCCGCCTCCAGGTGAAGGCGCAGTTCGTCTGCCCCCAGGGAAGCGAGGATGGCGATAGTCACCAGACTGCGGGTGCGCCGGTCGAGGTTGGGGCGGGACCAGACACCGTTCCAGACGTTCTCCGTGATCCAGCGCTGGAAGCCGGCGTCCAGATCATCGGTGGCGGCCACTGCTCGATCGACATGGGCGTCGCCCAACACTTCTCGCCGGGTCACCATGCCGCGTTCGTATGCGTCCATCCATGCCTCTCTCAGAAGGGAAGACCAACGTAGTTCTCGGCGAGGGCAGTCTGCGCAGCCGTCGATGACGCTAGGTAGCCGAGCTCGGCCTCCTGCATCTTCAAGGCAAAGGCGCCTTCGCCGGGGAACTGATGCATGAGGTTGGTCATCCACCACGAGAAGCGCACCGCCTTCCAGACGCGCGTCAGTGCACGTTCCGTGTAGCAGTCCAGCGCGGCCATGGATCCGCTCTCGTAGTACTCGATCAGGGCGGCAGACAGGTGATAGATGTCCGAGATCGCCAGGTTGAGCCCCTTGGCACCGGTGGGTGGCACCACATGAGCGGCGTCACCCGCCAGGAACAGCTTCCCGTGCTGCATCGGCTCTCTCACCACGCTCGCCAGCGGGGTGACGGACTTGTCGATCGAAGGCCCCGTCACGAGCGTCTCGGCCACCTGCGCCGGGAGACGCTTCCCCAGCTCTTCCCAGAAACGGTCGTCGGGCCACGCCTCCAGGTCCGTGTCGAGGGGGCACTGGATGTAATAGCGGCTCAGGAGAGGGTCGCGCATCGAGCAGAGGGCGAAACCGCGAGGATGGTTGGCGTAGATCAGTTCATCGTTGATGGGAGGCGTCTCTGACAGGATCCCGAGCCAGCCGAACGGATAGACGTTCTCATAAGTCTTGACCAGCTCGGCGGGGATGTAAGAACTCGACGTGCCGTGGGTTCCGTCACAACCGGCGACGAACTCGCATTGGACGGTCTGGCGCTCTCCTCTCACCTCGTATGTCACGGAGGGCCGGTTGGTGTCGAGATCGTGGAGGGTGACGTTCTCGGCCTCGAACACCACGGTGGCGTCGGCGGCGTCCCGGGCCTCGTAGAGGTCCCTTTGGATCTGTGTCTGCCCGTAGATCGTGACCAGGGACCCGGTCAAACCGACGAAGTCGACGCGGAAGAGGCGTCCCGCCCAGGCCAGGTTCACCCCCTCGTGGGAAAAGCCTTCGTGATCCATCCTGTTCGCGACACCGTATTTGCGGAGCAGGTCGGCGCTGCCCTGCTCGATCACTCCGGCCCGGATCCTGCCGAGAACGTAATCCCGGCTTCGCAACTCGAGGACGACGTTGTCGATGCCGTGGCTGTCGAGGATGTGGGAGAGCAAAGTCCCGGCCGGCCCCCCGCCAACGATGACGACCTTCGTTGCGGAGGAGGTGGTCAAGGGAGCTTCACGTACTCGTAATCGGTCGGCTGGTTGTTGATCCCACGGCTCGGCGGGGCGATCCATGGAGCGAACTTACCCGGCTCGAAATGAGGCTGCATCAGGCTCTCGATGAAAGCCCGATCATCGGCAGTCGGCAGCCAGTTGTCCCGCGAGGCGGTGAACTCTTCGCCGCTCAACACCCGGCCGTCGGGTGAGACATGCAGATCAGCCAACTCACCGATCATCCGATTGAAGGCGACGTGGGGCAGCGTGATCTCGAATTCGATACCGAGGTCGGCGATGGCGCGGTTCCAGCGCGCGATGCCACCGAGGCAATCGTCCATGAAGTCGTCGCGCAAGCGGGCGTTGAGGGCGTTGAGGGCGGGAACCTCGACAGAGCGAAGCTCTCCATCCACCAGCTTGGCCACCGGGTAGGTCGAATCCCGCAGCTGATGGTCGTCGTCGATTCGGTGCTCGTGGAAGCGCCCCTTCACCCCGGCGTTGAAGAAGTTGGCGGCGTTGGTCGACTCCTCGGAGCCGAAGAGGTCGAGGGTGAGCGAATAGTGCAGGTTGGTCTTGCGTTGGATGGTCGGGAGGTCGATCACTCCGAGAGCGCGGATCGGCTCGGTGTCATATGGATCGTCTATCCCGGCCTCGGCCATGGCCCGGGAAGTCGCCTCCACGATCCGCTTGACGCCCGTGTAGCCCACGAACATGTGGTGGGCTTCCTCGGCCAGCATGAAACGGCACGTGCGCGACAACGGGTCGAAGCCCGATTGGGCGAGAGCTTCGAGCTGCATCTTGCCGTCCCGGTCGGTGAAGTAGGTGAACATGAAGAACGAGAGCCAGTCGGGAGTCTCCTCGTTGAAGGCACCGAGCATGCGGGGCTGTTCTTCGCTACCGGATTGACGCCGCAGCAGATCGTCGGCTTCGGCCCTCCCGTCGCGGCCGAAGTACTTGTGGAGCAGGTAGACCATCGCCCACAGGTGACGGCCCTCCTCGACGTTCACCTGGAACAGGTTGCGCATGTCGTAGAGGGAGGGAGCAGTGCTTCCCAGGTGGCGTTGCTGTTCTACGGAGGCCGGCTCGGTGTCACCCTGGATGACGATCAAGCGGCGCAGCATCGAACGGTATTCGCCCGGCACCTCCTGCCAGACCGGCTCTCCGACGTGCTCCCCACAGGGGATGCGCCGGTCCTCGACCTCGGGGGCGAGCAGTATCCCCCATCGGTACTCCGGCATCTTGACGAAGTCGAACTTCGCCCACCCTTCCTTCTCGACGCTGACGGCGGTCCGGAGGTAGACGTCGTTCATCTGGAACCCTTCCGGGCCCATCGACATCCACCAGTCGATGTAGCCGGGATGCCACGCTTCGAGAGCCCGCTGCAGCTTGGGGTCCTCGCCCAGCCCGACGTTGTTGGGGATCAACGCCGCATAGTCCACATCTTGCCACGCCATCAGACTCTCCTCGGGTCGAACTCCGGCCGGATTCCGGTTCCGTAGCGACGCAGGGCCCCGGACTCTCCAGATGCGTTGGGTCGCTGGAACACCCAGTTCTGCCATGCTGTGAGGCGGCCGAATATCTTCGTGTCCATCGTCTCGGGGCCTACGAAACGCAGGTTCGCCTCGAGTCCGGTGAGGCCGTCGGGAGAGAAGGCGGCGCGCTCCTCGATCAGCATGCGCAGCTCGTCGTCCCAATCGAGGTCGTCCATGATGTCGGTCACCAAACCCGCCTCGGCGGCGGCGACGGCGTCGAGTTTCTCACCGATCGCCGCCTCGGCCCGGTCGAGCCCTTCATCGTTGCCCCAGAAGCGGGTGGCGAGGCGGGAGAGCCCGTTGGCCATGGGAAGGCGCCCTCGGCTCGTCTCGGTGAAGGCCAGGTTCGCCGTGGCGCCGCCTTCACCCGACCACGAGCCCTCCAGCATGTAGGAGCGATCGGCCGCCAGGGTGAGATCGGCGAGCATGCCGCCGAAACAGCTGCCCGGCTCGACCAACGCAATGATCGTCCGCGACGTCATGTCGAGGCGCCGCAGGACTCTGGCCCAGTGCAACGTCACCTCGTTGACGAACCAGTGGTCGATATTTTGGAGGGAGAAGGCGTCGTGGGCGAGCACGACGTCGAGGTCACCTTCTGACCGAAGGAGCAGGGTTCCGATCTCGAGTTCGTTGACGCGCAGATGCAGGATGAGGTCGTCGAGTTCCCTCGCCAGTCGAAGTGGCCAGAATTCGGCCCCTCGTCCAACCGCCTCATCCCCGTCGACGGGCGGCGTCTCGGTCGGCCCCCGCAGGACGATCGATGCCGTCCGCCGGGAACGATCGATCTCGCAGCTGACTGAGGAGTAGATGACGGCGTCGTCGGCGATGTCGCGTTCGAGTGGCGTCAAGCTGACTGCCTCAGCGACCACTGGACGGGGGCTTTCCTCGGCGAAGGTGAAGGCCCTGTCTGCCACCACCTCGGCGAAGGAGGGCGCCGGCACCAGCTCGTCGACCAGCCCCCACTCGAGGGCCTTGGATCCTTTGATGCCCTCTTCGAGCGTGCAGAAGATGTCGGCCCTATCGCGACGGACGTGGCGCTTGTCCGTCAGGCGGGTGAGGCCACCGGTGCCGGGAAGCACGCCGAGCAGCGGCACCTCCGGAAGGGACACCGATGCACTGCGATCGTCCACCAACATGATGTGGTCGGTGGCCAACGCCAGTTCGTAACCACCTCCGGCGGCGTTGCCGTTGACGGCGGCGATATAGCGCTGCGCGGAGTTGGCAGTGGCGTCTTCGATGGCAGTTCGGGTCTCGTTGGTGAACTTGCAGAAATTGACCTTTAGCGCATGAGCGGCGCCAGCCAGCATCCCGATGTTGGCACCGGCGCAAAACACCCGGTCGAGTTGCGATCCGATCACCACTGCGCCGACCGCGGGGTGCTCGAAGCGCAGTCGCTGGACGGCGTCGGCCAGTTCGATGTCCACTCCGAGGTCGTAGGAATTGAGCTTCAGCTCGTAGCCCGGGTGGAGCCCGGCGTTCGCATCGACCGCCATGTTCAGGTAAGCGACTCGACCCACCACCTGGAGCCTCCAGTGTCGATAATCGTCCGGGTGAGTCTGGAAATCGATCACCCGCCGAGATTAGACTGACCGGACAGTCAGGACAAGCGGCCGAGGCTCATCCCGGCGGTCCTAGCAGGGTCGACACGGCTTCCAGACACATCTGCTTGTAGCCGGCATGCGCCTCCCTCCAGTCGCGGCGCTGAAGCCACTGCAGGAACATCCCTTCGATCACCGCCCGCATCTCGGTCGCCGCCGAGGCGGCGTCGGTAACCGAGAACAGACCCCGGGCGGCCCCATCGGAGATCACCTCCTCATAGAGACGATTGATCACACTCCTCCCGCGGTCTCCGAACTCTTCGAATTGGGGGGATCGCGCCTGATGCTCGACGCCATCCAGATAGAACCGGAAGAAGTCCCGGTTGGCCTCGGCGTCGATCCAAATGGCCTCGAGAATCGCTTCCAGGATCCGGTCGGTCCCCTCCGCCTCCTTGATGTGCTGACGGATCCGCGCCTCCGTCGCCTCCAGGACCCACTGCATCGCCTCCACCACCATGGCGTCCTTGGTATCGAAGTGATACAGGAGTAGGCCCTTGGAGACGCCCGCCTCCTCGGCGATGGTCTGCAACGGCACCCGGTGAACACCTCCACGGGCCATCACCCGGTACACCGTCCGTAGCAACTCCGACCGGCGATCGCCTCTCTCCTGCTCCGCCGAATCCGTCATGAGCCCGAAGCCTAACTGACTGGCTGGTCAGACAGCCCGGGGTACGTCACATGGGAGGGAGGCGCCGATCGTCGAAGGACGCCTCCAGTTGGCTCTCCACCGAGACCACGCCCGCAACCTGACGCGTGAACTCCTCCAGCATCCGCTTTTCGGTGAAAGACCCGACGGTTCCCGACAGGTGAACCACACCGCGATCCACGGAAACCGTCACGCCGTCGGGGGCGACGCCCAGCAGGCGCACGACCCCGTCGTTGACCACGTCGGCGGCGATGTTCTCGTCGGGACGGGCGAATATCGACATCAGATCGGACCGGGAAACGACGCCGACCAACCGTCCGGCGTCGTCCACGACGGGAAGCCGCTTCACGTGCAACTCGGCCATTCGACGGGCGGCGACCGTGGCGAGCTCGTCGGGGCCGATGGTGTGGGGGCCCCGGGACATCGCCTCACTCACTCGGCCTGTCATCTCCGAATCGCGGCGGCCGAACACCAGCGAAAGCAGGCCGTCGCCGTCCTCGGCGAGCTTGGTGACGAAATCGGCCTCGGTGATTATGCCGACCAGACGCCCTCCTTCCACGACGGGGAGACCGGAGACATGATGACGCGTCATGGTCACCGCCGCCTCCTTGAGGGCGGTGTCCGGAGTGATGGTGATGACGTCACGGGTCATGACGTCACGGACCTTGACCTTCACCTCGTACTCCTCATCCGGCGTCGAGTCGCCGCTCCGTAGGCTATCCGCTCCACTCGGTCGGCGACGGAGAAAGACGACCGTTGGTTCTGATACCGTTCGAGCAGGAGCCGACCAGGAGACCTTTCGAGAGTGCCTTATGTGTTCGATTTCGGTGCCACCGAGGAAGCCGACAAGCATCTTCTCGGCGGCAAGGGGGCCGGCCTGGCCGAGATGACCAACCTCGGGTTGCCCGTACCTCCCGGCTTCACCATCACCACTGAGGCTTGCCGTCGAATGATGGCAGAGGACTCGTTACCCGATGAGCTGTGGGACGAGGTCGACGAGGCGGTGAGCCGCCTGGAAGAAAGGACCGGCCGTTCCTTCGGCGGTGGCCCGGTGCCGCTCCTCGTCTCCGTCCGCTCGGGAGCAGTGGCGTCGATGCCCGGCATGATGGACACGGTCCTCAATCTGGGTAGCAACGAGGGCCAGGTGGCCGTGCTGGCCGACTGGTCGGGAGATCGCCATTTCGCCTGGGATGTCTACCGCCGCTTCATCCAGATGTACGCCGATGTGGTCCTCGGTGTGCCCGACCGCCATTTTCAATCGGTCTTGTCGGAGCTTCGCGGGAAGCGAGGAGTGGAAAGCGACGCCGATCTGACGGCCGACGACCTCGAGGAGGCGGCCAACCGGTTCATCGCCATCGTCCGCGAACACTCGCATCGTCCGGTGCCGACCGACCCGCGTGAGCAGCTGAAGGGGGCCATCGAGGCGGTCTTCCACTCATGGGACAACCAGCGGGCGATCGACTACCGCCGGATCCACGGCATTCCCCACGAGCTGGGAACCGCCTGCAACGTGCAGATGATGGCGTTCGGGGACCTGGGCCCTTCGTCCGGTACGGGTGTGTGCTTCACCCGCGACCCCGGCACGGGCCTCTCGGAGCCGTACGGCGACTACCTTCCCCATGCGCAGGGCGAAGATGTGGTCGCCGGTATCCGCAACACCCTGTCGCTGGAGGAACTGGCGGACCTGCATCCCGGTCCTCACGCCGAGCTGATCGATGTCATGAAGCGGCTCGAGCAGCACTACCGGGACATGCTCGACATCGAGTTCACGATCGAGAAGGGCGAGCTGTTCATCCTCCAGACACGGGTCGGCAAGCGGACGGCCCAGGCGGCGGTGAGGTTGGCCGTGAAGATGGTGGAGGACGGCCTGATCGATCGGGATGACGCCATCATGCGGGTCGACCCGAACACGATCGAGCAGCTCCACCGGCCGCGAATCGACGAAACCGCCGACGGCGAGTCCGTCGCCAACGGCATCGCCGCCTCACCCGGAGCGGCGTCGGGCCGGGCGGCGTTCGACGCCGTCCGGGCAGTTGAGATGGCTTCCGAGGGAGACGTCATCCTGGTCCGGCCCGAGACGACTCCCGACGACATAAACGGGATGGCCGCCGCCCGGGGGATCTTGACCGCCCAGGGAGGCAAGACTTCCCATGCCGCCGTGGTGGCGCGGGGGATGGGCAAGCCGGCGGTCACCGGGGCGAGCGGCCTCGTGATCGACATGTCCACCCGTACGGCACTGTGCGGCGACCACGACATCCGCGAAGGGGACACGATCACCATCGACGGCACCACGGGTGCGGTCTACGTCGGCGAGGTCCCGTTGGTGGAGCCCAAGGAGACCCCGGAGCTGGCAACCTTGCTCGGCTGGGCGGATGAGGTACGGACCTTGGGGATCCGCGCCAACGCCGACACGCCGGAGGACGCCGCCCTGGCCCGCTCTCTCGGCGCCGAAGGGATCGGCCTTGCCCGCACCGAGCACATGTTCATGGGGGAGCGGCTGGAGATCGTCCAGCGCGTGATCCTCTCGGAGAATCCCGCCGAGCGCAAGCAGGCGCTGGAGCGTCTCGAGCGCCAGCAGGTCGACGATTTCGAAGGGCTCCTGGAGGCGATGGACGGTCTCCCGGTGATCGTGAGACTGCTCGACCCACCCCTCCACGAATTCCTTCCCGACCGGCGCGAGCTGGAACGTGAGATCCTGCGTCGGGTCTGGGCCAACCGGTCGGTGGCCGACTTGCAGAGGATGTCCTCCGAGGTGGCCCGATGGGAAGAAGACAACCCCATGTTGGGCCTCCGCGGCGTCCGCCTGGGCCTGATGTTCCCGGAGCTGTACCGCCTGCAGGCGGGAGCAGCCGCTCAGGCCCTGGTTCGCCGGATCCGGGCGGGAGGCGACCCTCACCTCGAGGTGATGATCCCGCTGGTGGCGACCACCACCGAGCTGGAGCGGATGCGAGAGATGGTGGAGGAGGAGATCGCCGCCGTTGGCTCCCACAGCGGAATCGAGTTGCACGTCCCGATCGGGACGATGATCGAGCTTCCCAGGGCCGCGCTCACCGCCGGCGAAATAGCCCGGGTCGCGGATTTCTTCTCGTTCGGCACCAACGACCTCACCCAGATGACGTACGGGTTGAGTCGCGACGACGCCGAGGGACTGTTCCTCGGCGATTACCTCGAAAAGGGGATCCTCTCGTTCAACCCGTTCCAGACCCTCGACACCGAGGGTGTCGGCAGACTGGTGCGGGTGGGGACCCATGAGGGTCGGCAGGGCAATCCCGACCTCGTCGTGGGTGTGTGCGGTGAACATGGCGGCGATCCGGCATCGATCGCCTTCTGCATGGAGATAGGGCTCGACTACGTGTCGGCCAGCACGCCGCGGGTCGAGGGCGCCCGTCTGGCCGCCGCCCAAGCGGCACTCAAACGCGAAAGTGAGACCTTCGGCGCCTGAGGGCACGTTTTCGGCAAGTGGAGATCGGGGATGTCAGTGGTCGAGGAACTCGGCGGCCGCCGTCCACGGGTCGACACGGCGGGCCGTGACGGCCTCGACCGCGCCGTCGAGGTCGGGCTGATCGAGACGGCTCGCGATTTCGGCGCCGACCGCCCACTCGATGTAAGCCCGGGACCTCAGACGGCGACGCTCTCGCCACCGTTGGCCAACCACGAGATGACGGCGGTGGCGGTCCAGGGCATCGGCTAGCTCTTCGATACCGGTCCCGGCGGTCGCCACCGTCTCGATCACGGGAGGCGTCCAGCCGTCGGGCGAAGCCATCTGAAGCATGGCTTCGAGCGAACGGCGCGATTCGGCGACGCCGGCTCGGTCGGCCTTGTTGATCACGAAGACGTCGCCGACCTCGAGGATCCCCGCCTTATCGGCCTGGATGCCGTCTCCCCACCCGGGGGTCACGACGACCACCACGGTGTCGGTGTGGTACACCACGTCGACCTCCGACTGACCCACGCCGACCGTCTCCACCACTACCGGATCGAAACGGGCGGCTTCGAAGAGGGTGACGAGCCCGGCGGTCGCTTCTGCCAGCCCCCCCAGGCGGCCCCGGCTCGACATGGAGCGCACAAAGACGTCTCGATCGGCAACGTGGTCCTGCATGCGGATCCGGTCGCCGAGCAGCGCCCCGCCGGTGAAGGGACTCGACGGATCGACCGCCACCACCGCCACCCGACGGTCGACCGCCCGCCACGCGGTGATCAGGGCATTGGTCAACGTCGATTTGCCAGAGCCCGGCGCACCGGTGATTCCAACCAGATGAGGCGTCGACGCCTTCTTCCATGCTTCAGCGAGCACCTCTGCCGAACCTGGGCCCCGGTCCTCGACGATACGGAGCAATCGGGCCAGGGCACGACGATCACCTTCGACGGCGGATTCCAGAAGTTGCAATGGCTCCACTGAGCGGAGGCTAGTGAGAAGGGCGTTGCCTCTTCGGGTTCAGGCCACGGCTTCGACGGAGAGAACTCCGGGCACGCGATCTTTGAGGATACGCTCGATACCTGCTTTGAGAGTCATCATCGACAGGGGGCAGCCGCCACACGCCCCGACCATCTGAAGCGTCACCACCCCCTCCTCGATCTCTTGGAGCACGATGTCGCCCCCGTCCATCTGGATGGCGGGCCGGATGTAGTCGAGCGTGGACTCGAGAAGGTCGCGATCGATCTCGGCGTCGGCGTCGAGGGCCGAGCTGATCCGTACCGGGACGGATTCGGTGGTTGTGTCTCCCATGTCGGTCATATCAACATCATCGGCAGCGATCCTGTTCCATCCAGGCTAACCGGGATGCGGGGCGGCTCCGGCACCGGCGAGCTCGACAGAATCCGAACCGTGGGCGTTGCTGGCCTCGATCTCCAGCATGAAGGAGTCGTGGAGGGGGACCGGGATGGAAAAGAAACCTGCGTCCAGCGGCTCGGGCCCGAACGACGCCTTCTCCTCGCCTCCGACGCTGAACCGCCAGCGCACTTCGGCGGCGGCTGTCAGCTCGGGACGGAACACCAGGCGCCCCCGCTCCAACGCGATGGTCCCGGGCCGCAACGTGGGCGGAAGCCCGAGCCCGACGGGCGACGTCACCTCGATCGATCCCCGATCGGCCACCATCGACCAGCTTCCCAGTTCCTCGGCCGCCACCTCACGACCATCGATCTCCACCGAAACCGCCCCGGTCACCTCCAGGTCGAACTCCGCCGCCCCCAGCATCAGAGCCACCTCGACCGTCTCTGGAACGAAGGCGGGCGCCTCGGTCGGCGTGAGCCCCGCGTAGTAGTGCTCCAGGATCTCGGCGGCCGATGCGCCCCGTTCCGCCATGGCCTGCGCACCGTACTGGCTCATTCCCACCAGGTGCCCCCATCCTCGGCCGTTGACCTGGTAGATGGTGAGGCGGCCTGGTGGACCGGCGAGCGGAAGGTGAATCGCATCGATGGTGAAAGTCGGCGACAGGATGGTCTGGGGGTAGCGAGGCCCGTCGGGCCGCACCGCCGGGAGGTGCTGGGGATGGGCTGAGGGTCCGGCTGCGTTGAGCATGCCGCGCAACTGCCATGTGTCGATTGTCTCCGCACCGCCGGTCGAGTCGACCGTGACCGTCCAGGGACCTTCGCCGTCGTCCCGCACAGTCGTAGAGATGTCGACGAGATCCCCCGTCGAGAGTCCGGCCTCGGCCACGAGTTCATCCATGTGCCGGGCCGGAAGTCTCCACGACCACTCGGCGAAGGGAGACTCTTCACCCGGGGACTCCACGGCCTTCAGATACGGCAAGTCGACTTCAGGCCACACGTCCGACACGGTACGGGTCCTCCCCCCGCTGGTAGAGGAGTAGTACGTCTGGGCCGGCTCACCCTCGTACAGCAAGATCTGGGAATCGGTGGCAGCCACGGCCCGCAACCAATCTTCGCCGCCAGGTCCGGCCGCCGGCTCGAGACCGGCGTAGACCTGGCACGCGTCGGTGGCGCAGATGTCGTAATCGTATGCCCGCCCCGACTCGGTACGCCCGCGCGCCAGTGTCCATGCCAGATAGGTGCGGGCTGCGATCACCTGGGCTTCGAGGGCGGCGGGCTCCCATGAAAATGGGACCTCCTGGATACCGGCCAGATATCCGCCCAGCGGCACGGATTCGACCACGGCCAGGCCAGAGCCGTGGCCGGTGACCCTCACCGGCCCTCCGTAGCGGCGGCCGTTGACCACCACCGCCGCTCCCTCCTCTACCGGAGTGACCTCCACGATCCCCGCCCGGACCGTCTCCGGCGCGGGGGTCTCTTCCTGGGCCGACACCGGGACGGCCGTCGCCAGGAATGTGAGAATCACGAGCAGGGCGTTCGCCTGCCGGCTCATGTCACGTTCGACGGATCTTCGCCCCGAGCCCCGTGAGGCGACCGACGAAATCCTCGTAGCCGCGGTCGATGTGATGGATCTCGTCGACGACCGTGCTGCCGTCCGCCCGAAGCCCGGCAAGGACGACGGCCGCCCCGGCGCGGATGTCGTGGGCGAGCACGGGACACCCGGAGAGCTGGTCCACCCCGCGGACGACCGCATGCTGCCACTCGGTGGTGATGTCGGCGCCCATCCGGGTCAGCTCGCCGATGTAGCGAAAGCGGGCGTCGTAGATGTTTTCGGTGATGACGGAGGTCCCGTGGGCAATGGTGAGGAGCGCCACCATCTGGGGATGCATGTCGGTGTGGAAGCCGGGGAACGGCAGTGTGGCGAAATCGACTGCTTCCGGACGATCGGGGCCGCGGACCCTGAGCCAGCCGTCTCCCCGATCCACCTCGACGCCGGCTTCCTCCAGCTTTCTAAGTTCCATTCGCAGATGCTCGGGGACGCATGCGGTGACCGTGACGTCTCCTCCGGTGATGGCGCCGGCCACGGCGTACGTACCGGCCTCCAGTCGGTCCGGCACCACCTGGTGCTCGGCCGGATCGAGACCACCGACTCCCGAAATGCGCATGATGGCCCCCCCGTCTCCACTGATGTCGGCGCCCATCGCCTGGAGCTGGACGACCAGGTCCTGGATCTCGGGCTCGCGGGCCGCGTTGACGATCGTCGTCTCTCCCTTGGCCAGCACAGCGGCGAAGAGCAGGTTCTCGGTCGCTCCCACCGAGGGGAAGGGCAGCTCGATGTCGGCACCGGTCAGCGACCCGGAGACGTTTCCGATCAGCTCACCGTGGACGAGTTCGAACGACGCTCCCATGCGCTCGAGCCCCTCCAGATGGAAGTCGATCGGTCGGGCTCCGAGATCGTCGCCTCCCGGCTGGGCGACCCGGGCGGTACCGCAGCGAGCGAGCAGCGGGCCCAACACCACGATCGAGGCGCGCATCTGGCGAACGAGGTGGAGCGGTGCTTCCGGCCGTATCTCATCCGGAACCACGATGTGCAGATCATGACCCGAGCGCTGCACGTGACAGCCGACGTGCTCCAGCACCTCGGCCATCAAATGGACGTCGAGGATGTCGGGGACGTTGCCCAAACGGTGGCGTCCGGGCGCCAACAGGGTCGAAGCCATCTCCTTGAGGGCGGCGTTCTTGGCGCCGAGGACGCCGACGGTTCCGTGGAGGGCGGGCCCGCCCTCGACGATGATCTGACCCATTGGTCGGCAGTGTACGCCCGGCGGGTTCGAACCCCGCCTCACCTGTCCGCCTCTCGGCGTCCGTTAGCCTGAGGCGATGCGTATTGCCTTGGCCGCCGACCACGCCGGATTCGACCTCAAGGAACACCTCTCCCGCTTCCTCTCCGACGCCGGTCACGCGGTCTATGACCTCGGGACGCACTCTCCCGAGCCGGTGGACTATCCGGACTCTGCCGCTTCGGCCGCCCGGGCAGTGCTCGACGGTCGCGCCAACCGCGGGATCGTGGTTTGCGGATCCGGCGCAGGAGCATGTGTTGCCGCCAACAAGTTCAACGGGATCCGGGCGGCGGTGGCCCAGGAGACCTACACCGCCCGCCAGATGGTGGAACACGATGATGTCAACGTGCTCTGTCTCGGTTCACGCGTCGTCGGTGTGAAGGTGGCTGAAGCCGTGGTTCAGGAGTTCATCGCCGCCGAGTTCACGGGCGAGGAACGCCACCGCCGGCGCCTCGACAAGATTCGGGCATTGGAGAACTGACAGGCCGCCCACGCAGCAGGGCGTCAGGCCGACTGGGCTGCGGTTTGGAACATGCCGTTCACGACGTCCATCCCGCTCTGGGTGATCTCGCCCGAGACTCGGAACAACACTTCGTTGTTGCCGTCGAGCACGACCCAGAAAGGCGTACCGGCCATGCCGAAAGCCCGACTGGCGGAACTGCTGCTGTTGTCCTGGATGGTGGGAACCGTCCATCCCTCGGTTGCCAGCCACTCCTCCGGCGGCCAGTTGCCCCTCACCCGCTGCTGAAGGGTCGACACGGCGTAGAAATCGACGTTCTCCGGCTTATTGCCCTCTTCCAGCCAGTCCACCACCCTCGGAACCTCGGCCTGGCAATGCGGACACCAGTGGGCGAGGAACAGAACGACCTTGGGAGTGCCGTCGGGGCCGATCGTCACCGGGCTGCCATCGAAACCCTCGCCGGTCACTGTGGGGGCGGTCATCCCAGGGGCGAGATCGGAGGCGGCATCACCGGCAAAGACGGGAAGGTCCTCTCCCTCGACCGTCACCTCGCCGAAGGCCTCCGAGGGGTCTGAGCCGCCGCTGACGGCGGAGATGGCGATGGCGATCACCAGGCCCAGACCGAGGACACCGCCGAGAATATAGAGAAGCAGCTTGTTGTTCATTGTCGACTCACATGTTGGGTGGGGTGGGTGAAGCTTGCCAAGAGAACCGTGATTAACAGAAATCCTGCCCCGGCCATGAAGGGTATCGACACGAACCCGAACATGTCCACGAGCTTTGCCGAGCAAGGATTGGCTGGGTCACACGAGCCGCCTTCCAGACTGGGGAAGTTCTGAATCGTGTAGTGCCAGATGCTGATGGCGAGACCGATGACCGACAGTGGCAGCCCGTACAGTCGGATGGAAGGGTCCCGGCGGATGGCACCGACCAAGAGGACCGCCGCCATCGGGTACATGGCGATGCGTTGGAACCAGCACAGCCGACATGGCTCGAAATGGTAGATCTCGGAGTAGATGAGCGAACCGATCATGGCAGCCGCCGCCACCATCCATGCCAGCCACCGGGCGGGCTCGGCCAGGGCAATCCGGGTATCGGGTGGCGCGGTGGCCCGAACGGCGACGGCGACGACCGCCAGACCGAGTGCTACCAACGCCATAACGGCGGTGAACGTCGAGTAAGCGAATTCGTCCATGGAAATCGAGGGAATCGTAGAGACCCCAGGAAAATATCGCTCTCCCGTCATTCCAGCCTGACTCGACGTCGAGCCCGTGGCCGGACCGCCTCCAGCAATCATCCACGACGCCGGCGTTCGACTTGACGCGTTCTTCAGTCGTCGAGGAACGACACGACTGAGATCACCGGAGGCTGAACGGCGGGTACCGGTCGGTCACCAGGAGAAATGCGTACGCCTGCACTCGCAGTGTCCATCTGCCCACGCCGACGACGAAGTCGAACAGGCCCCGGGGGTACCGACCGGTGAACAGGATTGCGAACCAGGCGATCAAGACCGCCCCGATGGCGCCCAACCAGAGAAAGGCCAGGATGACGTAGTGCGGTATGGCCAGAAGCCACTTGAACAACGGCAGTATCCGGTCGAGGTCCTCTTCGACGTCTGGATAATCGATATCGAGGTGCACCGCCTGCTCGTCAACGGTGGAGGGGTATCTGTCGGTGAGAAGAGCCAGGTAGGCACCGACACGAGCACTGAAGCGGGCGAGCTCCCGGGCGAAGTCAAACCACCAACGGGGATAACGCAGGCGAAAGACGATCATCAGGACGGTGGCCGCCCACAGCCCTCCGGTTACGCCCCCACCGGTACGGCGGATCTCCTCTCCAGCTTCGGTGACAACGGTCTCGTTGCCGGTAGCCGTCAGGAGGCTGAGTATCACCAGGATGGGAACCGCCCAGATGACTCTGAAGAGGCTGCTCACTCGATCGAGGCTGGCTGGATAGTCGACGTCCAGGCGGGCAGGGTAAAGCGGGCTTTCCATGTTCCATATCTTTCTCAAGAGAGACTTACGTCGTAAGACAGAATAGACTGACAACGTAAGGTCGTCAACCTGCCCCGGTAGACTGACCGTCGACGCCGACGAAGCACGTGATATGGCCGCTCGATCCGAAGACCGCCCCCCCGCCCGGACTCCGCTCAGCAAGGAGCGAGTTCTCCAGGCCGCCGTCAGACTGGCTGATCGGGACGGAGTCGAGGCACTCACGATGCGCAAGCTGGCCCACGAGCTCGGCGTGGAGGCGATGTCGCTCTACTACCACATCGCCAACAAGGAGGAGATTCTCGATGGCGTCGTGGACGTCGTAGTCGAAGAAATCATCGCCGAGGCGGAGAAAGTCGAAGCCAGGCAGCCCAGCGGGGGATGGAAGGATGCTGTCAGACAAAGGATTCTGACCGCCCGCGCCGTTTTGCTGCGGCACCCATGGGCACCCGGTGTGATCGAATCGCGCACCAGTGTCAGCCCGGCGATCATGGCGTACATCGACTCTGTACTGGGATTGCTCCGCCAGGGTGGTTTCTCCTACGACCTGGCTCATCACGGTATGCACGCCCTCGGAAGCCGCGCCCTCGGGTTCACCCAGGAGCTCTTCGTTCCTGCCAACAGCAGCGGGGATGGAGACGAGGAGGACGACGACACGGCGGCGATGCTCGAGCAAATGGCAGGCCAATTTCCCAACCTCACGGGCATGTTGGCCGAGATAGCCCACGACGATCCCGATGCGACGCTGGGCTGGTGCGACGACCAGTCGGAGTTCGAGTTCGGGCTGGACTTGATTCTCGACGGCCTGGAACGGCTGCGGATCGCCGCCTCCTAGGCCCAGGTCTACATTCGACCGTTACTCGTGATCGGCAGAGTCAAGAAGATAGTCCTTGGTGCCAGACAGCTCGAGGATTCGCAGGGTCGCATCGCCGGGGATCAGCTGGAACCGGTCCGGTCCGAGTTGCTTGCCAACAGAGACGAGTATTCCGAGGCCGGTGGAGTCGAGGAAGGCCAAGTCCGTCGTGTCGATCACCAAGACCGCACCGTCGAGATGGTTGAGAATCACCGACTGCAACCGATCGACTGAGGACAGGCCGAGCTCGCCGCTCAAAACGAGATGGACCCCGCCATCACCGGCCTGCCTCGATTCGGATATCGAATCCGCCTTGGGACATTCGGAGGGGTAGCCCCCGACAAGATACGAAAGGTTGGGGTAGCCCCGACGGGATTCGAACCCGCGTTACCGGCCACGAATGGAGCCCGGCGTCCCGACACGAAGGGTTGGTGTAGCCCCGACGGGATTCGAAACCCGCGTTACCGGCCATGAATGGAGCCCGGCGTCCCGACACGCTGTATTGGTGTAGCCCCGACGGGATTCGAACCCGCGTTACCGGCTTGAAAGGCCGGCGTCCTAGACCGCTGGACGACGGGGCCGTGCCTTGCGAATGGTATCCCACCCGGTCGGGTTCACCAATGGCGCCTAGAGGCGACGGCGAGCCTCCCGGAGTCGCTCCAGCGACGGGTTGCGTCCCAGGGCGGCGACCGACTCGAACAGCGGCGGGCTGACCGACGAGCCGGTCACCGCCACCCTGATCGGCTGGAACACTTTGCCCGCGCCTCGCTCGAGACGGTCTGGAAGCCGGCGTAGCGTGGCTTCGATCGATTCGGTGTCCCACTCGTCCAGCGCGGTCAGGGCAGCGAGCGATGCGTCGAGGACCTCTGACACGCCTTCCCTGTCCATCACCTTGTTCCAGGACTGTTCGTCGTATTCCAGGTCATCGACGTAGAGGAACCGCGCCTGGTCGGCTGCTTCGGGAAGGAGCTTGGTCCGCTCCTGGACGAGTGGAGCCAGCGCTTCGAAGGCGGCCCACTTCTCGTCGGTGAGCGAACCGACGGCGTCCTCGACCAGTGGACGGACCTCAGCGGCGAATTCGGCCGGATCCATCGCCCGGATGTACTCGCCGTTGAGCCAGGTCAGCTTGTCGAGATCGAACACTGCCGGGTTCTTCTGAACATCTGAGAGGTCGAAACGGTCGACTGCCAGTTGACGGTCGAAGACGGTCAGGTCGTCACCGGGCGACCATCCCAGGAGTGCCAGGTAATTGACCATGGCGTCGGGCAGAAACCCCATCTGGCGGAACTCGTCCACCGCGGTGGCACCGTGGCGCTTCGACAGCTTCTTGCCGTCGGCGCCGAACAGGAGTGGCAGGTGGGCGTAGACCGGCGGTTCTACACTCATTGCCCGCGTGATCAGAATGTGCTTGGGCGTCGACGACAGAAGGTCCTCGCCCCGGGCCACGTGGGTGATGCCGTAGTCGACGTCGTCGACAGTGGATGCCAGGTGGTAGGTGGGTGTGCCGTCGCTACGAAGAATCACGAAGTCGTCGATCGAATCGCCGTCGAAGCGCATGTCGCCGCGGATGAGATCCTGGAACTCCACCGCCTGGTTCGCGGCGAATCGGATGACCCCCTCCGACCTCGGCTCGTCCGGAGGGCGGATGTAGTGGCCCGGATGCTTGCCTTCCTGCTGCGCTCGAGTGCGCAAGATGTCGAGCTCGTCGGATGAACGGTCGTCGAAATAGGCAGCGCCTTCCGCAACCAGTTGGTGGGCGACCTGGCGGTACCGGTCGAAGCGCGACGATTGCCGATAGTCGCCGTGGGAGCCTCCTATCTCCACCCCCTCGTCCCAGTCGAGGCCGAGCCAGCGGAGGCTGGCGAGGATGTTGGACTCGAACTCAGGAGTCGAGCGGGCGACGTCTGTGTCATCGACACGAACGATGAACGTGCCGCCGGTGTGACGGGCGTAAAGCCAGTTGTACAGGGCGGCCCGAGCAGTTCCGACGTGGAGGTTGCCGGTCGGCGAGGGAGCCACTCTGACTCGGACCGTCATTGTCCGCCTGCCACCAGCCGGTTGGCCAACACACCGATCCCGTCGACTTCGATCTCCATGAGATCGCCGACCTCCACCGGCCCCACGCCGGAGGGCGTACCGGTGAGCACGACGTCGCCCGGGAGGAGCGTCATGACCCGGGTGATGAACTCGAGGAGCTCGGCGACGCCGAAGACCATGTCTACGGTGAATCCGGCCTGGCGCACCTCACCGTTCACCCGGGCGATGACCGCCAGCCGCTCGAGCGGGTCGAGTTCTGTTTCGATGGCCGGCCCGAGCGGGCAGAAGGTGTCGAAGCCCTTGGCCCTGGTCCACTGGCCGTCCTTCCGCTGGAGATCGCGGGCGGTGACGTCGTTGGCGGCGGTGTACCCGAAGACGTACTGGGAGGCGTCCTCCGCCCGGACTCGCCGTGCCACCCGGCCCATGACTACGGCCAGTTCGGCCTCATGATGGACCGCGTCGCTCTCGGACGGCTTGACGACGTGAACGTTGGGGCCCACGACGGCGGTGGCCGGCTTGAGGAAGATGATCGGCTCCTCGGGGATATCCGACTCCATCTCCTCGGCATGGTCGGCGTAGTTCTTGCCCACCGCCACCACCTTGGAGGGCAAGACCGGGGCCAGCAGCTGTACCGACTCCCAGGGGATGAGCGTTTCCGTCGGCTCCCAGGCTACAAAGGGCGTTCCCTGGTAGAGGGTGACCCCGTCCGCCTCTGCCAGCCCGTAGGCGATGTCGTCACCGGCCTTGAATCGAACGATCTTCATTGAGCGAAGAGTAGGCGGGGTGGGTCAGGCACCCGCCCCCGGGCTTTCGGACTTCCGACTCAGAAGAGCCCGACGACGTTTCCGTCTTCGTCGATATCGACTTTCATGAATGAGGGGGTGGTCCCGAGGCCCGGCATCGTCCTCATCTCACCCAGGATCGGGTAGATGAAGCCGGCGCCGACCGACGCCCGCACCTCGCGCACCGGGACGGTGAAACCGCTCGGAGCTCCTTTGAGGGCCGGGTCGTGGGAGATCGAGAGGTGGGTCTTGGCCATGCAGATGGGCAGGTATCCGAAGCCGGCCTTCTCGAAGCCGGCGATCTGGCGCTCTGCGGCCGGTGAGTACTCGACTCCGTCGGCCCGGTAGACCTCGCGACAGATGGTCTCGATCTTCTCCTTGATGGCCATGTTGAGGGGATAGAGGTAGGAGAAGTTGCTCGGTTCCTCGCATGCCTTCACAACGGCCTCTGCCAGGGCAGACGCTCCTTCTCCTCCCCTGGCCCAGTGGTCGGCCATCACGGCATCGAGGGCGCCGGCCTCGAGCGCCTTCTGTTTGATCAAATCGATCTCGGCCCACGTGTCGGTCGGGAACGAGTTGATAGCTACCACGACCGGGACTCCGAAGCGCTGGGCGTTGCGGATGTGTGCCTCGAGGTTGGGCATGCCGGCTTGCAGCAGCGACAGGTTCTCCTCGGTGTATGCCTTGTCGAGCGGTCGCCCCAGAACCACCTTCGGCCCTCCGCCGTGGGTCTTCAGTGCCCGGACCGTGGCTACGAGCACCACACAGTCGGGCTTGAGACCCGAAGTACGGCACTTGATGTCCATGAACTTCTCCATCCCCATGTCGGCGCCGAAACCCGACTCGGTCACGACGTACTCCCCCAGGTGGAGAGCCATGCGGTCGGCGAGGATGGATGAGTTGCCGTGGGCGATGTTGCCGAAGGGCCCGGCATGGACGAAGGCTGCCTGTCCTTCCAGCGTCTGCATGAGATTGGGGTGGAGTGTGTCCTTCATCAGCACGGCTACCGCCCCTGCCACCCCAAGGTCTTCGAGCGTCAGGGGGTCGCCGTCCTTCGACGTACCGAAGACGACCCGCCCGACCCTTTCCCGGAGGTTGCGGAGAGCCGAGGCGTAGGAGTCACCGTCGACCAGGGCGAGGATCGCCATCAGCTCGGAAGCGACGGCGATGTCGAATCCGGTTTCCCGTGGACGTCCGTCTGCCTTGCCACCCAGCCCCACCACGATGTTGCGCAGGGCCCGGTCGTTGATGTCGACCACTCGGTTCCACTGGAGATTGAACACGTCGATCCCGAGTCGCTCGAGACCGACCTCGGTCAGCTGCTCATCCGCCAGGCGGGTCTCGTGATACCAGCGAGCGTCGATTGCGGCTGCCACCAGATTGTGGGCGGCGGTGATGGCGTGGATATCACCTGTGAGGTGGAGATTGAACTCGTCCATCGGCACGACCTGGCTGTAACCACCCCCGGCCGCCCCGCCCTTGATGCCAAAGGTAGGGCCCATCGAGGGCTGACGGATGCAGGCGATGGCTTCCTTGCCGATCCTGCCGAAGCCCTGGGTCAGGCCTACGGTCGTGGTCGACTTGCCCTCTCCCAACGGTGTGGGGGTGATGGCCGTCACGTCGACGTACTTGCCCCGCGGCCGCGAGGCGAGCCGCTTGAGCGCATCCAGATGGACCTTGGCCTTGCTGGGGCCGTACGGAATCAGCTCGTCAGGGAGAAGGCCGATTCGCTCGGCGATGTCCCCCAGCGGCTGCAATCGGGCGGCGCGGGCGATGTCGATGTCGGCGGCGATGGGCGAGCCCATTGGTCCTCCTGTAGATGCGGCTCGGAACTTAGCGAGCGCGTTGCCGCCCGGCTACCCCGCCCCTGCCAGAATCTCCGGAGATGGAACGCGTCGATCTGGTGGTAGTGGGAAGTTCCCGGGCCGCGATCTCGCTGGCGATGGAAGCCCGCGACGCCGGCCTCGAGTCGGTGGCGCTCGTCGAGACGCGACCTGGTCCTGTCACCGTTCCACCCGACTCGCATCCCGATCTGATGGTATGGCGAGGTCCGATCGGAGAGATGACTCCGTCGGATGATGGGGTCACGGTGGAGGTCGACGGGACAGTGACCGCGGCGGGAGCCGTCGCCCTCGTGGAGGGTGGCTCACCCCTCGAGGGGCCGGCGATCAGCGTCCCCCGCTCTCTCCAGAGCCGGGTGCACCGCGAGCCCCCGACCAAGACCTGGGGTCGTCAGATCCTGGTCGCCGGAGGTTCGGAGAAGGCGGCGGAGGTCGCTCTCGAGCTGTCCCAAGCCGGAGCCGGCGTGGTTCTCGCCCGCGGCAACCGCAGCCCTTCCGACCTATCCCGATTGACCCGTAGCGCGCTGCTCCTCCGGGAGGCCGAGCGACGCCTCACCATCCTGTGGCACTCCCGACCGACCACGATCACCGACATCGAAGGTGAGCCGCTCGTGGCTTTCGACGACGTGGGGACGCCCGACCTGGTGTTCGACGACGTCGTCCTCGTCGACGACTCAGAGCCTGCCGGTGGGGACGCCGTCCAGGGACCGGTGTGGCAAGTGGGTGACGCCGACCTGGCGCCCGGCCGTGCCTGGGATCGCATTCGATCGGATGCTTTCTCTCATCTGACCGCCGACGGCGTGCCACCTGTCCCCCATGTCGGCGCCGACGAGAAGGTCGCCGAGCTGCGGCGTCGCCACTACAACGCCACCATCACCCATTTCGAACGTACCCACTCGGATCTGTGGGTGGTGCGGGTCCAACCGGACCAGGGAGACGTCTCTTTTCATCCCGGTCAGTACGCCTCTCTCGGGCTGGGCTATTGGGAACCGAGGGCCGATGGGGCCCGCGATCCTGATCTCGAGCGGAAATGGGAGAATCTAGTCCGTCGCTCGTATTCGATATCGAGCCCGGTTTTCGACGAAGACGGCTACCTGTTCGACCCGACCCGGGCCGGAACCCTCGAGTTCTATGTCGTCCTCGTCCCGGCCAGCGGAGACCATGTGCCGGGCCTCACCCCCCGCCTGGCGCTGACCAATCCGGGTGATCGGATCTACGTGGGTCCCAGGATCGTCGGCCGCTACACGCTGGCTCCACTCCGGCGGCCCGACGCCACGGCCGTTTTCTTCGCCACGGGCACCGGCGAGGCTCCCCACAACGCCATGGTCACCGACCTCCTGCGCCGAGGCCACCACGGGCCCATTGTTTCGGTCGTCTGTGTCCGCTATCGGGCCGACCTCGCATACCTCGACGTCCACCGAGAGCTGGCGAGCCGCTTCACCAACTATCACTATCTCCCGATCGTCACTCGCGAACCGGACGTGGAGAAGTTGTACGTCCAGGACGTGATCACCCGTGACCTGATGCGCGAGGAGTTCGGCGTGGCTCTCGACCCGGAGACATCGCACGTCTTCCTATGCGGCAACCCCGCCATGATCGGCATCCCCCACTGGAACGACGACGTCCCGACTTTCCCCGAGCCGACCGGCGCCTGCCAGCTACTCCACGAGAGGGGCTTCGACCTCGACCGGCACGGCCACGTCGGCAACGTCCACACCGAGAAGTACTGGTAGGGCTTAGGCGCTCCGCGCCCTGTCGTCGAGGATCTGGCGTGCGGCGAGCCGTCCGGGGGCCCCCATGACGCAGCCGCCCGGATGGGTGCCCGAGCCGCATTGGTAGTAGCCGTCGATCGGCGTCCTGTACTGGCTCCATCCCGGAGCCGGCCGGAAGAAGAACATCTGCGGAGCAAGCAACTCCCCGGCGAAGATGTTGCCTTCGGTGAGACCCACCACGCGTTCGATGTCGAGCGGCGTCACCACTTCCCGGTGCAGCACCAGATCGCCGAAGCCGGGGAAGAAGCGCTCCAGGGTCGCCTCCACGAGGTCGCCCAGGTTGTCGCTCTCGGTGTCCCAGTCGCTTTCTCTCAGGTGATAGGGCGTGTACTGGACGAAACATGACATCACATGCTTGCCGGGCGGCGCCATGTCGGGATCGATGGTCGACTGGACAGCGGCGTCTATGTAGGGTCGTGACGAGTACCAGCCGTACTTGCCCTCATCGAAGGCCCGCTCGAGGTAATCCATCGATGGCCCGATGTTGGTGAAACCGCGCAGGTGATCGCCGCCCTGTCCCAGCGCAGGAAACGACGGCAGGCCGGCCAGTGCGAAGTTGACCTTCGAGGAGACGCCTTCGAAACGAAGGCGGTGGATGTCTTCCACGAGATCGGCGGGTAGTAGCCGCGGATCCACCAACTCGAGGAGGGTCCGGCGGGGATCGAGAGCGGACACGACGAGATCGGCGGCGAACTCCGTGCCGTCGGTCAGGGCGACCCCGGTCGCCCGACCCTGCTCGGTGACCACCGTCGAGACAGGAGACTCTAGCCGGATCTCAGCCCCGTAGGCCCGAGCCGCCCGGGCCAGCACTTCGGCGAAGCCGCCATTTCCGCCCTTGTGGAACGCCCAGGACCCGAACGAACCGTCGTGCTCACCGATGACGTGATAGAGCAGGACCAGGCCGGAGCCCTGAGAACGGGGACCGACTTTGCTGCCGATTGTGCCGGAGCTGGCCAGGTATCCCTTGATGAGGTCACTCTCGAAGTAGTGATCGAGGAAGTCGGCGGCGCTGCCGGTGAGGAGTCGCACCGCATTGTGAAAGGTCCGCTTGTCGAGGGTGCGAAAGCGGCCGGCCAACTCCGCCATCCTCACTCGTTCCCCGGGGTCGTCGGAGAACGGATCGGGGGGAATTTCGTCGAGCAACGGCTTAACTGCCCGGCACACCGCGGCCAGGTCGTGCTTGTACTGCTTGTAGGCGTCGACGTCGGCTGGCGAGTGACGGGCGATCTCCCGCATGTTGTGTCCCTCGTCCTGGCCCAGCAGCAGGTAGTCGCCGGTCTCGGACGGAGCGAAACTGGTCGGCATGAGGAGTGGCATGAAGCCGTGCTTGGTGAGCTCGAGCTCATGGATGATCTGGGGGCGGAGGAGGCTGAGGGCATAGGAGAAGGTCGTGAAGTGGAACCCGGGATACAACTCCTCGGTGATCGCCGCCCCGCCGACGAGATGCCGCCGCTCGAGAATCAGTGTGCGCAATCCGGCCCGGGCGAGGTAGGCGCCGTTGATCAGGCCGTTGTGGCCGCCCCCCACCACGATGGCGTCGTATCGATTGGTGTCGGTCATGGCACATCACCTCGGCCCGTCCGGTGCGCCGGAGCGTAGAACGGAAGTCGGGTGACGACGGCCCCAACGGTGTGATACGCGTGGTCGATCGTCACCTCGAGACCGACCCGGTTACCCGGAACCGCCAGGTCCGGGCGGACTCGCGCCAACGCAATGTGGCGTTGGAGGATCGGCGAGTACATGAAGCTGGAGGCCCACCCGACCGGATCGCCCCCGGAGTAGACCATCATCTCCTGGTGGACGGGGCGGTGGTCCTTGGCGGGAATCAGCCCGGCTTCGACATGGCGGGCATCCCAGTCCTCCCAGTCAACGATCAGTCCGGCCAGTCGCCTGCGGGTGGTGTTCCGGTCCGCTTCGAGCTGGAGAGCCCGCCGTCCCACGAATGGCCGATCGTCGCCCAGATCCCTCAACATCCAATCCAGTCCCAGTTCGGAGGGGGTGGATCGCTCGTTGTGGGTCCAGGCAAACCTGGCTGACCGGTAGTCCACGTCGATTAGGACCAGTCCGGCCTCGATCCGGGCCATCAGCAACGCCTGTTGTCCGACCGGGCCCGCTCCTTCCCCTTCGGCGGCCTCCGTGACGGCGTCCCACAAGGCGAGAGCTTCGTCCGCGGGCGCCCAGATCTCGTATCCCAGGTCGCCGGTGAACCCGGTACGTGACTCAGTCACCGAGATACCGGCCGCCTCGGACTTGGCGACCCCGAAGTAATCCAGCTCGGCGGTTCCGTCCCCCAGCTTGGTCAGCAGGCGACGGGAGCGCGGACCCTGCACCGCCAGGGCGGCCTGATCGGCGGTGACGTCGGTTACCTCGACTTCTAGCCGTCCGACCAATCCCCGGAAGTAGGCCAGGTTGGGACGGGCCGACGTCAGGAAGAACTCGTCGTCGGCGAGACGCATGACGATCCCGTCCTCGATCACATGGCCGTCGTCGTCGCACCAAACGGTGTACTGGGCGTGGCCAGGGTGGCAGTGGCGGATGTCGCGGGTGAGCACACCGGCCAGGAACCGCTCCGCCTCGGCGCCGGTGACGCGGTACTTGTACAGGGGTGACGTGTCGAAGAGACCGGCGGAGTTGCGGATCAGGAAGTACTCGGCCTTCTCCGAAAGCTGGTACTTCTCGGCCGCCAGGTAACCGGCCCAGTGGCCCCACAGCCCGGTCCGATTGGCGGCTTCGGTTCGTGGATGGAACGGCGTGGTGCCGATCATCCCCGACTCTCGCACCGATCTTCCCGCGTCGAGTCCTTCTCCGGAGGGATCACGGGTAGTACTCGTCGGACTGATACGGGCTCAGAGCCTCGGGGCCGGCGATCTGCTGGAAATGATCGATATCCACCTGGATGAACAGGCCGCGCACCTCGACACATCGGGTCCCGTCAGGCAGGTAGCCGACGGCCTCGGTGTAGAGCTTTCGGTCCTGGACACCGGTCAGCCAGGCCTCGCCCCTCACGCTCACGCCGAGCGGGATCGGCTTGAGGTAGTCGACATGGAGGTTTCCCGTCACGGCTGGTTTCTGGTGGGCCATCGCCACGAACCCGATGAGGTCGTCGAAGAACGCCGCCGTCGCCCCGCCGTGGACGAGACCGGGACCGCCCTCGAACCGCGGCTCGAATTCCAGCTCGGCGACGATCTTGTCGCCTTCGACCGTGGGCTTGAGTCCCAGCCGGTCGGGATTCTCCGAGCCGCAGCCGAAACAGGTGGGAAGATGCTCGAGTGGCATCATCTCGGCCCAAGCCCGGTCCTCTATGGGTACGACCGTGCCGGTCAGGTACTTGAAAGCCACTACTGCGACGACGGGGACTCGATACGACGGGGACCGGCATAGAGATCGGGCCCCGCTTCGGCCACCGCCCGACCACCCGGGGTCCTCTCATGCGACATGGCCTCGAGCCAGCGCCGCCGGCGGGCATCGTCCTCATCGGAGCGGTTGTCACCCAGCCCCACGAGGTCGAGGGCGACCCGGAGGTCACCGTAGGTCGGCGCCCGGCCGTAGTGAGCCGCCCGGGCCCCCATGAGGGCGGCCAGAAGCCGACGCACCCGGGGTGTGGCTTCGGCGGGTAGCTCCGATTCGGCGATCACTCGCAGCGCCCACCCGGTGTCGGGTCCGGGATTGCCGAATCCCGGCCCGGAAGGTTTCTCGGCCGGGGTGGTGATGACGCCGGGCCGGGGTATCTTCTGGCGTCGGGCCGGTGCCGGCTCCAGAACCGGCGCCGGCAGATCGGCCGGGGAGAGCTCGACGTTGGGTTGCTGAGCCATGTCGTTTCCTCAGATGAAGTCGAGCCAGCCGCTCCGTGCCTCGACCTTGCCGGTGACGGCGTCGGCGTACAGCGATTGAGCCTGGCGGGTGAGCGGACCCGGCTTGCCGGTTCCAATGGGCCGGTCGTCGACCTCCCGAATCGGAGTGACTTCGGCGGCGGTACCTGTCAGGAACAGCTCGTCCGCCGCATAGAGATCCCCCCGTGTCAGCCCCGCCTCCCGAACGTCGACTCCCTCCGCCTCCAGCAGGGCGATGACCGAGGCGCGGGTTATGCCATCGAGTATTCCGGTCGAGACGGGCGGCGTGTACACGATTCCGTCACGGATCAGGAACAGGTTCTCCCCCGACCCCTCCGCCACATTGCCGTCGACATTGAGCATCAGCGCTTCGTCGTAGCCCGTAGCCACCGCCTCCTGCTTGGCGAGGACACTGTTCAGGTATTGCCCGCTTCCCTTGGCGATGGGGACGAAGCTCTGGCCGCTTATCCGCCGCCACGACGAGATACGCACCCGGATTCCGTTCTGGATTCCCTCTTCTCCGAGGTAGGCGCCCCACTCCCACGCCGCGATGCCGGTCTTGACTTCGGCCGCGGCTGGGTTGAGGCCAATGGCACCGACGCCGTAATAGACGAGCGGCCGGATGTAGCCGGTTTCCAGGCGATTCGCTCGCATCACCTGACGGCACGCCTCCATCAGCTCTTCTACGTCGTGGTTCCAGGGGATGGCGTAGGCCTGGGCGGAACGGCGGAGCCGTTCGATGTGCTCGCGAAGACGGAAGATGGCAGTGCCGTCGGGAGTCTGGTATGCCCGAATGCCCTCGAACACGGCGGTGCCGTAATGGAGCGCATGGGTGAGAAAGTGGACCTGGGCGTCGTCCCACGGAACCATCTCACCGTCCATCCAAATGGTGGTGGCTTTGTCCATCGCCTCATTGTGGCATGGTCGAGGGTGCGGCAGGTCGGGGGGATCGAACCGAGTGCCCGAGGCCGCTGCCCGTCCGAGGCTTTCCCGTGCCGGTCGGCCCGGTGGCTCATCACGACGGCGAACCGCTGCCATCCCCGAGCCAGCGGCCCAGCCACTCGAGGATGATCTCGAAACGCTCCTCGCGATGGCGCGGCTTGCCGCTGCGCGACAGCTCGTGACCCTCGCCGGGAAACCGCACGAACTCGGTCTCCACCCCGGCTCGGAGCAAGGCGTCGAAATACTGCTCCGCCTGCTCGATGGGGCAGCGGAAGTCGTCTTCGGAGTGGATGATCAGCGTCGGTGTCTTCACCTTTTCTGCCACTCGCAAGGGACTTCGCTCCCAGGCCAATTCCGGGCCGCCGAGGTAGCTCCCGGCGAACCAGCCGCCGATGTCGGATGTGCCTGCGAAGCTCGGCCACGAGAGGAGCGCCCGCTCGACGACCGCCGCCCGCCATCTGGTTTGGTGCCCGACGAGCCAGGCGGTGAGGAACCCGCCGTACGAGCCTCCCATCACCCCCATGCGGTCGGCGTCGAGGCGAGGAAACCGCTCGAGGGCAACGGCCACCGCGGCGTCGATGTCCTCGACGTCGACGGTTCCCCAGCCCTCGCCCCGCACGGCGCGAAGGAACTCGCGGTCTTTGCCCCCGGAACCACGCGGGTTGGTGGCCACCACGCCGTACCCCGCCTCGGCGTAGACCTGGAACTCGTCGAAGAATCCCCATCCGTACTGGGCGGCGGGACCCCCGTGGATGTTGAGCAGCAGGGGAACCCGGGCGTCACCAGCCGGCAGATACACCCACAGGTCCAGCTGGGCTCCCGGTCCCTCCACCACGATGTGGTGCGGTTCGGCGACGTCACGCCGTCGACCGCCGAAGTCGCCGTGCGATTGAGTTCCACTCTCCCGGTGGATCACCAGCTCGGCGGGAGTGTCGAAGGTGGAGACCGTGGCCGCCACGGTGCCGGCGGCGACATCGAATCCCGTCACCACGGAGCGTTCGCCCAGGACGTCTGTCATTTCGCCGCCTGGTGCGACGGCGACCAGCCGGACTGCTCCCGAGTCCACCAACTCGGTGACGGCCCTTTGACCGTCGAATCGCAGACGGCTCCCTCCGGTGAGGGAGAACAGGGAGCGGTCGGATTGGGGATTGACACACTCCGGAGCCGGCTGCAATCGCCACAGGAGAGAATGGTCCGGGAAGTCGTCGCCGGGATACCCGATCGCATGGAGCATGCCGTCCGGTCGGTAGGCAAGGGTGTACCACATGCCGCGGGGCACCACCGGCTTGCCTTCACCGCCGTCGGCCGGCACCACCAGGATGTCGGTTCCCGGCTGGTAGCCGGGGCGATCGGACGTGTCGGACAAGTAGGCGATACGCGAGCCGTCGGGCGACCAGGCCGGTCCTGTCTCGTCTTCCTCTCCGTCTGTCAGCCGGCGCACACCGGATCGTCCGGTCGGATCGACCAGGTGGATGAGCAGGCTCCGGTCGTGGACCCAGCCTCGACCGTCCGCTCGATAGACCCGTCGGGTGATGCGTCGTGGCTTGGCCTGCCGGGCGTCTTCATCGAGGTCGGCCCACGCCGGGCGCCACACTCCGCCCACCACCGCGATCGTGCTGCCGTCGGGCGACCAGGACGGCTCACCGAACGCACCGAGAGGAAAGTCGGTGAGGATGCTCGCTTCCCCCCCGTCGACATGAATGACGGCCAGTTGCGCCCGGTCGTCTTCCTTGCGCATGAAGGCAAGACGCGACCCATCCGGTGACCACGCGGGGGAGGTGTCGCCTTCCCCGGCCGTGAATCGGGCCGTATCCCGGCCATCCGTCAGCCATATCCCGTTGCGATAGCGGTCCGCCTCGCTGTCGATCGCCGTCACGACGAAGGCGACCCGGGAGCCGTCGGGCGAAACGGCCGGCGTGGAGGGATAGCTCATGCCGTGAAGGCGCTGGTCCATGATTCTCCTGAGCGGGGCCGGGGAGACCCTACCCTTCCCCCGCAGTGTCACGTGTCGTCGCTTCGTTCTTCGGGACCGGCCTCATCCTCCGACAGATTCGTGGGGCCGACATCGGTTCGGGAACGGTGGGCTCGCTATTCGCCTTGCCCTTTGCCGTATGGCTGGGAGCCTTCGGTGCCTGGGCGCAGGCACTGGCTCTGGTTGCCCTGACAGCGGCTTCGATCATCTCGGTGCGTCCCTTCGCCAGCATCGAAGGCGACCCCGGCTGGGTCGTCATCGACGAAGCGGCGGGGACCTTCCTCGCCACGCTCGGTCTGGCCCTCCCGGCAGCCCTCGTCGCCTGGGCCGTGTTTCGGGCCGCCGACATCTTCAAGCGGGCCTTCCCCGGGGTCGCTCCCGCCGAGCATCTGACCGGGAGCCTGGGGGTCACCGCCGACGACCTGGTGGCCGGCGTCTACGGCCTGGCTGCGGGGTGGATCGTCCAGGCGCTCATCTGAGTCGTCCGGGACGCGGGGGTGGTAGGGTCCGGGTGACAACCGAATCGGGCCCTGTCTGGGGAAGCCGGTCGAAATCCGGCGCTGACCCGCAACCGTAGGCCGTCTCAATGGGACGGCGAGCCGGGATACCAGACATGGCTGCGGCTCCATCGAACCCGTCGAGGTCTACGGGCGGGGCCCGGGACGAAAGCCCGACCAGCACCGCCTTCGGCGGACCGTCGATCGGAACCACCTCGTCGCTGGGTCGCTAACCAGACCGCGAGAGGAAGGACACCGTATCGACATGACTTCATCCACTCGCCTCCCCGGGCGACTCGCAGGCGTATTCCTGACCATCCTTCTCGTCGGAGCCGTCGCAATGCCTTCGCTGGCACAGGCCGATGAGGGGCAAGAGAACGCTTCGACCGCGGCGGCGGATTGGATAGCCGCCGAGCTCGACTCCTCTCAGCCTGGCTTCGACCAGTTCGGCAAGGCCGCCGCCCGCACCGACGTCATCTTCGCCCTCGCCTCAGCCGGTGTAAGGGAGGGGTCCGCCCGTCAAGCGCTGGCCGAACTCGTCGAAGGCGCCGCCGACTACGTCGGACCGGCCGATGCACCCAACCCCGGCGCCCTGGCCAAGGTGCTGTTGGCCGTGCTCGTCAACCGCGAAGACCCGGCCTCCTTCCTGCCGGGCCGCCACCTGGAATCTGAGCTCCGTGCCCTCCAACGGGCCGACGGCAGCTTCGCCGACGACATGTTCACCCATTCTCTGGCAATGCTGGCCCTGGCATCCACCCTCGATGGGAGTCCGACGGATGCCGGCGATTGGCTCGCCGCCCAGCAGAACTCCGACGGGTCTTGGTCGAGTCCCTTCGATCCCGGCGCCCCGGATGTTGACGTGACCGCCCTCGCCCTGCAGGCGGCGATTGCGGCTGGCCACAGCCAGGTCGCGGCGCTGGCGGCCGACTTCCTCATCGGTGAGCAGAACGCCGACGGCTCGTGGGCCAGCCCCTTTGGTGATCCGAACGCCAACACGGCCGGCGTAGCGGGCCAGGCATTGCGCGCCGCCGGCGAGACCGCCGCCGCCGACCTGGCGGCGGACTTCGTCATGTCGCTCCAGACTGCCGACGGCGGTATCCGCTTCACCGAAGCGGATACGGTGCCCAACGGGTTCGCCACCCTGCAGGGCGTGCTGGCCCTCGGCGGCGGCCCCTATCACCTCTTGGATGTCGACCCGTTTGCCGACGTCACCTGGGATCACCTGTTCGCCCGGGAAGCCGACTGGCTGGGCGACTCCGACGTGACGAGAGGATGCGATCCGCCCGCCAACGACCGGTTCTGCCCGGGCGACTCCGTCACCCGCGGGCAGATGGCCGCCTTCCTCCACCGGGCGCTCGGCGACACCCTGCCCACCGGCCAGTCCGGCGACTTCACCGACACCGCAGACTCGGTGTTCCACACCGACATCCGATGGCTCGCCGCCACCGGCATCACCCGAGGCTGCAACCCGCCCGCCAACGACCGGTTCTGCCCCGGCGACTCCGTCAGCCGTGGAGAGATGGCGGCGTTCCTCTTCCGGGCGTTGGGGGACTGACAGAGGTGAGGTGGTCGGAGCGGATCCTGGCGGCGGCCCTCTTGGTGGGGGCGGCGGCCACTCCAGCCGCGGCTGCCGCCTGTGATCCGGGCGCGGGGACGACGGTGGTGGTCGACTTCGCCGACCTCGGTGGAGGTGTGGTCGTCGGATGCGCCCCGACGGCGAGTACCGGATTGGAGGCGCTCGCCCAGGCCGGCTTCGACGTCGACCGGGTCCAGACCGGGGCGGCGTTCGTCTGTCGGATCGACGGCCAGCCCGGTCCGGAGACCGAGGACTGCGCCGACACGCCCCCGGCCGACGCGTTCTGGTCGTACTGGACGGCCGATCTGGGCGGCACCTGGCGGTTCAACTCCAGTGGAGCCGCCGCCACCATCCCGGGCGACTTCGAAGGGTGGGCGTTCGCCACTTCACACACCGACCCTCCGGACTTTCCGATCCCGGCGCCAGCCACCACCACGACGAGTAGCACGACCACGACCACCAGCTCCACGACGACGAGCACTACTTCCACCACCACGACGAGCACGAGCACGACCACGACGAGCACGACCACCACGGTGCCTCCCTCGTCCTCGGTGTCGAGCGACTCTGCGCCGACCACGACCCTCATCCCGACCACCACTGTGGCCCCAACCACGACCGTTCCCCCGACCACGGAGCCGTCGCCCAGCTCGGCGACCAGCATGCCGCTCGCGGCGGGCGAGCCAGGGAACGGCGCCGGCGGCTTCCTCGCCGGCGCTCTGGTGATCGCGGCGGTGGCCACCACCGCCGCGGTAGTGGCGTGGCGCCGGGGCGGAGGCGCCGCATGAGAAGGCGCCGAGCGAGACGGCTCCATGCCGCTGCCTGGTGGCTGTGGGCACTGGGACTCGTCGCCGCCGCCACCCAGACCAGGAATCCGCTGCTGCTCGGGCTGATCGTCGCCGTGACCTCTCTGGTGGTGGCATCCCGTAGGACGCAGATTCGGTGGGCAGGGGGATACCGGATGTACCTGGTGGTGGGGTTGGTGGTGATCGCCATCCGGGTTGGATTCCGACTCTTGCTGGGCGGTGACTTCGGCCGCACGCCTCTCGTGGACCTCCCCCGAGTTAGCCTTCCGGCGGGCGTCGAGTTGGGCGGCACGGTCACCGTCGAGGAGCTGCTGGCCGGCCTCTACGACGGGCTCCGCCTGGCCACGATCGTGGTGGTCATAGGAGCCGCCAACTCGCTGGCCGATCCCCGGCGGCTGCTTCCCTCACTGCCCCGCTCTCTAGCCGGTGTGGCCACCTCGGCCGTCGTGGCACTCTCGCTCGCCCCCCAGCTGGTCGAGTCGCTCGCTCGCGTGCGGAGAGCCCGTCGTCTGAGGGGAGAGAGCGGCCGAGGCCTGAGATCCGTGCGGTCGCTTCTCGTTCCGGTCCTGGAGGACGCCCTCCATCGGTCGATCGCCCTCGCCGCGTCGATGGACTCGAGGGGTTATGGCCGATCCGGCGCCGGGAGGGCGCAACACTCTGTGATCGTCGGGCTCGCGGCCTGGCTGGGACTCGGAGCGGTCTGCGTCGGCCTCTTCGGGCTTCTCTCTGGAGGCGACGTCGCGGTCTCGGGAGGGACGATGACCGCCGGCGCCGCGCTCGCTGCCCTGGGGCTCAGCCAGCTCGGCCGCAATGTGGCGCGCACTCGCTACCGGCCCGATGCGTGGGGCGGCCGCGAGTGGCTGGTGACTCTGGCAGGTGGAGCTGCCGCGGTGGGGTTGGCGGCAGCCGGTGTCATGCAGCCGACCACACTCAACCCATCACTCCAGCCGCTCGAATGGCCGGGCGCCGGCCCTGTTGCCCTTCTTTCACTTCTCCTCGCGGCTCTGCCGGCCATCTCCGCTCCGCAGGTTGCCGCCCGGGCACCGCGGCCGATCGTCGAGAAGGCCGCCTAGATGATCCGCTTCGAGCGCGTCTCGTTCCGATATCCCGGCGCCTCCCATCCGGCACTCGATGGGGTCGACCTGGGGATTACCGAGGGCGAGCTGGCCTTGGTCATCGGCCCGACCGGATCGGGCAAAACGACGCTCCTCCGAACCGTCAACGGTCTGGTGCCCAGGTTCAGCGGTGGAATTCTGACCGGTCGCGTCGTCGTGGCGGGCTACGACACCAGCCGGGTGGCGGTCCGGGAGCTGGCCGACATCGTCGGACTCGTTGCCCAAGATCCGACCACCGGTTTCGTCACGGACACCGTGGAGGAGGAGCTGGCCTACACGATGGAACAGCTGGGACTGGCTCCCCAGGTGATGCGCAAGAGAGTGGAGGAGACGCTCGACCTGATGGGACTCTCCCGGCTGCGTTCGCGTCGGCTGGCGGAACTCTCCGGAGGTGAGGCCCAGCGAGTAGCGATCGGAGCCGTGCTGACGGCCCATCCCCGGGTGATGCTGCTCGACGAACCGACCTCGGCACTGGATCCAGCCGCCGCCGAGGAGGTGCTCGCCGCCCTCACCCGACTGGTACACGATCTCGGCACCACCGTGCTGATGGCCGAGCATCGCCTCGAGCGGGTCGTCCAGTACGCCGACCGGATCGTTCATCTCGATTCATACGGCCGGGCGACAACCGGCGACCCATCGTCGATGATGGAACAGTCTCTGGTGGCTCCGCCCGTCGTCCATCTCGGCCGCCTGGCGGGATGGAAGCCGTTACCGCTGTCGGTGCGTGATGCCCGCCGCCGGTCCGCCGAGGTCGCCGGCCGGCTCGCCGCCTTCGTCCCCCCCACACGCACCGAGCCGGAGCCGTGCCTGGAAGTCAGGGACCTGTCGGTCGGCTACGGTCCGGTGGAAGCGCTTCAGCCCACCACCTTCCGGCTCGGCGCCGGAGAAGTCGTCGCCGTGATGGGTCGCAACGGGGTTGGCAAGTCGTCGCTCCTGTGGGCGATCCAGGGGAGCGGAACTCGCACCGGGGGCAGCGTCAGAGTATCCGGCAGGGATCCCGCCGACATGCATCCGGCGGCTGCCCGGCGGCTGGTCGGCCTCGTTCCCCACACGCCATCCGACCTCCTGTTCATGGAGACAGTCGCCGAAGAGTGCGACCGGTCCGACCAGACGAGCGAGGCGGCGCCGGGAACCACCCTCCGTCTGGTGGAACGGATCCTCGAAGCGGTCGACCTCGGGTCGCACCCGGCCGACCTGTCGGAAGGCGAAAAGCTGGGGTTGGTGCTCGCCATCCAGCTCTCCGCCGGCCCGAGCCTGCTCCTCCTCGACGAACCCACCCGTGGCCTGGACTACGCGGCCAAGGAGCGGCTCGCATCGATCATTGGCCGGGTTGCGGCACAAGGCGCCGGGGTGATGATCGCCACCCACGACGTCGAGTTCGTCGCCGAGGCGGCCGATCGAGTCATCGTCCTGGCGGACGGCGAGATCGTGGCCGACGGCCCCACCGGCGAGGTGGTGGTGTCATCGCCCATCTTCGCCCCCCAGGTGGCCAAGATCTTCGCACCGGGGGCATGGCTCACGGTGAATCAGGTGGCCGTTGCCCTGGAGCCGGCATGACCGCATCGATGCCGGCCCGCCGAAGTGTGATCCCGGTTCGATCTCGGTCGGGAATCACACTCGGCCTGGCCGCGGTCGCCAGCATCCTCGCCTTCGCCTGGCCGTTGTTCATCTCCTCGGACAGCTCCCTGGCCCAGACGGACGTCGCCCCGCTCCTGTTCGCGCTCGTCTTGCCACTGGTCGGGGCGGTCGTCATCGGGGAAATCGCCGGTGGCGGCCTCGACGCCAAGACGGTGGCCATGCTGGGAGTGCTCTCCGCTCTCGGCGCCGCCCTCCGACCTCTGGGGGCCGGTGCCGGTGGGGTCGAGCTCGTCTTCTTCATGATCGTGCTGGGGGGGAGAGCCTTCGGGCCGGGCTTCGGATTCGTTCTGGGTTCCACCACGCTGGTGGTCTCGGCCTTCATCACCGGCGGGGTGGGTCCGTGGCTGCCGTATCAGATGCTGGCCGCCTCGTGGGTCGGAATGGGAGCGGGGCTGCTGCCGGCCCTCGGCGGCCGTAAGGAACTCGCCCTTCTGGCCGCCTACGGAGCGTTGTCCTCTCTGGTCTTCGGCCTGTTGATGAACCTCTCGTTCTGGCCTTTCACCCTCGGTCCAGGCACCTCCCTGTCGTTCGTTCCCGGCGCTCCGGTCACCGACAATTTGGGCCGATTCCTCGGCTTCAGCCTGGCGACGTCGCTCGGCTGGGATCTCGGTCGGGCGGTCACCACCGCGGGCATGATCGCGCTGGTGGGCGGCGTGGTGCTGAGGAGCGTCCGCCGGGTCGGCGGGAGGGCCGGCTTCGAGGCCGACGTGACCTTCGCCGACCGAGCCGCCTAGCCGAGCGACACGTAGCGGGCTTCTTCTATACCTTGCAGCCGGCGGAGTTGGGCCAACTGGTCGTCGGTCAGAGAGTCATCGAGGTTCAGACCCATCATGGCGGCGTCGCCGGTGCCCGGCGCACGGCCGACCACCATGTTGGCGATGTTGACTCCTTGATCGCCGAGGAATGACCCGAGCCGGCCGATCACACCGGGCACGTCGGCATTCCGGACGATGAGCATCCGGGACGACACGGGCAGCTCGACATCATGGCCGAGGATCTCAACCAGAGTGGGACCCTTGCGGGTGCGGGTCGCGGACACGGAGGCCTCTCTCCCTCCCACGCTGCCCCGCACGCTGACCACCGACTGGTAATGCTGGGCTTCGGCCGATGTCTCCTGGTCGACCGAGATGCCGTGCTGGTCGGCGAGAGACGGGACGTTGACGTAGGTGACGGCTCGCGACGACACCGAGGAGAGGGCTCCTTTCATGACTGCGAGCGTCAGCGGCCGGACTTCTCCGGACCCCACTCGGCCCGCGACCCGGACGGTGAGCCGCTCGGGCAGCCCCCCGGCGAGAGCCGTGAATACCCGGCCTAGCTGTTCGGCGACGGGGAGATAGGCGGCGACTTCGTCTGGGACGGACGACCCCATGTCGACGTTGACTGCGGAGAGAACGAGCTCGCCGCGCAGCGCTGCGGCCACCGCTTCGGCGACGTCAGTTCCCGCCTTGTCCTGGGCCTCGGCGGTCGAAGCGCCGAGATGAGGCGTCACTACCACACGGTCCTCATGGAACAAGGGCGACTCGGTCAGCGGCTCAGCGGAGTAGACGTCGAGGGCGGCGCCCGCCACCCTTCCTTCTCGTATGGCTTCGGCCAGCGCATCCTCGTCGAGGATCCCGCCTCGGGCGGCGTTGACGATCCGGACGCCTGGCTTGACCTTGCTCAACGCCTCCTTGCCGATGAGCCCCTCGGTGTCGGACGTCATCGGCAGGTGGATGGTGATGAAGTCCGATTCGGCGAGAAGCGAGTCGAGGTCGACCATCTCCACCCCGAGTCGTCGCCCTCTCTCCTCCGACACGTAGGGGTCATAGGCGGTGAGCCGCATGCCGAAGGCCAGCGCCCGCTGGGCGACCAAAGTTCCGATCCGGCCGAGGCCGATCACCCCCAGCGTCTTGCCGTGCAATTCGACGCCCTCGAACCGGGACCGATCCCACACGCCCGAGCGGAGCGTGGCGTCGGCCCTCGGCACGTTGCGCGCCTGGGCGAGCATCAGGGCGAGAGCGTGCTCGGCAGCCGAGATGATGTTGGCCTGAGGCGCGTTGACCACCACGATGCCCGCCTCGGTGGCTGCGCCGACGTCGATGTTGTCGACTCCGATGCCCGCTCGCCCGATCACCCGAAGTCGAGGCGCGGCGGCGATCAGTTCGGCGTCGACCTGGGTAGCGGAGCGGACCACCAGCCCCTCGGCATCGCCCATCCGGGAAAGGAGCTCGGTCCGCTCCACCCCGACCGCCATTTCCACGCGGCATGAGGCCTGGAGGGTCTCGATGCCCGAATCGGCGATCTTCTCGGCGACGACGACCTTGGGTTGCATGAGTGGATTGTCGTCATGCCGGGACGGCGAGCGAAAACCGGTGGGTGGGCCGGTTAGCCTGCGGCCATGGAGGGCTTTCGGTTCGACGTCGACACTGCGGTCGAGGCAGTTGCCGACGGCAGGTTCTCGGCTGTGGTGCACGAGCGGTGGACGATCGAGAAGGTGCCCAACGGGGGCTATGTGATGGCCATGATGCTTCGGGCCGCCCAGGCGGTATCCGACCATCCCGACCCTCTGACGGTCACGGCCCACTTCCTATCCCCCACGGTCCCCGGACCGGTCGAGATCAGCGCTCAGGTGGTCAAGGACGGTCGATCGACGACCATTCTCATGCTGGCGCTCGCCCAGGGCGACCGGGAACGGGTACGGATGCTTGCGACACTCGGCCAGCTGGACCGCGACGGGCCCTCGCAGAGCTTCCTGGCTCCGCCGGACCTGACAGGTCCTTTCGAGACGGAACGGAGCCTTCTCATCCAGGAGTTTCCCGAGAACTTCGAGTATCAGATTCCGACTGCGGTGGCCGGCGGCGCCCTGGGCCGGCCCACCGGCGAGCCCGAAATCGGCGGGACTATCGCCTTCGCCGACGGACGCCCACCGGACCTGCTCGCCCTGCCGGTGTTCGCCGACGGGTTCGCCCCGGTCGCCTTCAACCTGGGCTACATGGCCTGGACTCCAACGCTCGAGTTGACGATCCACTTCTGGAATCACCCCGCCGCCGGACCGGTGACGGCGTGGCTACGAACCGATGTGGTCGAAGGGGGTTACCACGACGAATCCGCAGACCTGTGGGACTCCCAAGGAAAACTGGTCGCACGCAGCCGCCAGATGGCGCGGATCCTCGACCCGGGCCGCTGACCAAGCAATCCTCCACCGATACGCTGCACCAAATGCCGGTCCTCGCTGCCGTACCCGTCAAGCGCTTCTATGTCGCCAAACAGCGGCTGTCACCCGTCCTCGACGCCGGTGCCCGTTCCCGGCTCGGTCGCGATCTGGCAGCTCACACGCTGGAAACGGTGGCGAAGGCAGGAGCCGACGTAGTGGCCCTGGCATCTGACGAGGAGGTGGCGACGTGGGCCCGCCGGCAGGGATGGGAAGCGTGGGTCGACGCCGGAGGCGGCCTCGACGGAGCCGCCCTCGCCGCCGTCGACCGGGCGACCTCGCGAGGAATGCCGTGGCTCATCGTCCATGCCGATCTGCCACTCCTTCGCCCCGAAGACATCATCCTCGCTCTCGAGGCCATCGACGGAGGAGATCACCCCATCGCTCCCAGCGACGATGGGGGGACGTCGCTGATCGGAGGGATCGGATCCTTCCAGTTCTCTTACGGGGCGGGCAGCTTCCAGCGCCATCTGGGTCGAATGGCATCGCCCCGTGTCCTCGTGCGCCTCGGACTGGCGCTGGATCTCGACAGTCCTTCCGACTGGCGAGCCGCCAGTGCCGCGCCCCGAGGCGCCTGGCTCCGGCGATACCCTCCCAAGGTGTGACCAACCTCTACGACGACGCTCGGCCCCCGCTTTCCGGCGGCCTCGAGGTCCCGGCGTCGGCCCTCAGCGTGGGCGCCCACCCCGACGACGCCGAGTTCGGAGCGGGCGGTACGCTGGCCCGGTGGGCGGCCGCCGGCTGCCGGGTGACGATGCTCGTCCTCACCGACGGCTCAAAGGGAACCTGGGAGGAGGACCGCCCAGTCGGCGAGCTCATCGAGTCCCGCCGTCGGGAACAGGAGCAAGCCGCTTCGGTCATCGGAGCGGAGCGAGTCGTCCAACTGGATCACGTCGATGGCGAACTGGAGAGCTCCCTCGCCCTCCGTGAGGAGGTGTGCCGATGGATCCGAACCGTCCGTCCCGGCGTGGTGCTGGGCCACGATCCCTGGCGCCGATACATGCTCCATCCCGACCATCGGGCGGCCGGCTGGGCGCTGATCGACGGCGTGGTGGCGGCCCGAGACCACCTGTTCTTCCCCGAGCAGGGGCTCGACAAGCATCGTCCCGACGCCGTTCTCCTGTGGCAGGCCGACGAACCAGACCACTTCGAGGACATCGCGGCAACCTTCGAAACGAAGATCCAGGCGTTGTTGTGCCACTCCAGCCAGACGGCGACGACGATGGGCGACGCCGCCCGCTCACCGGAGGCCCGGGCCGCCTTCGCCGAACGGTTGCGTGATCTCGCCCGCCGTCACGGCGAACCAGTCGAGCTGGCATCCGCTGAAGCGTTCAAGCTGATCCGTCCCTGACCCGGGTACCCTCGGATTCATGTCCCTCAGGCTCACTCGCCGGGTCTTCTTGACCGATCTGGGCAAGACCGGTTTGGCGGTGGCCGTGCTCGGCGTCGCGTGCTCCGAACCGGCCGCCGAAGGAGGAGACCCGTGGCGGCGGGTGGATCTCGGCTCGGTATCGGCGTACGTGATCGCCCGCAATGGAGAAGCGGTGGTTGTCGACACCGGTGTGGCAGGCAGCGCCGGCTCGATCGAGACGGCCGTCGGCGGCTTGGGTCTCACCTGGAGCGACGTGGGATACGTCGCCCTCACCCATGCTCATCCCGACCATGTCGGCTCACTGGCCGAGGTGCTCGAAGCCGCCCCCGAAGCTACCGGCTACGTCGGTGCCGGCGATGCCGATGCCGTGACGTCCCCGCGACCGCTGTCGACCGTGGGAGACGGGGACCAAGTGATGGGCCTCCAGGTCATCGAGACGCCCGGCCACACCCCCGGCCACCTTTCGTTTCTCGATTCCGAGCTCGATCTACTCTTGGCGGGTGACGCCCTGGTCGGCGCCGATGGGGGGGTGGCCGGTCCCGATCCCCGGTTCTCCGACGACATGGCCGTCGCCGTCGGCTCGGTCGCCAAACTGGCCGAGCTCTCCTTCGACACGGTGGTGTTCGGACACGGGAAACCGGTCGAAGGCAACGCCTCCGCCCGCGTCGGCGACCTGGTCGACACCGGCTGAAAATCAGACTGGACGCGATCGAGGGCGGCCGCTGCCGCCCTCGATCACGTTAGCCCGCTCTCCTATCGGATAGCAGATCCGGTGTCCCGGTCGAAGTAGTGCAGCTTAGAGGTCTCGACGGCGAGACGGGCCTCCTCACCGGCGCGAGGGGCCAGATCCGGGTTGACCCGGGCGGTGAACTTGGTGCTCGAGCCGAGCGACTCGGCATCGGCTCCCTGATCCTCCAACAGCTCCTGGATGTCCGGGGTTATGACAGGCGGCGAGTCGAGGTCGAAGTGGACGAACGCCTCGGAACCGAGCTGCTCGGTCAGGTTCACCTTGATCGGGATCTTGTTCTCTGCCTGGGGCGCGGCACTCTCGATCTCGAATGCCTCGGGCCGGAGGCCGATGACGAGCTCCTTGCCGGCATACGAGGCCAGGTTGGGACGGTTGCTCACCGCCTCGCGGCTCACCTTGAGGGTGTTGCCGGCGAACTTCACACCCAGCGAACCGTTCTCCTCCTGCAGCGTCCCGTAGACGAAGTTCATCGACGGACTGCCGATGAAGCCGGCCACGAAGAGGTTGTTGGGGTTGTCGTACAGGTTCCGGGGACTGTCGATCTGCTGGAGGTTGCCCTGCTCGGCGGAGATCTTGCGCAACACCGCCACCCGATCGCCCATCGTCATCGCCTCTACCTGGTCGTGGGTCACGTAGAGAGTGGTGGTGCCGAGGCGCTCCTGCAGCAGTCCGATCTCGGAGCGCATCTGCACACGGAGCTTGGCATCGAGGTTGGACAGCGGCTCGTCCATGAGGAAGGCGGCCGGCTCACGCACGATGGCCCGGCCCATCGCCACCCGCTGACGCTGGCCGCCCGACAGAGCCTTCGGACGGCGGTCGAGGTAGTCGGAGATTTCCAGAACCCGGGCGGCGTCGTTCACCCGCCGGTCGATCTCGTCGTCGGCCATCTTGCGCAGCTTCAGCCCGAACGCCATGTTGTCGTAGACGGTCATGTGCGGGTAGAGGGCGTAGTTCTGGAACACCATCGCGATGTCCCGATCCTTGGGAGGCACGTCATTCACCACCCGATCGCCGATGCTCAGCTTGCCCTCCGTCACCTCTTCCAGGCCGGCCACCATCCGCAGCAGAGTCGACTTGCCGCAGCCCGACGGGCCGACCAGCACGACGAACTCACCGTCTTCGACGTGGATGTCGACGCCAAAGATGGCCCGTGTCCCCCCTGGGTAGACCTTGCCTACGTTGTCAAAGGTGATCGAAGCCATACGTGGGTCTCCTTCCGCGAGGGCACGTCTCAACCTAGCATGACTGGCTCGAGGTTGGCCGGGTAAGCGCCCAAGAACTGGAGGAATGGTGGCCGAGCGAGTGGCGGTGATAACCGGGGGAACCGGGGGTCTGGGCACGGCGCTCGTCAAGCGACTGGTCGACCGGGATCTGAAGTTCGCCGTCACCTACCTCCTCCCCGACGAGGCGGCCGCCTTCGAAGACACCTTCGATCTCGACGACGATCGGCTCATCCTGCGGCGGGTCGACGCCACCAATCCGGAGTCGATCAACTCGTTCGTCAAGGAGGTTTCCGACACCTGGGGCGGCGTACATCATCTCGTGTCGTTGGTCGGCGGTTGGGCCGGGGGCCGCGACGTCGAGGAGACCGACGACGTCCGCTTCGAGCGAATGATCGATCTCAACCTCCGCTCTGCCTTCTACGCCGTACGGGCGGCCGTCCCCTATCTCCGCCAGGCCGGCTGGGGCAGAGTTCTCCTGATCGGAAGCCGGGCGGTGGAAGACACGCCTCCCGGTCAGGCGGCGTTCAACGTCGCCAAGGCCGGGGTGGTCGCCCTGGCTAAGACCGTCGCCCAGGAGCTGGAGGGCTCGGGGGTGACGGCCAACGCGCTCATGCCTTCGGTGATCGACACTCCGGCGACTCGCGCCGCCCTCCCCTATGCCGACTACGTGCACTGGCCCACCCCCGACGAGATCGCCGCCGTGGCCTCATTCGTCCTCACCGACGAGTCCTCGGTGATGAACGGCGCCACGATCCGAGTCTACGGCCGGGCATGATCCGGCTTCTTATCAGGCGGGCGTAGAGCTGAGCGACACGCTGGCGCGGGGAGAAACCGTGGTGCCCGCCCGGACGGGCTCGGACCTGTCCCGCGTCAGCTTCTCAGACCGGTAAGTGAGAAGAACTCGGCTCGCGAGCGCGGGTCGCTGCGCACCAAGCCGTGGAGAGCCGAGGTCACGGTGGTAGAGCCGTCCGCTTTCACCCCCCGAAGCGACATACAGAGGTGCTCGGCACTCAGCACCACGCCCACGCCTTTGGGCTGCAACTCGTCCTGGAGCCAGTCAGCCACCTGTTGGGTGAGTCGCTCCTGGACCTGCAAACGGCGGGAAAACAGCTCGACGACCCGGGCGAGCTTGGACAAACCCAGGATCCGCTGCCCGGGCAGGTAGCCGACGTGGGCGATCCCATGGAACGGCAGCAGATGGTGCTGACACAGGGAGTGGAATGGAATATCGCGGGCGAGCACCAGCTCGTCATAGCCCTCGTCGTTGGGAAAGGTGGTCACGTTGAATGGACGCGGGGTGAGCATCTCGGCGAAGGCGGCCGCCACTCTCCGCGGGGTGTCACGAGTGTGCTCATCACCGAGATCCTGGCCGAGGGCCTCGAGCAGTCCGGCAACGGCCCCTTCCGCCGCCTCCAAATCCATCGTCGTCCCGCCCGCGACGACCCGCAGGTCGGGGATCGACGCATCTAGCTTCTTTGCAGTCGTCATCGGGCGACCCGATCCTGTTTCAGGAGGCCCTCGAGGGTCTCCTGGTCGCCTCGCGCGAGTGCTTGCTCGGCGACCAGGCTGTCCTTGTCCCGATAGATGGACGCCACGGCGGCGATCTTGCCACCGTGCCGGAACCCGACGATCACATCACGGTTGGCGGGATCTCCCACCACCGTCTCGGCGTCCCATCCCGCCAGGTGGCCGGTGACGTTGATCGGAACGTCGTAATGCTGGCTCCAGAAGAACGGTGGATCCGTGAAGGGAAGGTCGTGGCCCAGGATGTTGCGCGCCGCGGCTTGACCGTGCCGCTCCGCCAGGACCCAGTGCTCTACGCGCACATGTCGCCCGTCATTGCTGGGAAATCGGGCGATGTCTCCTGCCGCCCAGATCCTTGGATCGCTGGTTCGCAGGAGTGCATCGACGACCACACCGTTGTCGACTTCCAGTCCGGCGGCTTCGGCGATCTGGGTCCGGGGCGTGACGCCGATGCCTACCACCACCAGATCCGCCGGCACGGTGGACCCGTCGTCGAGAACCACCGCCCTCTCGCCGATCTCGGTCACTCCCCGCCCGAGGCGGAACTCGACGCCCTTGGAACGATGGAGATCGAGGACGAAACGGCCCAACGACTCGCCGATCACGCCCGCCAGAGGGATCTCCTCTGGGGCGACGACGGTCACGTCGATCTCGCGGTGACGCATCGACGCCGCCACCTCCAGGCCGATGAAGCCCGCTCCAATCACCACTACCCGCTCCGCCCGGCCGAGGGCGGCGATGATCCGACGGCTATCCTCGAGTGTGCGCAGCATGTGGACATGGGGCTGGTCTGCACCGGCGACGGGGAGAGGGCGGGGCTCCGCCCCGAGGGCCAGCAACAGGGCTCCGTATCCCACCCGCTCACCGTTGTCGAGTTGCACGACTCGCTCGGCGCGGTGGATCGAAACCACTTCCACGCCCGTCATCAGATCGATCCCCGCGTCGGAGTAGAAGGCTTCGGATCGGAGCGGCAACCATTCTTCCGGCGCCGTCCCGGCGAGATAGTCCTTCGAGAGATTGGGCCGGTCGACCGGCGCCTCCCGACCGATCAGTGAGATTGGCCCCTCGTAGCCGTAGCGACGCAACGCCTCGGCGGCCGCCGCCCCGGCCGCTCCCGAACCGGCGATCACCACCGACTCCGGTACCGCCGGCGGGACGCGTTCGACATCCGGCCGCTCTCTGAGGCCGGCGACGAAGACACGCCCGTCCCGCTCGTCGAGTTCGTATACGGGGATGGAATTGAGCGCGGGTGCACCTACCGCCTCGCCGGTGGTCAGATCGAAGGCGGCGTGATGCCACGGGCAATGGATCTGTCCCTCGGCACACAGGCCCTCGCCGAGCGGGCCGCCATAGTGAGTGCAGCTCCCGCCAACGGCGCGAAGACCGTCTGCGGTCCGGACGACGACGACGGGCTTGCCGTCGAAATGTCCCACCCGGCACACGCCACCGGCCAACTCGTCGGCCGACAGACCCTCGGTTCCCAGATCCGGTCCGGTCGGACCGTTCGCTCCTGCCACAGTTCACCTCTCGCTGTATGGCTAGAGAGGCACTCTATTTCTAAAGCATACGTACGTCAACTTTAGAGCTGACAGACTCAGCTGCCAGAGCAGTACTTCGCCCCAGGTGTGTTGGGCACCGTCGGCGGCCTGCTCGCAGATCCTGCCCCCGGAAAACGGCTCGAAGACGATCGCGGCGTCCGGCTGCCCGGTCACCGTAAGCGACGATCTCCACCAGATGCTGAAGGAGCAGGGCGATTGGGTGCCCCTCGGGAACGCCGATGAACAGAAGCCGGCCACCGAGGGCACCGTCGAAGCGTGGGCCCGGTCCCCCGACAATCCGATCGGCGGATGGTAACGGCTTGAAGAAGGGCCTCCGGGGCCGGGTCGGCAACTACATTCCGCCGGTCCTCGAAGCGCTCGGTCTGGCCGAGGTGGAACACAACCCGCGCAACAACCGGATGCGTGCCATCTGACAGAGAGCGCAACCGAGGAGCCAGCCAGAATTGACCGAACCCCCGCCGCAGCGGGGGTTCGTGTGCCTGGTAGCCCCGAGGGGATTCGAACCCCCGTTACTGGCTTGAGAGGCCAGCGTCCTAGGCCGCTAGACGACGGGGCCAGGACGGCCCTCCGAGGAGGGCCGATGGCTCGGGGGGAAGGACTCGAACCCTCAATAACAGGGCCAGAACCTGCCGTGTTGCCTATTACACCACCCCCGAACGCGACCCGACCGAATGGTCGAGCAGCGGGAGACCCATATTGTAACCGATCGAAGCGACGTCGTCATAGCCGCCTACCGACGGCGACGGCCCACTCCGGGTAGCGTGTCGGCATGCTCGATTTCATGTGGGGATACGTGATGGGCCACAAATCCGCCGCCCAAGCGGCGTCGTTGGCCCGCTCGGCGGGCACCGCCGACGCCATGACGTCTCAAATGCGCATGATCGACGTCGACGAACGCATCGACCGTCTGGTACTGCTCGTCGAGGCGATGTGGTCCCTACTCCGCGAACAGGGCTTCTCCGACGAGGAATTCGCCACCCGCCTCGCCGAACTCGACCAGTCCGACGGGACCTTCGACGGCCGACGCACCCCGCCGCCCGCAACCTGCCGGAGCTGCGGCTCCAAGGTGGCCGCCGGGCTCGCCGCCTGCCAGTTCTGCGGAACCCAACTCCCGACGACCCCTACCTCACCGTTCGATTCGGCCTGACCGGCCTTCACCCTCGACCGTCGGGCGTCTCTTGATCGTCCACGGTCCAGATCTTCCACATACCACTGCCCCGCCGTAGAACTACAACCCAGGAGAAGGACTGGGAGGGCTCACCGGTGCGGGCGAACACGATTCGTCCCGAGACGTGGGCGTCCTCCTCGGCAGCTGACACGTCGGCCGGCTCGACCGTCACCGTGTATGCCTGCCCCCCGACCGGTTGCGCCGCCAAGTCCTTCGCCTCCTGGACGAAGCGAGCGTACTGCGGTCCGTCCACCCAAAACCAGGGCTCTACCTGATCGAGGTCTCCGGTGACGGCGAAGCGGCCCCAGGCGGCCAACCCCTCGACCACCGTCTGCACTGGATCGTCCGTCGACGGCGTGGCGACGGCAGTGATCGTCGTGGTGGCGATCGGGCGGGTCGACGAAGCGGAGAGTCGGAGCGCAGTCGCCGTGGTGGCGGAGCGAGAGGGCTCATCGGGCACCGATTCGACGGCCGGATTCTCCGCCATCATCGCCACAGCTCCACCCAGAGCCGCAACCACGGCCACGGCCGCCAGGCGAGAGGCGCGCATCACGGGGACAAGGTGGGTGAAGCGCTCGCATGCGCTGAGACTTCGATCGGACCGTCGGCGAGCAGCGCCAACAGCGTCAGTTCCACTTGGGTCGATGCTGTCACCGTCGCCCGCGAGCCATCGGGAACCGTGGTCACTCGGTAGTCGACGATCCCTTCGCCGGATTGCGCCGCGACGGCCGCCGCCACTCTCTCGGCGACGTGAGCCGGCTCAAGAATCAGACGACCCTCGAGCCGCCATGTCGTCTCGTCGATCCCTGATCCGGCCGCCACCGCGGCGGCATCAGCCACGGACGCCACATGGCGATGGGCGGCCAGACCCCTCCAGAGGTCGATGGAGATACCCCCAACGGCGAACACCACCATCACCAGACCGACCATCCACAGAGTTATGGAGCCCTCGTCCCGCTTCACGGCAGGCTCCGGTAGGCATCCACCGGCTCGGCGTGGGCCCCTTCCACCGTCAGACCTCCGACGTCTCCCCACGGCGTCGCCACGAGCGGCACCTCGACCGAGACGGCCGCCGTCACATAGGCACCCCGTACGAGGACACATTGGGAACCGCCACACATCTCGATCACGACGGCTTCATATCCCCGGACCGCCGCCATGTCGGCGATCACCTCCGCCCCGGCGGCTGACGGATCCGCCGACGCGAGGACTGCTGCCCGAGCACCTTCCGCCGCCGCCGCCCGGACGAAAGCCCTCGCTTCCAGCCACGGCGCAAAGGACAGCACCGCGATCAGGGCCGGAATCACCATCAGCGCAATACCCAGCGCCAGTTCCAACGAGGCCCACCCTCGATCTTTCACGGCTCGAGTTCCCTCTGAGCGGTGGCTTCCAGGTCGAACATCATGTGAGGTCCGCCGACTGTCCACGCCGGCACGGTGCCCGTCGCCCAGGCGGCGATCGCTTCTCTGTCGGCATGGCAGCCGTAAGACAGCGACTCGCCCACCTGACCGCCCAGGACGTCGTTCAGGGAATCGGCGACTGCCGCGTCACACTCCTCCGCGCCGGTCCCGGCAATGCTTCCGGCTCGCACACCTCGCTCGAGCGCGGCCATCACCGCCCCGCGGGCGTATTGGTAGGCGATCAGTTGGACCAGTCCCACCACCATCAACATCGCCAGGGCAGCGGCGAGCACGAACTCGAGGGTGGCGAGGCCACCTTCGCCGCTCAGCCGCCTAGAAGCTGGCCGCGGATCCAATTCACCACGTCAACGCCGAGCACCTCGAGGGCGGCCCAGATAACGACCAGGGCGCCGATGGCGAGGGCGGCATTGCCCATCAACTCGGCCGTGTTGAGACCTCGCTCGTCACGGTGGGCCTTTTCGATCAGCCGAACGAACGACTGGATCACATCCTGCATGGCTGCTCCTTTCTTCATCGCCAGCCGGTCAGGAGATAGGGAAGGGGAGCGGCGACGAACAGCATGAGGGTGGGGGCTAGGAGTGCAATCGTCGGCACGAGCATCGCCGCCCGACGGCGCGTGGCCGCTCGCTTCATCGCTTCCCGGCGCGTTTCGCGTACATCCTCCGCCAGCGCCAGGAGACCCGCCGCCAGGTCGACACCGCGCTCGTCGGCGATCGCCAGGAGGCGGTAGGTCCGGGCGCAGGCCGGTTCTGCGCTGAGATCGGCGATTCGCCCGAACGCCTCAGCCACCGTCATTCCGGCACGATGAAGCCGCGCCGCCTCGGCAAGTTCCGTCACCACCTCCCCTCGGCCCCGGTTGACCACCTGGGCGACCGCTTGCATGACCGCCCCTCCGGCCCTCACCCGCAGGGCGAGGAGCTGATCGATGGTGTAGATCTCGATCCTCATCCGCAGGCGACGATCCTCCAGCAGCCGCTCCACCCTTCCCCGCGTGCGACCCAAAGTGGCAACGCCGCCGACCATCACCAAGCCCACGACTCCCTGGGTCGAGAACCCCAGGGCGGTCGCAACGAGCCCGCCTCCAACTCCTCCGATCAGCAGCGAGCGGAGTTGACGAAGGCGGAAGGCGCCAACGCGGTCGGCGTCGCTCAGGTCCGGGTAGACACCGGCCTGACGCAGACGCACCGCCAGGGCCTCATCTCCCGAGGGGTCGAGACGCCGGCCCAAAGCCGTGGCGAGCCGGATGACTATCGGCCCGAAGATCCGAGCCACGGCGGATCTCGGATGGTTGGAGCGAGACGCCTCCGAAGGCGACACGTAGGGACGGACGCGACCCGCCAGCCGGGGAGTCGGCGGGACGAGGAGCCACATCAGAGCACCTATCACCACCGCCGATGCGGTCGCCGCCAAGACCATCAGCGGAGTCACGGCCCCAGCACCCGCGGCTCATCGGGCGTGCGACCGAACCGACTCACGAGGAAGGACCCGCTGAGCGACAGCATCCCACCGACGACTATCACGCCGACTCCCAGCGGAGTGGTGTAGAACTCGCGGAACGGACCGTCCCTGATCGTCATGGCGATGAGCACCAACCAGGGGAGGATGAACACTGCCCGGGCGTTGATCTTGTGCTCGAGGGCGGCTCCTTCGATCTCCTCGGCTGCCCACACATCTCGAGCCGTTGCCTCCGACAGGTCGCCCAGGATTTGAGGGACGATTGCACCCCCACGCTCCTGCGCCACGATCAGCACCTCGATCACCCGGTCGGTGGTCGGATCGGCCGTCTCGTCACGTATCGTCTCCAGCGCGGCCACGACTCCCAGGCTGCGGGAGAGGAACGGGAACCGGGCGAAGGCTCGCCTCAACGGCGCCGGCCCCGACTCGGCCAACTCCTCGATGGCACGGGCCAGCGAACGCCCGGCGGAAATGGACGCCACCAGGTCTCGCAGGCCGTCTGGCCACGCCTGGCGGACCTCACCGAGTCGCTTGCGCCGCTGAGCACCGAAGTAGACGCGGGGCAGCATGCCCACGAGGACGGAGGGCACGGCAGCCACGGCCCAGCTGCCCGTCAGGAACGACACCGTGACGAACGTCAGAGCCGCTGCCGTGGTCGACGTGGCCCAGAACTGGAATGGAGTCGTAGACACGCCCGCCTGCACCAGCCACTCGGTCGCCCGGCCAGACCGCCGACGCCGGCTGCGGCCGCGCGGCAGCAGGCCGAGAAATGCCGCCACCACCCCGCCGGCGGCTGCGGCCGTCATGAGGGCAACCGCCAATCTCACGCCACTCCCTCCCGCGCTCCGAGGATCGACCGAAGACGGCTGCCATCCGGTAGGGATCGATCTATCCGGTCGACCACGGCAGCGGGAGGAAGGGCACCCGTCCATTCCATCGGCGCGCCCAGCCTTTCCCGGACGAAGATCGGCTGCGTCGAGAAGTCCTCCCGCAACGAGGGGACCACCGCCAGGATTTCAATCACTTGGCGCCGGATAGGGCCGTCTCCGGCGGTATCGCGGTCGAGATGCACCACGAAGTCGAGGGCCGAGGCGAATACCTTCTTGACGACGGCCTCGGTGATGTTCTCGCCGGCCATCAGAGCGGCGTTGACGAGCGCGTCGAGGGCATCCGCCGCCGAGTTGGCATGGACGGTGCAGGCAAACCCGCAACCGGCGTTCACCGCCCGAGTCAATTCGAAGGACTCGGCGCCGCGCACTTCACCCACGATGATCCGATCCGGCCTCATCGCCAGCACCAGCTTCACGAGCTCCCGAAGGTTGATCTCTCCGCTGCCGTCGAGGGCCGCGGGGCGGGCCTCGTAGAAAGACCCATGCACCAGAGGGACGTGCAGCTCCCGCACTTCCTCGCAACAACGAACACAGTGAGCCGCCGGGACAGCAGCAATGAGAGCCGAGAGCAGCGAGGTCTTGCCCGCGCCGGGAGGGCCCGACACGACCAGGGAGGTGCTGGCCTGCATCACGGCCCACAAGAAGCGGGCAGCCGACGAAGAGACGGAAGAGCGCTCGACCATGGTGTCCAGGGTCTCGCGGCGAAGTGCGTAGCGGCGGATGGTGGCAGAGAGACGGTCTGCCACGGGCGGGATAACGGCGGTGAGACGGGCCGAGTCTTCGAGTACACGCGCCTGGACCAGCGGGCAGGAGGCGTCGAGACGGCGGTCGGAATCGGCCAGCAACCGGTCTAATACCTGACGGTTCTCCCGCTCCGAGGTCGGCTGATCCAGCGCCCGCAGCCTCCCGCCGCCGTCGATATACGTGACACGGCTTCCCTCGATGAACACTTCCTCGAGGTCTGGTCGTGTCAGAAGGTCGGTCAATGGCCCGAAGTCGGCGACCGAGCGCATTACCCGCTCGACCATCCCCGACGGGTCGGCCAATGCCCGACTCCGGCCCAGATGCGCCCTCCGCTGGTAGTCGTCGACGGCACCGCCGACCACCGCCCGCACACCAGCCCGGTCCGTGGCGGCGTCGATTCCTTTCTCCTCGACCATGACGACGGCCCGGCGGCGGATCTCCTCGTAGGCGTCGCTCACAGACCGACCTCGGCCGCAAGCTTGCGGATGGAACGCCGGAACGGCCCAGAGGGAACGGACGTCCCCGCCCACGCCGCCTCGGTGACGCGCTTGTCTTCGGGCAGGAAGTGCACCGGAACGCCGGGCAACGCCCTGGCCAGCTCGGTCGCCACCTCGGTCCGTTGATAAGGCGATCGACCGATTCGGTTGACGGCCGCGATCACGGGACTCTCCGGAGCGAGGTCCGCCGCCTCGAGAACCCAACGGACCAATCGGGTCAAGCCGACCGGATGAGGCAGCCCGACGGCGATGATGGCGTCTGCCTTCACTACCAATCCGCGGGCGAGTCCGAAGCGTCCTTCCCCGAGCTGGGGTCGCTCGAGACCCGAGCCGACGTTGACGACCACCGCTCGGTTTTCGATCACCACCTCATCGATTACGGCCTCGACCTCGCCAGGATGGAGTTGCGCCCAGTCGTCACCGTTCACGAGCCCGGCGACAAGACGAAGGGAATCAGTCTCAATCACCGCGTCCTCAACCGAACCGGACTGGTGATGGACGATGTCGATGGCAGTGCGCAGGTTGGGGTGAAGGGGCGCCCCAACTCTCTGAGCGAGGGAGGGAGCGACGTCGTCCGCGTCGACCGCCATGGCATGGGCGCTGATCGCAAGGCCCACCGCCACCTCGGTCGCTCCGCAACCGCCGGGCGGCGCGCCGACAACCACGACCCGTCCCCCGGTTCGTGAGCCGACCGATGGAAGCATTGGCGCGGCGGTGGGCGGGGCGAGCTCCAGGACCCTCCGCACCACGGCGACGAACTCGTCCGGAGAGGCGCCGTCCTCGACAACGTCGTCGACTCCGCACTCGAGGAGGCGACGCTTGGCGTCCGCCCCGTCTCGCGAGTCGAAAACACCCACAACCAGCCGTCCTCGTCGGCGCACCTGTTCGACCAGACGAGGAGTCAGAAATGAGCAGACGTCGTCGATGATGAGGGCGTCGTAGGACTCGCTGAGAGCGTCTTCGGCACCCATGAGCACCGTCCGAACCCGGGCCCCGCCATGGTCTGCGAGAAAGCGGTGGAGGGAATCGACCCAGGGACGAGTCGAGGCGGCCAGGGCCAACTCCACCTCAGCCATCGCTCAGCCCGGTGGTGATGACAACGTCGATCTCTCCGTCGGCGATCGCCTCGGCGACTGCCAGCACCTGATCCTCCGCCAAACCCAAGACGACGTGGCTGCGAGAGGCGCCCGCCAGGGCACCGGTCGGTGCATCGCTCACTGCCAAAACCGGCGCGTCGCGCACCACATATTCTCCCGTTCCATCGTCATCGACGTCCACGACATCCACGAGATCCCCGACGCGGATTGTCCCCCCGGCGGCGTGGGAGGGATCGATGGGAACCGACATCGATGCCAAGCCGTCCGGGGCGGCCGTGGAGAGGAGATCGCCGGATCCCACCAGTTCGCCTTTCGCCAGAGGCCGTCGGGCTACCCGGCCGACGCCACTATCCACGGAAGTGAGAAGGGTTGCCAGGATGCCGGCATCGGCGCGCAGCATCGTGGTCGTGAGCGCTCCCGACCCGATCACTTCGCCGGCCTCGATCGTCCGGGCGGCGACAACGACCCGGGTGGCATCGTCCCGTGAGCGGAGAAAGCCGAGATTGGCGACGAAGGCCAGCATGGCCGCGACCGCCACGGCCACGTGTCCGATGCTCCACCTGCGAAGCGGCCGCCGCCGAGCCGCCTCCTGAGCCACCGTCCCGTCATCCGTCCGCAGCCCGACGCTCACGCCCACTCCATGGCACTGATGAACCTACGCTGAAGTTGTGCGCGATGACGGGAAGCGCGAAAAGCGTGTCTGAGGAGCTCGACGACCTGGCACGCCAGCTCCGTCAAGGAGCCGGCCGCGAGCTGCGTGAGGAGGCGGCGGCCGACGAGGAACTGACCGAATTGCTGCGCCGCCGCAAGCTCACGCTGGCGGATGCCACCCGGTCGGCGATGCACCGCGGTGATCGGGTGACCATCGTCGTCGCCGGGATGTCGATGAGCCACCCCGTCATGGCGGTGGGAACCGACTACCTGACGCTCGACGAGGGCGACCGGGTGATCGATGTGCCGTTGGCGGCGGCGGTCGTCGTGGTCAGCGCCCGCTCGGCGGGAGGGACTTCGGGCCGCCCTGCCGCCACCACATTTCGTGCCCGCCTGGCTGAGCACGAGCAGGAGGGCGGGAGCGTCGAGGTGGTCACCACGGAAGAGCGGATCTCGGGCCGGATGGACGTCGTGGCGACGGACCACCTCGTCATCCAGGATCCGAGCGGCGATCGCTTCTACGTGCCGCTGGGAATAGTTATGGCAGTGTTCAGTCGGTTTCGGCCTCGGCTGAACTGAATTGTTGGGGTTGTACATCGCCCTCCGGGACCACCGGATGGGCGCGGATGAACTCGAACAGGTCGTCCCGGAAGAACTTGAAGGTGCGACCGCCCGGCAGCTTGTAGGCCGGCAGTCTCCCCTCCCGGGCGTATCTCCTCACCATCTGCACGTTCATACCCAGCAGGTCCGCCACTTGGGCCGCGTCGAGAATCGGGGGGAGATCCTCATTCGCCATGTGTCGTCCTCCAATGACGTGTACCGCCATCGTATGGGAACGGCAGACCTATGTGAAGGAGGTCGTGCCGAAGGGTCACCCCTCCACGGTGATGACACCGGTCATCTCGGGATGGATTTCGCAGAAGTACGTGAATTCGCCCGCCTCGTCGAACGTGTAGGTCGTCCGCGCCTCGGGACTGAGGGAGGCGTCGAAGGGCCCTTCATCTGCCGTCCATGTGTGAGGCACCGAGTCGCTGTTGACGATCTCTACCGTGTCTCCGACTGCCACCGTCTGGGGCGGGCCGAAAGAAAAGCCGGAGATGTTGATCGTGGCGGCGACCTCACTGGTCTGACCTGCCGTGGTGTCAGGGGCAGAAGTGGTGGCGGGAGCGGCGGTCGTGGCGGGAGCCGCAGTGGTGGGAGCCATCGTGGTGGGAGGGGAAGTGGTGGCCACCTCGGTCTCAGTGGTTGCCGGCGTGTCGTCGGCCGGCTCTTCCGCCCCGCACGCCCCGAGGATGAGGCAGGCGAGGACGGCGAGGATCGTCTTGGTCACTGGATTTTCCTCCTGTTGGATTCCCGAACCTGTACGCAGATTCGCCCAAAGTGGTTCACGTCCCACCAGAGCCTTACCCTGGGGGGGTGAACGACGAAGCTATCAAACCAGAGGTCGTGGCCGACGACGAAGAGACGCAGTCGGTCTCCGAGGCGATCAGCCAGCCGACCAAGCTGATCCGGATCGCCTCGATGACGCGGGCGATGCTCGACGAGGTGCGACAGGCGCCGATCGACGAGAAAGGCCGGGCACGATTGATCGAGGTCCATGGCCAGTCCCTGGAAGAGATGCGCGAGGTGCTGTCCGACGACCTGTTGGAGGAGTTCAATCAGGTGATGGTGCCCCTCCAGGACACTGACGCCAGTGAGGCCGAGATCCGCATCGCCCAGGCCCAGCTGATCGGCTGGCTCGAGGGACTGTTTCACGGGATCCAGGCATCCCTCTTCTCCCAGCAAGTGGCGGCCCAGAATCAGCTCGCCCAAATGCAACGGAGGGCACTGGGACGTCCGCAGGATGGTCAGCAGCCCCAGGAGCGGTCCGGCCTGTACCTCTGACCTCGTCTAGTTGAGGACGACGGCGACGACGATGCCCAACGCGATGCACGCCACACCCACCGCCACCAGGCGCACGGGGGTGAGCGCATCCGGCAGCTTGACCGCCACCGAAGTCTCGACGTAGCTGATCGCCCCCACGATCAGAGAGATCACGCCGATTGTGAACATGACGCCCACCACTAGGCCGGGCAGGAAGATGGCCAGCAACAGGAAGAGGCCGAGCCCGATCCAGAACGGAGTGCCGACGTAGATCATCGACCACAGGTCCTTGAGCTCATCCGCCACCGATGAGACCTCGCGGCTGACATCCTCCTTCAGCTCTTCACCGAGGGTCGGTCCCTCGTCGGGCTTGCGGAACGCCTCGTGTGTCGGCATCCGGCGCAGACGCCTCTCGTCCCGGCGGTAGGACGCCGTCTCCGCCAGGAAGCTGTCATGCTCCTTCAGATTCAGGAGGAGCTCCTCCTCATCGACCCGGAAGAGAATGGTCGAGGGATCCCTCTCCTCGATCGTCACCTGGTAGAGCTTCCACTCCCCGAGCTGGGTCTTGCCCGACAGGATTCTGATGTCTGCCTTGTCGACGTGGATCACCGCCGGCATCTTCGCCGGGTGGTCCTGCATCTGCATTTCACCGAAGAAAACGGCCATGGCGGCATGATCGCAGACCGATCGGCCATGGGAAGGGATTGCCCCTCAGTTGGCGACGCCCAACGCCTCCTCGTAAGCGGCCTGGACGAGCGGGGAAGGATCGACACCGAGTTCGTGGCGCAGGGTCGCCTCACATTCGGCGAAAGTCCGGAGCGCTTCGGCCCGGTTCCCGGCAAGAACATGGGCTCGGATGAGCCGCTCATAGCCTGTCTCCCGGAACGGGTCGGCCTCTACGAGCCGCCGGGCGGCAACGACCGCCTGGCCCGGATCGTCCAGTTGGATCCAGACGTCGGCGGCTGCCTCATGGGCTCGGATCAGCCGATCATGCAACGACCGGCGCTGGTCGGCCACCCACCGGAGATCGACACCTTCGAGAAAGGGTCGCCCGAGGATCGAGGTGGCCACCGCCGCCCGGGGCCACGCCTCATGGGGCCGCCCGCGGCGCAGGGCGCCTTCGGCGGCATCCAGGGCGGTCGTCGCCTCGTTCACGTCGATCCACAGTTCGGCTCGGCGACGGATTCCAACCGCACCCGACCCGGACACGAACAACTCCCTGTCCGCCCCGGCTGTGGCGAGCGCCCGTCGCAGCTTGGACAGGAGCGGGTTGAGCGATCTCTCGTATGCGGCTGGCGGGTCGTCATCCCACAGGACCTGTGCCACCCGGCTGCGAGCCACCGGACCGGGATCGACGGCCAGGAGAGCCAACAGCACCCGTCCCAGTGGCCCCGGCAGCGCGGCTTCGTCGACGACCGCGGCGGGTCCTTCGATTGCCACCCGACCCATCAGGTAGATTCGGACCAAGTACGCCAACCTTTCGCCAACATCGTCGACGTAGTCTCGCGCCATGAAAGGTAACGCCATGATCGATCGAGTGATCGAATGCCCCTGCGGAGTCGTGTTGACCGCCGAAGACCTCCAGGCGGTGGTGGCTGCGGCACAGCACCACGCCCGGGAGGTTCACGAGATGGAACTCAGTGACGACGACGCCCGGGCCATGGCCCGACCCGCCTAGGAGGCGACATGCAGCGATTGGAATGCGCCAAGCTGTTCGACGGCTGTGAGGGAGTGGTGGAGGCCGAGACCACCGACGAGGTGATGGCTCAGGCGGCTGAGCATGTCCGGGAAGCTCACGGTATGGAGACCATCGATCCGGCCACGGCCGAGGCGGTTCGCTCGGCGATCGAGACCCGCTGAGCCGATTTGGTTTCACCCATCATCTGCGGTTCGTGGACCGCAGATGATGGGTGGCGAGTCGAGCTGTCAGCTGACCCGTCGGGTGGCGACCTGTCGGTCGCGACGGACCTTGCGTCGTTCCCGCTCTGACATGCCACCCCAGATACCGAACTTCTCGCCGATGTCGATGGCGTAGTCGAGACACGCAGCCCGTACCTCGCACTCGGCACAGATCGCCTTGGCCTTGCGGGTCGACGCACCCCGCTCCGGGAAGAAGAGATCGGCGTCTGCTCCCCGGCAGTTGGCATAGTCCTGCCAAGACAACTCCCCTATCGCCAGCGCTTCGATGAGCTTGCTCTGCATCCCGATCCCTCTCGCTCGCAGCGTTCCATGACGCATCACGCGATTACACGCGTGTAATTACAAGCTTGAGATTACGCCGTCTTACGCGCGCCGTCAACCCCCGGTGGAAGGGTTGCCATAATGGGCCGCCCGAGTGAAAGGAAGAGGTTGGTCGCCACAGCTGAACGCCGGCGCTCCCTCTGGCTGGTGGACTTGTACCGGTCGGCGGTCGGCAAGAAGTGGGCGATGGCGGTCTCGGGGATCATCCTGCTCGTTTATCTCGTGGCTCACGTGCTGGGCAATGTCAAGATCTTTCTCCCTGCGGTGGACGGGGTCCCAGAGATCGATCTATACGCCGAGGGGCTGCGCTCGCTGCTCTTTCCCTTCGCTCCCCACCATGTCGTGTTGTGGATGCTCCGTACCGGCCTGCTGATCGCGACGCTCGTCCACGTCCACGCCGCCTACGCCCTCACCGTGATGAACCGCCGGGCCCGCCCCACCGACTACTCGGGCCCCCGTACCTACCTGGCGGCCAACTACGCCAGCCGGACGATGCGCTGGTCGGGAGTGATCGTCCTCCTGTTCGTGATCTTCCACCTGGCCGATCTCACCTGGGGCATCCAGCCGGCCGCCCCGGACACGTGGGAACGAGGCCAGGTGTACGCCAACTTCGTCGCCACGTTCTCCCGCCCCGGGGTGGTCGTCTTCTACGTCCTCGCCAACCTGGCTCTCGCCCCCCACATCTTCCACGGCGCCTGGTCGATGTTCCAGAGCCTGGGGGTGAACCATCCGCGCTTCAACGTGTGGCGGCGCTATCTCGCCTGGGCGCTGACGGCCGTGATCGTCGTTCCCAACGTCATCATGCCGGTCGCCGTGCTCGTCGGTTTCGTAGGAGGTTGAGATGATGACTACCACCCGGCTCGACTCAAAGGTTCCCCCCGGGCCGCTGGCCTCCAAATGGGACGACCACAAGTTCACGGTCCGCCTGGTCAACCCCAACAACAAGCGGAAGTTCAAGATCATCGTGGTGGGCACCGGGCTGGCCGGCGCCTCCGCCGCCGCCACTTTGGGCGAGCTCGGCTACCAGGTGCAGGCCTTCACCTTCCACGATTCGCCCCGCCGGGCGCACTCGATCGCCGCCCAGGGGGGCATCAACGCCGCCAAGAACTACCGCAACGACGGCGACTCCGTCTTTCGCCTGTTCTACGACACGATCAAGGGCGGCGACTACCGCAGCCGAGAGGCCAACGTTTACCGCCTGGCCGACGTGTCACTCGACATCATCGACCAGGCCACCGCCCAGGGGGTTCCCTTCGCCCGCGAATACGGGGGGTTGTTGGACAACCGCAGCTTCGGCGGCGCCCAGGTGTCCCGTACGTTCTATGCCCGCGGCCAGACCGGCCAACAGCTCCTCCTCGGTGCCTACCAGGCGCTCATGCGCCAGGTTCACGCCGGCAATGTGGAGCTGCGGACCCGCACCGAGATGTTGGACCTGGTCGTCAAGGACGGCCGGGCGGTGGGGATCGTCACCCGCGACCTGATCACCGGACAGATCGAGAGCCATTCCGCCCACGCCGTCGTTCTGGCCACCGGCGGCTACTCCAACGTCTTCTACCTCTCCACCAACGCCATGGCCTGCAACGTGACGGCCGCCTGGCGAGCGCATCGCCGAGGCGCCGCCTTCGCCAACCCCTGCTACACCCAGATCCACCCCACCTGCATCCCCCAGTCCGACGAGTTCCAGTCCAAGCTCACGCTGATGTCGGAGTCGCTGCGCAACGACGGCCGCATCTGGGTCCCCAAGCGACCCGACGACGATCGCAACCCGGCGGAGATCCCGGTCGAGGACCGCGACTACTACCTCGAGCGGATGTACCCGGCGTTCGGCAACCTGGTGCCCCGCGACGTCGCCTCCCGGGCGGCCAAGCGGATGGTCGACGCCGGCCAGGGAGTCGGGCCGCGAAAGAACGGCGTCTACCTCGACTTCGCCTCGTCGATCGAGCGGGTGGGGGCCGAGGTCATCGCCGACCGCTACGGCAACCTGTTCGAGATGTATGAGCGCATCACCGACGAGGATCCTTACAAGGTCCCGATGCGCATCTACCCCGCCGTCCATTACACGATGGGAGGGCTGTGGGTGGACTACAACCTGATGACGAACGTTCCGGGGCTGTACGCGCTCGGAGAGGCCAACTTCTCCGACCACGGCGCCAACCGCCTGGGGGCGTCGGCCCTGATGCAGGGACTGGCCGACGGATACTTCATCCTTCCTTACACGATCGGGGACTACCTGGCGGACTACCTCAACGTCGATCCGGTGCCAGTCACCGATGAGTCATTCACCGAAGTGGAGGATGAGGTGCGGGGACGGATCGCCGGATACCTCTCCGCCAACGGCACCCGGACGGTCGACTGGTTCCATCGCGAGCTGGGCAAGATCGTCTGGGAGCACTGCGGCATGTCCCGCAGTGAGGCGGGTCTGCAGAAGGCGCTGGCCGAGATCCCCGCTCTGCATGAAGAGTTTCTGGCGGACATGCGCGTCCTGGGTGACGGCGAATCACTCAACCAGAGCCTGGAGCGGGCCGCCCGGGTCGACGACTTCTTCGAACTGGCTCAGCTCATGTGCCTCGACGCCGCCCACCGCGACGAGTCGTGCGGCGGCCATTTCCGGGAGGAGTACCAGACGGAGGAAGGCGAGGCTCTCCGCCGCGACGACGAGTTCGCCTACGTGGCGGCGTGGCAGTGGACCGGCAAGGTGGCGGAGCCCGAGCTCATCAAGGAGCCCCTGGAGTTCGAGAACGTGAAGCTCACCACAAGGAGCTACAAGTGACGAGGTCTTCTTCGTCGTGGGGGACAAAGTGAACATCACCCTCCGGGTCTGGAAACAGGACGGTCCCGATCGGGCCGGGAGGTTCGCCACCTACCTGGTCGAGGATCTGCAACCCGAGATGTCGTTCCTCGAGATGCTCGACGTCCTCAACGAGCGCCTCGTCGCCCAGGGCGAGGAGCCGATCAGCTTCGACCATGACTGCCGCGAGGGCATCTGTGGGGCCTGTGGTGTGATGATCGACGGCCAGGCTCACGGGCCCCAGTTGGGAACTGCTACTTGCCAGCTCCACATGCGCAAGTTCCGCGACGGCGACACGATCACCGTCGAGCCGTGGCGGGCGAGCGGTTTTCCGATCATCAAGGACCTGGTGGTGGACCGCTCTTCGTTCGACCGCATCATCGATGCCGGCGGGTACGTCACCGTCGACACAGGTTCGGCGCCGGACGCCAACCTGATCCCCGTGCCGAGGGAGGTGTCCGAGACGGCCTTCGACGCCGCCGCCTGCATCGGGTGCGGGGCGTGCGTGGCGGCGTGCCCCAACGGGGCCGCCAACCTGTTCACCGCCGCCAAGGTCGCCCATCTGAATCTTCTGCCCCAAGGACAGTCGGAACGGTGGACGCGCACCCAGGCGATGGTAGAGGTGATGGAGGACTACTTCGGATCCTGCACCAACCACGGTGAGTGCGAGAAGGCCTGCCCCAAGGCGATCTCGATCGACTTCATCGCTCTGATGAACCGCGATTACATCAAAGCCAAGGTCAAGAATCGGCGGCTGCTCAGCCAGTCCGGCTGACGGAGTCAGGTCAGCCGGGTGATCGCGATCACCAACCCCGCAGTGGTGAGGATCGACCCCACCATCGAAATCAGGTAGGTGCGGCTTTGGGTGAGTAGAGCGAGATGGAAGCCATCCAGCTTGTCCTCGAAGCGGTCCATCCGGAGGTCGAAGCGGTCCATTCGCTGCTCCAAGCCATCCATCCGGCCGGAGAGTTCCTCGCGGAGAAGAGATATGTCGGCCTTCGTGGCCGGTTCGTCCCCCGGTAGGTAACTCATCAGCGTGCCTGCGTTTTCGACTCCGATGACGTCGCTCAAAGAAGAATACAGGCGAGCACGGGCAGTGGCATCCGTCAGGTTCGGTCCTTTCGACACTCACCGCTGACACTACGCGACCCTTTTGGCGGGATCTAGAGGGCCGTTAACGAGCGCAGACAGTTGCAACAGCTGCTAGTTACCTGGATGACTAGTCACTAGGTGGATTGAATTTCCCCTCCTGGTCCGCAGGGCTCTAGGAGCCGATGCCTCCCAGCACAAGGAAACAAACCCGAAAGGACTCCTGAGATGAACGCAAAGCGCACCAAGCGATGGGCAGTAGGTCTGGTGATGGCCATGCTGCTGCCGATGGCGGCCTATGCCGGATCCGGCCCGTTCGTGGATGTCCCCGACGATCACACTTTCGCCGGAGACATCGAGTGGATGTGGGACAACGGGATCACCCGTGGATGTAACCCACCGACCAACAACAAGTATTGCCCGGACGACGCCATCAGCCGAGGTGAAGTGGCTGCCTTCTTCCACCGCTACTCGCAACTGGACCAGGGCAACGACGGCGTCGGCACCCAGGGACCGGGCGGTGCCGTCGGCCCCCAGGGACCTCAGGGACCCAAGGGCGACACTGGCCCCCGTGGACCGCAGGGTCCCCAGGGCGAAAAGGGCGACGCCGGTCCGGCCGGCCCGCAGGGCCCCGAGGGCGAGCAAGGCGTTCAGGGACCTGAGGGACCCGAAGGACCCCAGGGACCGAAGGGCGATAAGGGCGATAAGGGCGACCAGGGCGAGCAGGGACCGCAGGGCGAGCAGGGTGAACAGGGCCCACAGGGACCCGCCGGCACCATCGGCGACGTCACCGTCGCCACCAACCAGGCCACCTGGTCGGGCGGTCAGCAGACCCAGTCGCTGACGGCCACCTGCCCCGCCGGCCACGTCGCCCTCGGAGGCGGTTTCAAGGTCGACTCCGGTAACGCCTCCTGGTTGGTGACCGCATCCCGCCCCGACGGCAACGGCTGGACGGTCGTGGCCGAAGGAGCCGGTGCAACCACCGCAACGGTCTACGTCAGCTGCGTCGAGTCCTGATCCGCTCCGCAGGCGAATGAAGGGGAGGACCCACACCGGGTCCTCCCCTTCTGCTGCGCTAGAGCGCCCCGATCACTCACGGATCCAGACGGCGATGGAGGCGGGCGCCAGGGTCTGTTGCAGCGTGCCGGCGAGGTCGGCCGCCAATTCTTCCACGGTATGGACGACTCTCAATCGCTCGGTGAACAGTTGCAGCACCCTCTCGGCGTCGAAGCGCCGACGGTTGAACCTTCGGTCCATCTGATCCTGGACCCGGCGCCGAAGGGGATTGAACAAGAAGGCGAGGCCGAGAGTGGTGGCGGCCACCGCCAAACCCTCCGACGAGGGGAAGATCGCCTGAATGCCGATGACTCCTCCAAGATACACCGCCGCCAGCAGGACGCTCAGCACCAGGTATGTCACCGTCCTGCTCACCAGATGATCGATGTCGTACAGCCGGTAACGGAGGATCGCCACGCCGAGCGCGACGGGGACGATGAGGGTCGACAGCATCCCGATCAGGACCACCTCCACCGGGAAATCTGTGGGACTGAAGATCTCCGCCGACCAGGTGAGAAGGATGGCTCCGACCTGGAGGACCCCTCCATAAGCGACCCATTTCATCTGCAGCCTGACGTCGCGTGCCGCCTTCCGGTAACGCACGACTAGTGAGGCCACCGTGCCGATTAGCGCGGGCAGGAAGAGCAATGCGAGCCCGTCACCGAACTCGAGCAGCTGAGGGTTAGCCCATGGATTAGGGAGCTCCTCCTCGAGGCCCAACCTCGGGCCGGCGGCCTCTTCCAAAATCCAACCGGTGATGCCGCCCAATGCCAGCCAAGGCAGGATCCCCCATCGGCGTGACGGCAGTCTTCCGGTCGGGAAGATCATCAGCACCAGGCTGGTCGGCACCGCCACGACGAAGGTCCAGGCCCCCAGCCAGTTGGCGAGAGCCGTCTGCGACGAACCCGGTGAGTGGAGAAAGTAGAGCGCCATGATGGTCGAGAAGCTCACCACCATCCACGCCGCCACCCCGCTCAGGATCCATCCGGTGCGATTTTCGGGCACTCGCGCCACGAGAATTGCCGCCACCGAAGCCAAAGCGCCAGCCGCCACGATGTAGACGATCACGACGGCGACGTCGACCACACCGACTACGTAGACGCCGGCGATCACCGGGCCAGGGACGCCTCGGATCACTCCCTGCACGACCCACAACAGCAGGCCTCCGAGCAGCATCACCATCTGGATCGACCACACCACCAATACCCATCTGGGTATCCGTTCTGACGATGAGACGCCGGCCATGTTGGAATACTGCCATCTACAGCATTACGAACTCGTTACGGCGAGCGGTCTTTTGCAAAGGCTGACGCAGCCGCTCCTCCGTGTCTGACGAGGAGGGCGAACGACATTTCGGATTTGCCCGCCGTTTGTGGATAACTCAAGTCGTGCTTTGTGACTAGTCCTAGAAGTAATAGCTGAGATTGGCTCTCGTCCGAACCGGTCTTACCGACCGATGCATTGCACATGAACCGGGCCGACTCAGATCACCAGCGCACAAAGGTCAGACGACCTATAGAGACCCGGTATGCTGCCGTCGATCATTCCCTGAGAGTCAATATCTGGAGAACTCGGGTCGACGCTGCGAAAGGGCAGAACCGGTAGCAAGTACCGACCGGGGACCAGAACAAATGACAGGGAGTGGAATGGGCAACATAGGGGCTGGGAACCGTAACGACCGTGGCGCCGTAGCCGTTCTGGTTGCTGCATCTCTCGTCATGCTGATGGGTTTCGCTGCCTTGGCTGTAGATATCGGTGCCGCTTTCAGTGAACGTCGACAAGATCAGAGCGCTGCAGACATGGCCTCAATGACGGCTCTGCAGTTTGCCCGCGGTAGCAGCAATCCCGCCACGGCAGCCAACAACGGAGCGGCCCAAGCGTTGGCGGTGGCGAACGCCAGCCTCGACAACCCTGCGGCGGCCGATTGGGCTACATGTGTTGATCCCACCCCCCTCACGATCGTGTCGTCGACATACCCATGTGTGTCGTTCACCGCCAACCTTCAACGGTCCCGTGTCCTCATCCCCACCATCGAAGTCGAGACGACCTTCGGACGCGTCCTCGGTGTGACCTCCATTGCCACCTCGGCGTTTGCCGAGGCTCAGGCAGATCTCGGGCAAGAGGGGCGAGTGTTGCCGTTCGGGCTCCCGTCGGGCGCGGCGGGTGACACCGAGGTTTGCCTTCGGGATGGTCCGAACGCTCCGCCTCCCTGTGATGGGCCAGACTCGGGGAACTTCGGCACCCTCGACTTCAGCCTCTACGGCAATGGCACAACTGGAACGCAACAGACCTGTGGTAATGCCCAGGCACAGAACAAGCTACGAGCGAACATGGTGGCCGGGGTGGATCATCCGGTCGGCACCATCTCAAGTGATCCCGGTGTGCGCGAAGATGGCGACTATTGCCCCATTTTCAACAGTCGGCCCAACCATGTGGATGGGCAGACCGGAGGTGGTTCGGCTCTCTACGATGGAATGGTTGCGGGAAGCAGCACTCTCCTCGACAGATTCTATCCGGGCCGAATAGCTCGTGGCCCCAACACAATCCCGGTCGAAAACGGCTCTCCAGGTCTTGATGACACCGGATTGTGGACATATCTCGACGGGGTGGGAGCTCAGCCCACAAGCTGCAACACGGCTAATGATACACCGACGATGGCGACCTGCCTCAGCGAGTGGCGCCTCGGTTCCTTCGACAATCCGCTGTTCAGCCTGGACATCGAAAACGCCGTTCGATTAGGAGCCGCCCCCCAAATCGACGCTGAAACATGGGGCACCGGAACTCAGACCTATGGCATCGTCGCGCTCGTTCCGGTCTACCTAGAGGGCTCCTTCTGGGGATGCACCGGGGGGGGAGGAGGAGGTGGC
>DATABS010000093.1:0-34230 GCA_036259475.1 Acidimicrobiia bacterium | reverse complement strand
TTGGGGGGGCGACCTTCTATCCCACTAGCCAGGAGCGTCATGACCGTCAGTGTTCGCGAAGCCGGACCGTTCGAGCGCGTGGTCGGATTCGAGTTGTCCGACGCCGAGATCGATGCCGCCAAGACGGCGGCCGCCCGGCGGCTCGCCCAAGATCTCAAGCTCAAGGGCTTCCGTCCGGGCAAGGCCCCCAGACCCGTCGTGGAGGCGGCGGTCGGTGCCGACCGGCTCAGATCGGAAGCAATCGAGGACGCCATCCCTCCCCGGCTCAGTGAAGTGCTCGAGGCGGAGTCGTTGCGTCCCGCAGTCAGCCCGCAGCTCGAAGGGCTCACGGACATCGATGGGGGAGTCGCCGTCGAGATCAAGGTCACACTGTGGCCAACGCTCGACGCCGCGCCCCCCTATCGCGACAGGCAGATCGAAATAGATTCACCCGAAGTCACCGACGACGACGTCGAACAGCAGCTCGAGCGGATGCGGGAGCAGTTCGGTCAGGTCGAGGAGGCCGATAGGGTCGCCGAAGAGGGTGATTTCGTGTCGGTCGACGTCAGCGCCACGGTCGACGGTGAGGAGCTGGAGGACGCCAGCGCGACCGAGTTGTTGTATCGGGTCGGTTCCGGAGGTCTCCTCGAGGGCGCTGACGAAGTCCTCACCGGCGTCCGCGCCGGCGACCAAATCACCCTCCAGTCCGCCTTGCCGGAAAGCTTTGGTGACAACGCCGGCAAAGACGCGACCTTCACCATCACCGTGAACGAAGTCAAGGAACTGGTCCTTCCCGACCTCAACGACGAGTGGGTCGATGAGAACACTGAGTTCGAGACGGTGGAGGAGCTCCGGTCGACGCTTCGCGAGCGGATTGCCGAGGCGAAACTCTCAGGACTGGCCCGGCGGTTCTCAGATCGGACACTCGAAACCCTTGTCGAGCAAGTCGATATCGAGCTGCCCGAGGCTGTCATCCGAGGCGAGATGGACGACATCCTCCATCGGTTCGTCCATCGCCTGGAGGAACAGGAGTTGTCGCTGGCCGACTACTTTTCGGCCACGGGGATGTCACAGGACCAGTTCCTGGCGGATCTCCAGGCTCAAGCTGATCGCAGCCTCCGGACCCGAATCCTGCTGGACGCCATCATCGACGACGCCGGCATCGAGGTGGACGAGGCCGAGGTCGACGCTCTGCTCCATGCGGCGGCGGCCCAGTCGGACGACCCTATGGGTTTCCTCCGGGCCATCCGGGGCACCCCCCAGGAGTTGTCCCTGCGGAGTGATATCCTCCGTGATAAGGCGCTGAAGCTGATCATCGACAACGCCACCCCGGTGGATCCGGAAGGAAATCGCATCGAATTGGACCTCGACAGTGACGACGAAGTCGTTGCGGGCGAGGTAGTGGAAGGCGAGATTCTCGACGAAGAGATCTTGGAAGGTGAGGTCGTCGAGGGCGAAATCGTCGGCGGCGTGCCGGACGAGAGCAATTAGGAGATTTACCGATGAATCCTCAGAACTACGTAGTCCCCACCGTCTTCGAGCAGACCAGCCGAGGCGAGCGCTATTTCGACATCTACAGCCGGCTGCTCAAGGACAGGATCATCTTCCTCGGCACGCCGATCGATGACACTGTCGCCAACCTGATCATGGCCCAGCTGCTCCACCTCGAGTCGGATGATCCGGACAAGGATGTCTTCCTCTACATCAACTCGCCCGGAGGTTCGATCACCTCGCTGTTCGCCATCTACGACACGATGCAGTACATCCGACCCGACGTGAACACGGTTTGCATGGGAATGGCTGCTTCCGCCGCCGCCGTGCTGCTGGCCGGAGGAGCGGAGGGCAAGCGCTTCGCGCTTCCCCACGCCCGCGTCATGTTGCACCAGCCGCATGGCGGTGCCCAGGGTCAGGCCACCGACATCGAGATCCAGGCCAAGCTGATTGTGCAGATGCGCGAACAGCTGAACGAGATTCTGGCCCAACACACCGGTCAGGACCTGGAAAAGATTTCGATTGACACCGAGCGAGACTATTGGATGCTCGCCGACCAGGCGAAGGAGTATGGTGTCGTGGACGCAATACTCTCGCGCCAGGAGCTGGCTGCGGTAGCCTCCGAGTAGTCGCCGACGGCGAGACGACCGAGCAGGAGAACTGATGCCCCGACTGGGAGAAGGCGGAGAGCTGCTCAAGTGCAGCTTCTGCGGCAAGTCGCAAAAGCAGGTGAAGAAGCTGATCGCCGGGCCGGGCGTCTACATCTGCGACGAGTGCATCGAGCTCTGCAACGAGATCATCGAGGAGGAGTTCTCCAGTCAGGAGGAGGTCTCTTTCACGGAGCTGCCCAAGCCGACCGAGATCGACAGCTACCTCGATGACTATGTGGTTGGTCAGGAGGTCGCCAAGAAGAAGCTGGCCGTGGCGGTGTACAACCACTACAAGCGGATCCGCAGCGGCGAACTCCGACGCGACGATGTGGAACTGCAGAAGTCGAACATCCTGCTCATCGGCCCCACCGGCTGTGGCAAGACGCTTCTCGCCCAGACGCTGGCTCGCCAGCTCAACGTGCCTTTCGCCATCGCCGATGCCACCACGCTCACGGAAGCGGGCTACGTGGGTGAGGACGTAGAGAACATCCTCCTCAAGCTGCTTCAGGCCGCCGACTACGACGTCAAGCGGGCCGAGCAGGGAATCATCTATATAGACGAGATCGACAAGATCAGTCGTAAGGCCGAGAACCCCTCCATCACCCGGGACGTGTCGGGCGAGGGTGTCCAGCAGGCGCTGCTCAAGATCCTCGAGGGCACGGTGGCTTCGGTGCCGCCTCAGGGCGGCCGCAAGCACCCTCACCAAGAGTTCATCCAGCTCGACACCTCGAATGTTCTGTTCATCTGCGCCGGTGCTTTCGCCGGGCTGGAAGATGTCATCTCCAACCGGGTCGGCAAGCGGGGGATCGGCTTCGGAGCCGAAATTCGCTCGCGCTCCGAGCAGCGACCCATCGAACTGTTGTCACAAGTACTGCCCGAGGACCTGATCAAATTCGGACTCATCCCTGAGTTCGTAGGGAGGCTCCCGGTCGTGGCCACGGTGGAGGACCTCGACATGGAATCTCTGGTGCGAATTCTGACCGAGCCCAAGAACGCCTTGACCCGCCAGTACGCCCGCATGTTCGACATGGACGGAGTCGAGTTGGTGTTCACTCCCGACTCGCTCGAGTCCATCTCCGAGCAGGCGATCAAGCGCGGGACGGGTGCCCGGGGCTTGCGTGCCATCCTCGAAGAGGTGCTACTCACCACGATGTATGACCTGCCCTCGAGAGACGACATCGGCCAGGTCATCATCGATCGTCAGGTCGTCGAGGAGCGGGTCAACCCGACATTGGTTCCCGTCGAGGACGTCGAACTGCCTTCGGAGCGTTCGGCTTAGGATTTCTGTATGGGCCTGCGGGCCCAATGAATGGTTCTCGACTTCGTTCCAACCTCTGCCATCCTGTTGGACGCAAGCATGAAGCTGGGAGGCTTTCGATGAGCGGAACGACTACGCGCCGAGGCGCCGGACTGATGGTCTTAGCGGTGATCGCCAGTGTGACAGTGTTGCCATTGAGCGCCGTCGCCGCCACGTTTACCGTCACCCTCGAAAAGCAGATCATTCGTGGTGAGGCAGGTCAACGCGTCGTTCTCGGTACATTCGACACTCCTGGCGACCTCGTGGGCCAGGTCTGCTCGGTGACGGCCACCGGCAACAACAACACTTCTGTCCACGTCGGAAACGACGTCGAGGTGACATCGGCCAATACCGTGACTCTCGTGGGTGTGGAAGACGCACCGAACAAGACCACGGTCGCCAACGGAAACCTGTCGCTCGGTGAGCAGATCAGTTTCACCCTCGTGCTGGGTCCGGATCCGGTGTATTCGGCAGAATTGGATGTCACCCTCAACTGTCAACCCGAGGCGACAACAACGACAACGTCGACAACCACCTCGTCGACTACCACGACGGCTCCCACCACGACAACCACGGTCGCGGACACGACCACTTCATCGACGACGACCACCATTGCACCGGAGACTACGAGCACGTCGATCGCCAATACGACCACCTCGACGACCACGGCTACGGACGTATCTCCCACCACTACCGTGGCGCCGACAACTACGAGCCAGACGTCGGACACCCTGCCTTTTACCGGCGTGAGCTCGGATGATTTGGCCCGTATCGCGTATATCGGCCTGGCTGCCGGCGTCGGTCTTGTGCTGTTGACCCGTCGGTCTGAAGAGCGCAGTTAACCGGCTAGCCGGCACCACATTGTCACCTGTTTAGGGCGTTCGGCCTATCAAGCAGGGTCTTGCGTTTCACCAAGTTTGTGGCACTGTGAACGCCGCAAGTTGGCGACTATCCGGATACCGGGGAATTGGGCTCCTCGTGGGACGGGTATCTCCGACGGAATGTGAAGCCGGAAGACAATCAAGGGCAATTTGGGAGGCTATCGAGTGAAGGATTTATGGAAACGCCGGGTAGCGGGCCTGGCAGTATTGGGGATTGCCGTTCTGGTGTTCGTCGCCATGACACTTCCCGCTCTGGCCGCGGCCACCAAGGTGGGCGAGGATCCGGGCCCAGGAGCCGTATGTCCTGGAACTCATCTGAGTCCCGGAACTGGTACGTCCGGCGTATGGGGCAGTGCAACGTCCAGCAGCACCGGAGTCAATGTGACCGTGACAACGGGATTCATCGTCACGGTGTGTGTCAAGGCCGGTCCCGGCTACGAGCTGTGGGAAGTCACCCCACCCAGCGGTTTCGTACCGAGCGTGGACAACAAAGGCTTGTCGCATTGGGCACTCTCGTGGGAAGAGGACGATACCCCTCCCACGACGGAGCCGCCCACGACGGAGCCTCCCACGACGGAGCCTCCCACGACGGAGCCTCCCACGACGGAGCCGCCCACGACGGAGCCTCCCACGACGGAGCCTCCCACGACGGAGCCGCCCACGACGGAGCCGCCCACGACGGAGCCTCCCACCACGGAGCCCAGTCCAAGTACGACGGTGCAGGTCGGACCAACTACCACCGTCCAGGCTGAGTCGACGACCACGACAATCGAGCCAGAGGTCGAGCAGGAGACGACGTCTACGACAGCTGCTCCTACCACCACGGAGGAGACGGAGGACGAGACCGACGACACCCTGCCCTTCACCGGGATAGGAACCGACGGCATGGCCGCGGCGGCCGCCCTGGCACTGGCGGCCGGCGCCGGGCTGGTTCTCCTGTCGACCAAGGGTAAAGAGGCGGGCTCGCACGTTCGCTGAACGAGACGTGCCTCACTACTTGCCGAAGGCCCCGGAGTAACCTCCGGGGCCTTCACCATGAACTACGCCCAAGCGATCGCCTATCTCGACGCGCATATCGGCGCCGGAAACCAGCCGGGTCTGGAACGCATCCGCCTTCTCGTCGACGCGATGGGCTCGCCCCACGAGGGTTACCCCACCATCCACGTCGCCGGGACCAACGGCAAGACGTCGACGACCCGACTGTCCGCCCTGCTGCTCGTAGCCCACGGGCTGAATGCCGGCACGTACATCTCGCCGCATCTGGAAGGCGTCGAGGAGCGCCTGGGAATTCACGGAAGGGTGGCAACTCGGGACGAGTTCGCCCAGGCGGTGTCGGACGTCGCCGCCTTCGCTGATCTGCTGGAAGAGCGGGATGGGGCTCGCTTCTCCTACTTCGAATTGACTACGGCCATGGCGTTCGCCTTCTTCGCCGACCAGGCGGTGGAAGCGGCCGTGGTGGAAGTCGGGCTCGGCGGCCGCCTCGATGCCACCAACGTCATCGACGGTGACGTGGCGGTGTTGACCGGCGTGGACCTGGAGCACACCGAATATCTGGGCACCACGGTGGAGGCGATCGCCAAGGAGAAACTCGCCATCGTCGGCCCGGGGGCGATACTGGTGACGGGCCCCCTCCCGGAATCGGTTTTCGACATCGCCGAGGGAACGGCGCGTGACCTGGGGATTCAGCACCGTGCCTTCGGCCGGGATTTCACTGTCGAGGCCCGCACGGCGGTCGGTGGCTGGCACATGGACATTCACGGTGCCGAGGAGGAGTACCTCGGAGTCCATCTTCCGGTTCATGGTCGGCATCAGACCGTCAACGCCGCCGTCGCCGTTGCCGCAGTCGAGGCCTTGCTAGGGAGGCGCCTGGATGCCGATGGCGTAGCCGAAGCAGTGGCTGCCTTCGCCGCCCCCGGACGAATGGAGCTCGTAACTGGCGAGCCGCTGCTGATGCTCGACGGGGCCCACAACCCTGCGGGATTCAAGGCTCTCGATCTGTCGCTGGGCGAGGAGTTCCCCACCACCCGCTGGGTGCTCGTATTGGGGGCGATGGGTGACAAGGATCTCGAGTCGATGGTGCGCCACGTCTCGGGCCGCATCGAGGCGATAGTCGCCACGTCCCCCGAGGGCGACCGGGCCTTGTCTGCGGCCGAAGTCGCCAAACGGGTGATGCCCCTGGTCGACGTCTCGGTGGAGGCGGTGGGCGATCCACTCGCCGCGATGGAGGTCGCCCGCCAGAAGGCCGGGTCGGCCGGTGCCGTGCTGGTGGCAGGATCGATCTACTTGGTGGGTGCCCTGCGCCGGGCTCTCATCACCTCCGAATAGGGCAGTCCTCGCCCGGTCGGTACCCTCCTGGCTCATGCCCCGAGAGAACACGTTCATCATGGTCAAGCCCGACGGCGTTCGGCGGGCGTTGGTAGGAGACATCATCTCTCGTTTCGAACGAAAGGGGCTCCGTCTGGAGCGGATCCGGACCCTCTCCATCGACGAGGACCTCGCCCGCCGCCACTACGCCGAGCATGTCGAGAAGCCGTTTTTCCCAGACCTCCTCGACTTCATCACCTCGGGGCCGGTTGTTGCCATGGAGTGGTCGGGGGAGGACGCGGTGACGGTTGCCCGCACCATCATGGGTGCCACCGATCCCCGAGAGGCAGCCCCCGGCACGGTTCGGGGAGACCTGGGATTGGAGGTCACCGAGAACCTCGTGCACGGTTCGGATTCGACGGAGAGCGCCAAGAGAGAACTGGCGCTCTTCTTCGACTAGGAGAGCACCTCCTCCAGGCCGGCCGAACCTCCCTCTAGAGGGCGGAAACGCACTATTCGCCGAATAGCGTCTCAACAGGACCGCGCCTACACTCCGCTTTTCCCAAGAGAAGGTCTATGGCCGAAACGCTCTTCTCCTTCGCCGGCCAGGACATGGCTATCGATCTTGGCACCGCCAACACGCTCGTGTTCGTGCGTGGGCAAGGCATCGTGCTCAATGAGCCATCCGTGGTCGCGATCAATTCTCAGAACGGTCGGGCGCTCGCCGTCGGCATGGAAGCCAAGCGAATGATCGGACGAACCCCTGCCACGATCACCGCCATCCGCCCCCTGCGCGACGGCGTGATCGCTGACTTCGATATCACCGAGAAGATGCTCCGGTACTTCATCCAGAAGGTCCATCGACGCCGCTGGGCTCGGCCCCGCATCGTGGTCTGCGTCCCGTCGGGCATCACGCCGGTGGAACGACGCGCCGTGGAGGAAGCCGCCTATCACGCTGGCGCCCGCCGCGCCTACACCATCGAAGAGCCGATGGCGGCGGCAATCGGGTCTGGCCTGCCCATCGGTGAGCCGTCGGGCTCGATGGTCGTCGACATCGGTGGGGGCACCACCGAGGTGGCCGTGATATCCCTCGGCGGCATCGTGGTTTCACGATCGATCCGGGTCGGCGGCGACGAGCTAGACGAGGCCGTGATCGACTGGGTGAAGAAGGAGCACAACGTTCTCATCGGCGAACGCACCGCCGAGCAGATAAAGATGGCCGTCGGCTCGGCCTGGCCGTACGCCGACGAGCCCTCGGCCGAGGTGAGAGGACGCGACCTCGTCACCGGCCTTCCCAAGACAGTCACACTCACCAGCCATGAGATCCGAGAGGCGATCGACGAGCCGACCCAGGCCATCGTCGACGCCGTCAAGTACACCCTCGACAAGACACCCCCCGAGTTGGCCGCGGACATCGTCGAACGCGGGATCGTCCTCACCGGAGGGGGAGCCATGCTGGTCGGCCTCGACCACCGGCTCGCCTCCGAGACGGGGATGCCGATGGTCACCGCCGCCAAGCCGTTGCAGTCGGTGGTACTCGGATCGGGCAAGTGCCTCGAGGAGTTCGACACACTTCAAGGGGTGCTGGTCTCGTCGTCCCGTCCTTGAGGTGGCGGGTCACCGAGAAACCCTCCGCACCGAGCCTCTGGTCCGGAGCCGCATGCCATGACCAGCCTGGATAGGTCCGATCGGTCCATGCCGACGTTCGTCACCCTGGTGGTGGTGGCGATCTTGCTGATGACGTTCGATATCCGACTTGCCGGCGAAGGGGTGGTGGGAGTTATCCGAGGCGGCGCCCAGACCCTGCTCGCCCCGTTGCAACGGGGAGCGACAGTGGTCATCGATCCCGTGGCGGACTTTCTCGATGGGCTCTCCGATATCACGTCGCTGCGGGAGACCAACGACGCCCTCCGCGCCGAGCTTGCCCGAACCCAAGCGGCGCTGGCCGAGGCGGGCGACGACCTGGCACGTCTGGAGACACTCGAGGCGCTCTACGACTTAGACCTGGAGAGCACGGAGGTGGCCAGAACACCCGCCAACGTCATCGGTCGGGCGGACCAGTTCGATCTCGCCTTCCAGATCGACAAGGGGGTCGATGACGGCGTCATCGAAGGACAACCGGTGATCGACGTCTACGGGTTCGCGGTTGGTCTGGTGGCCGAAGCGTCACCCAGCACTGCCATCGTGGTTCCGATCCAGGCCAGCCGCAACGAGGTGACCGTGCTCGTGGGATCCCAGACCGGCTTGCTCAGCGCCAACCCTGGGTCACCCGACATGACTCTCGAGATCTTCGATGCCCGTGCCCCCGTGAACGAAGGCGACCAGGTGGTGACGTCAGCCAACACCTTCCCACCGGGTTTGGCCGTCGGGGAGATCATCCAGCCGGCATCGCCGCAGTCGACAGCGCTCACCACCCAGGTGATGCCGTTTGTCGACGTGGAGTCCCTGAGAGCGGTAGTCGTCCTCGCCTGGCCCCCCGATCCGACCGCCGCCACCACCACTACTACGACTCCCGCCGTGACCGACGACACGGCATCACAGACGAGCGACACGACCGGTCCGGGCAGCACGGAGGCCATAGAGGGCGACGGATGAGGGCTCGCACCATCCTGATCGCCCTCGCCTCTTTGTTGGTCGCGGTCGTCGCCCAGACCACGCTGTTCAGTCGCTTCCAGTATGTGACTCCCGACCTGGTTCTGCTCCTCGTGATCCTTTTCGCGGCGACCGACATGCGACGGGAGGGCGTCCTGGTGCTGGCCTTCTCGGGGGGACTGGTGGTCGACCTCCTCAGCTCGACGGTCATGGGACTGCGGGCGGCGGTCTTCACTGTCATCGGCTTCGTGGCCATCCGGACGGCTCATCGGATGGATATCGGGCCGGTGGCTGTCGCCCTATGGGTGGGAATTCTCACTTTCGTCGGAGTGGCGTTGTTTCTTCTCTTGGGTACCCTCTTCGGTCAAGGTGGACTGGTGGCGACCGGTCTGGGGCGGAGGCTGGTACTCGTCCCGCTCACCAACCTGGTCTTCAGCTTTCCTCTCGCACCGTTGTTGAATCGCATGATCAGTGGCAAAGTCCGGGGTCTCTTATGAAGTACAGCCTGCGCCTCGCCACGCTGGGGTTCTCGTTTCTGGCGCTCTTCGTGATCCTCGCCCTGCGGCTGTGGGTCGTGCAGGTGGCGGAGGGGGCGACCATCGCAGAGGAGGCCGAGGAGCTGACATGGCATATCCGCACCTATGAGGCACCTCGCGGCGACATCTTCGATCGTTCGGGAAAGCTGGTGGTCACCAGCCGGTATGTTCCTGCGGTCGAAGTCGACCGAGCATTCGTCAGCCGTTCCGAACGAGCAAACCTCGTGCAGGGCCTATCGGCCGTCCTCGGGGTTCCCGCCGCCGAGATCGACGCCATGTATGACGAGGCCGGCATCAACGGCCGCTTCACGGTGGGCACCGTGTCGGTCGAGACGGCTTTCGAGTTGGCCACGCGCCTCCAGGACTACCCGGGCGTGGACATCGTCAAGGTTCCCGAGCGGGTGTATTTGGCTGGTCCGGATCTGGCCCATGTCACGGGTCACCTCGGCCTGCCCACTCGCGATGATCTGGAGGAAACCCCGGATCTGGATCCCACCGTCCGGATCGGTCAGCTCGGCGTGGAGAGTGTCTACGACGACCGGCTGAGGGGCGATCCGGGCATCGCCGAATATCGGGTGGCCGGTGGTGAGATCGTCGAGACTCGCCCGCAGACCCCCGCCGAGGTGGGGGACTCGGTCTACCTCACGATCGACCTGGGGCTCCAGGAGCTCGTCAGTCGAGCCCTCGTCGACGGCGTCGAGTTGTCCAACGAGGTCAAGGCGGACGCTTTGGCCCAGGGCGAGGAGGTGTTTGCCGAGACAAAACGGGCCGCGGCCGTGGTGCTCCACGCCAAGACCGGTGAGGTCCTGTCGTTGGCCTCCTATCCCACGTTCGACCCCCAGCAGTTCGTCTCGGGACTCGACCAGGAGACTTTCGACGACCTCCGCGAGAGCCGGGCATTCAACAATCTGGCGGTGAGCGGTCTGTACCCACCCGCTTCCACGTTCAAGGCCTTCACATATGCCGCCGCCGAGCAGTTCCAGTTCCCCTTCCCTGAGGACGTTGAAGGCGTTGACGGTGGCAACCGCACCGTCCACTGTGACGGAACCCTCGAACTTCCGACGCTTGCCGACGGTTCGGTTCAGGAGAAGAACGACTGGTATACCGGCGACAAGGGATGGCTCGACCTCCACGGTGCTCTGGAACAGTCGTGCAACATCTACTTCTGGTCCGTCGCTCTCGGCGTGTGGCAGAACCGCACCACGATGGACGTCAACGTCCTCCAGGACTTCGTCAGCCAACTGGGCTACGGACGACCCACGGGCATCGATCTCACCGGGGAGGCGGCAGGCATCGTCCCCACTCCTGAGCTGTTCGAAGAGTGGAAGGAATACCAGCTCGCCAACCCCAACTCCGCCCCTCGCCTCGACCCGTCCCGACTCGAGCTCCCCGGCGGGCCCTTCCTGGGGGGCGACCTCATGGACCTCGCCATCGGGCAGGGCGCTCTCACCGCCACGCCGATCCAGGTGGCGGTTTCCTACGCCGCTCTGGTGAACGGTGGCGACGTGATGGAGCCGGGCGTCGTGACCGAGATCCGGGACACAGCGGGCGAGACGGTATACCGGCACGAGCCGACCACGTTGCGGACGGTCGACATCGACCCGGCGGTACGCCAGTCCCTCCTCGCCGATCTCGGCCGGGTCGTGTCGAGCGGTACCGCCCGAGCGGCCTTCGTCGACTTCGGGGAGGGAGTCGAGGAGGTGGGTGGCAAGACGGGCACCGGCCAGACGTCCCAGAACCGGGACAACCATGCCTGGTTCGTCGGAGTGGCCCCCATCGCGGATCCGGAGTTCATCGTCGTGGTATTGATCGATGAGGGAGGCAGCGGCGGTCAGATCGCGGCGCCGGTCGCCCGTCACATCCTCCAGTATTTGATGGGTAACGAGCCGATGCCCATCGTCCAGGGTGAGGACGCCGACTGATGGCCACGATCGTCAGAGCCGCCCGGGAAGCCGTATCTGATCGCCGCCGGAACCGCCCCGATTGGATCCTGTTCGCCACGATGGTGGTCCTGGCCATCTTCGGTCTAGTCATGATCTACTCGGCGACCCGGGCATCAGGCAGCTTCCCGATGGAACGCCAGATGATCTTCGTTGCCGTCGGAATCGTGATCTTTCTGGTGACGTCTTTCATCGACTACCGCGAGTACCGGGCAATCACCCCATATCTGTATGGAGGAGTGGTGCTCCTGCTGGCTGCTGTCTTCTTCTTCCCGGAACGCAACGGTGCCCGCCGATGGATCGACTTCGGCTTCATCGACCTACAGCCGGCCGAGGTCGCCAAGGTGGTCGTCGTCCTGGCGCTCGCCTCGATCCTGGCGCCGCACAGCCGCGACGATGCCCGGCCGGACCTCACCTGGTCGAAGATCGGGTTGGTTCTGGTTGCGGTGGCGATCCCCGCCGTTCTCATCTATCAGCAACCGGACCTGGGGACGATGATCGTCTTCGTCTTCATGATGATGGCGATGCTGTTCGCGGCCGGGGCCTCGTGGCGTCAGCTGATCACGTTGTCGGTGTCGGGGCTGACCGCCATCGTCGTACTGCTTCAGACCGGGGCGATCGCTGACTACCAGCTGGATCGGATTCGGGTCCTCGTCGACCCCAACATCGACCCTCAGGGAATCGGCTACAACCTCAAACAGTCGAAGCTGGCTATCGGCTCGGGCCGGCTGTTCGGCAGCGGCCTGTTCGAAGGCACGCAAACCAACTTCCAGTACGTCCCCGAACAGGAGACCGATTTCATCTTCACCGCCGTCGCCGAGCAGTTGGGGTTTGTCGGCGGACTACTGGTGCTTCTCGCCTTCACGGTCCTGATCTGGCGGGTCTTGGTGATCGCCTCCAGCGCCCGGGATCGTTACGGGGCCCTCATAACGGTCGGCGTGGCGTCGATGTTCATGTTCCACATCTTCATCAACATCGGCATGACGATGGGGATCACGCCGGTGACCGGCCTGCCACTCCCGTTCCTCAGTTTGGGAGGATCGACGTTTCTCTCTCTCACCTTCGCCCTGGGCATCGTCAATTCGATCTGGCTGCGCCGCTCCCCGGTCCCGGGCGAACACTACGTGGTGTGACCAACCAGGGTTCCGGTTGTCTTGCTTGCGGGTACTCGGTGGCAGGTGGTGAGTGGTAGGTCGCGTCTCTTCGAGTGAGATCGTCCTCTTCCCCGAACGTCACTCGAGCCCGCCGCTCGTCTCTGAATCTTGGACCCCGGTAAGCCATTAGTCCTCTATCGATGAAGAGGAGGACGCCTGACGCCAAACCGCTACCTACCAGCTACCACTCAGTACCCGTTCATTCTGTGACGCGGGAGCGGACGATCTACGCTCTCTCGGGTGATGTGGCACCGTGGGGATCGGGGATGGGTCGAAGTCATCTGTGGGCCGATGTTCTCCGGGAAGAGCGAAGAGCTCATCAGACGGGTCACCCGCGCCGCCATCGCCCGCATCCCCGTCCAGGTCTTCAAGCCCGCCCTCGACGATCGCTACGCCGCGGAGGAAGTCGTCTCACACTCTTCATTGTCTGTCGCCGCCCAACCCGTCGACTCGGCTCGTGAGATGTTGCTGGCGATCGACGACCACACCCAGGTGATCGGAATCGACGAGGGGCAATTCTTCGATGAGGAACTCGTCGAGATGTCCGACCACCTCGCCGGTGCCGGGTTACAGGTGATAGTCGCCGGACTCGACCTCGATTACCTGCGCCGGCCTTTCGAGCCGATCCCCACCCTCTGTGGGCGCGCCGAGTACGTGACCAAGGCTCTGGCCGTATGCCATCGTTGCGGCGGCCCGGCCCTCTACACGCAGCGAATCCTCCGCTCCGACGATCTGGTAGTCCTGGGAGCGGTAGGCGCCTACGAAGCTCGCTGCCGGGCGTGTTATTCGCCCGAGGAGGGTCAGCAGGAGGAGTTCGAGATAGGGTCGTGACCGGCGAAGTCGGGAAGGAGGGTCGACCGTGTTATCCTTCGGTATGCCGCTTTGCGGCTCGTCTTCGGAGTTGACGGTGACGCTTCTGCGATTGTCTTCCCGCCGGCTCCGGTCCCTGTGGATCGGGAGCGGCTCATTTCATCAGACTCGTCGGGCATATGACGGGTCTGCCTCGTCGGCGTCGCCCCTACTCCTCACCTCGACCGGTCGTGCCGCCAGGTCCGGCTGCCGAACCGGTCTACCGCATACTCATAGGAGTGAACATCAATGGCAATTTTTCGCCGTCGCACCCCCACGGTGCTCAAAAAGTCGACGACCGACGGTGAGGTGGTCGAGGAGCGGAAGAGCTTTCGCATCGGCGGTCAGACCGTCGAAGTCAAACGGGTAGAAGAACCCGACGAGAAACCGCGTCCCGGTCGGGACACCAAGAAGTCCAACAAGCGGACCGACCGGTCGAAGAAGCGGTCCGGCCGGTCCGATCCGGCTCCCAAGGCGGCTGGCGGGCGCTCCAACGGGCGCCGTCCCACCGAGGAAGAGATCATCATCCCCACCGACGTGGGGCGGCGCCAGATGCTGGTGCGTTCGGCCGGGACTCAAACCCAGATCGTGATCCTCGAAGGCCCGATCCTTGTCGAGCATTATGTCGCCCGTCCTGACCGTACGTCGATGGTCGGCAACATATACCTGGCCAAGGCCCGCAACGTCCTCCCCGGAATGGAGGCGTCCTTCCTCGACTTCGGCGCCGCCAAGAACGGCGTCCTCTACGCTTCCGACGTCACCTACGACCACAAGAAGCACCGCAACGGCCCACCTCGGATCGAGGAGAGTCTCTCCGAAGGCGACGAGGTGCTGGTACAGGTGGTCAAGGACCCCATGGGCGCCAAGGGTGCCCGCCTCACTGGGACTCCGTCGTTGCCCGGTCGCTACCTGGTCCTGGTACCCGACTCGGACACGAACGGAATCAGCCGCCGGCTCCCCGACGACGAACGGAATCGGCTCCGGGAGATCGTCGACCGGGTGAAGCCGGAAGGCTTCGGGATCATCGTGCGCACCGCGGCGCTGCATGCCAGCGCCGAGGAGATCGCGGCCGACATCTCCCGCCTCGAGAAGACGTGGGAGCAGATCAGTGCCAAGGCGGCCGAGGGTGGCGCCCCCCGCTGCATCTATGAGGAGCCCGACCTCCTGATCCGGGTCATCCGCGAGCACTTCACCCCCGACTTCCGCAGGATGATGATCGAGGACAAGGCCGCCTACGACAGCGTCATCGAATATCTGCGGGCTACCGCGCCCGACCTCGTTTCGAAGGTCCAGCTCTACCAGGACGACATGCCCCTATTCGAGCGCTATCACGTCGACGACCAGCTGCGTAAGGCCTTGGAACGCAGGGTGTATCTGCCCTCGGGCGGGCACCTCGTGATGGATCGCACCGAGGCACTCACAGTCATCGATGTCAACACGGGCAAGTTCGTCGGCTCGTCCAGCCTCGAGGACACGGTCCTCCAGAACAACCTGGAGGCGGCCGAGGAGATCGGCCGTCAGCTACGGCTGCGAGACATCGGCGGGATCATCGTGATCGACTTCATCGACATGGAAAAAGAGAACAATCAGCAGCTGGTTCTGCGACGGCTGAGGGAGACTCTGGCAAAGGACAAGACCCGCACCCAGGTTTTCGAGGTCTCACATCTGGGATTGGTGGAGATGACGAGAAAGAACGTCTCGGCCGGTCTCCTGGAGCATTTCTCCGAACCCTGCCCTCACTGCGAAGGCCGGGGCGTGCTCCTCAACGAAGAAGCGGTCAAGAACGGTCTCCCAGTAGTTGGCGCCGCAGTAGACACCGAATAGCTCGCTGCGCTCGCGGTTCTAAGTGGTAGGTACCTGACCACGCAATAATCGACCGGCCTTCATTGCCCAATCCGGTGTTGCGCGGTTCGCGGTCTCAGAGTTCCGCCGTCGTTGCCTGTACGGTACCTACCACCTATTACTGACCACCTAGTACCACCGCTTCACTTTGTCGGTTCCTCGAGCCGATTGCTAATCTGACTCTTGGTTCCCCCTAGAAGGTCTATGTCCATGTACGCCATCATTCGCGCGGGCGGCAAGCAGGCCAAGGTGCGTTCTGGTGACGTCATCGAGGTCGAGCGGGTCAAGAACGCCGGCGAGACGATCGAGTTTCAGCCGCTGTTGGTCGTCGACGACGACGGCAACACCCACTCCGCCGGCACCGCCCTCGACGGCGCCACCGTGGTCGCCAAGGTCCTGGGCGAGGTCAAAGGCGACAAGATCGACATCTTCAAATACAAGAACAAGACCGGTTACCGCCGCCAGATGGGGCATCGCCAGACTTACACCCAGCTGGAGATCACCGACATCAGCCTGCCGGGGAAGAAGACGAAGAAGTCCCAGTCCAAGAAGTCTCAAGCAGCCGAGGCCTCCCCCAAGGATGACGCCTCCGAGGAGGAATGAACGATGTCCAAGACAAAAGCAGGCGGTTCCAGCAAGAACGGTCGTGATTCAGCGGCCAAACGTCTGGGCCCCAAGGTGTTCGATGGGCAGTTCGTCAACGCAGGTGCCGTTATCGTCCGTCAGCGGGGGACCCGTATCCATCCCGGGCCTAACGTCGGCCGGGGCAGCGACGACACGCTCTACGCCCTCGCTCCGGGTACGGTCCGTTACGGCAAGCGGCATCAGCGCCGTCTCGTCGAAGTCCTCGTAGAGGACTGACGGGTCTCGCGCCCGAGCCGGGCGCAGCATGTTCGTCGACCGTGTAAGGGTCCACCTTCGGGGAGGCAACGGAGGTGCCGGCGTCGCTTCCTTCGTTCGACGCCGCGGCCTCCCCAAGGGCCGCCCGAACGGGGGTAATGGCGGACCTGGCGGGTCCGTGATCGCGTCCGTCGAGCCCGGCATGGCGTCGCTTCTCACCTACCAGCGCAACCCACACCATCGCGCCGGAGACGGGACACACGGACAGGGCGACCTCCAGCACGGCAAGGCCGGCAAAGATCTGGTGCTACCCGTGCCGCCCGGCACGTCCATCTACGACGACGACGGAACCCTCGTCGCCGACCTCATCACCGCCGGCCAGTCGTACACGCTGGTAGAGGGCGGTCGGGGCGGACGCGGCAACGCCGCTTTCGTGTCGCCCTCCAATCGAGCGCCCTCCGTCGCAGAGCAGGGCGAATACGGAGATGAGCAGAGTTTCGTCTTCGAGCTGAGGCTTCTGGCGGACGCGGCTCTGGTCGGTTTCCCCAACGCCGGCAAGTCGACTCTCATCTCGGTCGTGTCGGCAGCCAAGCCCAAGATCGCCGCCTATCCCTTCACCACCCTGGAGCCCAACCTCGGAGTCGTCGAGGCAGACGGACGTGAGTTCGTCCTTGCCGACATACCGGGCCTGATCGAAGGGGCCGCCGAAGGTCGCGGCCTAGGTCACGAGTTCCTACGTCACACCGAGCGGGCCCGGGCGCTGGTGATCCTGCTCGATCCCTCCCCGATTCAACCGGTCGGGCCTGCCCAGCAGCTCGAGATCTTGTCGGGTGAGCTGGAGCGTTACTCGCCGGAGCTCGCCGCCCGCCCCCAGCTTGTCGTCGTCGCCAAGGGCGATCTGTCCGAGGCCGAGGAAGCTGTCGCCGCCACGGGAGCGAAGTTGGCCATCTCGTCGGTGACCAGGGAAGGGATCCCGGAGTTCGTCCATGCGGTCGCCGATCTGGTGGAAACGGCTGAGCGCGAGGCGCCCGCCCGACCCGGGTACGTCCTCCATCGACCGGCGGCGGCGCCGTTCTCGATCAGCCGCCAAGGGGAAAGCTGGATCGTGGAGGGCGTCGCCGCCCGGAGGGCGGTGGCATTCGCCGATCTCACCGATCCTGAGGCCGCCGACATGGCCTCGGCCCGTCTCCGAAAGCTGGGGGTGGACCGGGCCCTCGCCGAGGCCGGCGCCCGGGAGGGCGACGAAGTGCGCATCGGAGATCTGACGTTCGAGTACTCCGCTCCCCTGGATGAGGAGGACGACGAGTGAGGCAAGCCCTGACCGAAGGCGGCCGAGTGGTGGTGAAGGTCGGCTCTTCCAGCCTGATCGCCGCCGACGGGACGATCGATGGTGGCTCGGTCGAGCGGGTCGTCACCCAGGTGGCCGAATCCTGGAAGGCCGGATTCCCCACGGTCCTCGTCACGTCAGGGGCCGTCGCCGCCGGCCAGTCCGCTCTTGGTCTCACCGCCCGCCCAACCGACAAGCCGGGAGTGCAGGTCGCGGCGGCCGTGGGTCAAGGCCGGCTGATGCACCGTTATGCCGAGTCGTTCTCCACTCACGGGCTCGTAGCGGGTCAGGTTCTGCTCACCCGAGACGTGCTGGCCCACCGCGGCCAGTACCTCCAAGCGCGCCGCGCCTTGAGCCGGATGCTGGACGAGGGAATCGTCCCGGTCGTGAACGAGAACGACACCGTCGTGATCGACGAGCTTCGTCTCGGCGACAACGATCGTCTGTCCGCCATCGTCTCCCATTTGGTCAGGGCCTCGCTTCTGGTGCTGCTCACCGACACGGAGGGCCTGTTCTCAGCCGACCCTCGCCAGGGAGAGGCGGAGTTCCTGGCGGCCGTCGACCATGCCGACGAGCGGCTCGATCTCTTGCAGGGAGGTGGACCGCTCGGATCGGGGGGAGTGGAATCCAAGGTGGCCGCCGCCCGCATTGCCGCCTTCTCGCGAATCCCGACGGTTGTCGCCTCCGCCTCCAGTTCGCTCCTCGACATCACTGCCGGCGCGCCGGTGGGGACGTGGGTCGAGCCGCGGCCGGCGGCCCTTCCGGCCCGCAAGCTCTGGATCGCCTTCTGCCAGCCCGTCACAGGCCGCCTCATCGTCGACGACGGTGCGGCTCGCGCTCTTCTCGAGGCCAGCACGTCGCTGCTTCCGGTGGGCGTTACCGCGGTCGACGGGAAGTTCGAGCCGGGCGACACCGTCGATGTAGCCGACCAAGTCGGCCAGACCATCGCCCGGGGTCAGGCACGGATGTCGGCCGGGGCTCTGATCGAGCGGCTCGGCGTCCGCGGAGGCGAGGTAGCCATCCACCGAGACGACCTGGTCGTGTTCTCCCGCTGACCGGCCGTCATCTGCGCCAGAGGTCGGGGGTGAGGAGCAGGAGGACCGGGAAGATCTCGAGGCGCCCGACGATCATCAACCCTGCCAAGAGCCACTTGCCGAGGGCGGGAAGGCCGGCGAAGTTCGTGATCGGACCCACCTCGCCCAGACCGGGGCCGATGTTGCCCAAGCTGGAAGCAACTGCGGAGGCTGCCGTCACCAAGTCGAGGCGCTCCATCAGGTTGGCGTCGATGAAGGTCAGCGCGAAGGTCCCTGCTACGAAGAGGAACATGTAGAAGAGGAAGAAGGACTGCACGGACTCCACGACCGGATCCGGGAGCGCCTTGCCGCCGAAGCGAATGGTGAACACGCCTCTCGGATAGACGAGGCGGCGCAGGTCGTAATAGGCCGCCTTGGTAAGGATGCCGATCCGAAAGATCTTCACCGAGCCGGCGGTGGAACCGGCCATTCCTCCGACGAACATCAGGGCTACGACGATGATCTGCAATGCCGGCCGCCACAGCCCGAAGTCGGCGGTGGCGAAACCGGTCGTGGTGATGAGCGAGACCACGGTGAAGACGGCGTCGCCGATGGCGGCGCCGAGGGCGTGGTCGCCCAGCAATCCTCCCATAACCAACACGATGGCGCCGGCGGTCACGAGCGCGAAAAGTCGGAACTCGGCGTTCTGCCAGTAGCGCCGCGGTTCTCGGAGGGCTCGATAATGGAGGGCAAAGCTGGTGCCGGCGATGAACATGAAGGCGGTGACGACCCACTGCGTGTAAGAGGAGAATCCGCCCATCGAGTCGGGTGTCGTCGAAAAGCCGCCTGTGGACATGGTGGTGAAAGAGTGCACCGTCGACTCGAACAGGTCCATGTCACCGGCGGCGAGAAGCACGATCAGGACACCGGTGAAGGCGACGTATAGATACCAGAGTCGCTTGGCTGTCTCGCTGAAGCGGGGAGTGAGCCGGTCCGGGGTCGGGCCGGGAGATTCCGCCCGGGCCAACTGCATGCCGCCGGTTCCCAACAGCGGGAGGATAGCCACGGACAGGACGATCACCCCCATCCCGCCCACCCACTGGGTGAGGCCCCTCCAGAATCCGATGCCCTGAGGAAGGGTTTGGGGGTTGGGGAGCACAGAGGAGCCCGTCGTGGTGAATCCCGACGCGGTTTCGAAGAAGGCGTTGGTGGGATCGGGGATACTGCCGGTGAAGAGGTAGGGGAGTGCCCCGAACAGCGACAGGGCGAACCAGGCCAGACCGACGGTGGCGAATCCTTCTTTGACACCGATGGTGGCAGCACGACCCAGCAGGCGCCACAGGATCAGACCGGAGACGATCGTCACCGCGGCCGCCGTGGAGATGCCGAGCACCGTCGACCACTCGCCGTAGACGGCGGAAACGGCGGCGGCTATCAGCATCGAGACCCCGATGGCCGTGATGGCTGCTCCGATGACGAATGCGAGGGTCCGCGGCAGTGAACGGCCCGTCCCCAGTGGTGTGACGATCGGCATCAGGGAGCGAACAGAGCGGCGGATTCCTCGACCGAGGCCGGGAGCGAGAACAGGATCAACTGGTCACCGGCCCTTATCACGGTCGATCCGTCGGGGACGAACGTCGTGTCGGCCCGCGAGATACCTCCGATCACCACCCCGCGAGGCAGCTCGAGCTCGATGAGGGATGAGCCTATCGCCGGCGCGTCTTCGGCCACCTCCAGTTCGATCGCTTCCGCATCGGTATCTGAGAACGTCACGACCTGCTGGATCTTGCCATGGCGCACGAACCGCAGGATGGCCGATGCCGCCAGCAACCGAGCTGAAACGGCGGCGTCGATGCCAACGCCGGAGAGAAGGGAGACATATTCGATTCGATTGAACCGGGCCACCGTGGAGGCCGCCCCGAGCGCCTTCGCCACTAGGCAGGCCGTGATATTCACCTCATCCCAACCCGTCAGGGCAAGAACGGCATCGCCGCTGTCCAAGTCGAGGTCGCTGAGCACGTCGGGATCGGTGGGGTCGCCGTGGACCACCACCGCTTTGGGATGGCGCGCCGCCATGGTCGAACAGCGCGCCCGATCGGAATCGACGATTGCGACCGAGAATCCCGCATCGACCATCGCGTCGGCCGTCAGCTCGGAGAGGCGGGTGGTCCCCATGATGATCACCCGGTCGATATGACCCCGGCGCAATCCCAATAGGGCTGTGGCCCGTTCCAGATTGGAGGTCGTTGTCATGATGAGAGCATGATCGCCGGCTTGGATTCGGGTGTCGGCGGCACCGACCATGGTCCGGCCGTGACGAACGACCGCCGCCACCACCCAACCCCACTCAGAGTTGCGCATCCTGAGGTATTCGAGCGTGGCCCGGGTGAGGGGAGAGGCCGGTGTCACGATGCCGCCGATCAAGACGAGCTTGTCATCGGCGAAGTAGACGATTTCGGAGACGCCTGTCTCACGGACCAGGCCGAGTAACTCGTGGGCGGCGGTGGCGCCAGGATCGATGACGACGTCGACGCCCAGCTGGTCTACCCCTTCTCGTAACCCGGGATCTTCGATTCTCGCGACGGTCCGCTTCACCCCCAGCTGGCGGGCGGTATGACAGGCGAGGATGTTGGCGCCATCGGAGCTCGACACGGCGATGAGCAGGTCGGCGTTCTTGACTCCTGCCTGCTCGAGGGTGGGGATCGATGCTCCGTTGCCCACGATGACGAGGGCATCGATGTTCTCTTGGAGGGCGGCGGCGCGTTCCTCATCGGCTTCGATGACGTGGACGTCCTGGCCTTCGCTGGACAGCCGTTCGGCGAGATACGTGCCGACCGCCCCCGCTCCCACGACGATGATCTTCATGCTTTCGAGCAGGGTACTCCTGCCGGAAGGCTCAACGTGGACTCCTACACTGGCCCACCCGCTCCCCAAAGGACCATGATCGACACCGCTTCCAATTTCGGATCCCCTGCCGATGTGATGAAGGGTCTGGCGGACGTCGACTACCTCGCCGATCACCGCATCGCCCAGGTGGCCTTCCTGGCGGATCGCCTGGGAAAGCCGATTCTGGTGGAGGGCCCGGCCGGCGTCGGTAAGACGGAGCTGGCGAAGTCGCTGGCGAAGCTGTGGGACCGTCGCCTGATTCGCCTCCAGTGCTATGAGGGTCTCGACGAGTCGAAGGCTCTCTATGAATGGAATTACAAGAAGCAGCTCCTCCGGATCCAGGCAGACGAAGACCACGAGTGGGACCAGCTGGAAGACGACATCTTCTCGGACGATTTCCTCCTCAGTCGGCCTCTGCTCGAGGCGATCCGCTCGGAGCAGCCGGTGGTGCTTCTCATCGACGAGATCGACCGAGTCGAGATCGAGACCGAGGCGCTGTTGCTCGAGGTGCTCTCGGACTTCCAAGTCTCGATTCCGGAATTGGGCACGATCACGGCTTCAACACAGCCGTTCGTGGTGCTCACCTCCAACAACACCCGCGAGCTGTCTGAAGCGCTCAAGCGACGGTGCCTTTTCCTACATATCTCGTATCCCGATGCTGATCGAGAACAGGAGATCCTGCTCACCCGCGTTCCGGACCTGCCCGAGAAGCTGGCCAAGCAGATCGCCGGGATCGTCCGGTCCATCCGCCAGATGGACCTGAAGAAGGCGCCGTCGGTGTCCGAGTCGATCGACTGGGCCCGAACGCTGCTCGCCTTGGCCATCGAGCATCTCGACACCGAGACCGTGACCGACACATTGCATGTCCTGCTGAAGTATCAGTCGGACATCGACCGAGCCACCGCGGAACTCACCCGACGGTGACCAGCCCGGCGACCTCGACGCCCATTACCTCCCTCATCACGGGGTTCGTCGGAGAGTTGAGGGCCGCCGGGGTACCGGTGTCGATGGTGGAGACGATCGACGCCATGCGCGCCCTGGAAGTGATCGACATCGGCGATCGTCGCGGGTTGAAAGAGACGCTGGCCGCCACTTTGGTCAAGGCAGAACGACATCTGGGGGCCTTCGACACCGCATTCGAGGTCTACTTCGCTCGCAGCCCGCAGGATCCCGCCGGGGACGAGTCCGGCGTGGGTGCGCCCGGCGGCGAGGGTGAGGGCGGGGCCGGAGGCACCGGGGGAGTCGAGGACGACCTGGACGACCTCCGCCGGTCGCTCCTCCAGGCGCTGCTCGACGGGGATATGGACGCGTTGCAGGCGGCGATCGGGGGAGCGGTTGACCGACTCTCCGGCTTCGAGCCGGGACGGCCCGTCGGAGGCACCTATTACCTGTACCGGACTCTGCGGCGTCTGGACGTCGACCAGATCGAGGCCATGCTGCGAGACGTTCTCACCGGACAGGACGGTGAGTTGGGGGACCTCGACCGGCGGCTTCTCTCCGAGGAGGTGGGTGAGCGCATGGAGGAGTTGCGGCAAGCCGTCCAGGAAGAGATCCGCCGGCGGCTCGTGGCCGATCGGGGGCGTGAGGCGGTTGCCCGTACCCTGCGTCGGCCGCTCACCGAAGACGTTGACCTCATGCATGCGACCCGAACCGACCTGGCGGCTCTCGAGGACGCCATCGTGCCGCTTACCCGCAAGCTGGCGGCGCGGCTCGCCCGACGCCGCCGCCTGTTGCGTCGCGGTCGCCTCGACTTCCGCAAGACGATGCGGCGTTCGCTGGCCACGGGAGGCGTCCCGCTGGATCCCCGCTTCCGGAGCCCCAAGCCTCATCGTCCCGAGGTCTTCCTCCTGTGCGACATCTCCGGTTCGATGGCCACTTTCGCTCGCTTCACCCTTCAGTTCACCTATGCCATGTCGACCCAGTTCTCCAAGCTCCGCTCCTTCGCTTTCATCGACACCGTCGACGAGGTGACCGACCTGTTCGGCCCGGGGACCGACTTCACCGGGGCTCTCGCGCGTGTCGCTGCCGAGGCTGAGGTGGTGCTCCACGACGGTCACTCGGACTACGGAACTGCGTTGGCGGCGTTCGGAGAAAAGTACGGGCGCGACGTCACGCCCCGCTCGACGCTCATCATCACGGGGGACGCCCGCAACAACTACCGGCCGCCCCAGGATGAGCTCCTGGCAGAGATCGCGGCCAAGGCCCGGGCGGTTTACTGGCTCAACCCCGAGCCGCCCAGCTACTGGGACACGGGCGATTCGGTAATGAGCCGCTACGGGCGCTGGTGTAACGGCGTCTATGAGGTGAGGACGTTGCGCCAGCTGGAAGCTTTCGTCGAGGAGCTGAGTCTGCCAGGCTCCCGGAACCGGATACAGGCACATTGATGTTCTCAACTCTGGGCGGAGGCCGACCGATACTCTCCGGGTACGAATCTTTCTTCAAGGCAACCGAGTAGCGAGGTGTGGCTTTGGGCCATCGAATTCTGGTGATCGAGGACTCCGCCGTCATCCGACGGTTGATCGAGGTCTGCCTCCGGGCTGCCGACCTCGAGATCGTCACCCGGGACGATGGCAAGAGCGGCCTGGCTGCGGTACATTCCGAGTCGCCTGATCTGGTGGTCCTCGACATCGGCCTCCCCGGGATGGACGGCTGGGAGGTCCTGGCCAACGTCCGTTCCGACGAGACCGTCAAGGGAACACCGGTGGTGGTGTTGACCGCCCACGCCGAGGAGGAGTCCCGCCGCCGCGCCGACGAGGGGGGCGCCGACGCCTTCGTCACCAAGCCGTTCCAACCCAACGAATTCCGCAAGACCGTCCTGGACCTGCTGCCGTAGTCGGTTACCGGCTTCGGACCTCCGCCTTCCGGCTTCCGTCGCCTTCCATCACCTCACCCAACCGCTCCACCAGGTCAACCACCCGGTTCGAGTATCCCCACTCGTTGTCGTACCACGACAACACTTTCACCAGGTTCCCGCCCAGCACCTGGGTGCCGGCCGAGTCGAAGATCGACGAATGCGGGTTACCGATGATATCGGTGGAGACGATAGGGTCCTCGTTGTACTCGAGGATGCCGGCCATCTCCCCCTCGGCGGCGCGGCGGATGGCGGCGTTGACCTCTTCGGCGGTGACCTCGCGGTCGAGTTCCACCACAAGATCGACGGTGGAGCCGTCCGGGACGGGGACTCGCATGGCCATTCCGTCGAGCTTCCCGTCCAACTCGGGAAGTACCTCGCCGACCGCCTTGGCGGCTCCCGTCGTCGTGGGAATGATGTTCTCGGTGGCCGCCCGGCTCCGCCGCAGATCTTTGTGGGGGACGTCGGCCAGACGCTGATCGTTGGTGTAGGCGTGGACGGTGGTCATCACGCCTCGCCTGATGCCGAACTCGTCGTTGAGCACTTTCGCCACCGGAGCCAGACAGTTGGTGGTGCAAGAGGCGTTGGACACGATCAGGTCGGAGCCGTCGAGCTTGTCGTCGTTGACTCCCAACACGACCGTCTCGTCGATGGTGTCCTTGGCGGGGACGGTCAGGACGACGCGTCGGGCGCCGGCCTGGAGATGCTTTTCGAGTGACGCCCGATCCCGGAAGACGCCGGTCGATTCGATGACGACGTCGACGTCCAACTCCTTCCAAGGGAGCTTGGCGGGGTCGGTCTCGCGCAGCATCCGGATCCTGTGCTTGCCGACCGTCATCGTCTCGTCGCTCACGGTGACTTCCTGCTCGAAGGGCCCCATCACCGTGTCGTACTCCAGCAGATAAGCGAGGACGTCGTCGTCCGCCAGGTCGTTGACGGCAACCACCTCGAGGTCCGAGTCCGTCCGCGAAGCGATGATCCGGAAGACGGCCCGTCCGATTCGGCCGAACCCGTTGATTGCAACTTTCAGGCTCATGTGACTGTCTCCTTCACGAGGTGCTTGGCCAGCCGCTCGACGACCTCGACGATGCGGGCGGAGTATCCCCAACCGTTGTTGAACCACGTAATGGTCTTGACCATCGTCCCTCCCATCACAAGGGTGGAAAGGGAGTCGAACAGACCCGAGTAGGTGGAGCTTCGAACATCGGAGGAAACGATCGGATCGTCGATGTAGTCGAGGATGTTGCGGTAGCGGCTGGTCGCCGCCTCTTGGATGGCGGTGTTGACATCGGCCGCGGTGGTTTCGGTTCGAAGGTCGGTGACCAGGTCGACGGTTGAGCCGTCCGGCACCGGAACGTTGAGGGCCACAGCCGACAGCTTCCCCTCGAATTCGGGCATGACCTGGCTGATGATCTGGGGTGAGTTGGTCTGTTCGGGGATGATGTTTTCCCCCGCGGCCCGACTCGAGCGGAAACCTTCCCCCGGCACGTCGGCCAGACGACCCGAGTTGGACATGGCATGGACGGTGGTCCAGAACGCCCGATCGACGCCGAATCGCTCGTCGAGTGTGCGCAACACCGGAGCAAGGGCGTTCGACGTGTTGGATCCCAAGGCGACGATGCGAGGGTTCTCTTCGAGTATCTCGTCGTTGATTCCCATAAGGACCATGGGAATCTCTCCGGGGGTTTCGGGACTCGAGGCTATGACGACCGCCCGAGCGCCGTTGTTCAGGTGGTCTTCGTTGGCGGCTTTGCTGCGATACCGGGTCGTTGCCTCGATGACCAGGTCCACCCCGTACTCCGACCACTCGACGTCGCGCGGTTCCTTCTCCGACAGGAATGACACCTCTCTGTCGTCGGCGGTGAGGATCCCGTCCTCGTAGTGAACCTCTCCGGGATAGCGGCCGTAGATCGAGTCGTACTTGAGTAGGTAGGTCAGTCCGGCGGGGTCCGCCACGTCGCATATCACTCCGACTTCGAGCTCGGGGTGGTTACGCACGAGACGAAAGACGTTGCGGCCGATCCGGCCAAAGCCCATCAGACCGATTCTGGTCTTGGTCATGTTCCGTCCTTGGTGTGGTCTACGGCTCCACGCTAGTGCTGCGGGCGGGTCTCAACTCCCGGGAGTCCGGACCCCTTCCCGTCGGGTAGGTGATCCGATAGGTTCGTCACCGGAAGGATTGGATATGTGGGTAGCGATAGGCCTGGTCTGCCTGCTGTCGCCGGTGGACGGGGCCCAGACGGGGGTGTTCGCCCCGCAAGGAGCGTATGCCGGCCACTGGGGCGTAGACCTGGGAACACCGGTCGGAACACCGGTTCGAGCTCCGCTGGACGGATCGGTTTCATTCGCGGGCTCGGTGGCGAGTATGCGGACCGTCACCGTCCAACAGGGCGAACTGAAGGTGTCGGTGTCGTATCTGTCGACGGTGCAAGTTTCGGCGGGACAACGCGTGAACCGGGGAGATATCCTCGGGACTTCCGGACTCGCCCACGGTGAACCTGCCGTGCACCTCTCCGTTCGCCTCGGTGGCAGTTATGTCGATCCCGGCCCCTTCCTGCGATGCAGCTTCCGACCGATCAGTGATGCCCTGCGCTTGGTTCCCTATCCTGGCGGCAGTGCGCATCGGAATACTGGGCGGAACGTTCGACCCACCGCACCTCGCCCACCTGCACACGGGAGAGGTCGCCTACCACCAGCTCGGACTGGACATGGTCGTGTTCATGCCGGCGGGAGCTCCCTGGCAAAAAGCCGCCCGTCACGTGTCGGCGCCGGAGCATCGGTGGGCCATGACCCGTCTCGCGGTCGCCGGCGTCGACTACTTCGTCGCTGATGATCGGGAGGTCCACCGGGATGGCTGGACCTACACCGCCGACACGCTGGCGGACTTCGACGACGAGCTCGAACTCGTCCTCATTCTGGGAGCAGATTCGGCCCGCAACCTCCCGACATGGCATCGAGCGACTGAGGTGCTGGAGCGCGTCGTCCTCGCAGTGGCGCCCCGCCCGAGTACGGCAGCCGCCGATGTGGAGACCTCCCTCCAGGGAAAGGTGGAGATGCACTGGCTCGACATGGTGCCGCTCGACGTCTCCGGGACGCAGATCCGACGTCGGGTCTCGCGAGGGCTATCGACCCGTTTTCTGGTCCGGGACGCCGTCTGGCGTTACTTCATCGAGGAGGATCTCTATGCGGATGAGATCGAGGCTTCGGTAGGATGACAGGACTGAATTAGGAGGAAGATCCGTCATCGAAGCTGAGCAGATCGCCCGGATGGCCGCAGACGCCATCTACGACAAGAAGGGACTGGACGTCGAGCTCCTGGATGTGGGCGATCTCCTCGCCATCACGGACATCTTCGTGATCGCCAGCGGTACTTCGAACATCCATGTCCGCGCCCTGGCCGATGGCGTCGAAGAAGCGCTCGCCGAGAAAGCGCAACGTAAGCCCCTTCGTCGGGAGGGTGTACAACAGGCGGAGTGGATCTTGCTCGACTACGGCGACGTCGTGGTCCACCTCTTCCAACCCGAACAGAGGGACTACTACGGACTCGAGCGATTGTGGCTCGATGCTCCTCGGGTGCTGTGGGAGTCACCCGTCAGCTCTGAGGCTTGATCAGGCCCTTTCTGATCCTTCCGGCGGTTTGGTAATCTGACACCTTCCCCCTTTGGGGCTGTAGCTCAGCCTGGCAGAGCACTTGCATGGCATGCAAGGGGTCAGGGGTTCAAATCCCCTCAGCTCCACCGAACGAAACCCCTGGTAAACGGGGGGTTCTTCGCGTCAAAGGTTCCAGCTGGGAATCTTTCAGGGTGCCTATCTGGGTGCCTATCACGCGCAAGCGCCCCGGCCGGGGTCCAAGCGGTGCTAGCCAACCTGGAGGTCCGAACCGGGGCGCACGCTGGAACCGGGAACCACGGTTTCGTAACGACCCCGTCACGCTCGTTCTGGACAATTCACACAGAGTCGATGACCGACGAGAGGAAGACCGTGATGGCAATCCCGATGGCGGGCCGCCTGGCCTGGGGGCTTTGGGGGGCGTCGGCGGGACTGTTGCTCGCCGGCGCCGTCGTCTCTCCAGCGGTGTTCTTCGGCGTCGGCGCTGGCGACAACGCAGGCGACTTCGGCGGTGTAGTGATCGCCGCCGTCGCCCTGTCTTTCGCCACTGTCGGCGCCTTCGTCGGCTGGCGCCGACCGGACAACCCCATCGGGTGGCTCGTCGCCGCCTGGGGTCTAGTGATGAGCTTCATAGTGTTCGCCGCGTCGTACACCTCGCCGGCCACCACCGGCCTGCGGCCCGGCGCCGAATGGGTCGCCTGGGGAGTCGCTTCAATCTGGCACCCGGCCTTCGCCCTACTGGTGTTCGTGTTGCTGCTCTTTCCCCATGGGCGCCTGCCTTCGCCGCGCTGGCGCCCGTTCGCCTACTTCGCCGCGTTCGTATACACGCTACTTGCGGTGAGCGGCGCCATCTCACCCGAGACGGTCCCGTTCTACTTCCCTGACCTGCGTTCGCCCCTGCGACTGCCCGGCGGCGACGCGGCGACCGCCGTGTTCGACCTGCTCCTCGCAGGCCAGCTTCTGCTGGTGGCCACCGCCCTGGCTGCCCAGGTCCTAAGGCTTCGCCGCTCTCGGGGGCCGGAGCGCCAACAGATCACATGGTTCGTCTACGCGGTGGTCGTGTCGGTGGGGGTGTTTATCGGCGGGATCGTGGTACTCGGTGCCGGCTACCTGTTCCCGATCTTCTCGCTGATCCCTTTGGCGGTCGGCGTCGCCATCCTCCGCTACCGACTGTACGAAATCCACCGGCTGATCAGTCGTACCGTTACCTACGGTCTGGTGGTGGGGACGCTGGTGGCGGTCTACGCCGGCGGGGTCCTCCTGCTCGAATCCCTCCTGCCTCTCCAGGGTGAACTGGCAGTTTCCGCCTCCACGCTCGCGGTCGCCGCCTTGTTCAATCCGATGCGCCGGCGGGTTCAGCGGGGGGTGGACCGACGCTTCAACCGCGCCCGCTACGACGCCGCCCGGGTTCTTGACGACTTCACTGTTCGGCTACGCGACCAGCGAGACCTCGACGAGCTAATCGCCGACCTGCTTGCCGTAGTAGCCACGACGGTGCAGCCGCAGGCGGCCGGCCTGTCGATCCGGGGTAATGAGCGGTAATCGCCACCCGCGTCGATAGGCCGGCCGGCGCTTCTCCTGCCACTCCTTCGATCCCGCGACCCCGATCTATGAGTTCCAGATCCTCGTCGGGAAGTTCAGGTCGGCGCGATGATGCGATGCTCGTCGGCCCAGGCGGCGACAACGGTTCCAAGATCCATGAAGGTCGCGGCATCAGAGATCACGGCCGACCACTCAGGAGACTTCGTCGCAGTTGCTGCCGAGTCGAAATTGTCGAACCAAACTTCGCCCAGGCCCGTGAACGGTATGTCCCCACCTTCGGGACTTTCCGTGCAGTGGTCTTGGACATAGCCACGCAGGCCGGGCACGGCTCTGACCAGTTCTGCGTGCTCGTGGCGCCAGTGCCGTAGGGCTTCTTCACGAGGAACCCCATCTTTGGCGTGCCACATGGTTAGTCGCTTGATCACATCCGCTCCTCGGATTGGGGGATTTGACTAGAACCTATACAGTGGGCGCACATCAGTGCCGTTCTCGCGCATTTCTCGGAGCGCTCGTTATCGGCCCATATCAGGTGGTCGGTAGTGGTCAGTCGGTGGGCCCGGAGAAGCCGATTAACACGCCTCCGGGAGCTTTGACCATGGCAACGCGGACTCCTTCCATGATCGTCTCAGGTGGTTGGACAGACTCGGCCCCCTGGGCGAGAGCCGCCGCGTATGCCTTGTCGGTGTCCTCAACATGGACCGAGGGAGTGGTTTTGGGGGACTCCCCCGAGGTGACTTCTCTGATGCCTCCGCCACCGGACTCTGAGTAGGCGAACAGGTGGTACTCGCCGGCGGGCGTAGGGAACGGATCTTGGAAGTTCCAGCCCAGGACCGACTCGCACCAGTCACGGGTAGCCTGTGGGTCTTCGCTCGCCATTTCCGTGTGAGTGATCCAGCCGTAGAGGCCTCTAGTGAATTCGTGTGATGTTTCTGTCATGGCTGTCTTCCTTACTCTGAGCGACCTCCGGCCCCAGCAACTCCTACCCGTGGCGTGGGTCCCAAACATCGTGGAGCGTCAGTTGTTCCGTCCGAACGTACTTGACGTGACTCCCGGAGCATTGACGACCACCCCAAGACATCCGACAGCGCAGAAGCTAGCCGAGAACTGCAAGATCTGGTGGCCACCGCTGAGAAATCGCAGTCAGGAGCAGCACTCCGATGCGCCGATCCCGGGCGGTCTTCGAAATGGGCGCTATCCGCACAAGAACGTTGATCTGGGCGATTCTGGATCCGGGAAGTCGGTGCCTGGGTGGAGCCTGGGGTCCCGGATCTAGTGGTCGTGGTGGTCGCCGCTCCATGCCTCGAGCCCTTCGCGGACAGCGAGGTAGGCGATGCCGAGCGCGGCGATGGGGTCGGCCCACCACCAACCCAACGTTGAGTTCAACACGAGACCGCCAAGAAGAATTGCGGACAGCCAGGCGCAAAGAAAGGTCTCGGCGGAGTCGGCGAGCAACGTTTCGCTGCCCATCCGCAAGGCAGTCTGTCGTTTGAGCCATGCCAGGACGGGCATTACGACCAGGGACGCTGCCGCCACGACGATCCCGACCGTCGACGTCTCCGGAGTTTGTTGGGTCAGGAGGGTTCGGACGGCCTCGAAGGTGACGTAGGCGGCGAGGGCGATGAAGGTGACCGCGATCATCCTCAAGGCTCGCTGCTCGCGTTCCTCGTCGAGTCCTCCGAGCATTTCGGAGCGGAACTGCCACACCACTACTGATGCCGCAGCTACCTCGATGGTCGAATCGAACCCGAATCCAATCAAGGCGATCGAGCTCGCCGCCAGCCCGGCGGCGACGGCGACCACTGCTTCGACCAGGTTCCATCCGATCGTTATGTATTCGAGCCAGAGTCCGCGGCGACGCAGCTCACCTATGGCTGGAGCCGTCATTCTCCGTTGCCGCCGGGTGCGTGGACCGGGCACAGGTGAACTTGTTGACCCACGCCGGCGAGCAGCAACTCCGCTGCTTCTAGGAGCGGAAACACCCGGTTGGAGGCGATCTTGTAGAAGACGGCCCTCCCCTCTGGGCGATCCTCGACCAGACCGCAGCCCTTCAAGCAAGCCAGATGAGCGGAGATATTGGACTGAGAAGAGCCCAACTCTGCAACAAGGTCGGTGACACGACGTTCACCCGACGCCAGCGTCTGCAAAATCGCCAGTCTCGTTCCGTCGCCAAGACCACGGAACAACTTGGCACCTACCTCCCGATCCGAACGGACTTCGAGATACATCGTCACAAGGTGATGATTCGCCGTCTGACGATGGTCTCGCACACGAGCGATACTGTCGCCGCAGCGGACACCGAAGTATTGATTGCGAGCACTTCGCCGACAGGGACGTTATCGTCCCAGTTCGGTCGATCTGCGCTTGCGAGCCGATCGGAACCTGCGAAGCGATACAGCGTCTGAGTGGGGTGAGGGGCCGGACGTGTAAGGGGTCGAGGTCGGAATCAGCTACAGAGCATCCACGGCCGATCGTTCAGTTCCAAAGGAACGGAACCAAATGACTCAGAGGAAAGGGAGACCGCCATCGCATTCTCCACCCTGGCCTCGTGACACATGAGGACCACTCGCCTTGTTTACCGGGTGGGCCCGGTGCTGGGGTTGGCATGAGACACTCCTCCATCCCCATCGGATGAAGGCCCAGACCTGCACGGCCGATTCCCACAAGTCAACACCTAACCGAACACGAGGTGCCGATCGTGAGCACTCGACGAAGTGAGCGTTATCGCTCCATAGCGGGTGATCTGGGTTCCGTCGAGGGCGGTGTCGATGAAGGCAGTGTCATAGGAGTGACGACATCATCCGGTGTGAATCCAGACACGTTGCTCGGCTCAGCAGAGCCGATCGTCGAATTGATTGCGGTTGACGGGGCCCGGATATACACCGAGGTCCGCGGCTCGGGAGCTCCCGTGCTGCTTATCGGAGCAGCCGACGAGGACGCCGAGGTGTACCGGGGAATCGCAGAACGACTCGCTGAGTTCAACACCGTGGTCACCTACGATCGGCGAGGGACTGGACGAAGCGATCCCGCCGACTGGCCGTCAGATTCAGCTCGGCACGCTGACGACGCCGTCGCCTTGATCACCAACCTCAATTTAAAAGACGTCGTCGTTCTGGGAGCTAGCGCCGGGGGCATCGTTGCCCTGAGGCTTGCCCTCCGAAGCCCCGACCCGCTGAAAGCGGTCCTGTGTTACGAGCCCGGGATCTTCGGCATAGCGGAAGGTGGTGAGCTGCTCAGACGTCGCGTTGAACGTGCTGTGATCCACCATCTCGTGTCGCATCCCGGCGACTGGCGGGGAGCGATCGACGCTCTCGGGCGCGAAGCAGTCGGTACCGCAGAAAACCTGCCATCTCTGTTCACACCACCACCGGGCAAGGAATGGTTCGTCCGTCGAACTGATGCAAACGCCGAGTCGCTCATACGTGGAGATTTACCACTGACTAGGGAGAGCTTTGACCCAGATGCGATTGCAGATTGTCCTGTCACCCTTCGCTTCTCCCATGGAACGGCCTCCCTTCCGATCTTTGGAGCCGTCGCGATCGGATTGGCTGACCTTCGTAACGAGAACCCTGACGTTCTCGAAGGAGCGGGTCACAGTATCTTCTATCACCCCAATCAGGCGGCCGAGTACATCAGGGTCTGGGCATCAGCCCCCAACTAGCCGTCGATCGTCTGGATCGTTGGGTCCATCGCACGGGAGGGTTCGACCCGCGACCGGATTTGGTGCCATCCGGTCCATACAGTGGCTCCCACAAGGACACCGATGATCACCGGCGTGTGAATGTTGTAGGAGACCAAGGTGAGTTCCGTCAGCCAATCCGGATACCAATCCGGGCTTGCCAGACCGAATATGAGTGGAGCAAACACTGTAAGAAGCACCAATGCTGGGATCCCCGAGATAAGGGCGTTCTTCTGGCTCCCTACGCAAACCAGGTAGACCACGATTCCAACCGCAATCAGCCAGAGCGCAGCCCTCATATGTCCAGCAGAATTGAGACGCTGAGCAGTGTTCACGAAGTCTGAGGCCAGGACCCTGAGCCATAAGGCAAGCCCGACAGCGACTCCCAATCCGGTTCCGATCCCGATCCACCATCGTCTGATCACCATTTCGGTGCTCCTATCTGCGAGGTTCAAACTCGGGTCGGTCGGCCGGGTTCGCTCGCCGTCAGGCGAAACCGCCCCAACCCCACTCGGAATTCTATGCGATGCGCCCGATCGGTGCTTATAGGCATACTTCATCTCAGGTCGCCCATATTGCGCGGCCGCCGGATCCGGGACTGACGCGATCTCCCGCTCTAGAACCGGCATTATGTGGGTGGCTCGAGGTCCAGAGATCATCGCTTCGTCGGCGACGTCCATTACGGCGTCGAGCAAAGGGTCCAGCAGGCCAACTCGCACCGCTGCCGGAAACTATCACCGAGTCGTAGTGGGGTGCGGCGGACGAGGCATCGATCCGTAGATTGACAGTTCGCGTTGCGCTGAGTCAGGCGGAGATCTTCGATGAGGCTCTCCGGAACTTGCAGGAGGGTTTGGAGTTGTATTCGAGCATCAGCCCTTCCCGGAGAGGATCGAATCCCCAATCGTCGCACCCGCCAACATCCGGCGTGAGCCCGGCCTTGCCCGAAGCCTCCGGCAGAGAGGCCGTCCGTG
>DATABS010000092.1:0-15238 GCA_036259475.1 Acidimicrobiia bacterium | reverse complement strand
GTCGGAAACGAAATCCGCGCAGTTGTGTCGCTTTCCCTACGCGACGACAAGATCGTCCACATCGACGCCGTGGGCAATCCAGACAAGCTCAGCCACCTCAAATAGCCACGCCAGATCGACCGCCCTGGTCCGACGAGTGGTAGCGCTAGGCATGTCTGCAAAATGCGCCGCTCGACCGGCTTTGGTTCACCTCCACCTCGGCGGCCACAGCGATGACTTCCTCCGCGGAAAGACGGGTGTCGGACATTCCGGCGGCCCGGTTGGTGCACAGCGACAAGCCCAGCACCTCGGCGCCCATGTGACGGGCTGCAGTGGCCTCGGGGACGGTCGACATGCCGACCAGTCCCGCTCCCAGCATCTTCGCCATTCGCACCTCGGCCGGAGTCTCGAACATCGGGCCGTGCCACCAGAAGTAGACCGCCTCCGACAGCTCCAGGCCCACATCGGCGGCGGCGGCGTGGGCCTTCGCCCGCAGGGCCGGGGTGTAGACGTCGCTCATGTCGGGAAAGCGCGGCCCCAGCCGTTCGTCGTTCTCACCCCTGAGGGGGCTGATACCCGCCATGTTGATGTGGTCGGTGATCAGCACCAGGTCACCGGGTTCGATCCCGTCGCCGCACCCGCCGGCGGCGTTGGTCAACACCACCTTGCTGGCTCCCGCCAGGATCGCCGCCCGCACCGGGAAGGTGATCGCCTCCGGCGAGTGACCCTCGTAGGCGTGGGCCCGGCCGGCCAGGAGCAGCACCCGGTTGTCCCCCTTCTGCACCGAGTAGGCGGTGCCGGCATGGCCCAGCGCCCCGGGCACCGGAAAGCCCGGCAGCTCCGAGAAGGGGAGGGCGACGGAGTCGTCCAGGGCGGCGGGGTAACCGCCCAGACCCGAGCCGAGCACGGCCACCACATCGTGGCGTTCCCGTCCCGTCCGTTCGGCGATGATCCCAGCGGTGCGGCGCAGACGGTCGTACAGGTCGGTCATGCCACCAGGGCGTCCAGGGCGAACCCGACCATGACGTCGACAGCGTCGCGCACAACGCCTCGGTGCGGGTCGTATCCGCCTTCCGCCCTGTGGAGAGGGTTGCCGTCGACGGCCAGCAGCGCGCCCACCTCCATGTCGCGGAGCGCCCCGATCACGAACAGGGCGGCGCATTCCATCTCCACCGCCACCGCCCCTGCCCGTGCCCACTGCTCCAAGGACGATCCCAGCACGTCGTGGCTGTAGAAGACGGCGCTGGTGAGCACCACACCCTCGTGGCCGCGGTGGCCCGCCTCCGCCAACGTCCGGCGTAACGAGGTGACGACGTCGACCGATGCCAAGGCCGGGAAGGCCGGCGGGACAAGACGGTCGGTGAAGCCGTCGTCGCGGACGGCGCCGGTGGCGACGATCAGGTCGCCGTCGCCGATCTCAGGCCGGAGCCCGCCACAGGTGCCGGCGCGGATCATCCGTCTCACCCCGGCTTGGTGGAGCTCCTCGAAGCACAGGGCCGCCCCCGCCGCCCCTACTCCGTGCGAGGAGACCGTCACCGGCGTGCCCCGGTGGGCACCGGTGAAGGTGACGAACTCCCGGAACGAGCCCACCTGGCGGGCGTCGTCCAGGCGTGCCGCCACCCGTTCTGCCCGCGCCGGATCGCCGACGACCAGCGCCAGCCGGGCGACCTCGTCCGGCGACACCCGCAGCAGGGGGGTCCTATCCGTCATCACACCACCCTCTCGCTACCGCCGTCGATGGGAATTTGCGCACCGGTGGTGGCGGCGAACGTGTTGCTGCACAGCGCTGCCACAGCCTCGCCCACCATCGCCGAAGTCACCTCGACGGAGAGCAGATTCCTGGTCTTGTACTCCTCCACCGTCATGTCGTAGCGGGCGGCCCGGGCGGCGACGAGTTCGTCGGTCCACAGCCCGGTGTCGAACACGGCGTCGGGATGGACGACGTTGACCCGGATCCCGTCCGCCGCCCACTCCAGAGCCGCCACCCGGGCCAGCTGGGTCACCGCCGCCTTGGACGCCGAGTAGGCGGCGGCTCCCGGACCGGGAGCAGCGACGTTGCGGGAGCCGACCACCACCACCCGGCCTCCCACCGGTGAGCGCTGGAGTAGGGGATGGGAGGCGGCGAGAAGGTCGGCGACGGCGTCGAAGTTGAGGGCCTGCACCTGCTTCCACTCGGCGGGCGACCGCTCGGCGACCGGAGCCGTCGTGCCGAACATGCCGGCCGACGAGACCAACACGTCGAGGCCGCCGAACCGCTCCACCACCGCTGCCAGGGCGGCCCCCTGGGCGTCGGGGTCGGTGACGTCGACGTTGAGCCCCAGCCAGGCCGGACCCTCGAAGGCGGTGGCGATGGAAGGGGCGACATCGAGGCCGGCGACGGCACATCCCCGCTCCAGCAGGGCGGCGGCGCAGGCGTGGCCGATCCCCGAAGCCGCTCCGGTCACCACCGCCACCATGCCGCCCAGTTCGGGGGGAGGGCCGCCCCGCCGGAGCTTGGCCTGCTCGAGGTCCCAGTATTCGCAGTCGAAGAGGTCGCCGGCGCTCAGCGCCTGGTAGCCACCCAGATGGTCCTCGCTTCGTTGCAGCACCGGGATGGTGTGGCGGTAGATGTCGGCGGCGATGTCGGCGGCGCGGGCGCTCTCACCGACTGTGAGCAGCCCTAGCTCCGGGTCGACCACCACTCGGGGAGCCGGATCGAGCATGGTCAACTCGGTTCGTGCCCGGTGCGCGAGGTCAGCGAAGTAGTCCCGGTACGACTCGACGAACTCGGCGACGTCGTCGCCCACCATCGGGTGACGTTTCGTGCGGATCACGTGATCGGGGGTGAGGGGGCCGCGGCTGGCGAGGGAAGCCAGGTCGGGGCGGCGCACGAAACCGGCCACATCGGCGTCGGCGTGCCGGGACATGACCATGGGACGCCCCGCCGCCTCGGAGATCTCCCGCCGCAGCGACGCCAGCCGCACCGGATCGACGGAAGGCAGCGGATCCACCTCGGCCGCCGGCAGTGGGGCGTGGTCGTCGAGCCATCGCTCCGCCCGGTCGATCAGTTCGACGTGGCGCTCGTAGGCGACCCGGGTGGTGTCGCCGAAGGTGAAGAGCCCGTGGTTCATCAGCACCATTCCCTGGCTGCCGGCGCCGGCCGCCTCCTCCCACATGCCGGCCACGGCCCGGGCGAGATCGAAGCCGGGCATGACGTAGGGGACGATCACCACCGTGTCCCCGTAGACCTTTCGTACCCGCTCCGCTCCGTCCTCCAGGTTGGTGAGGGTGACGATGACGTCGGCGTGGGAGTGCTGCACCGCCGGATAGGGAAGAAAGGCGTGGAGGAGGCTCTCTACCGACGGAGCGGGAGCCTCCGGGTCGAGGCGAGCGGCCAAGAGCTCCCGCATCATGTCAGCGTCGGACAGGGAGGGGAGCGCCAGCAGCTCGGAAAGGCGTTCCCGTCGCAGGGCGGTGAATCCCTCCGCTTCGATCGTGGCCAGGTCCCAGCCGGATCCCTTGACGTAGAGGGCGTCGATCTCCGATCCGGTGATGTCGCGGTAGGGGCCTTTCACCGAGGTGTTGCCACCCCCATGGAGGACCAGCGAAGGATCGGATCCGATGAGACGGGAGCCGTAGACACATTCTGCCAGTGGCCCGGCGAAGGCCGACGCTTCCGAGTCTCTCCACAGGCTCTCCATTGCCACCTACCTAATAGGGCGTGTCGCCGCCGTCGACGTTGACCGCTTGGCCGCGGATGATCAGGGCGGCGTCGGACAGGAGGAAGGCGACCACCCTCCCCACTTCGATCGGCTGTACCTTGCGGCCGAGCTGCGCCGGTCCCATCCCGGCCAGCAGCTCGTCGGCGGGAACCTCGAGCCGCGGTGACAGCCACTCTGCCACCCCGGCCAGCATCGGGGTGTCCACACCGCCCGGGCACACGGCGTTGACGTTGATCGCGTCCGACGCCCATTCCAGGGCGAGGGAGCGCGTGAGGTTGATGACGGCGGCCTTGGAGGCGTTGTAGCCCGCCATGTTGCGGTAGCCGACCTTGCCGCAGTTGGAGGCGACGTTCACGATCGCCCCTCCTCCCGCGGCGCGGAGGTGGCGGCCCACCGCCCGGGACATGACGAACGTCCCGGTGACGTTGATGGCCAGCTCCCGCTCCCACGCCTGGGGGGTGGCGTCCCAGGCGGTGTCGAGTATCACCACCCCGGCGTTGTTGACCAGGCCGTCCAGGCGGCCGAAGTGGTCGACCGTGTACCGCACCGCCTCGGCGGCATCTTCCTCGGAGGTGACATCCCCCCGCAGACCGAGCGTGCTGTCGCCGCCCGGGTCGACGGCGGCGGCAGCGGCGGCGACCGACTCCTGGTCGAGGTCGACAAGCGCGACGCGGCCGCCCTGTTCCATGACGGCTGCGGTGATACCCGTTCCGATTCCGCCGGCCGCTCCCGTCACGATGTAGACACGGTCGCTCAGGGTCATGGCGGTCACCATGTCGGGTTGGTGAGTACGCCGCCGTCCACCACCAGGTCGATGCCGGTTATCCAGCGGGACAGGTCCGAACAGAGGAACACGCAGGCGTCCCCGATATCCTCGGGTGTTCCGAGCCGGCGGAGAGGTGCCGCCGCCTTCCAGCGGTCCACTCCCTCCGGCCACTGCTCCTCGATGCCGGGACGGGAGATGAGGCCGGCGGAGATGGAGTTGACCCTGATGCCGTCGCGGCCGTAGGCCAGCGCCGCCGCCCGGGCGTGCATGACGAGGCCGGCCTTGGAGACGGCGTAGTGGCCGTGGACCGGGGTGGGGTGATGAGCCTCGATGGAGGCGACGTGGCAGATGGAGCCGCCGCCGCTCTCCGTCATCGCCCGGGCGGCGGCCTGGGTAAGCCGATGGGCAGCGGTCAGGTTGACGGAGATCATCTCGTCCCATTGCTGGTCGGTGAGGTCGCCGAATGGTACGACCGGCTGGATCCCGGCGTTGTTGACGAGCCCGTCGAGGCGGTCGTGGTGTTGCAGTGTGGCTGCCACCACCTCGTCCGGCGCCCCCGGGTCGGTGAGGTCAGCCGTCACGACCGTCGCTTCGGAGGAGGCGACCGGCGAGGAGCGGGTAACGGCGACGACCGTGGCGCTCGCCTCCAGTAGGCGCCGGACGATCCCGGTGCCGATCCCACCGCCGGCGCCGGTGACGACCACCACCTTGCCGGCGAGGTCGAGAAGGCGGGCGGGGGGAGGCAGCTCGGTCATGGCAGCTCCTGGCGGACGAATCGCCCGATGTCGTCGGCGGCCTCGGGAAACAAGCCGGTGAGCATGTCCGCCTCGCCCATCTCGCGTCCCTCCGGTCGAAAGGGCGGGGCCATGGTCGTGCCCACCAGGGACCAGGCGCCGGTCGTGGCCGCTGCCATCCACACCCCGGCGGCCACGGCGGTGAAGGGTCGTTGCCCCGACGAGAGATCGTCGCCGAGCAGAGGACGGCGGACCGACCCGCCGGGTTCGAGGAGGAGCATCTCCGCCGGTGCGCCGGCGTAGTGGTGCCACAACTCGGCGATGTCGAGGCGATGGAGGGCGGAGAAGTCGCCGGGGCGGAGCAGGAAGTAGATGGCGCTGGCGTTGCCGTCCCGCCACGTCTGGGCCCACATGCCCCCTTCGATGGGCATGGGCTCCAGGCCGAGGAGGGCAATCACGTCGTCAGCGGTCATACAGCAACCGGGCCGCTCGCCGGTCGAGTTCCCTGCTGGCGTCGGCAGGATCGATGGTGGTCACCACCCCGTCCCGGACGACACTGCGTCCTCCCACCCACACCGACCTGACCGTCGCCGGCGACGCCGACCACACCACCCGCGACACCGGGTCGTCCTCCGCCTCGATGACCGGATGGAGCGAAGAAACATCGGCCAACGCCACCATGTCGGCCCACGCACCAGGGGTGAGACGTCCCAGATCGGGGCGGCCGATTGCGTCGGCGGCCCCGGCGGTGGTCATCCACAGGGTGCGGGAGGTTGGGAAGCGCTCGGCGTCGGAATGGCGGATCCGGGCGAGACGGATGGCGGTGCGCATCTCCTCGAAGGGGTCGAGACGGTGATGGGATGCCGGCCCGTCGGTGCCGATGCCGACCCGGATACCGGCGTCCAGCATGTCGTCGACCGGGGCGATACCGGAAGCGTGCTTGGAGTTGGAGCAGGGGCAGTGGGCGACGGAGGCCCGGTTGCGGGCGAGGACCTCGATGTCGTCCTCGGACAGCCACACCCCGTGGGCCGCCAGGAAGCGGCCGGCGAGAAGCCCGAGCGACTCCAGATAGGCGGGGGCGGACATCCCGGTTTTCTCCCGCACGGCGCTGTCCTCCCACTCCTGCTCTGCGACGTGGATATGGACGAGCATGCCGGTGTCGGCGGCCACGTCGCTCAGTCTTCGCAGGCACTCCTCGCTCACGGACCAGGCGGCGTGCGGGCCCACCCCGACCTCAACCTGGTCGCTGCCGGACCACCGCTCCGACATGGCGACCATCTCCTCCACCTGCTCCTGCCACGGCCCGAACCCCGCCAGCTGCGCGTCCTCGATGATGGGGGCGGTGACGACCGTGCGCAGCCCCACCTCCGACGCTCCCTCGGCGACGGCCTGGCCGTGGAAGTACATCTCGACGCTGGTGGTGATGCCGTTGCCGATCAGTTCAGCCGCTCCGGCCCGCATGCCCGCCCGCACGTCGTCGGGAGTGAGCCGGCCCTCCCGGGGCCACATCACCTCGTGCAGCCAGCGATCCACCGCCAACCCCTCGCCCGCCCCGCGCACCAGGACCATGGGCGTGTGGCAGTGGATGTCGACCATGCCCGGCATGAGAATGCCGTCGATGCGTTGGACGCCGACGTCGGTCTCGGGCGCCTCGGCGAGCGGTCCGGACCACACCACCTTGCCGTCTGCGACGTCGACGGCTCCCTGGCGGATGGGCAGGGCATGTTCGTCGGCCATCGTGAGGAGGATGTCGGCGACGAATCGTTCCACGCGGCTCCCGGTAGAGGGCTTGTCAGACAAGCTACTGGTAGGATGACAAGGCTGTCAATCGAGGACCGATGATTGCCGACGCCTCCAGCCCAGGGCTGACGCTGTCCGCCCGGGTAGCGGCCGACCTGCGCCTCCGCATCGACGCCGGCGAGTGGGCTCCGGGTGAAAGACTCCCCGGAGAGCATGACTTGGCGGCACATTACGCAGTGTCCCGAGCCACGGTCCGCACCGCGCTGCAGGACCTGGAAAGCCGTGGCCTCACGGTGACCCGGCACGGTCTGGGCACCATCCTCACCGCTCACACCCAGGCGGGCCAGGCTGACCTGCGCCGCCTCGAGTCGATGACCGACACCATCGCTCGCCACGGCCGGGTCCCCGGCATGCAGTACCGGTCGATCGTCCTGCGCCCGGCCACCCCCGAAGAAACGGCCAAATTGGCACTCACCGAAGGAGAAGAGGTGCTGGCCACGGAGAGGGCGCTCACCGCAGACGGGGCGATCGTCGCCTTCTCCTACGACGCCGTCCCCCGTGCCGTGTTGCCGCCTGATTTCGATCCCAGCGAGGTGGCAGGATCTCTCTTCGCCTTGCTGGAGCGGTACGGGGAGCGCGCAGTGGTGGCCGTGACCGAACTCCACGCCGCGCACGGTGACCACATCGGCTGGGGGGAGCGGCCCCCGAATGTCTCCTACCTGCTCCTCGTCCAGGTGCATGCCGACCCTCGGGGGGTGCCGGTCGCCTATGCCAACACCTACTTCATAGAGGGTCGGTTTCCCTTCGCCCTCGTGCGGCACCGTTGAGGTGAAATCGCCCCAGAGGTGGTTGACGATGTCGGGGTTGTGTCCTAGCCTCGAACGCGCAGCTTGTCTGACAACCGGAGAGGCCGGCGCATGGATCGACTCGGCTCGAGATCAGTCGACTGGATCGACGGTGCCGTCGTGATCGTCGACCAGACTCGCCTGCCGGGATCCCGCCAGGAGCTTCGCATCGAAGACGTTTCCACCCTTGTGTCCGCGATCAAGCGCCTGGCGGTCCGGGGAGCTCCGGCTCTCGGCGTGGCAGGCGCTTTCGGAGTGGCGATGGCCGTCCGTGACCACGGCCATGACCGCGACGCACTCGACTCGGCCATCGCCTCTCTCCGCGCCGCCCGGCCCACCGCTGTCAACCTGTCGCGCATGGTCGACAGGGTCGCCGCTCACATCCCCGGGGGGTTCGAGCGTGTCCTGGCGGAGGCGTACGCAGTGCGCGACGACGAGATCGCCGCCTCGCAGGGAATGGGGCGAAGGGGTGCAGAACTGATCGCAGAGCTGCTCGGACCGGACCCGGTGGCCGCCATGACCATCTGCAACACCGGGGGGCTCGCCGCCGTCGAGCGCGGCACGGCGCTGGCCGTCATCCAGACGCTGCACGAGGGAGGCCGTCTGCGCGAGGCTCTGGCCCTGGAAACCCGACCGCTCCTGCAGGGCGCCCGCCTCACCACCTGGGAGCTGAGCCGGATGGGTGCACCCCACCGGCTGCTAGTCGACTCGGCCGGGCCTTTCCTGCTCTCCAGGGGAGCGGCCGACGTGGTCGTCACCGGCGCCGACCGTATCGCCGCCAACGGGGACACCGCCAACAAGATCGGCACCTACGCTCTGGCGCTGGCGGCGGCCCGTTCCGGCGTGCCCTTCCTGGTAGTCGCGCCGGAGACGACTGTTGACATGTCGACGGAGTCGGGCGCAGACGTCGCGATCGAGGACCGGGGCCGGGACGAAGTGGTGTCCTTCGCCGGGGTGGGTTCCGCTCCGCCGGGGACCGAGGCCGCCAACCCGGCGTTCGACGTCACCCCGTTCGACCTGATCACCGCCATCGTCACCGATCAGCGGGTGGTCAGGCTTGACAAAGGCGAGACGCTCGAGACGGTGCCCCCGGCACCGGCTCAAGACGATGGATCGGACACGACAGAGAGGAAACAGCGATGAGTCGGAAGAGATGGCCCGCCTTGCTCCTGATGCTGGCGATGGTTGCCGCCGCGTGCGGCGGCGATGCCGGCGACGATGCCGGCGACGATGCCGGCGACGGCGGTGGTGAGGAGGCGGATGGCCCCAGCTTCATCTACGTCACACCCAACCCGATCGGAGTGAACAAGTTCCTCGAGTTGGGACAGATCGGGACCCAGCGGGCGGCAGAGAAGCTCGGTGGGACGTGGGACACGTTCGAGTCGACCGACGACTCCAGCCGGCGGGCCAACATCGAGGCCGCGGTGGATGAGGCGCCGGACGTGATAGTGCTGACCACCTTCACCCTGGTGGAACTGGCCGATGAGTTCTCGAAGGCGAACCCGGACCAGGAGTTCATTCTCATCGACACCTGCCCGGAGGAACCCGCCGCCAACCTGCACTGCGGGGTGTTCCGCGAACAGGAAGGTGCTTACCTCCTCGGGATCATGGCCGGTTCCCTCACGGAGACGAAGCAGGTCGGCTCGGTGGGCGCGCTCGACATCCCCTTCCTCCACCGCTACACCGACAGCTTCGCGCTCGGCGCCCAGTCGATCGACCCCTCCATCACCGACACCCAGGTGTGGATCGGGGGCGACAACCCCTTCTCTGACCCAGCCCGGGCCAAGGAGCAGGCCCTGGCGGTAGCCGCCCAGGGAGCCGATCACATTTTCGCGGTGGGAGCGGGTTCGAACGGTGGCATCTTCGAGGCCGCCGAAGAGGCCGAGTTCTTCAGCTACGGAGTGGACGTCAACCAGTGCCCCGACGCGCCCGGACGCATCGTCGACAGCAACATGAAGCTCGTCGATGTCCTAGTCGAGCAGCTCATCGACCAGATCCTCGCCGGCGAGGCGGAGTCGGTGGTGTCGTTCGGTCTGGCGGAGGGCGGCACGGGAGTGATGGCTCTCTCCGACGAGCTAGCCGAGAGCGAGTGCGTGATCGCCGATCACCCCGATGTCGTCGAGGCGGTGAAAGAAGCTGCCGACGGGATCATCGACGGCAGCATCGAGGTCCCCGACCCGCTGGCGGGCTGAGCCGTCCATGGCCATCGAACTGGAGCTACGGGGCATCACCAAGCGATACCCCGGCGTCATCGCCAACGACGCCGTGGACCTGACGGTCCGCTCCGGTGAGATCCACGCCATCGTGGGGGAGAACGGGGCCGGCAAGACGACCCTGATGTCGATGCTGTACGGGTTGTTCCCCCCCGATGAGGGCGAGATCCTCATCCGGGGGGAACCGGTCGTCTTCTCGTCCGCCCTCGACGCCATCGAATCCGGCCTTGGAATGGTGCATCAGGCGTTCAAGCTCTTCCCCACCCTCACCGTCGCCGAGAACGTCGTCTTCCGAGCCGAACCCACCCGGCGTGGCCTGATAGACCGGGAGGCCGGTCATGCCCAGGTGAGGGCCCTGGCGGACCGGTACGGGTTGGCAGTGGAGACGACCGCCCTGGTGGAGAACCTGCCCGTGGGGGTGTTGCAACGCGTCGAGATCCTCAAGGCGCTGTACAGGGACGCGCGGATCCTCATCCTCGACGAGCCCACCGCAGTGCTCACACCCCAAGAGAGGGACATGCTCTTCGACGTCATCCGGCGGCTGCGGGAGGCCGGACGCACCATCCTGTTCATCACCCACAAGCTGGGGGAGGTCATGGCCGTTTCGGACGGGGTCACGGTGCTGCGCAACGGCCGATCGGTGGCAGAGCTGGTCACCGCCGAGACCACTCCGGCCGAAATCACGAGATACATGGTGGGTCGGGACGTCGTGGTCACCCCGCGTCCCGCTCGACGCAGTCCGGGGGAGAGCGTGCTCTCCGTCAGCGACGTCACCGTGCTGGGCGAACACGACCGGGAGGTCGTCCAGGGCGCCACCTTTGACGTCCGCTCCGGCGAGGTCGTCGGTGTGGCGGCGGTGGCGGGGAACGGCCAGAGCGAGATGATCGAGGCGATAGCCGGCCTCCGGCCCGTCGCGGCGGGGACCCTGACCCTGGCTGGTGTCGACGTCACCCACGCCTCGGTCGCCGACCGGCGTGCGGCCGGGCTCGCCTACGTCCCCGAGGACCGGCACGGGGTGGGCACCGCCCACAACGCCACCGTATCCGAGAACCTGTTGCTCGGCTACCAGCGGGAGGCGGCGATCAGCCGTGGCGGCTGGCTCCGGCTCGACGAGGTACGGCGCCGAGCCACCGAACTGGTGGTGCGCTTCGCCATCAAGTCTCCCTCGGTGACCAACCCCGTCGCGTCGCTCTCCGGCGGGAACCTGCAGAAGCTGGTATTGGCTCGGGAACTGGCCCGGGAAGCGCCGCTCCTCATCGCCGAGCAGCCGACCCGCGGGGTTGACGTAGGGGCCATCGAGTTCATCCACGGCCAACTGCTCGACTATCGGGACGCCGGCGGAGCGTTGCTACTCGTCTCGGCCGAACTGTCGGAGGTCCTCGCTCTCAGCACGAGGATCCTCGTCATGTTCGAAGGTCACGTCGTCGCCGAGCTCGATCCGGCGGCAGTGGACGAGCAGGAGGTGGGTCGGTACATGACCGGTGCTCATCTGACGGCGACCCATGCCTGAGTGGAGCGTCCGCTACGTCGCCGGACTCCTCCGTGGGGCGGCGACCAGTCCGGTCACTCACTCCTTGCTGCTCGCCTTCGTAGCCGGTGGTGTCATCGTTGCCTTGACCGGACAGGACCCCCTAGTCGCCTACCGGGAGATGTTCGGGGGAGCGGTCGACGGATCGGGACTCCGCAACACCCTCTCCCGGGCGATCCCCATCGTGGGGATGGCCCTGGCCGTGTCGGTCTGTTTCCGAGCGGGGGTCATAAATCTCGGAGGCGAGGGCCAGATGGTGGTCGGAGGGCTGGCGGGAACGGTGGTGGCCATATACACCCCGGGCCCGGGCGCGTTCGTGATCCCGCTGGCGCTCCTGGCGGGGGCGGCCGCCGGGGCGGCGTGGGCGCTTCTCCCCGCCTTCGCTCAGACGAGACTCGCCCTGCCGATACTCCTGACGAGTCTCCTTCTCAACTATGTCGGCCGAGCGGTCACCGGATACCTCGTGCGTTTTCCGCTGGCGGACGTCTCTGTGACCCTCGCCACCACTCGTCAGGTGCCCGAGTCGGCCCGTATGCCCAAGCTGCCGATCTTCGGCGGTGTCAGCCTCTCGTTGCTGCTGGTGCTCGTCCTCGTAGTGGCGATGGCCGTCGTCTACGCACGGAGCGTGGTGGGATACGAGACGAAGATGTCGGGTTTCAGCGGTCGTTTCGCCCGCTACGGCGGGGTGGCGGTGGAGCGGCAGACAGTGGCGGTCATGGCAGTGTCGGGGGCGATCGGAGGAGCGATCGGCACCCACCTGATCATCGGAGACGCCCTCCGGTTCATCGAAGGCGAGCTGGTGCTCAGTGGTCTCGCCTGGACCGGGCTTCTCGTTTCCCTCCTCGCCGCCAATCGCCCGATCCTCATCCTCGGGGCCGGGCTTCTCTTCTCCGGCCTCCAAATCGGCGGTCTGGCCATGCAGCGCAACGCGGACATCTCCTGGCGGTTGGCACAGGTCTTGCAGGCCCTGGTGATCATCGCCGTCGCCAGCCGGATGAGCCTCCGCCCGCGTAGGAGGCGTGAGGCTGACTCCGTCGAAGTGGAAGAGCTCGCCGTCGAGCCGGCGCGGGTGGGGCAGGTCTGATGTTCGACCAGCTCTTCGACTCGGCTCTCCTGGACTCGGCGCTTCGGGCGATGATCCCGATACTCCTCGCCGCCCTCGGTGGCGCGATCTGCGAGCGGGCCGGTGTCTTCCAGATCGCCTTGGAAGGCATGATGCTGGCCGGCGCCTTCGCCGCTGTCGCCGGCTCGTTCTTCGCCCAGAGCTCGGCGATGGGGATCCTATTCGCGGTGGGGGGCGGTGTGGCGGTGTCACTGATACTCGCCTACGGCGCAGTCACCAAGCGGGGCGACGCCATCGTCCTCGGCATCTCCATCAATCTGTTCGCCTTCGGCATCACCGGATTCCTCCTGCCTCAGATCTTCGGGGTGCGGGGGGTGTTCCAGCACGATCGCATCGACGGGCTGGAACGAATCAGTATTCCGCTCCTGGCCGACATTCCGGTGATCGGGCCCGTCCTCTTCCGCACTACCGTCACCGCTTACCTGTCCTTCCTGTTGGTTCCGGCGTTGTGGCTCTTCCTTTTCCGTACGCCTATCGGCCTGCGGCTGCGGGGGGTCGGAGAGCGGCCGGCGGCGGCGGCGACTCTGGGCGTTTCTCCCCACCGCTACAAGTATGCGGCAGTGATCGCCTCGGGTGTGCTCACGGGACTAGCCGGGGCGCAGCTGGCTTTGGGGAACGTGGTGCAGTTCGCCGAGAACATGTCCAGCGGACGCGGATGGGTAGCTGTGGTGGCGGTCATGCTGGGACGGGCGCATCCCACCGGGGTGCTCGGGGCGAGCCTCCTGTTCGCCTTCGCTGAAGCGCTCGGATTTCGCTTCCAGGGCAACGGCCTCCCCGTCCAGATCACCGACGCCCTCCCCTTCGTGGTAACCCTCCTCGCCCTGGTCATCGCTCGCAAGCGATTCGCCCGTCTGCTCGACCTGACTACAGCATCGGCCTAGGCGCGGGTCACGTCCCTCTTGTGATCTTGCGGCGGCTTGAGGCCCTTGATCACGGCCTGGGAAGGCATGGGCGTCTTGATCGACCTCTCTGAAACCGCCGCCGAGTAATCTCAGCCGGCAGATCTAGGAGGCAACATGTCCGGCCATCCCATGGTCTTGGACGCCATCGGTTCCACACCGCTTGTCGAACTGCGCCGTGTCGTGCCCACCGGTTGCGCCCGGGTGATGGCAAAGCTGGAGTGGGCCAACCCGACCGGCAGCATGAAGGATCGGATGGCGGCGGCAGCTATCCGAGCGGCAGCGGGTGACGGCCGGCTTCCGCGGGGAGGGACGGTAGTGGAGTACACAGCGGGGACCACCGGCGTCTCGCTGGCGCTGGTGTGCGCCGCCCTGGGCTTCGGACTAGAGGTCGTCTTTTCGGACGCTTTCAGTGAGGAAAAGCGTCGCACGATGACCGCTTTTGGAGCCCGCATCACCGACGTGCCCAGCGACGAGGGGAGGATCACGGAGACCCTCATCAAGGAGATGATCCGGGTAGCTGGGGAGATTGCCGAGCGGCCCGGCCACTGGTGGTGTGATCAGCTCAACAATCGAGACGCCATAGTGGGCTATCTGCCGCTGGGCGAGGAGATCTGGGCGCAAACAGCCGGCAAGGTCAACGCCTTCGTGCATGCCGTCGGCACCGCCCACTCGATCCACGGGGTCGCTCAGTCCATCAGGGCTCACGACGAGCGGGTGCGAGTCGTGGCGGTGGAGCCGGAGGAGTCGGCGGTGCTTTCCGGACAGCCGACGGGGTCGCATCGTATCGAGGGGATAGGGATCGGGTTCATCCCGCCTCTGTGGGAGCCCGAGTCGGTCCACGAGATCGAAACGGTCAGCACCGAAGACGCCTGGGTGATGGCCCGCCGGCTGGCGCGGGAGGAAGGGATATTCGCGGGGTCATCTTCGGGGGCCAACGTGGTGGCGGCCTTGCGCGTCGCCGAACGGCTGGGGCCCGGCGCCACGGTGGTCACCATCATTGTCGACTCCGGGCTTCGCTACATCAGCACGGGCCTGTACAGCGCCGATTCCCTGTAAGCCGATGTCGCGGGCGTCACCCGGTAGGCGTCTGAGGGGATCGTCGTCAACGGCTGAATCCACGACGCGATCCCGGCCTGCGGGTAGAAGGTGGACGCCACCCACCATAGGGAACGTACTGACGATCTTCTTCGCCCGCCTCAGGTCAACTTCGGCGAACTAGGAGCGGAGACGACCGCGTGGGGCCCGCAGATGACTTCGAGCCCGCTCACATTGGCGCTTCACCGTTCGGTAGACTGGTCTGGTGACTTCGGTGCTGACGCGGAACAATGTCAGCTTGCGCGGCAACGAGCACGGCCCGCCCCTGATCTTCGCGCACGGCTTCGGATGCGATCAGAACATGTGGCGATTGGTGGTTCCCGCATTCGAAGACCGATATCGCATCGTGTTGTTCGACTACGTAGGGGCGGGCAAGTCGGACCTGGATGCCTACGACGGCGACCGGTACGGCACTTTGGAGGGATACGCCAGAGACGTCACCGAGATCTGCGAGCAACTCGACCTGAGCGACGCCGTTTTCGTAGGCCACTCGGTGAGTTCGATGATCGGGATACTGGCGGCCGCCGCCGCCCCGGGGCGTATCGGCGCTCTTGCGTTGATCGGCCCGTCACCTCGCTACATCGATGACGACGCATATGTCGGCGGCTTCAA
>DATABS010000091.1:0-32099 GCA_036259475.1 Acidimicrobiia bacterium | reverse complement strand
GCGTGTTTGGAGCTGGAAGCGGGTGACTCGGGAGTGCGCAGCTTCGTCTCGGTCCAGGGATCGTTGGTTATGTTCCCCATCTGGAAGTTCGGGTCGGAGGAGCAGAAGCAGGAGTGGCTCCCCCGGATGGCGTCGGGTGAGATCATCGGCTGCTTCGGGCTGACAGAGCCGGACTCGGGATCCGATCCGTCGTCGATGCGGACACAGGCCCGCCGCGACGGCTCCGACTGGATCATCAACGGCTCCAAGATGTGGATCACAAACGGCAACCTGGCGCAGGTCGCCATCATCTGGGCACGGACCGACGATGGGGTACGGGGGTTCATCGTTCCCACGGACACCCCCGGCTTCGCCGCCCATGAGATCAAGCACAAGGCGTCGCTGCGGGCGTCTGTCACCTCCGAGCTCTCGCTCGACGACGTGCGTGTGCCGGAGGAGTTCATGCTGCCGGAAGTCGCCTCGATGCGGGGACCGCTGTCGTGCCTCAACGAGGCCCGATACGGCATCGCCTGGGGGGTCGTCGGCGCCGCCCGGGCTTGCTACGAGGCTGCCCTCGAGTACTCCCTCGAGCGCGAGCAGTTCAGCCGGCCGATCGGATCGTTCCAGCTCACCCAGCGCAAACTGGTCGAGATGATGATCGCCGTCAACCGGGGGACACTGGTAGCCCACCACCTGGGTCGCCGCAAGGATGCCGGCACCCTCACGCCCACCCAGGTCAGCTTCGGGAAGATGGACAACACCCGCAACGCTCTCGAAGTGGCGCGCCTCGCCCGGGGGGTGCTCGGCGCCAACGGCATCACCCTCGAGTACCCGGTGTTCCGCCATATGGCCAACCTGGAGACGGTCTACACCTACGAGGGCACCAACGAGATCCACACCCTGATCATGGGTCAGGCGCTCACAGGTATAGACGCCTTCTCCTAGCTGACGCCCACATATCGCGCGACATTCCCGGCCAACCCGACCGGACCGTCGCGCGAAAACGGGTCGGTCAGAGGATCGGGGCGGGGCGGTACTCGACCGCTTCCAGGTGTCGGGCAGCAATCGCCTCTACGCGCTCCACGAACGCTCCCACCTGCTCTGGGGCCCGGCCCGTGAAGGTGAGCGGATCCGACATCGCCTGTTCCGCCTGGGCCCGGTCGAGGGGGAACGAGGGGTCGGAGGCGAGCCGATCGAGGAGATCGGTCTCTCCGTCGGGATCCCGGCGTCGTGCCAGGGCGGCGTCGACGGCGTGGAGCCGGATCTTCTCATGCGCCTCCTCCCTGCCCATCCCCGCCAGGACCGCAGCCACAAGCAGGCGCGTCGTGGCGAGGAACGGCAGGTTCGCCGTCAGCTCCCTCTCGATGACCGCCGGGAAGAAGCCGACTTCATTTAGCACAGTCAGGAATGCCTGGAACAGTCCGTCGATGGCGAAGAAGGCGTCGGGGAGCATTACCCGCCGCACCACCGAGCAGGAAACGTCCCCCTCGTTCCACTGCTCCCCTGTCAGACCGGCCGCCATGGCGAGATGTCCGCTCAGGATGACCTTCAGGCCATGAATTCGCTCAGATGTGCGGGCGTTCATCTTGTGGGGCATCGCCGAGGAACCCACCTGGCCGGGCCGGAAGCCTTCGGTGGCGAGATCGTGGCCGGCCATGAGACGCAGCGTCGTCGTCAGGCTCGAGGGCCCGGCGGCGAGTTTGACGAGGGAGGCCACGACCTCCAGATCGAGGCTGCGCGGGTATATCTGGCCCACTGAGACGGTCGTCGTCCTGAACCCGAGCTTCTCCGCCACCCGACGATCGAGTTCGGCGGCCGCCTCGGGCGAGCCGAGGAGCTCCACCTGGTCCTGTTGGGTACCGACCGGCCCCTTGATGCCCCGCAGCGGCAGACGGACGAGCAACACCTCGACCGCCTCGACCGCCTGAGCCAGTTCCTCGCCGGCGGTGGCCAGTCGCTTTCCGACCGTCGTCACCTGGGCAGCCACGTTGTGGGTCCGTCCGGTGATGGCAAGGTTGGAGTGTTCAGTGGCGAGGCGGGCGAGGACGAGCAGTGAGGCCACGGCCCGTATGAGGACCAGATTCAGGCTGCGACGAATCTGGAGCTGCTCCACGTTCTCGGTTAGATCTCTCGAGGTCATCCCCAGATGGACCGCCTCATGGCCGGCCAGGGCGTTGAACTCCTCGAGTCGGGCCTTGACGTCGTGGCGCAGGATCCGCTCTCTCTCGGTGACCGAGCCGAGGTCGACCTGATCGGTGACCGACTGGTAGGCCTCCACCGCGGCGTCGTCGACCACCAGGCCGAGACCGCGTTGCGCCTCGAGGATCGTCACCCACAACTCGCGCTCGAGACGGACCTTGTTCGCCGGGTCCCACAGGGCCACCATCTCAGGAGAGGCGTACCGGCCGGCAAGCACGTTTTCGATCATGACGGCACAAGCATGGCGGCTCCGCGCACACCCGAGGAATCGCCATGGCGGTTCTTGACCAAGCGGGTCCCGACCTCCCCGCCGAAGACGTACCGGCCCCAAACGTCGCGGACCTCTCGGTACAACTCGTCGATGTTGCTCATTCCACCACCGATGACGACGACGTCGGGGTCGATGATGTTGATCACCACCGCCAGCGCCCGGGCGAGCCGGTCGACGTAGCGAGTCAGCGTCTGGCGGGCGGTGTCGTCGCCCTGACGGGCGGCCTCGATGATCACTGGAGCGGCGCGGTAGGCCGGCTGGTCGTCTGCCGCCATGCCGGGACCGGACAACCACTTCTCGACACAGCCGCGCTTCCCGCAGTAGCAGTCAGGTCCGGGACGCTCGGCGTCGCTCGGCCAGGGAAGCGGATTGTGGCCCCACTCACCGCCTATCCGGTTGGGACCGGTCCGCACCGCCCGGTCGACCACTAGGCCGCCTCCGACCCCGGTTCCGAGGATCACGCCGAAGACGACCTCCACTCCGGCGGCGGCCCCATCGACGGCCTCCGACAGGGCAAAGCAGTCGGCGTCGTTGCGGATGATCACCCGCTTGCCCAATGCCTGTTCGAGATCCCGGTCGAAGGCCCGGCCGTTGAGTACCACCGAGTTCGAGTTCTTCATCAACCCGTCGAATGGCGATATCGCGCCCGGTGTACCGACTCCCACTGTGTCTGCCGCTTCGAAGTCAGCGCTCACCTCGGCTACCAGGCGACAGACCGCCTGAATGGTCCCTTCGTAGTCACCCTGAGGGGTCGGGACACGCCGGCGGGACAGCTCCGTGCCGACGGGATCCAGCACCACGGCTTCGATCTTCGTGCCGCCGAGGTCGACACCGACGCGTGGCTTCACCGGGCGAACCTCACCGTCCCGGTCAAGGTGCAGACGACCCGTCCGTCACCACGCGTGACAGTGACGCGATAGACGCCCAGGGTGCGTCCCACGTTGACCGGCTCCACTCGGGCCTGCAACGTGTCACCTTCCTCACCACCGGCCGTCAAGGCGAGGTGAGCGTCGATCAGCGTCGGATCTGACCCGTCGTGGGAGGCGACGTGACGAACCGCCTTCTCCGCCAGCGAAAACAGCGCTCCACCGTGGGCTCCGTCCAAGAAGTTGAGGTGCTGGGGTCCCAGCGACATGGTGAGCAGGGTGGCGTCCTCGTCGGTGGTGCTGAATGAGATTCCCAGATGCCCGGACCAGGCGTCGCCGATGTTCTCGGGTGACATCGCCGACAGACGCTACCGGGCCAGACGACCGAACCAGGCGCCGAACATTGCTTCGGCAGCGAGTTCCGCCTCGACGGCATGTGCCCGCAACGTTCTTGCGTACTCGTCACGGCTCATTCCGACTCGATCCAGCATGTCGAAGCGCGGATCCTCTGCCCAGGCGAGCGCCTCGTCCAGCGGTGTCTCAGGATGAGGCTGGACCGCCAGCGCCGACCCGACCTCGAAGGCCGCCGGGTAGGTGCCGGTCGACGCGAGCAAGGTGGCGTCGGCCGGCGGATCGAAGGTGTCCTGGTGAGCGAAGAAAGCCCGATCGCCGAGATGGGAGATCACCGGATGGGCGGCGCCCGCCTCGGTCAGCTTTACGCGAACGACGCCCACCTCCGGATGAGGCGCCCGGAAGGCCCGCCCACCGAGAACGTCGGCGAGGAGTTGAGCGCCCAGACAGAGACCTAGAACCGGAGTCTCCTCGCTGACCCGCTTCTCGAGCCAGGCTTTCTCATCGTCGAGCCAGGGATGCAGGTCTGTGTCATAAGCACCCATGAAGCCGCCCATCACGACCGTGGCGTCGATGTCGTGGGGAAAGTCGGCATCGGGAGCCCACACATCGACCACGACGTGGCGACGGAGAAACGGCCTCAAGCGACCGACGGCGATCTCCCGGTTGTGGTGAACGACGGCGACGCGGCTCATCACTGCCATTGTGGTCGGCGGCCCATGCGACTGCGTCGTCCACCGTGCGTCGACTCGCTACGATCACCTCCCGTGCTGGAAATGCCCCACGTGGCGTCCGGAAAAGTCAGGGAGATCTACGCGATCGACGCCGGACATCTGCTCTTCGTAGCCACCGACCGCATCTCGGCCTACGACGTCATCCTGAGCCAGCCGATCCCCGACAAGGGTCGGGTCCTGACCGGGCTATCGCTCCACTTCTTCGACCTGCTCGACGTTCCCAACCACCTCGTGTCGACCGACCTTTCACAGGTCGAGGCGCTCACTGCTCGCCAGAGAGCCGAGCTGGCGGGGAGGGCCATGATCGTGCGCAGGGCCGAGGTCGTCCCCGTGGAGTGCGTGGTGCGCGGCTACCTCTACGGATCCTCCTGGAGGGAGTATCGGGACGGGGGTGGTCCCACCACCGAGCACCTGCCGTCCGGATTGCAACTAGCCGACAAGCTTCCGGAGCCGATATTCACACCCGCCACCAAGGCAGCGGAGGGCCACGACGAGAACATCACGGAGGCTACGACCCGTCGTCTGCTGGGCGACGACCTCTACGACGATCTCCGACGACGCTCACTCGACATCTATTTGAAGGCGGCCGACTACGCCGCCGAACGCGGGATCATCCTCGCCGACACCAAGTTCGAATTCGGCCACGCCGACGGGGAGTTGCTGCTCATCGACGAGGTGCTCACCCCCGACTCGTCCCGTTACTGGCCGGTGGACGAGTGGCAGCCCGGCGAGGCCGTCCCCAGCTTCGACAAGCAGTACGTACGGGACTGGCTCGACACCACCGGTTGGGATCACAACCCGCCGCCCCCCGACCTGCCCGATGATGTGGTGGACGGCACTCGCTCCCGGTATGTGGAGGCGTACGAAAAGATCACCGGTTCCTCGTTCGATGACTATCTGGAACGAGCGGCACGATGAAGGTGACGGTTCACATCGAGCGTCGACCGGAGATCGCCGACCCAGAGGGTTCGACGATCGCCCGGTCACTGAATGATCTCGGCTACGACGAGGTGGTATCCGTCCGCACCGGTCGAACCCTCCACCTGGACGTCGCCGGCGATGACCTCGACGCGGTCCGCTCCCGGACGGATGAGATGTGCCAGAAGCTGCTCGCCAATCCGGTCATCGAGGACTACCGCATCGAGGTCGAGCAGTGACAAGTCGGAAGTCGGAAGTCGCGGGTTACGTTTGCCTCTCACGCCGCAGGACATTCAGTCCCCCACGACGTAGGAGTGGGGGGCAAAGTCGGGTCCCTTCTACCTTTCCCCCAGGGGACGAAATGAGGTGGGCTGCATGAGCCGCATCGGGGTCGTGGTGTTTCCGGGCTCCAACTGTGAGCTGGACGTGCAGTGGGCGCTGGAGGCACTGGGAGCCGAGGCTCCCCTCGTGTGGCATCGGGAAACCGACCTGTCGGAGCTCGACGCGGTGGTGCTTCCCGGGGGTTTCGCCCACGGCGACTACCTGCGCACGGGCGCCATCGCCCGTTTCTCGCCGGTGATGTCGGCGATAGCCCGGATGGCCGAGGAGGGCAGTCCTGTGGTCGGCATCTGCAACGGATTCCAGATCCTATGCGAGGCCCATCTGCTGTCAGGCGCTCTCATCGCCAACCGGGATCTGCGCTTCATCTGTCGACCGGTGCCCGTCGAGGTGACCGACACTTCCACCGTTCTAACCATGGGACTCGAAGTCGGCGACGTTCTCACGTTGCCGCTCAACTCGTACGAAGGCCAATTCACCGACCCCTCCGGTTCAGCCCGCGTCGTCGCCCGTTACGCCGAGGACGTCAATGGCTCGCAGTTCCGGGCGGCAGCGGTCGCCAATGAGGGCGGGAACGTCGTGGGGATCATGCCTCACCCCGAGAGATCGTCAGAGGAGATCCTCGGCTCCGCGGATGGAAGGCGACTCCTCGAATCTCTCATTGCCGTCGCCGAAAGGCTTCCGGCGTGAGAACCGATCTCGCTCCCGAAGAGGACGCCCTCACCGAAGAAGCGACCCCGCCGGCCGAAGACGCCGGCGACCCACTCCACCGGCGTCTCGGGCTGACCGACGACGAGTACGACCGGATCGTCGGCATTCTGGGAAGGGACCCGTCGGCCGCTGAACTGGCCATGTACTCGGTCATGTGGTCGGAGCATTGTTCGTACAAGTCGTCTCGGGCTCACCTAGGTCGTTTCCCCACCGAGGCACCGTGGGTGGTGGTCGGGCCAGGCGAGAACGCCGGGGTCATCGATCTGGGCGACGGGTGGCTGGCGGCCTTTCGTATCGAGAGCCACAACCACCCCTCCTTCGTGGAGCCATATCAGGGAGCAGCCACCGGCGTAGGCGGGATCTTGCGGGACGTCTTCACGATGGGAGCGAGGCCGGTGGCGCTGTGGGACCAGATCCGATTTGGCTCCCTCGACCAGCCACAGAACCGCTACTTGTTCTCGGGCGTCGTCTCGGGCATCGCCGGCTACGGCAACGCCGTCGGCGTCCCGACGGTGGGCGGAGAGACGGCGTTCGAAGATTGCTATACGGGCAATCCGCTCGTCAACGTCATGTGCCTGGGGATCCTCCGCCGCGAGCAGCTCGTGCGGGGAACGGCGGGCCAGCCAGGCAACGTCGCCATCCTGTTGGGTGCGGCAACCGGTCGCGACGGCATCGGAGGAGCATCCGTCCTGGCGTCGTCCTCCTTCGACGAGGCTTCCAGCCAGAAGCGCCCTTCGGTCCAGGTGGGCGATCCCTTCGAAGAGAAGAAGCTCATCGAGGCCTGCCTCGAGCTGTACGAATCGGGATTGGTCGCCGGAGTCCAGGATCTCGGCGCCGCCGGACTTTCGTGTGCCGCCTCAGAGCCGGCAGCCCGGGCCGGTGTCGGCGTGGAACTCGACCTCGACCAGGTCCACACCCGTGAGCCGGGGATGACCGCCGCCGAACTCCTCATGTCCGAATCCCAGGAACGGATGATGGCCTTCGTCGAACCGGCTCGCGTCGATGAGGTCCTGAGCGTTGCCGCTCGATGGGAAATCGACGCGGCGGTAGTCGGAACCGTTACCGCCGGCCCGACCCTACGAGTCACCCACGACGACGAAACCGTCGCCGAGATTCCGGCCGCCTCCCTGACCGACGAGGCGCCCCGCTACGACCGGCCGATAGGCGAACCGCCCTGGATTGAGGACCTGTGGTCCAACAAGCTCAAGCACGTCACCCAGCCGGCACTGGCAACGGCCCTCCTCCAACTCCTCGACGACCCGTCGATCGCCTCGGCGGCGTGGGCGTACGAGCAGTACGACCACATGCTCTTCCTGAACACCCTCGTTGGCCCCGGCAACGATGGGAACCTTCTCAGGATCAAAGGCACCGAGAAGGCGCTTGCTGTTTCCACCGACGGCAACGGGCGGTTGTGCCATCTCGATCCCCGGAGAGGATCCGGCCGCATCGTCTTCGAGGCCGCACTCAACGTCGCCCTGACGGGAGCCCGTCCCAAGGCCGTCGTCGACAATCTCAACTTCGGGAACCCGGAGAAGCCCGAGGTCATGTGGCAGCTCCAGCAGTCCATCGAGGGCATATCCGAGGCTTGTGAGGCTCTCGACATTCCCGTGGTGGGAGGCAACGTCTCGTTGTACAACGAGACCGACGGAATAGATATCTACCCCACCCCGGTCGTCGGCCTGGTCGGTGTCGCCGAGCCCTACCCCCGCCAGCCTCCCAGACTCGACCGCGCCGTCGAAGGAATGGATCTCTGGCTCGCCGGTCCATGGGACGCAGTGAACCTGGCCGGATCCGCCTTCGAGAAGGTCACGTTCGGCCACGTCGGAGGGCGTCCCGCCGCCGCCGATGCCACGATGGCTCGCAAGGTCATAGAACTGGCGGTACGGCTGGTCGACCAGCAGCTTTCACCCTGCCTCCACGACGTGTCGGAAGGCGGGCTGGCGGTCACGGTCGCCGAGATGGCCATCGCCTCCGGCGTAGGTGTCAGCATTGACTACGACGATTGGCGTCAACTCTTCTCCGAGGATCCGCACCGGTTCACATTCGCCGCCTCGCCGGAGCACCGCGACGGTGTCGTTGCCCTCGCAATCGAGCTGGGACTTCCCATCCGCCGCGTCGGAGTCTTCGACGGAGCGGACATCACCTTCCGGCGAGGCGGGGCTTCGGCCGTAGTGGATTTAGCGGTGGCCGCCGACACCTATCGCACGGCCATTCCCCGCCGCCTCGGCTGACCCCACCGTTTCCCTCGTCGTGGTTCGGGTAGACCGGTGTGGCACACACTTTCGTGTCACAGCCACCCGATAAGTTTGCAACCATGAACAAGACACCGTTGCACGGCGAGCGACAGATCGCCACGGCACTTGACAACCTGGATCAGGCGGGGTTCGAGTACGAGATCATCTGCTCGGGCGAGGAAGTCAGCTGCTCATCTGAAGCCATCGCCGCCTGAGGACGGCAGCTCGAGCCTCCTATGCTCGATTCCGTCCGCCCGCCCGGCATTTGATTGGCCGAGGCTACTTGACTCTCGGCCCCTCGAGAGAGCCTCACAACCGCGGCCAGCTCCACGTGTCGCTGTCTGCGAACCGGCACAGAGGTCGGTTTCCACTGCATTCAGGAGGTTGCGGCCGCGTACCGGGTGGCTTCTCCGCCGTGGCATCCTGGAGAGCTCATGACGGTTCCGCGTTCAATCCTGTCGCCGACGTTGCTCCCTGCCTCGATCGCCATCTTCACCACGGTGGCGATCGTGGCGTTCGAAGGACTCGCGATCACGGCCGCCCTGCCCGAACTCGCCGCCGAACTCGGCGATGTCGAGTTGCTGCCATGGGTGATCACATCTTTTCTGCTGGCGTCGGCCGTCGCCACCGCCGTCACGGGCAACTTCATCGATTCACTCGGGACTTCGGCGGTTTTCCGCTGGGCGACCGTGGGTTTCGCGGTGGCTTCCCTGATCGCCGCCATCGCTCCCTCGATGGGCGTCCTGGTGGCATCCCGGGTGGTTCAGGGCATTTCGGGGGGAGCGATCATCTCGGTGGGAATCGCCGCCGTCGCCCTCGTCTATCCGGGACATCTGACCGGCAGGGCCTTCGCCGCCAACTCGAACGTCTGGGGAGTGCTCGGCTTCGCCAGTCCGGCGATCGCCGCCGCCATGCTCGAGTTCGGCTCGTGGCGATGGATCTTTCTCGTCATGGTTCCGATTTGTCTCGTCGCGCTGATAGCCGGCTGGCGGACACTGCCGGGGGCGATCCAGTCCTCACCTCTCACCATCGACTGGACGTCGGCGGCGCTACTCGTTCTGTCGGTCGGCCTCGTCCTCGGGGCCGTCTCCGATATTTCGATGAGCTCGGTGTATCTCCTGGTGGCCGGGGCGGTGTTCGGATTCTTCCTATGGCGGCGGAGCCGCCGTCACCCGACGCCGCTCGTCGATCCGCGCTTCCTCCGGTCCCATCCCTATGGCCACCTGGCGGGAGCGGCCGGTCTGACGCTCGCCGCCATGGGAGGTCTGTCGGCATACCTTCCGGTCTTCGTGCGCGGCGCCCGGGGAGGAAGTGCCTCCCTGGCAGCTTGGTCCGTCCTGTGGCTTACGATCGGGTGGACGCTCGCCGCCAATGTCGCCGGGCGGGTGACCGACCGGGTCAGCGAACGGTCGGTGCTGACCGTCGGCGTTTTCATCGGCCCGTTGGCGATCGCGGCCGCATGGCTGTCCGTGGTCCTGGAGGCTCCGCTTCCCGTGGTGTTCGCCGCCTACTTCGTGATGGGGACTTCGGTCGGCACCGTCACCAACGCTTCCCTCCAGTTGGTGAGGCGGGCCGTCCCCGACAACCTCGCCGGTCGAGCGACCTCAGCTCACGCCTTCATGCGCACGATGGGCCTGTCGGTCGGCGCCGGCTTGGCGGGCGGCGTGATCCTGGCCGTCGTCGCAACCCGAATCAGCGACATCTCCCAGGTAAGGGAGGCGCTGGCCGGCGAGGCGACCGGTCTCAGCGGACCGGCAGCCCTCGCTCTAGCCGACGGTTTCGGCATGGCGCATCTCGTCGCTTTCGGTCTGATGGCGGGCGCCGTCACCGTAGTGATGAGCATGCGGCGCCACCACCTGTGAGCCAGGCCGGGAGCGTTACCCTCCGGGGGTGACTTTGAACGCCGAGGCCTACCGCCACCTCCGGATCGAGCAGAGCGACTCAGGCGTCACCGAGGTGGTACTCGACAACGCCGAGCGTCTCAACTCTGTGGACGCCGACGGCCACCGCGAATTGGCTTACGTCTGGAACGATCTCGACGCCGACCCATCCACCCGAGTCGTCCTGCTGCGCGCCGAGGGTCGCGCCTTCTCCGCCGGCGGAGATTTCTCGTTGATCGAGGCCATGATCGACGAACCCTCAGTCCACCGCCGTGCCCTCCGCGAGGCCCGAGATCTGGTGTGGAACGTCATCGAGTGTTCGAAGCCCATCGTGGCCGCTATCAACGGTCCCGCGGTGGGCGCCGGTCTCGCCGCCGCTCTCCTGGCCGACATCCCGATCGCCGGGCGCTCGGCGCGGATCCTCGACGGCCACACGACGCTCGGGGTGGCGGCCGGCGACCATGCCGTCGTCATCTGGCCTTTGCTCGTCGGCATGGCCAAGGCGAAGTATCACTTGCTCACCAACCAGCCGATCGACGGAATAGAGGCCGAACGCCTGGGCCTCGTGGCCCGGGTGGTCGATGACGCCGACCTGCTGGACGAGTCTCGTTCGGTGGCGGGCCGGCTCGCCTCCGGGTCGGCCGAGGCCCTGTCATGGACCAAGCACACACTCAACCACTGGCTGCGGGCGGCCTACCCGGCGTTCGACGCCTCGGTCGCCTACGAGTTCCTCGGCTTCCTCGGCGGGGATGCCCCCGAGGGCCTGGCGGCGGTGAAGGAGAAGCGACCGCCCGACTTCTCGGGGTAGCCGCTCGCATTGCGGCATCGTCGCCCGGGGGAGCTTCACCTGTGCTTGAGCGCAACAAGGTGGCCGATTCGCTCGCCTACCATGACGGCGTGACCGACACGGCACCCGGTGAGGCCTGCGGCGTCTTCGGCGTCTACGCCCCGTCCCAGCGGGTGTCCCCGCTCATCTATTTCGGTCTGTTCGCCCTTCAGCACCGCGGGCAGGAGTCGGCGGGTATCGCCACCTCCGACGGCAAGACCGTCACCATCTTCAAAGACATGGGCTTGGTGGCACAGGTCTTCGACGAGGCGAACCTGGCGGGACTCGATGGGCACGTCGGCATCGGCCACACCCGTTACTCGACGTCCGGGTCGTCGCATTGGGCCAACGCCCAGCCGATCCACCGCCAGGTCGGAAACACCTCGGTCGCCCTCGCCCACAATGGCAACCTGACCAACACGCGGGCGCTGGCTGAGCGACTCGGCAAGACCGGCGAGACCAGCGACTCCGCTCTCATGGTCGAAGCCATCGCCCGCCGCGTCGACGACGAGCGCTCCGATGCCCGCGGCCTCGAGAAGGCGATGACTGAGGTGCTCCCTGGCTTCGAGGGGGCGTTCTCTCTCGTCGTGATGGACCAGGGACGGGTGATCGGCGTGCGGGATCCCCACGGGTTCCGGCCGCTGTGCCTCGGGGAGCTACCCGGCGGTGGATGGGTTCTCGCCTCGGAGACGGCGGCCCTCGACCTCGTCGGCGCCACTTTTCGGCGCGACGTCGAGGCCGGAGAGATGGTCGTGATCGATGCTCACGGCGTGCGTTCGTTGAGGCCCTTCGGGGCGAGCGAGCCCCGACTCTGCATCTTCGAGTATGTCTACTTCGCCCGTCCCGACAGCCGACTCCACGGCCAGACGGTCCACGCCGCCCGCCGTCGGATGGGAGCGACTCTCGCTGAAGAGCACCCGGTCGATGGTGACGTCGTCGTCCCCGTCCCCGAGTCGGGGATCCCGGCTGCTCAGGGTTTCAGCTCGCGCAGCGGGATACCCTACGCCGACGGCCTGGTCAAGAATCGCTATGTCGGCCGTACGTTCATCGAGCCCAGCCAGCTGATGCGCGACCGCGGCATCCGCCTGAAGCTCAACCCGATCCCCGAGACGCTGGACGGCAAGCGCGTGATCCTGGTCGACGACTCGATCGTGCGCGGATCCACCACCCGCAAACTCGTCGCCATGGTGCGCGCCGCCGGCGCCGCCGAGGTACACCTCCGGGTGTCGTCGCCGCCCTATCGGTGGCCATGCTTCTACGGAATGGACACGTCGGACCGCTCGACGCTGATCGCCGCCCGGATGGAGGTGGACGAGATTCGCTCCCATCTCGGGGCCGACTCGCTCGGCTATCTGTCGTTGCCGGGACTGCTCGCCGCCACCGGCGCCGACGGGTTCTGCACCGCCTGCCTGTCCGGTGATTATCCGACCGCGGTCCCCGAGGAAGACCTGAAGTTCGCCCTCGAGGGAACCCGCTGAGTATGGACTACCGGTCGGCCGGGGTGGACCTCGACGCCGCCGAAGCCCATGTCGACCGAATTCGGGAGACAGTCACCGCCACCTGGGCCGACGCCGTCGTAGGCGGCTTCGGCGGCTTCGCCGCCGGGGTGCGGCTGCCGCCTGGCTATCGCTCCCCGATCTTGATGATGTGCACCGATGGGGTGGGCACCAAGCTGGAACTGGCACGCCGCACCGGCCGATGGGACGGAGTGGGCTTCGACCTGGTGGCGATGTCGGTCGACGATCTCGTAGTGGGGGGCGCCCGGCCTCTCGCCTTCGTCGACTATCTTGCCGTCGGGTCCAGCGACGGTGACCGGGACGCTGCCATCGTCGCTTCCGTGGCTGCCGCCTGTCAGGAGGCAGGATGTGCCCTGGTGGGGGGCGAGACAGCCGAGCATCCCGGGGTGATGGAACCCGACGCCGTCGACCTCGCCGGGACCGCCTTGGGGGTGGTGGAGGAGGGCGATGAGCTCGGCCAGGGAAGGGTCCGGATCGGCGACGTCGTCGTGGGCCTGCACAGCCCCAATCTTCGCTCCAACGGCTTCTCGCTCGTCCGGCGTTTGTTCGCCGACGCCGATCTGGCCGACCCTTTTCCGGAGGAAAACGCCTCGATCGGCGAGGTCCTGTTGCGGGCGTCGGTGATCTACGCCCCCGCCGTTCTGGACGCCGTGGCGACCGGCGGGGTCCATGCTGGGGCCCATGTGACCGGCGGCGGCCTGGAGGCGAACCTTTCCCGCTCGATTCCCGCAGACCTGGAGGCCGTGATCGACCACTGGTCGTGGGATTGGCCCAACGTGTTCACCCAGGCGCAGCGTCGGGGTGGCGTCGCGGTCGAAGAGATGCGCCGCACGTTCAACCTCGGCATCGGTTTCTGCCTGGTTGTCGACCCCGACCACACCGACTCCGTCCTGGCGGCGGTCTCTGTTCACGACCCTCGGGTGATCGGAACCATCCGCGCACGGGACTGAGAGCCTCGACTAGAAACGGCGATCCGCCGGAGGCTACGCTCGGCAATCGATTCTGATGCCCTCGACGCCCCTCGACCTCGCGAGTGGACCTCGTGAACCCTAACGATCTGCGTGGCGGCAAGCGCCTGGATCTGTCACGCCAGGCCATCGTGACTTTTCGGCGCCGGACCCAGGGTTTGGACGAGCGACTCCCGCCCGGACCCGACGGCTTGCGGCGGGCGGCGTGGGCCGGCCTGCAGGACAGCGTCCCACGATCGGCCCTGCACTCTCTCCACGCCCGCGTCCAAGGGATCGGCCCCGACGCGTGGGAGGACGCGGCGCTCGTCCAGGTGTGGGGGCTCAGGTTCGCCGCTTACGTAGTTCCCGCCGACGACCATGCGCTTTTCACCGTCGCCCGGTTGCCCGAATCGGGCCAGCTCCGGAGGCGGTCGCAGGACATCGCCGACCGGCTGCACGAGTTGCTCGAAGACAGGCGCCTCGACGCCCGGGAGGCGGCATCCGGTCTCGGGATCCACCCGAACGAGCTCCGCTACGGAGCGATGACCGGCACGATCCTCATTCGCTGGGACGGCGCCCGCCAGCCACTCGTATGGACCGTGCCGCCTCCTGACGTCGACCCCGACGACGCCCGCCTCGAGCTCGCCCGCAGGTACCTGCACTTCCTGGGACCGGGCACGCCGACGGGGTTCGGGAGCTGGGCCGGCATCAAGCCACCCCGAGCAGCCGCCACCTTCGACGCGCTCGCGTCCTCATTGCTGACGGTGAGCACGCCACACGGCGACGCGTTCCTCCTCGCCTCGGACGAGCCGGTGATCCGGGCCGACGACGACGATGCGCCCGCTCCCGCTCGGCTACTGCCTTCCGGCGACACGTTCTGTCTGCTCCACGGCGTCTTTCGGGAGCTCCTGGTACCGGATGCCGAGCACCGGGCGGCCCTGTGGCCCTCGCGGGTGTGGCCGGGAGCCGTGTTGGTCGGCGGAGACGTCGTAGGAACATGGCGCCGCTCCCGATCCGACCTGACCGTAGAGCCGTGGCGACCGCTGACGCCGTCGGAACGTGAGGCGGTCGAATCGGAGGCGGCATCCCTGCCGTTACCCGGAGTGGCGGAGGTGCCATCAGTCCGCTGGCCGGCGGCCTGATCGATAGGCCGCCCCGTATCAACCTTTGCTCTCTAAGGTGCCCGATCGATGGGCGCCAACCTCTCCAGGAGGCGCGTCTTGGCGTCGTCGTCGAGGAACGAGGCCCGAATGGAGTCAGCAGCGAATCGAGCCATGATATCCGTGTCCCACCCGAACGCGTCCGCCACGCCGCAGTAGTTGTCGCCGACGTATCCACCGAAGTATGCGGGGTCATCAGAGTTGATGGTCACCATCAGACCCTCGTCGACCATCCGGGGCAGCGGATGATCCTCGAGACGGTCGACTACCTGGAGGGCGACGTTGGAGAGGGGACAGACAGTCAGCGGAACCCGGTCACGCCGCAAACGGCCGACGAGGTCGGAGTCTTCCAGACACCTCACCCCATGGTCGATCCGTTCGACGCCGAGCACGTCGAGGGCCCCGGCGATATAGGAGGGCGGCCCCTCCTCCCCGGCGTGGGCCACCGCCCGCAGGCCGAGCGCACGTGCTCGCCGATACGCCTCCTCGAACTGTTCCGGCGGATGCCCGACCTCGCTCGAATCCAGGCCGACAGCCACGACGCCTTCGAGATGGGCCTCCGCCTCCGAGATGGTGGCGACGGCGTCGTCTGCCGGCAGATGGCGCAAGAAGCACAGGATCAGATCGGAGGTGATGCCATGGACACGACGGGCATCCGCCATGGCGTCCCGGAAGCCAGCCATGAAGGTGGCAAAGCCGACGCCCCGGTGGAGGTGACCCTGAGGATCGAAGAAGATCTCGGCGTGGACCACACCATCGGCGACGGCTCGCTCCAGGTAGGCAGCCATGAGTTCGGCGAAGTCGTCTCTGGTCTGGAGCACCGCCATCCCCTGGTAGTAGATGTCGAGGAACGACTGCAGGTCGGTGAAGCGGTAGGCGGCCCGGACGGCATCGATGCTGGCGAACGGGAGGAGCACTTCGTTGCGCCGGGCGAGAGAAAAGAGCAGTTCCGGCTCGAGGGTGCCCTCGATGTGGAGGTGCAGCTCCGCCTTGGGCAACGAACGCACCGTTTCCCTCGTCGTCACACCGCATCCCCCGACAGGGCGATGTCTTGGGGTCGGACGGGAACCCGGTTGAGTTCCTTGCCGGTGGCGGCCCGGATGGCGGAGGCCACCGCCGGAGTGGACGAGATCGTCGGAGGCTCCCCCACGCCCTTGGCCCCGAAGGGGCCCCATGACCCGTCCTGTTCGATGAGAAGGGCCTCGACGTCGGGGGCGTCGAGGATGGTGGGCAGCAGGTAGTCGGTGAAGGTGGCGTTGCGGATGCGGCCCTGGTCGAGCACCAACTCCTCCATGACCGCCAGCCCGACGCCCTGCATGATCCCTCCTTCGATCTGACCGCGGATCGACTCAGGGTTGAGCGCCCGACCGACGTCCTGGGCGGTATCGATCCTGACCACCCGGACGAGGCCGAGATCTGGATCGACATCGACTACGGCCCGGTGTCCGGCGACGGCGAAGTCGGCATGCATGGTGCCCTGGCCGTCGGCATCCGGCTTTTCGGTCGGAGGATGCCGGAACGTCGCCGTCTCCTCCCATGACTCGGTGACCAGCTGCGACATCGGGGTTACCAGGGTGTCACCGCTCCAGACCCCGGCATCGTCCAGATGATCGCCGCCATGGCCGACGAGAATCCTCTCACGCAGGCGGACCGCGGCCTGATGGGTGGCGCCGCCCGAGAGCTGGGTCTGGCGCGACGCCGACGTGGATCCGGCCGAATCGATCTGCGATGTGTCGACGTGACGTACCTCAGCCCTGGAAACACCGAGGACCGTTCGGGCGATCTGCGCCAGGACATTGACCAAACCCTGTCCCACCTCGATGGCGGCCGTCTCGATCACCACCCCGTCGGCCGTGAGACGCACCCGGGCCTGGGCGTAGTCGTCGTATCCCTCGGAGAAGCCGAGGTTCTTGAGACCCAGGGCATAACCGATCCCGCGCCTGACGTGGACCGCCTCCGTGGTCAGCCCGCTCCCTCCGGGCAGCGCCATCGGGTCGTCACCCGGCTCGGCGGCGAAGAGAGGCATGGCCGAGAGCGAGTCGATGACCTCGGTCACCGGGAGAGGGGTCTCGATGAGCTGGCCGGTAGTCGACATGCGGTCACCGGTCGCCAGGGCGTTTCGCCGCCGAAGCTCCAAGGGATCGAGGCCAACGGCGGCCGCCAGCCGGTCCATCTGGCTCTCGTGGGCAAAGCACACTTGCACGGCACCGAAACCCCGCATCGCCCCGCAGGGCGGATTGTTGGTGCGGGTCCCGGCACCGTCGACCGCCACCGAATCGCAGCGGTAGGGTCCGACGGCGAAATAGGAGGCATTGGCCAGAACGGCCGCCGTGGTGGAGGCGTACGCCCCCCCGTCGAGAAGCAGCCGGGCCTCCACCCGGACGAGACGTCCATCCGTGTCCGCTTCGTGGCGGTACCACATGCGGGCAGGATGGCGGTGGACGTGTCCCGTGAAGGACTCGTCGCGGTGGTAGACCATCTTCACCGGTCGACCGGTGTGAAGGGCGAGCATGCACAGATGGATGTGGAGGTTGAGGTCCTCGCGAGCCCCGAAGGCACCGCCGATCCCCACCGGGTGTGATCGCACCTGATCGGGGCGGAGCCCGAGGCTGGCCACCACCTGTTCGTGGTCGGCGTGGACGTACTGGCTGGTGGCATACAAGTCGACGCCCCCGTGCCCGTCCGGCACGGCAAGGCCCGCCTCGGTTCCGAGCGGTGCCTGGTCCTGCATTCCGACCTCGTAGTAGCCCTCGACCACGACCGGGCCGGCGGAATCCTGGTCGCCCCGGCGGATTCGGAGACGACGGAAGACCTCGCCTCGCCGGTCGGCCTCCTCGGGGTCGACGAGGGGTTCCAGCTCCTCGTATTCGACGACCACGGCTGCTGCCGCTCGGCGGGCCGTATCCTCGTCCTCGGCGGCCACGACCGCCACCGGTTCTCCCCAGTAGCGGACTTCGTCCTGAGCCAGCACCGGCTGGTCGGGGTGTTCCAGGCCGAACATGGCTCGGCCCGGAACGTCGTCCTGGGTGAGCACGGCCTGCACTCCTCCGATGGCCAGTGCCGGGGCGATGTCAATCGATACGATCCTCGCCCGCGGGTGGGGACTCCGCACGGTCGTGCCCCACAGCATTCCTTCGGCGTGGAGGTCCTGGGCGTATTCGAAGGAGCCGGTCAGCTTGGGGATGCCGTCGGGCCGGATGGTCGACTCGCCGATCCCGTCTCGAACCGTGCTCCGTCTGCCGGTTTCGGTGGTCATGGTGCCTCCCGACCGGCGAGGCGCTCGAAGGCACGGACGATGGCGCCGTAGCCGGTGCATCGGCAGATGTTGCCGGCAAGGGCTTCCTTGATCTCGGCCGTCGAGGGTCGAGGATTTCGCTCGAACAGGTCGGCCGCCGCCACCACGAACCCCGGCGTGCAGAATCCGCATTGAACGCCGCCGGCCCGATTCAACGACTCCTGGACGGGATGCAGGCCTCCACTCGGAGCGATTCCTTCGACGGTCGTGACATCGGAACCCTCGACGTCGACCGCCATGACCAGGCACGCGCAGACGAGCTCACCGTCGAGGATTACCGAACAGGACCCGCACTCCCCCTGCTCACAGGCGCTTTTCGAGCCGGGCAGAGCGAGCTCATCGCGGAGGACGTCGAGCAGGCTCACCGGGTGGTTCGCCCGAAAGCTGGTCTCCGCGCCGTTCAAGCGGAAGCTGACGATCATGCCACCCCCCGACGGATCGTTCGTTCGAGCAGTCGGCGGGCGAGGACGCCGGCGGCGTGGCGTCGGTAAGCCTCGGTGGAGCGGTGGTCGGTGATGGGAGTCACCTCGGACGAGACGAGGCGGGCGAACTCGTCGAGGGCGGAATCGGACGGGTCGACTTCGGCGGAGATCATCTCTTCGGCCCGACGCGCCCTCATCGGCGTCGGAGCGACCGATCCCAGGCCCACGGTTGTCGTGCCGTCTGACCCGCGAGTCACGACGCAGCAAACGGTGGCAATGACCATCGCGTTGCGCACGCCGATCTTTCCGAACTCATGCCGTTCGGGAAGCTCCTCGGGGAGCAGGATGGCGGCGATCAGTTCGTCGCCGCGGCGCGATGTCTGTTTCACCCCGGTGAAGAACTCGTTCCACGGCACGACTCTGGTCCCTTCCGGTGATGTGAGTTCGATCCGAGCGTCGACCGCGGCGAGGAACGGGAGCCCGTCGCCGGCGGGACTGGCGGTACCGACGTTGCCTCCGATCGTGCCGGCGTTGCGGATCTGGGGCGACCCGACCGTGCGGGCGGCCTGCGCCAGAGCGGTCGGGCCGTCACGTTCGATCCGACGCCAGGTGACGGCGGCACCGATCCGGTTGCCTTCCCATTCACTCAGTTCCGTGAGACGGCGCAACGCAACTACCTGTTCGGGGCGGGAATGGCCGAAATTGACCTCCACCATCAGGTCGGTGCCCCCGCCGAGAGGAGTCATCCCGTCGGCGAGAGCGGCCACGGCCTCGGCGACGTCGGTCGGATACGCCACATCCATCGTGCCGGGAATCTAACGGGACTGGCTCCGAAACCGGAGCCGCCAGGCTGGCGCATCCGCCGGTCCTAAGCCGTCAGAACCCGGGCGAGGCGGTTGTGTTCCGCCACCAGAGCTCCTTCTTCGACGCCGCACAGGATGCCATTGTCGACCACCCGGCGCCCCCCGACCCAGGAGTGGGCGACCCGACTCGGGGCGCAGAAGACCAGGGCGGCGAGTGGGTCGTGGACCGCTCCGGCGTACTCCACCCGATCGAGGTCGAACGCAACGATGTCGGCCGCCCGGCCGGGCGTGAGCCGGCCGATGTCATCCCTCCCGAGGACCTCGGCTCCCGCGACCGTCGCCAGTCCCAGCGCTTGGCGGGCCGTCATCTGGCGGCCCCCGCCCACTCCCGGCGCCGAAGCGAGACGGGAGAGCAGCATCGCCTGGCGCACCTCGGCGAGCATGTGGGATGAGTCGTTGGAAGCGGAGCCGTCGACTCCGATCGCGACCGGCACGCCGGCTTCCGCGTAGGCCGCCACCGGGGCGATGCCCGACGCCAGGCGCATGTTCGACGTCGGACAATGCGCCACGCCGGTCCCGGCGGCCGCCATCTCTGCGATTTCCTCCGCCGCCACATGGACGGCATGGGCGTACCAGACGTCGCCTCCCTCCCAGCCGAGGCCGGAGACGTACTCGACCGGTCGCGCTCCGAAGCGCTCCAGGCAAAAGGCCTCTTCTTCGGCCGTCTCGGCCAGGTGAGTATGGAGTGGCACACTGAGTTCCCGCGCCAGCTCAGCCGAGGCTCCCATCAGCTCCGGGCTGACCGTGAACGGCGAGCACGGGGCCGACACGACCCTGAGCATCGACCCCCGCAACGGGTCGTGGTACTCGTCCACCACCCGACGGGTGTCCTCCAGGATCACGTCCTGCTCCTCGACCACCGAGTCGGGCGGCAGACCGCCGTCGGATTCTCCCAGGCTCATGGAACCCCGTGAGACGTGGAATCGGATGCCGACAGGGCCAGCGCCCTCCACCTGATCGTCGACCCTGGACCCGTTGGGCCAGAGGTACTGATGATCGAACGCAGTGGTGCACCCGCTCAACGCAAGTTCGGCCAGGCCGAGGGTGGTAGACACACGGACGTGGTCGGGCGTCATTCGGGCCCACACCGGGTACAGCGTCCGCAGCCAGTCGAAGAGCGAAGCGTCCTGGGCGCCGGGGAGGACCCTCGTCAGCGTCTGGTAGAGGTGGTGGTGGGTGTTGACGAGGCCTGGGAGGACGACATGGCCCGACAGATCCACGACTTCGTCGGCGGTGTCAGGGAGGTCCGCCGTCGGCCCCACCGCTTCTATCCAACCGTCGCGGACATGGAGGGCGCCGTCGGGGATCTCGTCGCCGTCCATCGTCGCGATGAGAGCGGCGTGCCGGAGGAGCAGGGTGGCCATCAGACCCGCACCGTACCGCCCTCCTAGGATCTGACCGTCCACAGGAGGGTTCATTGAACATCAACCAGGAGTCGATGCAAGCCTGGCTCGACCGGCTGGAGGCGGCCTCGGTCCGAGTCACCCACGCCTATCCGGGCGAAGGAGCCGATCGCCAACCCGTCCATACGGTCTACGGCGGAGCCCACCTCTTCAAGGCGAATACCGCCTCCAGGTTGGGAGAGCTGGCGCGCCGGGCGCTCGACGAACACGCCGGCGATCCCCGCACATTGGCCGACGCCGTCGGCTTGGTGCCGGTTGGACTGGCCGAGCAGGTGTATGAACGGGTGAGAGACAAGCTGGAGCGCGAGCCGGTGGAAGACTTCCGGCTCGACTTCGAGGACGGATACGGCAACCGGCCAGACGAGGAAGAAGACGGCGATGCCGTCTCGGCGGCGGCGGAAGTCTCCGCCGGGATGGAAGCCGGGACGCTGCCGCCGTTTCTCGGTATCCGCATCAAGCCGTTGAGCGGTGAGCTGGGTCGGCGCTCCATCCGCACCCTCGAGCTCTTCGTGAGCTCCCTGGTGGAGCAAGCGGGCGCCCTTCCCGCCAACTTCGTCGTGACGCTGCCGAAGATTCAGGACGTGGAACAGGTCATGGTGCTCGATGAAGCCCTGGCCGAGATCGAGACCAAGCTCGGGATCGAACGGATGCCGATCGAGTTGATGCTGGAGACGCCGCAGATGGTGATCGACCGCGACGGCACGGTCGGCGCCCGCCGTTACGTACAGGGAGGCCAGCAGAGGGTCCGGGGCGTGCATTTCGGGACCTACGACTACACCGCCTCCATGAACATCACCGCCGCCCACCAGTCGATGACCCACCCGGCGTGCGACTTCGCCCGCAACGTCATGCAGGTCAGTCTGGCGGGCACCGGTATCTGGTTGTCGGACGGCGCCACCAACGTCATGCCGGTGGGTGATCGCCAGACGGTTCATGGCGCGTGGCGCCTCCACTACAGCCACATCCGTCACTCATTGATGCATGGGCTGTATCAGGGTTGGGACCTGCACCCGGCGCAGCTCCCCACCCGCTACGCCGCCATCTACTCGTTCTTCATGGAAGGCCTCGACAAGGCCGGCGAGCGGCTGTCCACCTTCGTCGATCAGGCAGCCCAGGCAACCCTGGTGGGCGAAGTCTTCGACGATGCCGCCACCGGACAGGGCCTGCTCAACTATTTTTTGCGAGCGATCAACTGCAGAGCCATCACCGCCGAGGAAGCACTCGACCGGACCGGCCTGACGGTGGAAGAACTGGAGACGAGGTCGTTCCTGCTCATCCTCGAAGCACGGAGATAGTCGGAAAGTCGGAGGACGGGGCGCGCTGGCAAACCCAGGGTTCTAGACCCCGCATAGCGACACCACCAGAAACAGGACAGACAGGCCGCAACTCGCCGTGACCGTTCGGCGCACGGCCCCGACCACGAACCACCTAGATCCCGTAGCCGTTGGGGGGTGTGGGGGGAGTACCCCCGAAATTCACCGCCTGACTGTGAAGCGGATGTCGCCGTAGGGCTCGGAGGTGGGCTGGAACACGGTCCCCTCGTCGGTCATCCCGAAGCGATCGAGGGCGAAGCTGATGTGATGCTGGTTGGGGAGCCGGAAGGCGATCTCCTCGATCTCCGGGACCGCCGCCAGGGCTGCCTCTCCCATCTGCCAGCCTTGATGCTGGATGGACGCCGACCAACCGGTGAAGAAGCCGTCGACGAGGGCCTGGCGTAGCCTCTCCCAGGTGGCGGTGGTGTCGACGGGAACCGACGCGTAACGCCACTCGGCCGTCACGCTCGTCGCCAGCAGGCGCTCATCCGTCTCCGGGAGAATCGTGTACTCGTCCTTCGGATAGCCGGCGAACGCCGAGTCGGTCGTCTTGAGGACGACCAGTCCGTCGATCCCGCCCCACGTTGTCGACCCCTCACTGTTCCTCTCGACTCGGGCGGCCCTGGTTTCACTCGAGCCTCCGATGAACCCTGTCGGCCCCACCCGCTGCCAGCGTCGCTGGTTCATCGAGACTGTCGCCGAGTCGATCCCTTCCTTGGCCACGAAATGGTCGGCGAGCCTTCCGGCAAAAGCCTCGATGTCGTCGTTCAGATGCTCCTGGGCGAGCGCATACACCGTGTTGCGCATGGTGTCCGTTGGGAGAACCCTTGCGTTGTCGCCCTGGACGAAAGCCGCATCCACGTCGCCTGTGAGCAGAACCTGAACAGAAAGGTCATGAAAATCATGTGACTCCTGGCCGCGGCGGACTTTCGAGAGCCGTACTGCCGACTTGCCCCATGAATTGTCGCCGAGACGCGTCATGTTTCCTCCTGACTGAGGCACAGCATCCGACGGAGCCGAAGCATGGTTATCTCCCGCTGTTGGCCGGCCGCTACCTCGATTTCGGTGTGGCGGTCGTTGTCGAGGCGTTGCCTTGCCAGCTCCAGCATCTCCTGGCCGCTTCGACCGGCCGCCCGGACTATGTAGGTGAAGCCGAACTTGTCTTCGTACCGGCGGTTCATATCGTCCAGCTCACCGGCGTCGTTGGGGTCGACGCCCGCCTGCTCGTGACGAGACATCGCCTCACCGGCCCGGCTCTGGCGGCCCGCCCGATCTCCGATGCGGGGATGCGCCGCGAACGCCTCCAGCCAATCATCGCCGCTGAGCCCTTCGAACGCCCTGTCGGCAGCGTCGAGAACGGCAGCGGCTTCACCGAAAGGGCGCAGGTCCATCATCCGCTCCACCCATGCGCCCGAGGCGCAAGCGGTCGAGAAGAACGACGCGGCCTCCTGGTCGAACAGCGAGTCGAGATATCTGATCCGCAACCTGGCCGCAGAGGCGGGAATGGGCCGACCCCATACGCGTAGTCGGGCGACACCGCCGTCTGGATGGATGTTGAGCCGCACGCGGTCGGCTTCGACGGGCTGGGCCAGATCGATGCGGTTGACGCTGTGTGCCTCGACCGAGACCCGCTGGCACGCCGGTGTCCAATCGGCCCCATGGCGGGCGACGTCCAAGTCGACCCAGCCAGGAGCATTTCCCTTGAAGTGGCGCGTATCCACTTCGAACCGATGGACCGTCCCGGGCAAGCCGAGATCGACGATGGCCCAATCGTGTCCGGGCCCGCGGCGACGAGCAGTCTCCCACCCGTCCCACATCCCTTCCGGATCCGTGGGGCTGATCAGGTTGGCGGGCGAGGAGAAGTGGGCGTCAGACGCCTCAGTGCACACCGCGCCGAGCGTCGCCCGAGCCAGGTCGATCAGTCCCTCGTCGGGGCACACCTGGTCCATGGCCGGAATCGGCTCCCCGTCTACCCGCAGCCGGGCCACCCCGCCGTCGGGATAGATATTGAGCCTCACATGAGTTGCCCGATGAGTCTCTCCGACCTCGAACACCGCCACCCGGTCACCCTCCAGCCGGGTGCGGGGGAGGACTTCGACCCATTCCGCCTCGTCCAAACGTTCCGTCGGGACGCCGCACGCGTCCAGAGAGAAGCTCTCGGGATAGTTGCCGGTGAAGTGCGACGTGTCGACGGTCACGCGGTTCACGATGCCGGGCAGGCCGAGCCGGATGATGCAGGAGTCGTGACCCTGGTCCCGCCGTCGCCGGGTCTCCCAACCGTCCATCCACTTGCCGTGGTCTGTGAACTCTTCCTCCCTCCACACCGGTGCCGACGGCGCCACCAGATTGGCGGAGGCCGCGAAAAACTCGTCGCTGCACCACACGACCTCGCCTCCGTAGCGGGACGACGCCAGATCGACCAAGTCAGGCTCCTCTTCGCAATAGCTCACCCCGGGGTTCTGAGAAGACATCGTCGTTCCGTGTGCCGCGCAGGAACGTGGCGACGACCGCTCCCCTGAGCCGCATCCCATCATATGGGGTGACCGGATGGCGCTGACGCAGCCGACGTGCTTCGACGTGGGTTTCCCCGTCGGGATCGAACACTACGAAGTCAGCGTCCATCCCTTCGGCGATTCGTCCTTTGCGGTGGGTGAGGCCCGCCAGATCGGACGGGGCGGACGCCAGCCACAGAGCCAGCTCCGACGTCCCGAAACCCCGAAGGTGAGCACCGTGCCAGGTGGCGGGAAGGCGCAGTTCGAGTGACGCGATACCACCCCAGGCGCGGAGAAAATTGCCGCTGTCCAACTCCTTCACCTCCGGTGGTGCCGGAGAATGATCGGACACCACCATGTTGAGGACCCCGCTCGCCAGAGCCTCCCACAAGCTCTCCCGGTCCTCGGCCGTACGGATGGGCGGGGCGCATTTGAAGGCGGTGGCTCCCTCGGGGATGGAAGCGGCGTCGAATGTCAGGTAGTGAGGGCAGGTCTCGGCACTCAAAGCTCCCGCCGAGCGGTCGACGGCAGCGACAGCCTCGGCACCAGCCACGTGCAGGATGTGGGCTTGGACACCACGGCTTCTAACCAGGTCGGCGACCGTGTCGATGGCGACGGCCTCCGCAATGGCCGGCCGGCTCACGAGATACGTGACGTAGGCACGGGGATCCCCGCTCGGCTCGCGCAAGTGGGATGGCTCTTCGGCGTGGACCAGCAACGGAACGCCGGTGGAGGCCACCTTCCCGGCCGCTCTGGCGAGCAATGGCGGCGAGAGAGGCGGAAACTCCTCTACACCCGAATCGACGGTGAACACCTTGAAGCCACAGACTCCGGCCTCGACCAGTCCCGCGACGTTCGGGGTCGAGTCGGGGATGATCCCGGCCCAGAACGCCACATCGGCGTGGACCTGGGTTCGGGCGGCGGCCCGCTTCTCCTCGAGAGCCGCGACATCGACCGTTGGAGGGATCGAGTTGAGCGGCATATCCACCAACGTGGTTGTCCCGCCGGCCAGAGCGGCGGCGCTGGCCGTGGCGAACCCCTCCCACTCGGTCCGCCCTGGCTCGTTGACATGGACGTGGCAATCGACCAGCCCCGGAAGTATCACGAAGTCACCGAAATCGTGGTCGGCGGGGCCGTCGCCGACGTCGACGATCCTGCCGTCCTCGTATCGGATGGTGGCGGGGCGCTCGCCCTCGGGAAGGACCACGCGATTGCTGCGCAACTTCGGCATCCACGGGAAGCTAGCTGCCGAGCCCGCTACCCATCCCTTCCGTTAGGATCGGAAGCATGGTGCGCACCATCCCGTTGAAGTGCCGCACGGGGTTGTTCGCCGCCCCGTAGGTCGCTCCGCTTCCCCGTCTAGCGAACGAACTGCGCGCCCGAGACCGCATTGCAGGCGCCGGATCGGACCGTCCGCTTCCGAGAGAGGATCAGCATGAGCGACCACCTAACCCGCCACTCCAACGTCATCGCCCCGGTAATCGCCTTCGACACCACCATCGTGGCCGAGAGTGCCGAGGGCATCTGGGTCACCGACCGCGACGGCAACCGCTGGGCCGACTTCGCTTCTGGGACGGCCGTCACGAACCTGGGCCACGGCCACCCGGCCGTCGTCGCCGCCGTCCACGGACAGATCGACAAGCTGATGCATTCGGGATGCATCGTCCACTACGAATCGCTGGTGGAGGCGGCCGAGAAGCTGGCGGCCGTCGCCCCTTCCGGCATCGAGAAGTTCGGCTTCGCCAACTCCGGAGCCGAAGCCGTCGAGGCGGCGGTGAAGCTGGCCCGTTTCCACACCAAGCGCCAGGGGGTCCTCACCTTCCGAGGCGGGTTCCACGGCCGCACCATGGGTTCGGTGTCGTACACGACGTCGAACGCCAGGTACCGCAACGGCTACCACCCCATGCTGGGATCGACCTTCGTGGCGCCGTTCCCGCATCCGTACCGCTGGGGCATGGGAGAGGAAGACGCCGTCGAACGCGCCCTGGACGAGCTGGCGCTGGTCTTCAAGCACGTGGTCACACCCGACAACATCGGCGCCATGCTGGTGGAGCCCGTTCAGGGCGAAGGCGGCTACTACCCCGCTCCGGCGTCGTTCCTGGAGGCACTGCGGTTGATCTGCGACGAACACGGCATCATGTTGGTGTTCGACGAGGTCCAGACCGGGTTCGGGAGGACCGCCGAGTGGTTCGCATCCGACCACTTCTCGGTGGGCCCCGACGTCATCGCGCTGGGCAAGGGAATCGCCAACGGGTTACCTCTGTCCGCCTACGGCGCCGCCGTCGATGTCATCGATCGCTGGCCGGTTGGTGCCCATGGAACGACGTTCGGCGGCAACCCCGTCAGCTGTGCCGCGTCGGTGGCAGTCCTGGACACGATGGGCGACCTCCTACCCCATGCCCGCGAGCTGTCGAAGAACGCCTTCGAGCGGTTCGACGACCTGGCCGAGCGCCACCCCACCATTGGTGACGTGAGAGGCCTGGGGCTGATGATCGGTGTGGAGCTCGTGTCAGATTCCAAAGAGCGCACCCAGTCGAAGGACGCCTTCGCCCACGTCCAGCGCTATTGCCACGAGCGAGAGCTGGTCATCATCGAGTGCGGCCCCGACGGCAATGTCATCCGGTTCATCCCGCCGCTCATCACGACCCTCGAGGAACTGGACTGGGCGGTCGGCCTGATCGACGAGGGGCTGACCGACTGGGAGAGCCGGTAGGGAACCGCCGGCGGCTCTGCGGCGTCGGAATGGCATGAGAACGATTACTGCGTTGCTGGCGCTGTCGACGCTGGTGCTGGCAGCTTGCGACGGCGGCGCCGGCGGCTCCGACACGTCCGTGCCCTCGGATCCGGACTCGGTGGTTTTGACCGTCACCTCCGAAGGCGGCTTCGTCCCGGTGGAATTCAACTTGGATCGGATGCCCCGCTTCGTGCTCACGGCCGATCGCACCGTGTACTTCCAGGGACCCATGATCGAAATCTTTCCCGGCCCGCTGCTACCCAACGTGCAGGTCACCACGCTGAGCGAAGAAGGGTACGCCGAGGTGATGGAACTGGTCGGCGAGCTCGGCCTCCCCGACATCGATGAGCGGATCGACAACTCGGCAGCCGAGATGGTCGCCGACGCCACCACCGAGTTCATCACTTACCGCGACGAGAACGGCAGCCACCGCCTGGGGATATACGCCATGGGATTGGTCGACGGCGGATCCACCGACCGGGTGCTCGCCACCGAACTCGTCCAGACACTCGAGCAAGCGACCCTAGAGGGTGAGTCACAGGCGTATGAGCCCGAGCGGCTTCAGGTCGCCGCCGGACCCGCCATCCAGTTCGACGAGATCGAGGCTTCGGTGGAGGAATGGCCGCTGGAGGTTCCTTTCGCCGAGATGGAGGAGTGGGGCCTCGGCTGGCGATGCACGGAGGTCACCGGGGAGGCGGTCGAGCCGCTCCTCGACGTCTTCTCCCAGGCCACCCAGGCGACATTGTGGGACACGGGGTCGGAGCAGGTGAGCATCAGGGCCCATCCCCTGTTCCCAGGGGAAACGGCCTGCACGGGAGGTCCTCAGGCCGGTTAGTGGCGTAGCATCCCCTGACCTATGGATGCGATCGGCGAGTTCATCATCGGCCTTCTGATCCTGGCCGGCCTCGTCGGGATCCTTCTACCGGTCCTCCCCGGCCTCCTGCTCGAGGTGGGAGCGGTGATCCTGTGGGCAGGGCTGACGGGCGGCGCCTGGGCGTGGTCTCTCGTCGCGGCCGCTGTCGTGCTGACGCTGGTCAGCCAGGTCTTCAAATACATGATCCCCGGCCGGCGGCTGCGTGACGCCGGTATTCCCCGCTCGACGCTCTACCTGGCGGGGGCGCTCGCAATCGCCGGGTTCTTCGTCATCCCCGTGATCGGAGCCCCGATCGGCTTCGTGGGAGGCACTTACCTGGCGGAGCGGCAACGGTTGGGCCACGACCTGGCTTGGCCCTCGACCACCGCCTCGCTGCGGGCGGTCGGCCTGGCCATCGGCATCGAACTCACCGCCGGCTTGTTCATCGCCGGTGCCTGGCTTGTGACTGTGATCTGGTTGACCTGAGCCTCCCTGGACCCGGACGAACGGACCGGGTCGAAGCTGAACCCTCAGTCCTCGGCGACCGTCGCCGCCTTGTTGGTGATCTCGTCGACCACGTCCTGGTTGGCGAGGGTGGTCACATCGCCGAGCTGGCGGTTCTCTGAGATGTCCTTGAGCAGCCGGCGCATGATCTTGCCCGACCGGGTCTTGGGGAGATCATCGGTGAAGACGATCGAGGCCGGTTTGGCGATCGGACCGATGGAGTTGGAGACGTGCTGTCGCAGCTCGTCGATGAGAGCCTGGTCGCCGACACCGTCGCCCCGGAGGGTGACGAAGGCGGCGATCGCTTGGCCGGTCAGCTCGTCCTTGCGTCCGATCACGGCCGCCTCCGCCACCTTCGGATGCGAGACGAGAGCCGACTCGACCTCCATGGTGGAGATGTTGTGCCCCGAGACGAGCATCACGTCGTCGACGCGTCCCAACAACCAGTAGTAGCCGTCGTCGTCGCGTTTGGCGCCGTCACCGGGGAAGTACCGGCCCGGGAACCTCGACCAGTAGACGTCGACGTATCTCTCGTCGTCGCCCCAGATCGTGCGGGCCATCGAGGGCCAGGGACGGGTGATGACCAGGAAGCCTCCGCCGCCCAGCGGCACCGAGTTGCCGTCGTCGTCGACTACATCGGCTTCGATCCCCGGTAGGGGCAGCGTGGCGGACCCCGGCTTGGTGGCTGTGATGCCAGGAAGCGGTGAGATCATGATGGCGCCGGTCTCCGTCTGCCACCAGGTGTCGACGATGGGACAGTTCTCCCCGCCGATGTTGTGGTGATACCAGATCCAGGCTTCCGGGTTGATCGGCTCGCCCACCGTTCCGATGAGCCGCAATGAGCTCAGGTCCCGGCCGGCCGGGTACTCGTCGCCCCATTTCATGAACGCCCGGATGGCGGTGGGGGCGGTGTAGAAGATGGTCACCCCGTAGTCCTCGATGATGCGCCACAGTCGGTCCTTCTCCGGGAAGTTGGGCGCTCCCTCGTACATCACCCCGGTGGTCCGGTTGGAGAGCGGCCCGTAGACGATGTAGCTGTGGCCGGTGACCCAGCCGATGTCGGCGGCGCACCAGTACACGTCGGTGTCCGGCTTGAGATCGAACACATCGGAGTGGGTGGTGACGATGCCGGTCAGGTAGCCGCCCTGGGTGTGCACGATTCCCTTCGGCTTCCCGGTGGTCCCTGAGGTGTACAGGATGTAGAGGGGATCCTCGGCGTTGAGTGACACCGGCTCACATTCGACGTCCTGGCCCTCGACCAGTTCGTGCCACCAGACGTCGCGGCCCTCTTCCATGTGAACGTCGGATTCCGTGCGGCGTAGGACGATCACCTTCTCCACGTCGGGGGTGCGGGCGAGGGCGACGTCGGTGTTGGCTTTCAGCGGGACGACGTTGCCTCCTCGCCAGGAGCCGTCCTGGGTGATCACGACCCGGGCGTCCGCGTCGATGATGCGGCTGGCGAGGGCGTCGGAAGAGAACCCACCGAAGACGACCGAGTGAATGAGCCCCAGGCGGGCACAGGCGAGCATGGCGATGGGAAGCTCGGGAACCATTCCCATGTAGATGGCGACCCGGTCGCCCTTTTCGAGATCCAACGACTTGAGGGCGTTGGCGAACCGGCACACCTCCATGTGCAGGTCGGAGTAGGTCAGTGTGCGGGTGTCTCCCGGCTCACCCACCCAGTGATAGGCGACCTGATCGCCGTGGTCGGTCAGGTGCCGGTCGAGACAGTTGTAGGAGACGTTGATTTCTCCGTCGGAGAACCACTTGTAGAACGGGGCGTTGGAGTCGTCTAGCACCTGCGAGGGCTCGGTGAACCAAGTCAGCCGGGACGTGGCCTGCTCGAGCCAGTAGCCCTGCGGGTCCTTCGCCGCCTCTTCATGAACGCCGGGCTGGGCGTTGGCCTGGGCGGAAAACTCGGATGACGGTGGGAAGGTGCGGTCTTCGCTGAGCAGATTCTCGATGGCCTGGGTCATGGAGCTCCTTCCGACTGGTCGTCGATCTTGCATCCTATGTCAACGGCAGAGGAGTTGCCGATCCGGAGGTTCTCAGGCCCAACCCGCATCTATGACGATGCGGTTCAGTCCTGAGAAATCATCACAGTTGGGGATCGAGAAGGTAGGTCGGGCGACCGATATATCGGCGGGAATTCCAGCCCGCCGTCCCGGTTGACCCATACTGAAGCCCGCCACCATCGATTGTCGCCTCTACCACCAATGACCTTCTCGATCCCGCGCATCACTCTGTCTCAGCTCGCCCGTTACCTGGCGGGCATTGTGGTCGTGTCCTTCGGCGCCACCGTTGGCATCCAGTCCGCCGTCGGCGCGGCGCCTTACGACGCGCTGCTGGTCACCCTGACCGACCGTTTCGGGTTTCCGTTCTGGGCCACAGCCTGGATCCTTCAGGCGGTGTGGATCACGCTGATCTTGCGCGCCGGCGGTCGTTTCAGCTTCGGGACCCTGCTCCACTCCTTGTCGTTCGGTCCGATCATGGGAGTGATGCTGGTGGTGATCCCGGAGGCGGGGACGCTGCTCGCCTCGCTGTTGTACCTGGTCGTGGCCGTGGTGACGATGGCTGTCGGGATCTGGTTGTACCTGAGCTCAGGATTCATTGCCGGGATGGTCGACACTCTCTTCGAGGCCGTGGCCAGCCGGGGCGACTGGGGAACGACGGGACTGCGCACCACCTTCGACGTGGCCTGCTGCGCAATCGCCTGGATCGGGGCAGGACCGGTCGGCTTGGGCACGATCGTCCTCGCCCTGGGTGTCGGACCGTTGCTCGGAATGATCTCCTCCGGTCTGATGAGACCAGCCTCTTGGCGAGGGATCCCGCTCGGATTCGCCCGCTCCGAAGCGGCGCCACCCATCGAACTGGTCGACACGTCCGAGTTTCCGGCGCTGCGCCGAACGTAGCCGGGGCTTTTCGCCGCGCGCTCGACGCGCTGTCGGTAAGGTCGGCACAGTGACCTGATCGGGGGAGCCTGCCAGCCTTGGCAGAAGCAGACGATCGGGCAGGGAGAGACCCGAAGCGACCGCAACTGAGGTCGCCGACATAGGAGGAGACCAGCATGCCTGGACCCGACCGCAAACGCCGCCTAACCACCCTGGCTATAGCCGTAGTGGTGCTCATCGCCACTCCCCTGGCGGTGGTGGCATCCCACCAGTTCAACGACGTACCCGACTCCAACATCTTCCACGACGACATCGAATGGCTAGCCGACAACGACGTCACCCGGGGCTGTAACCCGCCCGCCAACGACGAGTTCTGCCCCGAAGACAACGTCACCCG